>CAVPPD010000029.1:0-74824 GCA_963707155.1 uncultured delta proteobacterium | reverse complement strand
CACAGGAGCTGTGGCCGCGAAGCCGTCATTGTAGCCCTCAACCACAACGGAGACGAGGTGACGGGCAGATTCGTCGGCGAAGTTGCCCACCACTCCCGTAGGCGGGTATTTCCCCGGCCAGGGGTAGCGGAGCCGTTCCTTCTGGCCGGCCATGCGGGCGGCAAACTCCCACTCCGCTTCGGTGGGCAGGCGATAGCCGGTGCCATTCGTGTCAACGACAGTCATGCGGCCGTTCTCTTCTCGATAGAACGGCGGCAGGCCGTCCTGCTTGCTGAGCCAGTTGAGGAAACGAGCGGCATCATCCCAGGTGACATTGGCGACCGGGTGAGAGTCGACATCGAGAGAGCGGTTGCCTGCCATCCCGGAAGAGTGTTGAGCCTGAAAGAGCTTATAGGCCGCGTTGGTGACCTCCCGAGTGGCAAGATAGTAGCTGCGCTTCATGAGCACCTCATGTTCGCTTTCGTTGGCACGTCGGCCGGCCTCCGTTCTGGATGCGCCCATGCGAAAAGACTTTGGCGCAATCAGAACCAGCTTCTGACCCTGGGCGGTCGTCAAAACAGCTTCAGGTATTGAGGTCGGCGTCACGGCTTGAGACACTGCTTTTTCGCGCGGCAGGTCGATCTCGATCCGTTGACTGTAACCGGACCTCGGTGACTTCTCTCGAGACACTGGCCAACCACTGGCCCGCGCTTCAATCCAGTTGCCCTGGTGGGCAGCTGGAACCGTCCGCTGGCCTGGTTTTGTTGTTTGCCATCGATAGAGAGCGTCGCTGACGCCGGAGTCACAGCGATAAAGAGCGTGCCGAACTGTGGCTCGAGCCTGACGTCGAGGTCGCGACTCTCGGCAGGGCCGAGCGTCAGTTGACGGCTCTCGGGACGATGACCAGCCAGGGTCAACCGGAGCTCGTGTTGTTTCCCGGACGACAGGCTGATCGCCAGGGGCGTCAACCCCTGATAGCGGCCATCGAGTGTCGCAGAGGCTCCAGACGGCTCAGAGGAGAGAGCCAGTTTTGCCGGTGATGGTTCGAGATGAAACGCACTTGGCGACAGGTCCTGCCCGGCTTCGACAAGAAGCCCGATTTCAAGAGGGGCGAAATTATCCTTGCCGAAGAGCAGTTTGCGCTCACCGGCAATCGGTCTACCAGGACCAGGGCGTCTGCCCCTGCTCCTCGCCATCGACAAAGAGCGACGCCCCTGCCGGCTCCGTCTGCAGTGTGACCACCGCCCAGGCCGGTTCAAGCTCTGCCTGCAAATTCTGCTTTTCGACCGAAGCCCTCAACCTCGAACGTCATCTCAAGGGGCAGATAGCGCGCGTGTTCGAAACGGACCGAGCGCTCACCGGCAGGGACTTTGACCTCACGCAGGGGGGTCACGCCGACGGATGCGCCGTCAACGACAACGGTCACACCGGCGGGTGAACTGGAAAAATGATCAAGCCCGGCAACTTCTGCATGGTAAAGCTGTATTGACTGTTCTGCCTGAGATCCGGACCTGCTCTTCGAGAGGCTGATAGCCTGTCTTTTCGGCACGCAGGGTATAGTCGCCGGAGAGTCCCAGGTAGCTGGCGCCAAACTTGACCGGAGGTGGAAAGCCGGAGACGGGAGAGCTTGTCAGGAAGAGGCGTCACTGTGACCGCGAGGGGGTTGGCCAACAACACGAAGGCGGCGCCCAGCAGGAGCAGCACAAACAGGATGATCGCGGCGTTTCGATAGCCGCTACCAGCAGGACGGGAGACAGGCGCGGCCAGCAGGACCTGGTCAGAGTCACTCTCCCCGGCAGGTGTGGCTGCCACGGGCCCGGGTGGTTCAGCGGGAGGCTGTAACAGGTCTGCTGTGGCATGGGAGATATGAACTTCGAGGCGCTGCCCGGAGAGATGCCAGCGCAGCACGGAATCGCCAATGCGGGTCTGATCTCCCGACTTCAGCCAGACCGAAGCGGTCAACGCCTCATCGTTATGGTAGAGAAGCGTGACCGGGGTGCTCTCCGCCGGCTGCAGAAAGAGGTGGTCACGGGATTCCGCCAGGTAAGCGACGACACCGGGCTTGCCATCAAGATGATTGCACAGACAGACGTTCGAGCTGTCATCCATGACAATGTGCAGTGGCAAACCGGAGTCATCAAGCGTGCGCACTTCACCACGAGCATAGATCTCGATCAAACGGTTCAAATCGGTTCCTCGCAGCGGATGGTGAATACCATTTTACCTGCCCCGGGCCTTACCCTGAGGGTGTGCCTGACATCCCTGAAACCGTCACGACTCCCGGTCGCGGTATAGTCACCGGTGCGCAGGAGCAAGGTTTTTTCCTGGAAAACTCCCAGACGGCCAACATGGTAAACCACCACCTGGGTCAGGCCGTCGGAGAGAAGCACCACGTCAACCTCGGCTTCAGCCTGTGCGATCAACGCATCCAGCTGGTCAAGCTGGGCGGCAAGGAGCGGTCCGCGCGGCGTCATCCCGACAGCATAAGCGCGCACCTGACGCGCCTCCTGCAGGGGACCATTCTCAAACAAGCGCTCCGGCCTGGTGAAGACAGCTTTGAGTTGCTTGTCCAGATCGACGCGCAGACTGGCCCTTGTTTGACAGCTGGAGGCAAAGGCCGCTTGCGGATCAAGCTTGAGGGCCTCCTGACAAACAGACAACGCCTCCGGCCAGCGCTCTGCCTGTTCGAGTTTCTCCGCGTCCCGACGCAGGGCGTTTAACCTGGCCGTCCGTTGGGCGTCCGCGAGTTGCTGTTTCAGATCCAAAACGGCACGGTCTCCCGGCCGAATCTTTTCCGCCTGCTGCAAGGCCGATTGGGCCTGCGCGAGTTGGCCATCAGCCATCGCCTCCAGGCGCACGGCCCATCGCCTGCTGGAAGGCCTGCCCGGCGATGATCGTGCGAACCCGGGCCTGGGCCTCTTGCGCCCGGGCAAAATCCCCGGTCGAGGGTCAGGGCCTCGGTATAGGCGCGCAGTGCATCATCAAGCTGATCGGTGTCCTCAAGAGCCTGCCCGGCCTGGAGAGCGTCCAGAACAGCAGGCAGCTGCCCGGCCCGATGGGCGCCGGCCTGGGCTCTTCGGTCTCCGGGGTCCAGGGCAAGAGCCTTCTCGAAATAGCTGGCCGAAGCCTCGGGGTCACCCTGCTGCAGCGCCAGCAAACCGGCAGCGACGGCTTCTTCGAGCAGCAACTCTTGCGAAGCCATCAGCTCATCCAGGGTTTCGATGGCTCCTTCACAGGCCTGCTTGGCCGAAGGGTAATCCTGCGACTCGAACAGGCGATCACACTCTCTGGCCAAGGCGACCGCACGGTCATAGGTGTCACCACCCCAGGCCCCGATATTCACGGCCTCGGCCTCCGCCTGTTTTTGCAACCACACTGTCATCAACCGGTCCAGCTCCCGTGACCAGTCAGCGCCCGGAGTGACCTGCTCCCGTGATGTTTCTGCGATAATCGGCGCTGATTGTGTCGGCGCGCCGTGGTGCCTGTTGCGGTTCAACGGGTTGGACGCTGGTCGGACTTTCCTGCTGCAAAGGCAGAAACACGACCAGCAGGGCCGCCGCCACCAGGAGCAGTCCGCACACCAGGATCAGCAGTAGGGCTGTGCGTGGAGGACGCTTTTCCTCGCCGAGCCGCCTGGCATCGGGGGGAATCAGAGACGGCGCAGGCCGCTCATGAGGCTCTTTTTTCTGGCGCGGATCCTTTGTCATGGGTCGCGCTCAACGGGTTGCACAGCGTCAGCGCTCAGCCTTGTCTCTTCTGCGGCATCTTCTGCGGCTGCTTCCGGCTCTGGTTCGAGGGGCAAGCCAGTCTCCGAGGCATAAATATCGCGCAGCATTTCGCGCCATTGCTGATACTGCTCCTCGGCCGACCCGGTGAGCCTGACCGTTTCTCCGACAACTTCGACGACCAGTGGTTCCGCTTCAGAGGTGAAGGAGATACTCAGCTCTTCGATCACATCCTTGTGAATTTTGGTCTCCTCCCGCTTCTGGAAACCACTATAGATCGCGGCGGCCCCGCCAAGGACCATGACCTCGGGCAAATTGGACGAGGAGAACTCATTGTTGCGGGTACTGAGCAGAACCCCGCCGACAATCGCCGCAAGGCCGAACAGTTGGCGGGTCAGGGCCTGTTTCTTGACTTCATTCAGCGCCGCCATCTCTTCTCTGTAGAGTTTCCGCCAGTCGGCGTAGGGCTGCCAGAGATCGTTGTAATAACTCTCGTAGTAGCCGTTGATCGTGTCGATCAACATATCATCACGGACCTGCACGGCACGCACCCGCTTGAGCATGGGATCATGGTCAACCGGCAAGCGGACCAGCGAGTAAAAGCCCTCTTGGTCGTGAGACAGGTGCCCGGCAAAAGCATCCGGAGCCATGTCCTGCGCGACCCGGAGTTCGGCAACCCGCTGAATTTCACGACTTCATCGGCTGACAACTGGCTGCGGTGCTCCAGCAGGTCATTGGCGATGGTGTTGTAAAGGTCCTGGAAGGGGTCTTTCTCGCTGATGGAGAGGCCGTGGTAATCCACCAGTCTGGAGCTCCTCGGAGTAGGACTTTTCGAACCACTTGACGCCGCGCGCATCAAAGGCCTCGATGTCGACAACCAGTTGTTCACCGTCGGAATGGATGATCGTGCCCTTGACCTGGACTTGGGCGTCGCTCTCGGCAGGCACCACCCGCACTGCCCCCCATTGTCCGGTTCGCTGCATGGTGTACTTGAGGTGAATGGGGATATAACGCTCTTCGGCCTGGCGGATTTCCTTTGATAAGCCCAGATTCCTGATCTCCCTGTCCGTCAATTCCACGGAGTCGAAAACGACGATCGCGACGTCAAGCAACTCGGAACTTTCGAGTTCATGGGTTGCGTTGACAGGCCTCACTCCATCCGCAACCTCGCTCCGCATCGTGGCGCAGCCCGAGATCAGCCAGAGAGCGGCCAGCAACAAGAAGAACCGACCGTTCACTTCAGTCTTTCTCCCTGTTTGTTCACGCCCTTGTACTTCCAGTATTCTTCCCAGAGCTTCTTCTTCAACTCCGGATCAGGTTCCTTCTCGGCCGCTTCACGCAGCTGGCGGGCAACGATATCGTCATCTTCCGGGGGCGGCAGTTTCCCTCCGGGTGCGCCGTAGACGGAATGATCCACTCAGCGGAGCCTGACCCGACGCTGCCCGGTGAGCCGGCTGAGTCTCCTGCTTGCCCCTGCCCTGTTCACCAGTCGCAGAAGCTCAGCGGACTCTCCTGACGTTCATCCTGATCGCCACCTGCCCAGACTCTGCTCCAGCCTCTCCAGCTCCCCAGGCTCTCCGGCCGCACCGGCAGGCTCCCCCCTGCCAGAGAGTCACCCTGGCCGGAGGAGGACTCTCTCTGGCTGGGAACCCGGCTGGCGATCTTATCCTCTTCTTTGAGCAGCATCTCGTCAAAATCACCCAACGAGCTGAGAAAATCGCCCTCAGAGCTCCGCTGTCTTCTCGCCGCGAGTCATGGCTTCAGTCGAAACTGAACCCGTCGTATAAAAAACATTGCCTGTCGGCTGCACTTGTACGGCAGGGGCTCCAACCAGCGCCGCATCAGCTGGACACTGCATCCCTTCCAGTGCGGCCTCGCCACCCAGCTCTAGCCAGCTCTCTGCAGTCGTTAAAAATTCGCGTATTGAGGTAGACGACAAAATCCCTGTAATCCGCCGCTTCGCCGACTGGCAGGGATAAATGCTCGAGTTCGTGCAGCGCTGTCTGGCGAGCGCTGTTGAGGGCCGTAAGAGTCATGCGAAGGGAAGAGATTCGATCCGCGTCTGCCGCCTGGAGCGGCGCCACGGCGAAAACAACAGCGAGCAACGGAAGCACGCACCGAGGGAAGGCGAATCGAAGCCATGAAAAAGTAAGGAGATCGTCACTGCCAACTGAGCGCATAAGCACCTGCATGTCTGGAGAGGTTACACGTTGCGGTTCTACTCATGTAAGGAGGGGAGAGACGCTGAAGTCCTTTCCCCTTGAGCATTATAACATCTGCTCACGGCAAAATGAACATACGCTAAAAAATGCTGACAGAAGAGACCTCGCAAAGCTGCACCGATATTGGGAGAGGTCACTTGTGCGAATCGATGGGACGAGTTGCCACTCGGCGATGATTTTCTCGACGGCCTTGCGGTCGCGGGTGCGATAGGGGCCGACAATGGCTCCGCGCAGGTTGGTGGGGGTCAGCAATTCTCTCGCCGTTGCCCGCAGACCCGATGCAGTGACGGTGTCGATCCCGGCCAGATCTTCGGCGATGGTGCGACTGCTGCCGGTGAGTTCTCCCCAGGTGTAGCGCAAGGCCATTTCATCCACCTGGTCACGGGAGTAGTCAAGGTCGCAGCGATAGCAGTTCAGGATGTGGCTCAGTTCATCAGCTTCGACTTCAGTCCTGTGCAGCTCGCTGAAGATCTCGAGGATGGCTGTCGTGGCGCTGGCCAGGTTCTCGGCGGAGACCGCCAGGTCGACAGCCAGGGTGCCAGCATCGGCGTAGAGCGCAAGGGCGGCATCAACGGCGTAGGTCAATCCCAGTTCCTCACGCAGACGCAGCATCAGGCGGCTCATCCCTCCCCAACCGAGCAGACGGCGCAACACGCGCAGGTTGACCGCGTGTTCGCTGTCACGCCCCGGAATGCAGGAAAGCCAGTTGCAGGCTGACCTGGGACCCGGCATCACGCACCCAGCGCAGCGGCCTGTCTGTGCCGGAGAAGTCGGTCCACGGCTTCGGCGCCGGCACACGCATCGCCCTGCCATTGGCCGAAATGTTTCTTCGCGGCCGCAACGACCTGCTGGTGATCCACCGGACCGGCCACCGTCAGCACCGCATTGTGCGGCGTGTAGTAAGCGGCATGATGCTGTTGCAGTTGCTTCAGGGTGAGGCGCTCGATTGCCGGGCGGCTGCCCACGGTCGGTTGGCCCAGCGGGTGATTGGGGTAAAGCAGGGACGCCATGATGATTGTCTGAATTGATCTGACGGCCGGATTCGTTGAGGTCGCCCATGGCCTCTTCCAGGATCACCCGGCGCTCCATCTCCATGTCTTTGAAGAGCGGCCGCTGCATCATCGAGCCAAAGAGGCCGATTCCGGCGGCGATGTGATCGGGGTGGACGCGGGAGTGGAAGCAGGTGGTTTCGCAATCAGTGGCCGCGTTGGCCGAGCCGCCGACCGCTTCGAAGGCGCGCTCCAGGGCGAGACCGGTGGGGAAATCCTCTGTGCCTTTGAAGAGCATGTGCTCGAGGAAATGCGATACCCCGGCTTTGCGGGGCGTTTCGTAGCGACTGCCGACACCGATGTAGATCATCACCTCGGCGCTGTGATGATGCGGCATGAGCACGCTGATGACGCGCAGTCCGTTGTCGAGAGTGTCACAGAGGTATTCAGTCATAAGCCCGTAAAAGGTGAAAGGTTAAAGGTGAAAAGAAACAGAAAAGGAAAAGTGAAAAACCGTCGGGTAAGAAGGCTGCTCACTTTTTGCTTTTTACATTTAACTTTTTACTGCTGGTGCGCCTCAGCGCAACAGCCTGGCTGCTTCCTTGGCGTGGTAAGTGATGATCAGGTCGGCACCGGCACGTTTCATCCCGACGAGGGTCTCCATCATGACCCGCTCACCGTCGATCCAGCCCTTTTCAGCAGCGGCCTTGATCATCGAGTATTCGCCGGAGACATTGTAGGCCGACCAGCGGCAGGTTGTAGCGCTCCTTGAGATCGCGCAGGATGTCGAGATAGGCGAGCGCCGGCTTGACCATGAGGAAATCGGCACATTCCTGGATGTCGAGCTCTGCCTCGCGGAAGGCCTCGATGCGGTTGGCCGGATCCATCTGGTAGCTGCGGCGATCGCCGAACTGCGGGGTCGATTCGGCCGCATCACGGAAGGGGCCATAGTAGGCGCTGGCGTACTTGACCGCGTAGCTCATCACCGGGATATGCGGAGAAACCGTTGGCGTCAAGGAGCTCCCGGATCGCTGCGATGCGGCCATCCATCATGTCGGAGGGAGCGACGATATCGAGCACCGGCGCGGGCGTGGGAGAGAGCCTCTGCGGCAAGCAGTTTCAGAGTCTCATCATTATCGACATCACCGTCCTTGATGACGCCGCAGTGGCCATGGTCGGTGTACTCACACATGCAGACATCGGTTATCACCAGCAGCTTCGGTACAGCCGCCTTGATGGCACGCACCGTCTCCTGGATGATGCCGGTATCCGAATAGGCGTCCTGACCGAGGGCATCCTTCTGCTCGGGGATGCCAAACAGGATGACCGCCGGAATACCCAGTTCATAGACTTCTTTGGCCTCGGCGACGATATGCTCGATCGATTGCTGGTAAATGCCGGGCATGGAGACGATCTCTTTTTTGATGTCTTTGCCAAAAGCCGAGAACATCGGGTAGATCAGATCGTCGGTGCGCAGAAACGTCTCGCGCACCATGCGGCGCATGGTCTCATTGCGGCGCAGACGGCGGGCTCGGAATTCGGGAAAAAACATAACAACCTCCGGTTTGTCAGAAGCGCATGGCGCGTAGCGCGCAGCGCAGGGTGAATCTTGTTAGTTAGTGCGTCTCGAAATAGCGCCTGATCGCTTCGACCAGCGCGTCGAGCGTTGAGGTGTCGGGCTCAACGACGACGTTAAAACCGAGCTTCCTGGCGGTTGTGCTGGTCAAGGGGCCGATCGATGCGACCGGCACCAGCCTGGCTGCGGCCAGGCTGGCAGCGTCGAGCAGGTCGACAAAGTTCTGCACCGTTGATGACGCGGTAAAGGTCAACAGGTCGAGCCTGTCGGCAAGAGCTTGCTGCAGCTTCTCGGCCGCGTCAACCGGAGGAGCGCTGGCATAGGCGACCGGTGCTGTCACGACTGCGCCGGCAGCCGTCAATTCCTCCGGGATCAGGTCTCGGGCCAGCGCCGCTTTCGGGTAGAGCAGGCGTTTGCCTGAGACTTTCTCCTTAAGCAGCGCGACCACTCCCTCGGCACGGTAATCATCGGGCACAAGATCGACCTCAACACCACGGGCGACGAGGGCTGCCGCACTTTTGGGACCGACGGCCACGGTTTTCAGACCACTCAGGGCCACGGGCCCCAAGCCCTGCTGAACCAGCCGGTCAAAAAAGGCGTCGACCGCGTTGGCCGAGGTCAGCACCAGGTAGTCGAACTGGTCGAGCCCGGCAATGGCCTGGTCGAGTTCGGCAAAAGATGCAGGAGGACCAATCTCAATGGTCGGCACCTGCACCGGTTCCACACCGAGAGCGTCCAGTGCCGTAACCAAAGGCAAGGCTTGTTCGGCGGCGCGGGTGACCAGAACCCGACGCCCCGCCAGAGGGGTCGGGTCAGACGTCCTCTTTGTCGACATTGAACGTCTCGTGCTGATAGACCTCGTTCAAAATCTTGCCGGCGCCCAGGATGAGCAGATCCTCGCCAAGCGAGACACCCATCTTCTCGGCATCGTGGACCGAACCGGTGATGGTTTTTTTCAGGCAACGCACGCCTTCGCAGTCGGAGACGAACCCGGTCAGAGTCAGGGCCTCGCCTGCAACGGTGCCGTGACAGGCGATCGGAACCTGGCAACCGCCCTCGAGGGTCTTGAGGAAAGAGCGCTCGGCGCGCACGGCCCAGTCGGTCTCCGGGTGGTTGAAGAAATCGATCAGCGCGTTGGTCTCGTCATCATCGATGCGGCTCTCGAGACCGAGTGCGCCCTGGCCGATAGCCGGGATCGAGACATCGACCGAGAGGTATTCGCCGATCTGCCTGGTATAGCCGAGACGATGCATGCCGGCCGCGGCCAGAATGATGGCGTCGAGGTTCTCGTCGGTCAGCTTCTGGATGCGGGTCTGGACATTGCCACGGATATCGACCATCTGCAGGTCGGGGCGCATGTGCAGCAGCTGCGCTTTGCGGCGCAGGGCGCTCGTGCCGATGCGGGCCCGCTGGGGGAGATCTCTCCAGCTGGTCACGCCGGGGCGCAGGATAACGATGTCGCGACAGTCTTCACGCTCGGTGATGCAGCGCAACGCCAGCCCTTCAGGGAAGATCGTCGGCACATCTTTCATGGAATGCACGGCGATATCAATCTCGCCACGCAGCATCGCCTCTTCAATCTCCTTGACGAAGAGCCCCTTGCCGCCGACCATGGCCAGTGGCACATCGAGGATCTTGTCGCCCTGGGTCTTGATCTTGGTCAGGGTCACATCCATCCCCGGATAACGTTTCTCAAGCTCGGATTTCACCCACTCTGCCTGCCAGAGCGCCAGGGCGCTGGCGCGGGTACCGATGCGCATTTTCTGTTTAGCCATCAAAGACTCCTTAACTTGAACTCTAAATTTAATCAGCCACAGGGCTTCAGAATACGAATGGCCTGCAGACCCGCATGGCCAACGGTCTGTCTATCTCAAGTGATCGTGATAACTTCCGATTTTCACTCCGGCTCAATCCATTTCGTCCAGAGGTTTAATCTCTTTGTCGTCGTTCACCAGGGCCGGCAGATCGAAGAGGGTGCGCACCGCATCGACGTAATCTTCGCCGCTGGTCTCATTCTGGGTGCGTTTGAGAAGAGCGGTCGGCTGGTGCAGGATTTTATTGATGATCGCTCCGGACATCGCCTCGATGCTCTTGCGCTGCTTGTCAGAGAGGTCCTTCAGGTTGCCGAAGGTTTTGTCCAGCTCCTGCCGGCGGATCTCTTCCAGCTTTTGACGCAAAGCAATAATGGTCGGTTTGACCTCGAGATTCGCCAGCCACTGGTGAAACTGACCAATCTCCTGTTCGACGATCAGCTCGGCCTTGCCTGCCTCTTTCTGCCGTTCCTTGAGGTTGGCCTGCACCACCCCCTGGAGGTCGTCGACGTCGTAGAGATAGGTGTTGTCAAGTTTATTGACCTTCGGGTCGATATCGCGGGGAACGGCGATGTCGATCAGAAACATCGGCCTGTTCTTGCGTCGTTTGAGCACTTCTTCCATCTGCCGCTGGCCGAGGATGAAGTTCGGCGCGCCGGTGGAGGTCATGACGATGTCGACCTCGGCGAGATGATCGATAAAGCTGTCAAAGGGAATCGCTTTGCCGCCGAACTCGGCCGCCAGCTTTTCGGCGCGCTCGAAGGTTCGGTTGGTGACCAGGACCTTGGACACGCCATTGGCGACGAAATGGCGGGCCGCCAGTTCACACATTTCGCCGGCCCCGATGATCATGACCCCCTTGTTGTCGAGGCGATCGAAGATTTTTCGCGCCAGTTCCACCGCGGCAAAGGAGACCGAGACAGCGTTACTGGCGATCGCGGTTTCGGTGCGCACCCGCTTGGCGACAGAGAAGGCTTTGTGCAGGAAACGGTTCAGGATCAGGCCCGCGGTTTTGAACTCGGCGGCATAGCCGTAGGCTGTCTTGATCTGGCCGAGGATCTGCGGCTCGCCGAGAACCATCGAATCGAGGCTCGAAGCGACCCTGAAGAGATGACGGATAGCGTCCTCGCCCTGGTAGTCGTAAAGGTTCTCGCTGATCTCTTCCGCCGAGACTTCGTGGTAATCGGCCAGGAAGCGATGCAGCTCCGCCATCACGGCGTCCGGCTCCTTGGTGGCCGCGCAGAGCTCGACCCGGTTGCAGGTCGAGACGATCAGCCCTTCGGCGACGGTCGGCAGTTCGAGCATCTGCCGCAACGGCCGCTCCATATCGGTCGGCGCAAAGGCGAGTTTCTCACGGATTTCAACCGGCGCTGTCTTGTGGCTCAGGCCGACGATAACGATATGCATGGCGTTCTCCTCTCCTCTCTCCGGCTATTGCCCCGTAAAGTTACGGAAGCTGTGTTCCCCGGAGAGGAACAGGTTGACGCCAAAGAAGGTGAAGAGCAGGAAGCCGAAACCGATGATGGCAAAGATCGCCGCACGACGGCCGCGCCAGCCGATCGTGAGCCGGCCATGCAGCAGGGCGGCATAAAGAAACCAGGTGATCAAAGCCCAGGTTTCCTTGGGATCCCAGCGCCAGTAGCCGCCCCAGGCCGAGTTGGCCCAGATGGCACCGGAAATAATCCCCATGGTCATGAGTGGGAAACCGAAGGTCAGGCACTTGTAATTCATGCTGTCGAGGGTATCGAGTGACGGCAGGCGGTAGAAAAGCCCGGAGAACTTCTTGCTCTTGAGCATCCGCTCCTGCAGCAGGTACATGATGCCGGCCGCCGCAGCGATCGCAAAGACCGCGTGGCCGAGAAAGGCCAGCGTGACATGTACCGGAAACCACCAGCTGTCGAGCATCGGATTGAGTGCGGGAGCCTGCGCCGATGTGGTTGTGCCGATAATCATCAGGACCAATGCCAGGGGCGTAATAAAAGCTCCCAGCATAACGGTGCGATAGCGCAGATAAAAGACCAGATAAGTGCCGACCAGCGCCCAGGCGAAAAACGACAACGACTCATGCAGGCTGGCGACGGGGATGGCTCCGGTAGAAGGCCCAGCGCACGACCATGGTGATGCAGTGCAGGACAAAGCCGCCAGCGAGCAGGTAGACCGCTTTCTGTCGGAGGCTGTCCTTGCGCGAGATCACGCCGATCAGGTAGCAGGATGGTGGTGGCGAAGTAGACCAGCAGGGTGACTTTGAAGAGCAGCAGATTGATCAGTCATGATGAAACGTCTCGAAGACCGGACCGAATTCCCTGGCGCAAGGGTCTCACCTCGAAATTCGGGTCAGTAAAGTTTTAACTTAACATTCTATGGCTCGACTCATGCCAGCTCGGTTTCCGAAAGTTTATCTAAACCTTGTGAGAATACGTTTTTTAGCGCTTGTCTGTCAATTTTCTTGTCGGCAGCACTGTTTCTGTCGGTCCACGACAGGGCCTTGAGGGTCGCCAGACGTCTCAATGTCTGGTACTCATCGCTTCAGATACCGAAAAGCTCACCCTCGACCAGGGCGCAAAGAAGATTACCGATAAAGAGGGTGCTCTCGAGCAGGCGCGGCATGGAGTCACTCGGGATGGAGAGGCTGATATCAGCGCGGACGTCGGCCAAATCCGGTCTGCTCACTGGCGATCAGAATAGTGCGACAGCGCATTTGTCTCGCGGTGCCAAGAGCTTCCCGGTCCGCCGGAGTCAGGCCGGTGCCGGCGAGCACCAGAACCGTATCCTGATCCGTCGCCAGTGCCCGCAACTGGCGGCTGAAGAGTTGGCTGCCCTGCTCATCACCAGCCAGGAAGGTGGCCAGGCCGGCATCATTGGTCAAGGCAATCGCGGGCAGGGCCGGACGTTCCAGAGTCTGGCGATGGAGGAAGGTCTGACCGATAAGGCCGGCGACTGCACCAAAAGGACCGCTGCCGAGCAGGAAGAGTCGGCCCCCCTGGTGAAAGGTTGTCACCAGGTGTTCTGCCAGGCTGTTCAACATCGGTTTCTGGGCCAGCAGGAAAGGGTCAAGTAAAGCGCCCTGCTGCGCAACTGCTGCACTGATTTTATCCTGAGTCATGCTTGCCTCTTCAGATGATTTGGGCTCATCTTAGGTGGCAGACCAGGAACTGTCAAGGTTTGCCACTTTTCGGCTTGGCCAGCGGTATAATCCCTTGATTTTTTATCCGGGTCGATTATTATGAAACTCGAATGTTTGTACCCGTTCCAAATCCAAAGGAGAATATCTTATGGCTAGTGATAAAGTCGTCCAGGTGACGGATGATTCTTTTGAGAGCGAAGTCAACCAGTCCTCGATTCCTGTCCTCGTCGATTTCTGGGCGTCCTGGTGTGCGCCGTGCAAGGCGATCGGTCCTCTGATTGACGAGCTGGCCGACAAGTTTGACGGTCAGGTCAAGATCTGCAAGTTAAATGTTGACGACAACCAGGCCACCCCGAGCCAGTTCGGCGTGCGCGGTATCCCGACGTTGATTCTCTTCAAAGACGGCAAGGTTTTTGATCAGGTCGTCGGTGCCGTACCGAAGACCCAGCTGGAAGACCTGTTGAAGAAGGCGCTTTAGGAGTTTTTCTCTTCCTGAGCAAACGACACATAGAGGCCTGGCACTATTGCCGGGCCTTTTGTGTTGTGTCGCTTCAACCATGAGAAGAAAAAGGAATCAGAATGCCCCTCTTCACAAACCGAAAAATTTAGAAAGAATGATAAGCACTTCCAGCAGTACCGTATATACTTGCAGGCAGGGTAACTAAAAAAACTGATCGGAGGTTCCATGGGAAAAGACACGGTTGCCGTCTACTGGGATTTTGAAAATATCCACGCCAGCCTGTATGACGCCATGTATGGCGGTGGCGGCTACAGCCGCACCCAGAACAGGAGCAAGCAGCAAGAGATGCTGCTTGATGTGCAGGCGCTCTATGATTTTGCCACAACCTACGGCAATGTCGCCATCAACAAGGCCTATTGCAATTGGCAGTGGTTCGCAAAGTATCGTCACTCCCTGCTTAAATGTGCGGTCGAGCTCATCCAGATTTTCCCCCCGGAGCTTCGGCAAAAAACGGCGCGGATATCAAGCTGTCGCTCGATGCCATTGAGGACGTGATGAGGTTCCCGCATATCTCCTCGATTATTGTCATCGGTGGCGACAGCGACTTTATTCCGCTGGCGCAAAAGATTAAAGCGGCCGGAAAAGATTTGATCGGCATCGGCTGTAAAGCATCGACCAATCAACATTGGGCCAACAGTTGCTCGGACTTTAAATACTACGAAAGTTTCGTCGTTGACAGCCAGGCAGAAGAGACGGTCGATGAGGACGAATCGGACATTATCACAGATCAAGGATCCGGTTGAGCTGCTGTCCAAGGCGATCAAGCAGATTGCCAAGAAAACCGGCGATGAATGGGTTGTGAAAGCCGCCATCAGGCCTGTCGTAAAGCGCCTTGACCCGACGTTTGATGAATCAAACTACGACTGCAAAACCTTCGCCGAGCTGCTGAAGAAATACCCCAAAAGCTTCAGGATCAAGCAGGGCGAGCACGACCATCTGGTCAGCCTTGCCACATCGTGACTTTGGCTCCTCAAGAGGCATAAAGCGATGCGCCTCGGCGCGTCTCATTCCGCTCCTGATGAAGACGGAGAGGAGCAGAATCGGACGGATTCCCCGCTTGAGGATATAGACGTTGATCATCAACGCCGAGGAGTGCGGCGAGCGACTGGAGCTGCAGCAATAGCGGGAGGCTGACATGACTGTCGAGTTGCTGAAAGGAACGCTGGCATGGAGCGCGGTTCTGAACATGGGCATTCTGCTCTGGTGGTTTCTCTTCATGACCCTTGCCGGTGACTGGGTCTTCAAGATGCATAGCAGGTTTTACAAGATTCGGAGAGATCACTTCGATACCATCCACTACGCCGGCATGACTTTTTACAAGATCTGCATTTTTACCTTCTTCATTGTCCCCTACCTGGCGCTGAGAATCATGATTTGACGTCACTTTTATCCCGAGAGGCCTGATGCCAGGCTTGAACAGGTTGCGAGGATCAGCAGCATAAAGAGTGCTGGTTAACCCGGACCAAGGACGTGTGCCACCGTGAAATCACTGAAAGAGCTGTATCGAATCGGCACCGGCCCCTCCAGCAGCCACACCATGGCTCCGCGCAAAGCCGCCGAGCAGTTCCTGGCACGTCATACCGGAGCAGCCGGATTCCGCGTCACCCTTTTCGGCAGCCTGGCGGCGACCGGCAAAGGCCATCTGACCGACAAGGCCCTCATGGATGCTTTTGCCCCCCGTGGCTGCGAAATTGTCTGGCAGCCACAGACCGAGCTGCCCCTGCATCCTAACGGCATGCAATTCGAGGCATTGTCTGACACCGGCCAGTTGTCGGAAACATGGGCAAGTCTACAGTGTCGGCGGCGGCGCTCTTCTGGAGGCAGGGCAATGAAACGCCGAGCAGAGACGTTTATGAGCTGAACAGCATGGAAGCAATCCTGCAGCGCTCCACAGCAACAGGAGAGTCCTGCTGGGAATACGTCAGCAGCTGCGAAGGGTGAAGAGATTTTCGCGTTCCTCGACGGGGTCTGGGACATCATGTCCGCAGTCAATCGAGCGGGGCCTGGATCACGTCGGCGTCCTGCCCGGCGGACTGGGCGTGGCACGCAAGGCACAGGCCTTTCATCGCAAAGCATCGCTCTATGGACCGGACTTCAAGCGCAATGGCCTGCTCTGGGCCTATGCGCTGGCGGTCTCCGAAGAGAACGCCTCGGGCGGCGTGATCGTCACCGCGCCGACCTGTGGCAGCAGCGGGGTGTTGCCGGCCGTCCTGCGTTACTTGCACGAGAGTCTCGATTGCAGCAGGCAAGATATCCTGCACGCCCTGGCAACGGCCGGCCTGATCGGCAACCTGGTCAAGCACAACGCCTCGATCTCGGGTGCAGAAGTCGGCTGCCAGGGAGAGATTGGCACGGCCTGCTCCATGGCCGCCGCAGCCGCGACCCAGCTGCATGGCGGCACGGTGCGGCAGATCGAATACGCTGCGGAGATGGGGCTGGAGCACCACCTTGGCCTGACCTGTGACCCGGTCAATGGGCTGGTGCAGATCCCCTGCATCGAACGCAATGCCCATGCTGCGACAAGGGCTTTGAGCTGTTGCCACTTTGCCTTGCTTGCCGGTGGCGAGCACAAGATCACTTTTGACGAGATCACGACCGTCATGAAGGAGACCGGCAAGGCCCTGCCGTCGATCTATCGGGAGACGTCCGGCGGAGGCATTGCCGAGGCTTATCGGCAACGAAAGCAGAAATAAACGGGCGACATCAAAAAAGCCTTACAACCTTTACGATATCGGAGGCTCGCCATGCGAATTTCACACCCCCTGACAACCCTGATGCTCATCACCGTCCTCAGCCTGCCGCTCACCGCTTGCATGCCGTCGTTCGGGCGCCCCTTTGCAGTGAGCCACGTTCGTAAAATTGAAATCGGCCACACCACCATGGCAGAGGTCCGGCAGCTGTTCGGAGACCCCTGGCGCACAGGGCTCGAAGATGGGCAACGAACCTGGACTTACGGCGAATACAGTGTCAATATAACGCGCGACCTGGTCATCCGTTTCAATGATCAGAACGTGGTCAAATCATACAGCTTCAGCTCTTCCGTGGCCGAGGACGAAAACCTCTAGTCGTGTGGACATCCCATCGTTGACAACCTACCTGATCGCCATCACCCTGCTCACCGTGACACCGGGTGTTGATACCATGCTGATTATTCGCAACACTGCGCGCGGCGGCTGGCGTGACGGTGCTGTCAGCAGCCTTGGCATCTGTTCAGGGCTTTTCATGCATGCCACGATCTCAGCGGTGGGGATTTCGGTGATTCTGCTCCAGGCAGCCTGGGCATTCAGTGCCCTGAAACTGGCTGGCGCAGGCTACCTGGTCTGGCTTGGCCTCAGCAGCTGGCGCCTGGTTTTAAGACAAGAATCTTTCAAGATAGTCAACAGCAGGATGGTGGAGGACACCTTTCACATCAAACGGTCCTTGCGGGAAGGCTTCCTCTCGAACATCCTCAATCCCAAGACCGCGATCTTCTACATGGCGTTCCTGCCCCAATTCATCAATCCGGGACAATCGGCACTTTTGCAGTCGCTCTTCCTGGCCGGGCTGCATTTCATCATCGCCATGATCTGGCAATGCCTGCTGGCCCTGATGGTCAAACAACTCAAAATCTGGCTGCAACGCCCAAGAGTCAGCCAGGTCTTCAACGGCATCACCGGAACAGTGATGATTGCACTCGGTTTGCGTGTTGCAGCGGAGAGCTGATCGGCACCCGTCTCCGGAGCCTGAATGGCTCGCGATAGAAACCTGATCCGTCAGAGATTGTCTGGAATGGCCCGAATGAAAAATCCTCCCCCGGTCGCACTGATAAAGCCCCGGCCATGTCAACAGCCGGGGCTTTAGGTTCACTGCAAATCGAGACTTTTAGAGTCGGGCACACGGCACGCTTGCGGGTGCCTGATAGTGTCGACCTTACTCAAGGGTGATCGAAAGCGAGGCACCCGTATCAATCGTAGCGAACCCGTACGAGAGATCTCCACTGACGGTATTGAACAGAGTGGTGTTGGTTCTCGAGACGTCGAGGGTCACCGAAGAACCGAGCCCCGGGATTTCAAATCCTGGCGGCAGCTCAAATCCTGGCGGCAGCTCAAAGCCGGGGGGAAGCTCAATACCGGGGATTCCACCGGAACCACCCGCCAGGCTGTCACGCAGTTGCACCAGCAACGCAGAGGGGATGCTTCCACTGCCATCGTCGACAAAACGGCACTCAATTGAATAACTGTTGAGTCAAATCGGATCCGGACAAGCTGACATGAACGTCACCAACCCCCATGTTGCCATCCCACACCAGGGGGAGAGCCGCAGCAGCGTTATGGGTGGCAAAGGAGCCCATGGCTGGCTGAGTCAGGTTAAGAGGCGCGGGCGCATTGACACTGACAGCAAACGCACCGACCTGGGTTCCACCGAAGCCTTCAAAAATATAATTAACCCCACTCTGGAAGAACCCGGCGGTCGGTTGACCTTCTGCTGCACTATAAAGGGTATAACCAAACCCGGCCGCATCCAAATCTTTTGGCAAGGGCACTGCGCCTCCCACTGCGGAGGAAACCTGCAGGGTGTTACCGGCATCGAGCGTGACGAAATTGATGTTCGGAACAGCGCCCAGGTCAATCGCAATCTGAGTGAACACGCATTGGTCCAGACCGGGTTGCTGGCCTTCGTAGCCCTGCAATGCAGAGTCGAGGTTCCCATCACTTTGAATAAAGAGGCCTCCGGCATCGACTTCCGTCCCGGCGGCTGTTTGCATGTGAGTCATTGATAAAGCCCCGAAGCTTGCCCCACCTGCAACGTTCGAGATGACACTGAATGGGGTGATATCAAGACTGAGGATTTCCAAAGTACCAGGGACAGTAAATGCAGCGAAGGCACTCCAAATTCCCGGCTGCAGGCTGTTTCCGACCTGAAACAGGGGACTTGCGGGAAAGTTGAAATTCTGTGGCAAGGTGAACCCGGGCAACCATGGGCGCAGCCCCGTATTCCAGTCAGGATATTCATAAATAGTTCCATCCTGTGAAATAATCCCGACATGAATATCAACCGCAACTGGGGGCCCGTCATTAAATGCCGTGGCAGACAACACCGGGCCCTGCTCACCTTGTACTGAATAGTTCTGATCCAGAAAAACCCCGATTCCTGTCGCGGACTGTGCATTAACGGCAAAGAGCAGTCCAGCCATAAACAGAGCCGGGACGATCAACCACCGAAACGAAGAATGCTTTGACATTGACTTACACCTCCATGACCATCAGACGATCCGCACGTGAACCAGGACCGCATCTGACAAGTCGTTCAGGCGACATCTTTATGATGACTATTGTGGTAATAATTTATCGCGTAAAAGAAGGATGTCAAGATCGCTGGTTAGAATCGTACCCTATTGTTTCCAGGGAACTTTCTCCCTGGGAATGCGGTGTGTTCAACACACTGGCTTAAGCAAAAGAATGGCCCCGTTGTTGAGCCCAACACGAAATTTTTGTACGCCATGGCTACAATTTCAAGACGTTGCGCTCAGTCGACTCAATTCCATAATATTTGATTGTGTTCCCGGTGGACTTGATATACTAAACGCGCGTCACAAACCGTCATGCCAATCAGGGCTATCCGTGGATGTGACCTCCGACAGACATATGGAGACACGCCTTTCCCTCAACATCCTCTCTCAACCCGATGAGGTCACCTGCGGGCCAACCTGCCTGCAAGCCATTTACCGCTACTATGGTGAAGACATCTCCCTCGGCCAGGTGATTGATGAAATGCCGATGCTTGAGGAAGGGGGAACTCTCGGTGTCTGGCTTGCCTGCCATGCCCTGAAACGTGGTTACCGCGCCACGATCTATACCTTCAAACTGCAGCTGTTCGATCCAAGCTGGTTCCTGCCCGGACGCACCGGACATTGTTGCCCGCCTCGAGGCTCAGCTGAAACACAAGCATGACACAAAGCTGCATACGGCCACCCGTGCCTATCTCGAATATTTCAAGCTCGGCGGTCGTTTGAAGCTGGCTGACCTGACGCCAGCCCTGATCCGACGCTACCTGAAACGTCAGCAGCCGATCATTACCGGTTTGAGCGCCACGTTCCTGTACCGCAGCCCGCGCGAGTATGGCGACAAGTGCGATTATGATGATGTGCGGGGCGTGCCGTCCGGTCACTTTGTGGTCCTCTGCGGCTACGATCAGGAAAAGCGGGAAGTCCTGATCGCTGATCCGCTGCACACCAACCCCATCAGTGACGAACAGATCTACCACAGTTCGATTGACCGGGTGATCAACGCTATCCTGCTCGGGGTGCTCACCTTCGATGGCAACCTGATCATCCTGGAACCTCCGGCAAACAGGGAGAAAAATCATGCCTAGCCTCATCGTCGTCGATAACCCGGGCGACTGGCCCCATTCTGTCGCCGACGCCGAAGTCGTCGAAGCCCGGCAGTACCTGACCGACTCCAGCTATATCAGCCGCCGCAACCTCAAGGTCTACAACCTCTGTCGTTCCTATCGCTACCAGAGCATTGGCTACTACGTCTCGTTATTGGCCGCGGCGCGCGGACACCGTCCGCAACCAGGCGTGCAGACAATCCAGGACCTGAAATCTTCGGTGATCATCCGCTCGATCTCCGATGAGCTGGACCAGCTCATCCAGAAAAGTCTGCAACCGCTGCAGAGCAAGGATTTCACCCTCAGCATCTATTTCGGGCGGAACCTGGCCAAGCGTTACGATCGCTCTCTCGCACAAGCTCTTCGCCCTGTTCCAGGCGCCTCTGATGCGCGCCCAGTTCACCTGGAGCCTGCGGCAGAAAAAATGGCTGTTGCAGAGCATCGCCCCGGTTGCAGTCAGCGACGTTCCGCAGGAGCATGGCGAATTCCTCCTGGAAGCGGCGAAGACTTATTTTTCAGGAAGACAAATCTGGACCAAGAGCCGCAAACGTCCCAGCTATGACCTGGCGATCCTGGTCAACCCGGAGGAGGTCGAGCCTCCATCGGATGAAAGGGCCCTGAAGCGGTTCGAGAAGGCGGCGCTGCGCACGGGTTTCGCACCGGTCCGCATCAATCGTGATGACTATGGCCGGCTCGCCGAGTTCGATGCCCTGCTGATTCGCGAGACAACCAGCGTCAATCACCACACCTATCGCTTCGCCCGCCGCGCCGCGGCAGAAGGGCTGGTGGTGATCGACGATCCGGAATCGATCCTGAAGTGCACCAACAAGGTGTTCCTCGCCGAAATCCTTGAACGACACAAACTTCCGACCCCAAGGACGCTGGTCGTGCACCGCGACAATCGCAAAATCATTTCTGATGAACTGGGCTTCCCGGTTGTGTTGAAACAGCCTGATTCCTCTTTTTCGCAGGGGGTGGTCAAGGCCGCCGACAACGCCGAGCTCAAGCTTTGCCTCGACCGCCTGCTGGCCAAGTCGGACCTGGTGATCGCCCAGGAATTCCTGCCGACCTCCTTCGACTGGCGGGTCGGCATCTTCGACCGTCAACCCGTTTTTGCCTGTCGCTACTACATGGCCAAGCACCACTGGCAGATTCTCAAACGCGATGGCGGCGGCTCCAAGACCGATGAAGGCCGGTTTGACACCCTGCCGGTAGAGCATCTGCCAACACAGGTCCTGCGTATGGCGATCAAGGCGGCCAATCTGATTGGTGACGGGCTCTACGGTGTCGACCTGAAGCAGGTCGGCAACAAGATTTATGTCATCGAGGTGAACGACAATCCGAACATTGATGCCGGCATTGAGGACAAGTACCTGAAGGACGAGTTGTACGAGCGCATCATGCGGGTCATGTTTCGGCGCGTTGAGAGCAAGCGGGGGCACTCATGAGCGGGCACAAAAATTTGGGGTTGTTCCAGGGATTTGGCGTCGAACTGGAGTATATGATCGTCGCTCGCGACACGCTCGCCGTTCTGCCGGTGACCGACCTGATCCTGCAGGAAGCTGCAGGTGAACTGGCCGACGAGGTCGAGCGCGGTATGCTCGCCTGGTCCAACGAGCTGGTGCTGCACGTCATCGAATTAAAAACCAACGGCCCGGTGACAACCCTGCCCGGACTTGCCCGGGAGTTCACCCGGCAAAGCCGTGAGATCAATCGACTGCTCGAGCCTTACAACGGCATGCTGATGCCGGGAGCGATGCACCCGTGGATGAACCCGGACCTCGAGACCCGCCTCTGGCCACACGGCAATCGCAGCATCTACGCCGCATATGACCGGATTTTCAGTTGTCGCGGACACGGCTGGAGCAACCTGCAGAGCGCTCACCTGAACTTGCCCTTTTCCGGGGACGAAGAATTCGGCCGGCTGCACGCGGCGATTCGCCTGGTCCTGCCGCTGCTGCCGGCTCTGGCTGCAGCCAGTCCGGTGGTCAATGGCCGGCTGACCGGACTGCTCGACAATCGCATCGAAATGTACCGTGTCAACCAGGCGCGCATTCCCTCGATCACCGGACAGGTCATCCCCGAAGCGGTCTTCACTCCGGACGCCTACCGCAAGACTGTCCTTAGAGATGCTCTACCGCGATATCGCCCCGCACGACCCTGACGGCATCCTTCAGGAGGAATGGTTGAATTCCCGCGGTGCGATCGCCCGCTTCGATCGCAACACGATCGAAATTCGCCTGCTGGATGTCCAGGAAAGCCCGTTTGCCGACCTGGCGATCATTTCGCTGCTGGTGGATGTGCTGCGTGAGCTGGTGGACGAGATTCATGCCTCGTGGCCTGAGCAGCAGCTCTGGTCCGAAACGGCCCTGGCGGAGATCTTCCTCAAGGTTTTGCAGGAAGGACGCGGCGCTGTCATCAGCGATCATCGCTACCTGTCAATGTTCGGGCTCCCCCGGGAAAACCTTTCGGTTGGTGACTTGTGGCGCTGCCTTGTCGACCGGCTCGTCGCTGCAACCGCCGAGATCAGGGAACCATTGGAGACGATTCTCGATGAAGGGCCACTGGCCCGGCGTATCATCAATGCCCTGGGGCCGGATCCAGACCGCGACCGGCTGGCTGCCGTCTACCGCGAGCTTTGCGATTGCCTGCACGAGGGGAATCTGTTTCATGCCTGACGCAGCGCTGCTGATCACCTGTGAACATGCCGTCAATCACGTCCCTGAGCGCTGGACTCAGCCTGTTTGATGGGCGCCAGGGACGTTCTCGACAGTCACCGGGGCTGGGATCCCGGCGCGATGGAGCTTGCCCGCCTGCTCGCTGACGCCTTCTCGGCACCCTGTTTCGAATCGAGAGTGAGTCGCCTGCTGGTCGATCACAACCGCTCGCCGCACAACCGCTTCCTCTGGTCTGATTTCAGCTCGGAAGCTGCCGAGAGAAGAGCAAGAGCCAGGTTGCTCGAAGAGTACTATGAGCCTTTCCGGGGGGAGGTCGGCTGCTGGATCAAGCGGTCAACACGCCAGAGGCAGGTCAGTCGTCCATCTCTCCATTCACACCTTCACGCCAGTCCTGGAGGGACGTACTCGCAACGTCGATATCGGAGTGTTGTATAACCCGAAGCGTACTGTCCGAAGCTCTGTTCGGCAGAAAATGGCAACTCAGCCTGGCGAGCAGTCTGCCGAAATTATTGGTCAGGCGTAACCAACCCTATCTCGGTCGTAGCGACGCGCACCTGTCAACCTACCGCAAGTTGTATGGCGACGCGCTCTACCTTGGTATCGAACTGGAGGTCAACCAGGCGTTTCTTGGAGAAGAGAAAACCTGGTCGAATGTATGTTCCGGGATTGTCTCGAGCCTCGGTCAAATACTGTAAAGGAAAGAGTCTGATTCTCGTACCATATATATTGGGCGACCTTAAGACTCCGCGTCCTTTGTCGGTACAATCCGATGGGTGGCCCGACGTCCGTCGCCAAAACCTGTTTTTTTATTACGCAGAGCTGACCCTGCCTGTCACATCGCAACGTGGCAGGCTTTCACTGGCTTATCAAACCGATGGGGAAGAATCCTGAATGCTGCTTTCATTACTCGCAATTGCCATAGGGCTTGGTTTTCTGGTCTGGAGTGCCAACATGTTTGTTGACGGTTCAGCCGCCGTGGCCCGTCACCTGGGTATGCCGCCACTGCTGATCGGCATGGTGGTCGTCGGCTTCGGCACCTCGGCGCCAGAGATGTCTGTGTCTGCGCTCTCCGCACTGCAGGGCAACCCGGCAATCGCCCTGGGAAACGCCTATGGCTCCAATATCGCGAACATCGCCCTGATCCTCGGCCTGACCGCGTTGATCAGCCCGGTCACCGTGCATTCAAATGTTCTGCGCAAGGAGCTGCCGATCCTGACTCTGGTCACGTTTCTGGCCTGGGCACAACTGTGGGATGGGCAACTGTCACGAGTGGATGCCTGGTTGCTGCTGTTTGCATTCGCCGGATTGATTGGCTGGACCATCCGGCAAGGGATTCGACGCAAGGAAGACCACCTTGGAGTAGAAGTCGAGCAGGCTTTAAAGGGAGAGCTCATGCCTATGGGACGAGCCCTTTCGTTACTCTCTTTCGGGATTGTTGTTCTGGTTGCAAGCTCCCGCCTCCTGGTCTGGGGCGCCGTGGCCCTGGCACACAATTACGGGGTCAGCGACCTGGTCATCGGCCTGACCATCGTCGCGGTCGGCACATCCTTGCCGGAGTTGGCGTCATCGGTGATTGCCGCCCGCAAGCAAGAGCACGACATCGCCCTGGGGAACGTGCTCGGCTCGAACCTGTTCAACACACTGGCCGTGGTTGGTATTGCGGGAACGATCCACCCCATGGCTGTTCCTCGGGACGTCCTGTCCCGTGATCTGCCCGTAATGGCGCTCCTGACCCTGTCATTGTTTGTGATCGGCACTGGTTTTCGTGGACCAGGGAGGATTAATCGCTATGAGGGAGGGCTGCTGTTGATTGCCTTTCTGCTTTACACCGGATGGCTGATCATCAAGGCAGCTTCTATTTCCTGAGCGTCCTCAATTGTCATTTATCTCTCTGATATCACTGTAACAATACTGCCTGAACCGGCAAAGCGATCGGTCGATTCGGCTTGCCGAGACCGCTACCCGCCGGCATACCGGAAGAAATTCATCAGACAGCAAGAGGCTGCCTGACCTACCATGGTGTCCACGACTGCAGACCAACCTCAAAATAAAAGGGTGGCCATTTTCTGGCCACCCTGATTGAGATTGAACCTTGAATGAATCATCAGTTAATGCCCGCCGATATTCAAAACGGCCAGAGCAGCAAAGACAGCAGCCACGGTTGCAAACACGTAGAGGGCTCGTGCAATCGACAGCAGATAACGATTTACAGCAGACTTGTTAAACATTGGGAACCTCCGAAAATAGATTCAGGTTTTATAATGGGCGCAGCAAACGAGGGATAATATGAGACATCCGTTAACATATGTCAAGAACCGTCTATATGTATTTTTGAATTATTTTGAAAAGTTGAGATCTTCGGCCGAGGTCATACTTTAATCCTTTTCGACAAAGGCCCTGATCGACAGGATCCTGCTCTTTCCCGTTGCACAGGATCGCTGAGTCACTATAATACTGTGGAATTTTATCATCCGACAATCTCCTCAGGTCGGACATTGATTGGAGAAGATATGGAAATCGAACAGGGTGCTGGAAAGATTGCCAAGTGCTTGCGGTTGATGCTCAAAGACAAACCTGGGCACCTGGCAAGTGTGACCAATGCAATTGCACAACAGAATGCCAGTGTCGGTGACATTCACCTGATGCGGGTGGGGCGGACGTACAACACCCGCGAAATAGTCGTCTACGTAGACTCTGATCAGCAGTTTGAAGATCTGGTCGATGCCATTGCCAGCCTGGAAGGAATCATCGTCGAGGATGTGATCGACCTTGTCCATCAGGTTCATGAAGGGGGCAAGATTGCCACCAAGAGCCGGGTGAGAATCGAGACCATCACTGACGTGCGACAAATCTACACACCAGGCGTTGCCGTCATCTGCAAGGACATTGAGCGCTCCCCGGAGCTCGCGTACAAGTACACCTCGATCCCGAATCAGGTCGCGATCGTCACCAACGGCACAGCAATTCTTGGTCTCGGCGACATCGGCGCCGTTGCCGGGATGCCTGTCATGGAGGGGAAAGCCGTCCTGTTCGACCACCTGGTCGGCGTAAGCGGCGTTCCGATTCTGATACAGAGCCGTGACCCTAAAGTGATCATCGAGACGGTGCGTAATATTGCACCAACATTTGGCGCCATCAAACTCGAAGATATCAAAGCACCGGAATGCTTCGAAATTGAAGACACCCTCAACGCTGAGCTCGACATCCCTGTCATGCATGATGATCAGCACGGCACAGCGGTCGTGGTGCTGGCAGCTCTGCTCAATGCGACCCGTTTCTCAGGCCTGATGCTCAACAAATCTGTGGTCGGCATGATCGGCCTGGGCGCGGCGGGGATGGGGATCAGCAAGCTGCTGCTTGCCTACGGGGTCAAACAGGTGATTGGAACAGACCTCGATGAGGAGGCCTGTCAACGGCTGGTTGCCGCAGGAGGTAAAGACGACACGCTCGACAATGTCGTCAAGAAGGCCCATATCGTCATCGCCACGACCGGCTGTCCCGGACTGATCAAGCCCGAGATGGTCCGCAAAGGCTCGGTCATCCTTGCCCTCTCCAACCCCAACCCGGAGATCAAGCCTGACCTTGCCATGCAGGCAGGGGCCTCTTTTGCAGCCGACGGCAAAAGCGTCAACAACGCCCTGGCCTTCCCCGGCCTGTTCCGTGGTGCACTCAACGTACGGGCAACCCGCATTAACAACAAGATGAAAATCGCCGCCGCCAAGGCGATCGCCAAGCACGCCGAAGAGAATGAGCTGGTTCCCTCCTTGCTCCATCCCGAAGTCCATAAGGAAGTGACGGCTGCGGTCGAGCGCGCAGCTCTCGAATCAGGGGTGATCAAGCACTGGGAATAGGTGAGGTGAAAAACTGGCTCACGTTGAGAAGATGTCCCTGTAACATTCCAGGGTCTGAGAAGACGCTCTATTTCAGTCCAAATCGTTCCATGACCGCTTTGGGGGCTTTGTCGTAGTGGCTGAACTCCATGGTGAAGGAACCACGACCCTGGGTCGCACTGCGCAGCTCTGTCATGTAGCCGAACATCTCTGAAAGCGGCACAAGAGCACGAATAGTGTCGATCACATCACGAGACTCCAGCCCTTCAATGCGACCACTCTTTTGCTGCAGAGTACCGAGAACCTTGCCAGAAAATTCATTCGGCAAAGTGATGGCCAAAGCCATGACCGGCTCAAGCAGGATCGGCCTGGCCGCACGAACGGCCAGCATCAGACCGCGCTGGGCAGCAGCGCGGACGCCGAGGGCGGTGGTGACTCCCGGGTCGAGCGGAACCCGTTCGACAACGAGGCTCATGTCGACCATCGGGTAGCCAACCTGCACTCCAGCCCGAACGGCCATACCCAGAGTCTCTTCCAGCGCAGAGAGTATGTCCGAGCCCAGGTTCGAAGTTTCAGACGGCGGCAGAATAATCTCGACGCCGGCGCCACGCTCACGTGGAGTCACTCGCAGAGCGACTTCGCCTCGCTGTAACTTGCCATCGATCTCCCGCTCGAAGATCTCAGTGTGGGAGGCTTCTGCGGAGATACTCTCCCGGTATACAACCTGTGGTTGGCCGGCATTTACGGCAACCCCGAAGTCATCCGTCAAACGCCTCAAAACCACTTCGAGATGTAGTTCACCCATGCCGGTCAAAACCGTCTGACCGGTATCTTCATCTTCGCGCACGCGAAAGGTCGGGTCTTCCCATTGCAATTTATCCAGCGACAACAGCAGTTTGTCACGATCCTGGACCTGTTTCGGCTCGACCGCCAGAGAAACAACCGGCTCAGGGACCTCCAGTCCAGCGAGCAGCAGCGGATCTGCAGAAGAGCTCAACGTGTCACCTGTAAGAGCCTCCTTTAGACCTGCGGCTGCAATGATGTCACCAGCATGAGCGGCATCAATCCGCTCGCGCTTATGGGCGTGCATACGAAAGAGTCGCGCCGCACGCTCCTGAACATTGCGGGTCGCGTTGTAGAGAATTTCTCCAGCCTTGATCTCACCGGAATAAATTCGCAGATAAGTCAGCTTGCGGCCCTCGTCAGAAATGACTTTGAAAGCCAGGGCACAAAGTGGTCCTTTCGCGTCACAGCCAAGCGGAAGGATTTCGGTGACACCGGGCCGGTGCGCTTGGACCGGCGGCAAATCAACAGGCGATGGCAAGAACTCGGTGACCGCATCGAGGAGCGGTTGAATGCCCTTGTTGCGCAATGCCGAACCGAGGAACACCGGTGACAGCTGCCCGGCCAGAACCCCCTTGCGCAGAGCCGGGCGAAGCCGCTCAGCCGTCACCTCCCGACCCTCCAGGTAGTCTGCAAGCAAGTCATCGTCCCAGTCTGCGGCCGCCTCAACCAGAGCATCACGGGCCTCTTTAACACTGGCCCTGAGCTCCTCGGCAACAGGCAGGCAGGTGACTGACGCTCCGAACTCAGCCTCATCAAAGCTCAGCACTGACCCTTCGAGGAGATCGACGACTCCGTCAAAATCTCCCTCCTCGCCCACTGGCAACTGCATCAGAACCGGTCGGGCACCGAGGCGTGCCTGCATCTGTTCAAGCACCGCCCTGTAATCCGACCCGACCCGATCCATTTTGTTAATCAGGCAAATACGCGGGACATGGTAACGGTCCGCCTGATGCCAGACGGACTCACTCTGTGGCTGCACGCCTTCCACTGCACTGAAGATGACGACCGCACCGTCGAGCACTCTTAACGAACGCTCAACTTCGATGGTGAAATCGATATGCCCTGGGGTATCGATCAGGTTAATCCAGGTATCATGCCAGCGACAGGTCGTACTGGTGGCCGTGATCGTAATGCCCCGATCCTGCTCCTGCGCCATCCAGTCCATGGTTGCCATGCCATCATGCACCTCGCCCAGCTTGTGAATTTCGCCACAATAATAGAGGATACGCTCGGAAACAGTCGTTTTGCCGGCATCGATATGTGAAATTATGCCGATGTTACGGAGTTGTTTGAGGGTTGGCTGATTCATGAGCGATTTCACCACCGGGAAGGGAGAGGATCAGCTTGCGAATCCTTTGCGGATCAGATAGAGATCTTCCATATTGAGGTCGTTGAGCTCGAAATATTCACGTTCCAGCTCTTCGACATAGAAACGATCGAGGCCGCTGTTATCGAGGAAATCCTCTCGCAGGCTGGCGTCGCGCTCAGCGATGATCTTGGGTAGCAGGTTATGCAGGTAGACAGCTTCCTTCTTGATATTCACGACGACGTTGTGGAACTGTGACAAGGGGATATCACCTGTATGCAGACCTTTATTGTAAAGTTCATCGGCCACTTCAACCAGCAGGGCTTCCTGCTCCACCCGGGTATTGTACTTTGAATAGAAGTTACGAATGCGGTCCTTGACATGAACCAGCAGGACAGTGTTGAGACGTTCTTCTTTTTCGAGCAGATGTAGCTGATCGACCAGAGCTCTGATCGTCAGACGGTTATCCTCAATCAGGTCCAGACCCTTTTGCAGACAAACGACCTTCTTGCGGCCAAATTGACCGAGGTACTTGTTTTCAAACACCTGGTTGAAAAAGAGTTCCTTCCAGAGTTTCGGATCGAGCTCATCGAAAGCCTTTTTATTACCCAGCAGGCTTCGAATCTGTTCTTCGCCGAAGTGCACATTCTCCATGAAGGCCAACTGGTTGATAACCGCCGAAGTGTTATCATAGCGATCGAAGTAAGTGATGATATAGGAAAAATGTTCGAGCAGGGTGAGGTCTGCCCCTTCGTGAATCTTCTCGTCGCACGCCTTGCCGGTTTCCAGTAAAATATGTTCGAAGGTGTGATCGCGATTCTCGCTCGCCTGGCGCTTGGCATGCAACAACAGCGACATATCCTCCGAGTTGATGAGGGCATCGATCTGGGCTTCAGCAAAAAAGATCCCTTCGAGGACCTGCCGGGTCTCGGCCAGGTAATCCTGCTCGTCTAGGTCAACCAGCTTGTCGTGCTTGAGCATCTTGTCAAGCGTATAGAAGAGCGCCGAGGGTATCTTGTTACGTACCGACAAGGTCTTCAATCGAGTCAGGCGGGCGTTTTCCAGCTGGTTGATGCTGCCCTTGAGATTACACTCAATCAGGATGTTCTTGTACTCATCGACGATCCTCTGGTTATCCGGATGTTTGTACATGACATCGATGCGAATACGTTCCTGCTGATACCTGTCGATATTCAGTTCATCAGCAAGCTCCTGGAGTTTTTCAAATTCGTAATCCGGAATGGTCTTGTATTCGAAGTAGAGGGCTTTGAAGGCGTCGTGGTATTTCTTATGTTTTTTGTTGATCAACTTGATCAGGTAGAGAGAGCTGCGGAGACCCAGCATACTGTAAATCTCGTCGAGCAGCTCCGAATCGTCACCGAGTCCGACACCGGTTGAACGTTTAAGGGTTTTACCAAGCAGACGGGCGATATTTTCCTGTTGCTCCTGCAGGCTTCCCGAAACCGATCCCGTCATGAAGAAGAAGTAATTGACCGTTGCGTTCCCTTCGAAGAACACCTGTTCATAACTGCTCTGACCGTCAGTTTTCGGCGTGAAATCCAGATGGTTGCCGTCACCTTTATAAAAGGTGCCATAAAGAACGAGTCGATTACGCACCTCTGTTTTCGCCAAATCGGACAAAGGCTGGTCGACACCGAACATGTACTCACAAAAAGCCCCGCCATTGCCACGGTGACTGATCTGGTCAACCCCCAGTATGAATTCGTTACCCGGAGAGAAAAAGCGCAGCTCATCATTGGACGCTTCAAAGAAGTAACGACTGTAAGCATCACGGGAGGCCGCCATCGCAAAATATTCGATGGTTTCATCAAGGTGTCCGTGTAGACGTATTTCCTGGTGTTTCGGCATAAAGATCTCGTCTCTTATCAACCTGGCAACGATAACGTTATGGTCTGCCCGTCATAGGCAAACTCAACACCTTCCGGCAACCCGGCAGAGTGACGCGGATAATCGACATCATGCGTGAGGTGCGTCAACAAGGTTCTCGGCACCCGCAATTGCCTGGCAACCTCAATCGCTTCGCTGATACTGAAATGTGAGTCATGGCTCGCGAAACCTCAAGGCATCAATGACCAGGACGTCCAAACCTTCCAGCAGAGCCCAGGACGATTCGGGAATCGCGCTGCAGTCGACCACATAAGCCAGATTGCCGACCCGGTAACCAAGAGACTCACCCGGTCCATGCACCAGATGGAATCGGTGTCACCTTTTGACCGAACAGCTCAAAGGGACCTGTCACCTCGTTAACCTGCAGACGCGGCCGGTAACCCGGGACATCCGCTTCGCTGAAGATATAGCTGAACAGCCCCTGAATCCGATCAAGCACGCCACGTGCAGCATAAACCGGAATCGCATTGCCGCTGCGCAGGGTAAAGGTCCGCAGATCATCGATACCATGGACATGATCGGCATGAGCATGAGTATAGAGGACACTGTCAATTTGCTCGATGCCTTCACGCAACGCCTGCTGACGAAAATCTGTCGCGGTATCGATCAGGACCTTATGTCCAGACCACTCAAGCAACGCACTGCAGCGGGTTCGGTTGTTGCGCGGCTCAGACGATGAGCAGACGGCACAATGGCAACCGAGGACAGGCACGCCGGTACTGGTCCCGGAACCCAGCACCGTCAGCTTGAGAGATCGAATCAGTCATATCTTGAAGACCCCGACCTCCTCTTCCAGGGCAGAGGTCAGACGCGTCAGCGTTTCGACCACGTGGTCCAGCTCAGCAGTACGGCTCGCATTGTTCTTCGGCGACCTTGTGAACGCTACCGACAGCGTCAACAACATCCCGGCTGCGCTTGGTCAATTCACGGGTCGCATCGTCAATAACCGAGATCATCGAACGGATCTGCTCCATGCTCTGGTTGATCTGCCGGCTCCCCTTGGCCTGTTCGCTGGTGCTCTGCTTACCATGGGCAGCAATATCGCGCATCGACTCAGCACCTTCGGCAAGCTGGCGTGCTCCGGAAGTCTGCTGGTTGATTGCCGAGGCAATCTGCTCAAGCATGGCGGCCACCTGGTTCATCGAATCGGTCACCTGGCGACTGCCACGAGACTGCTCTTCTGTGGCCCTGACGATACCGTTAACCTGCTCCATCGCTTTGAGGGTACTGCTGCGGATCTTTTCCAGAGCGATACTGGAAGCCTTGGAGCGCTTAACCTCTTCGTAGACCTGTTCACTGCCCGCCTTCATTGCAACGACTGCTTCCTGGGTTCCTTCCTGAAGGTTGGTGATAATCGTGCCGATTTCACGTGTGGAAACCGCACTTCGCTCGGCCAGTTCACGGATTTCATCGGCGACCACGGCAAAGCCCCTGCCATGCTCACCGGCCTGGGCAGCGATAATCGCTGCATTCAGGGCAAGCAGACTGGTCTGATCGGCGACTTCATCGATAACGGTGAGGATTTTGCCGATCGCACTCGACTGATTGCCAAGCTCCATGATCGCCTCGCTGGCCCGATCAACGGTCTGGCGGATTGACTCAATGCCACGGATCGTTTCGTCGACCGTCTGCATACCACGCTGAGCATCTTCAGCCGCCTCACTGGCAAGCTTGCTGGTCTGTACAGCATTTTCCTCGATTTCCTTGATCGAAGCGTCCATCTCCAGCATTGAAGAAACAGTCACCTCTGTAGAGGAAGAGAGGATACCGACATTTTCTGCCACTTCCTGACTGGCCACCGACATTTCGTTGATCGAACTGGAGACAGCATCGACCGTGGCAAAAAGTTTTTCCATCTGCGAAGCAATCTCCTCGATCGTTGCGCCCAGCTCGAGAGTTGCCGACGAACTCTCTTCCGCCGCGCTGACCAGATTGCTGGTGCTCGCAGCAATACCGCCTGGCAGCTTCGTCGATCCCTTCAATCGCCTTGGAAGATTCTTCCAAGGCTTGCGACTGGCGCACGGCCCCTTCCATGACTTCGTGAGACGAGTTGCGGATCTTCTCATTTGCTTTGGTCAGATCCGTGGTCACACTGCGAATACGGCCCACCATTTCACGCTGCCGGGTCAGGAAAACATTGAAGCATTCAGACAACTCACCGACTTCATCGGCGCTGCGCACCTTCAGCTCTTGAGTCAGGTCGCCACCACCGGCAGAAATCTCACGCAGGTTGGCAACAACCTCCCGCAACGGGCGCACAATTCCGGTGGAGAAGAGCAAGCCAATCAGAGCAGAGACCGCAGCAACAATCAGTGTGATCACGAGAAGGGACTGCTGCAAGCGACTCTTTGCGGTGTCCAGCGTCGTGACATCCAGAGCCATCAGCACACCGCGGTGCTTACCACTGATCGAGTTATAAAAAATTCGATGCCTGCTGCCGTTGACCTGTGCTTCGTAATCATTCGACCCAAGGACAGCACCAAGATCAAGTGAGGTCAGATCGGGAGAGGTTGAGGCAAAGACACCGTTCTCATCGAAAAAAGCGATCTCCATCCGGCTGAATGACTTTCAAGCGCGTCGCCAGACGCATGATCGAAATAGGTAACTCCGACCAGGTGACCAATGGGTTCGCCATACATGCTGATCGGCGAGGCGGAGGTAATCGCCATGCGGCCATCAAACAGACCACTTTCCGCGTACAGTTCGCCATCAAGGCTTGCCTCGATCACCGGGTGATCGACACCCGAGGTTGCCGGGATCTCTTCGTTGTCGTTGCGGAAACTACGGTAAAGCCGCTCGCCCTCCCTGTTCAGAACCTGGATCTGGTCAAAAGGCAAATCCTCCATATCTTCAAGGAGGCTGATCAGTTGGGCATTGTCACCGCTCAATCCGGCCGAGTAGACAGCGTTGACCATAAAGGGGTTGCTGGCCAACATCTTTACCAGCGTCAGATTCTCTGCCGAAGTATTGGTCGTCGTCTGCTCAATAAAATTGGCTGAGTCCTGGGCACGGACCTGCGTCTGCCCCTCGAGTTCACTGGACACGATACCGCCGACAACCCAGAGTGAAATCACCAAAGGGAGAACACCCACCGAAACCAGCGCCAAGAGTATTTTCGACCTCAACTTCATCGTTCAAATATCCTTCCGTTATTTACAAACAGTTCTGCTTGCCTGATACGCCAGGCTATTCCACCGGGACGAAGCTTTTCTGCAGGATCGCACGACCCTGCTGACTTTTCGCAAGCGAAACGAAGCGGGCCAGGTCACCCTGAGGCACTCCCTTGGTCACCAGAGTCAGTGGTTTGGCTAGTGAATAGCGCCCCCCGGAGATAGCGTCCGGTGATAGGAACCACTCCATCAACCTTAATCACCTTGACATGATCCGCATCAACCATGCTGCGGCTCAAGGCGGTGATTCCTGTCGGGAACATGCTGACCTGCTGGTCTGCTTCGGCCACAATGGCTGAAACAATCTCCCGGGAGAGGTAGCTTTTGTCTTTTAAAATGTTTGTCTTGACAGTGCTGCGCATCCCGGACCCCTGAGGACAGGTCACCACGACAATCGGCCCGGCATTGCCACCGACGTCCTGCCAATTGTTGATTGATCCGGAAAAAATTCCCTGCAGCTGCGCAAGGGTCAGGTCTTCCAGGGGGTTCTGCTCGTGGACCACAATCGCCAGCACATCCCAGCCAAGGAAATGTTCAACCAGTCCCTTGGCTTTCTCCGCTTCTGTCAGCATGCGTCCAGCACCCGCCATATCAACATCGCCATTGAGCAGAGCCTTAATTCCGGGCCCGGTATTTCCGCCCTGGATGTGCACCCTGATCGCCGTTTCCGAAGTAAAAAGGCGCGAGACCTCGGGCATAAAAAAACGTTCCAGCGTGGTTGCTCCCGCATAGCGCAACGACTCTTCGGCCCAAGCACCAGGAGAAAGCATCAGGAGAACAACCGTCAGGAGTGCGAACTTGCGCTGAATAGCCATGAATAGATCCTTTTCTCTGCGGCGGGCAGGCAAAATAACAATCATGCAAAGGAAGACCCAACAATCGACAACAAGATTAACACTTTACATTACATCAGCAGAAATCCTCAGGCAACTCTTAATCAGTGGCCCTGTCTTTGATTGGCAGTTGCCATCACCCAACAACCGTGCACCAACAAGCATGCGAAGTTGCCGAAAGCACGGAGTTGAGTTACTCTGGTAACCTGTTCATTACAGCGACGAAGCCCGGCAAACAGATGAGGTACCGATGTCAGAGACCTTCGAAGGCCTGCTCCACAAAGGCGAGAACGCCTTAAAAAATGGTGACACACTGGTAGCGCTGCTACAGTTTGAAATGGCTCACAACTTAAGTCCTCGACCTGCGATCAAGGCCAAGCTGGCATTTTGCCTGGCGAAAGAACGACGCCAATATCAAAAAGCCATGCTCCTGTGCCGGGAAGCTCTCCAGGCCGAACCGGACAACCCTGACCACTACTACCAGCTCAGCCGTATCTATCTCCTCGCCGGACAGAAGCGCCAGGCCCTGACGCTGCTACGCAAGGGACTCAAGTTCAAACGTCACCAGTCGATCATCGATGAACTGAACCGACTCGGCACACGCAAAGAGCCGGTTTTCCCCTCATTGCCTCGAGAACACATCATCAACCGCAGTGCCGGTATTTTATTCACGAAACTCGGCACTCGTTAACAGATTATTGTTACTGTTACAGGAGTTAAAGTGTTGCACTCGTTTGAAAGATGGGTTAGATTCGCCATCTTCTATCCTACAGTTCAAGCAGATCGCCAAAAGCAACAGAGGCGCTCCTCATAAATAGACCTCGGCAACTGCAGCCCGGCCCCGGCCGGGCTGTTTCCGTACAATCAAACACAGGACACACCCATGACAGAAACAAACTTGACAACCTTTGCCGAACTGGCACTTTCTCCAGCGATCCATCAGGTCATTGACGAAATCGGTTACGAAACACCTTCGCCGATTCAGGCTCGCAGTATACCGCCCCTGCTGGAGGGCCGTGACCTGCTCGGCCAGGCCCAGACCGGCACCGGCAAAACAGCGGCCTTTGCACTGCCGTTGCTGAGCCGACTTGACCTTCATAAAAAGAAGCCACAAATGCTTGTGCTGACTCCTACCCGCGAGCTGGCGCTGCAGGTTTCCGAAGCCATTCGCACCTATGCCCGTCACCTGTCAGGATTCCAGGTGCTCCCTGTTTATGGTGGTCAGAGCATGAGCCAACAGCTAAGGCAGCTGCATCGTGGTGTTCACGTCGTCGTTGGCACACCGGGTCGGATCCAGGATCACTTGCGTAGGGGCACCCTGAATCTTGAAGGGATTACCAGCGTCGTCCTCGACGAAGCTGACGAAATGTTGCGCATGGGTTTTGTTGATGATGTCGAGCAAATCCTGAAGGATACCCCGGCAGAACGGCAGACGGCTCTCTTTTCAGCAACCATGCCGAAAGAAGTGTTGAGAATCGCCCGGAGTCACATGAGAGACCCGCTGGAGATCTTTATCAAGGCCAAGACATCAACCGTCGAGACGATCGTCCAGCGTTTCTGGCAGGTCAAAGGCTTGCACAAGCTGGACGCACTAACCCGCATCCTCGAGGCCGAGGAAATCGAAGGCATGATTGTCTTCGTGCGCACCAAGATTGCAACCGTTGAGCTCTCGGAAAAACTTGAGTCGCGTGGTTTTTCCTGTGCCCCGCTGAATGGCGACATGACTCAGGTTCTGCGTGAGAAAACCGTCGAGAGGTTGAAAACAGGATCACTTGACATCGTCGTGGCTACGGATGTGGCTGCCCGCGGACTCGATGTCAAGCGGATCAGTCATGTTGTCAATTACGACATCCCCTACGACACCGAAGCCTACGTTCATCGTATCGGCCGCACCGGTCGTGCCGGCAGAGAGGGTCAGGCCATTCTATTTGTTGCTCCCCGCGAGAGGCGCATGCTGGCAGCCATTGAAAAGGCAACCCGTCAGCCGATCACGGCCATGAGCCTGCCGAGCCGCAAAGACATCTCCAACCGCCGCACGGATCTCTTCAAGGAGCAGATTGCCGAAGCGATGGAGGCACAGGACCTGGAATTCTTTGAAGAATTGATCGACAGCTATCAGCACGAATACGATGTCGGCTTGCGTCGGATTGCCGCAACCCTGGCCTACCTGGTTCAAAAGGATAAACCTTTACAGATAGACGACGGTGCCGTCGAGGAGATCGCGCCTGCGGACGAAGAGCCAACTCATCTCCGGAGCAAGCAGAGTCACACCGACAAGGACCTGACACGTTATCGCATAGAAGTCGGACGCATCCACGGTGTTGAGCCTAAGCATATCGTTGGAGCGATTGCCAACGAAGCAAATATCAACAGTCGAGATATCGGACAGATCAAGATCCTGAACGATCATTGTCTTGTTGACCTGCCACAGGACATGCCTTCGGCAACCTTCCGGCAGCTGCAAAAGGTCTGGGTTTGCGGTCAGCAGTTACAGATCAGTCCCGCAGATGAAAGATTCCCGACCAAGGCCGACAAACCGAAACACAAAAGCGGGCCAAGAAGCCATGATGGCAAATTCTTCAAACCAGGCGGCAAGAAGCCGCCGCGGAGCCGTCAGGGGCGGCATAAAAGCACATGATTGAATTTGAGCTTGATGGACACGACTACATTGAGTTGCACAGCCTGCTGAAAGTCACAGGTCTCTGCGAGAGTGGGGGCATCGCCAAGCTTCTGGTTGCTGATGGCCTGGTCAAGGTGGACGGCGAGACAGAACGACGCAAACGCTGCAAGATTCGCACGGGGCAGGTCGTCGAACTCCAGGATCAGCAGATTGCTGTCCATTGACAGAACCGGAATTTAGCGTCCAGAAAACCGGTTGACAGTCAGAAAACCCTGTGCTATTTAAGGTTGGTTTTAACCCCAGGTGTATTCTGTATACAATTATTATGGCCGACGACAAACGTCAACTTATGAAATCCCTGAGCTTTTTATCAAGTTTGGGCATATCTATGGTGGCGGCTTCGTTTATCGGCCTGTTCATTGGAATATATCTGGACAAGTGGCTGGGTACATCGCCATGGATGACCCTGATCTGGCTCGGTATCGGTATTGCCTCGGGCTTTCGCAACATCTTCATTCTCACGCGCCGTGCACTTCGCGACCAGGACGAAGATCAGGATCAGAAGTACGATGGATCAGATTGAGCAGCTGCCCGCGCAACTGGCACGGCGCAACTGGTTCATTCTGGGCCTTCTGCTAGCGGCTAGCTTGCCCTTTGGCAATCAGGCCTTAAGTATCGGCATTCTGGTTGGCGGATTGGTTGCTATAGGCGCTTTTTTTTGGCTGAAACGCTCTTTGCAGCGAGTTCTAGGTGAGCCAACGAGCGGCGCACGCGTTCGCTACCAGTTTGGTTATTTTGTCAGGCTTTCCGCGTTGGTGGTGGTACTGGCGGTTCTGGTTGCAGTCATAAAAATCCACGCTGGTGGCCTGATTCTCGGTCTTTCAGTGGTGGTCATCAATTTATTTTGGATGACGGCACAACGCGCCTTTAAGTAGAGGAGGCTTTAAGAACAATGACACATCCTTTTATTTTCTTCGAATGGCTTGAGCAGCAGCTCCATTTGCACATTGGCAACCATGTGACCTATACATGGCTGGTCATGGCGATACTGATTCTCCTCGCCGTGATGGTCAAACGCAGCATCAAAACGGTACCAACCGGCCTGCAGAATTTTTTCGAGCCTGCCATTGATGGCATAGAAAACATGATCGAGGAGACCATGGGACCTAAAGGGAAAGCTTATTTCCCCTTAATTGCGACCATCGCTTTCTTTATTCTGACCTCGAACCTGATTGCCTTGATTCCCGGTTTTTTCCCGCCGACGGCCAATCTCAATACGAATGCCGCCATTGCCCTGACAGTTTTTGCCATGACCCATATCATCGGCCTCAAGGAGCACGGCATAGGATATCTCAAACACTTCTGCGGTCCGGTCATCTGGCTGGCACCGTTGATTTTCCCCATTGAAATCGTCGGCCATCTGGCGCGTCCGCTCTCGCTGACACTGCGTCTGTTTGGCAACATGTACGGCCACGAAATTGTACTGATGATCTTTTTTGGACTGGTTCCGTTTCTGGTACCACTGCCAATGATGCTGATGGGTGTGCTGGTCGCATTCATCCAAACCTTTGTATTCATGCTGCTGGCCATGATCTATATTGCCGGCTCGCTCGAGGAAGCTCATTAAACCTGGATGTTCCGGGTTTGCGTCCTATACCGTATAGGAATATAAAAACAGGAAGTAGAAAAGGAGTCGTCACATGGAATTTTTTGCATGGTGTGTAATGGCAGCTGGTCTTGGCATGGGTATCGGTTCTTTCGGTACAGGTATCGGCCAGGGTCTTGCAATTCAGAAGGCCGTTGAAGGTGTTGCCCGTAACCCCGGCGCAAGTGGTAAAATCATGACGATCATGCTGATCGGTCTGGCGATGATCGAGTCCCTGGCAATTTACGTTTTCGTTGTTGCCATGATCATCCTCTTTGCCAACCCCTTCACCGACACTGTCGTACAAATGCTCAGCAAGTAATTTTAAGTTTAACCTTTACGAACGAACAAAGGGAGTGACCATCTGGTCACTCCCTTTGTTTATTGACTTATCACAAGACTGTTAGTTGACTACCAGCCCCTGTTTCGCATAATCCGCATGACCAGGACACCGACAACAGAGAGGATAATACCCAGAGCAAAGGCCATGTAACCGATACCCCGAGCCTCACCCCAGCCCCACAAATCCTGCTCACCCATGATCCCAATCATGACCAGACCACCCATGATCATAAACCCTCCGATCACATACATGGCCAAGGCTATCCCGGCAAAAACCCATCCTCGCCACTTTTCCACCATCACGAACAACTCCCGTATCGATAAAATTGCGGCATACTAGCGTCCTTTATTTCACCCAGGCAAGACATTTATACGATGAATCAATAAAATACCTAGAGGTGTATATTAAAAATATTTCTTAGCTGTCTTTCACGATTGACTTTTAATGTTGTCCGTGTTAAACACTTTTTAATCTTTTTCCGTGCAAATACTTTTTATCGTACAACACTATTATATTATTCGGTTTTTTCGGTTTTTAAGACATCATAATCACCCCCGTTTTTGAGCTCGTCCTGAAACAACATCAGGCTGAGCCGGGAAGCAGACCACCAGGAGGTTAAACCTATGAATTGCAGAATCCTTGCTTTTATACTGCTCGCCATGACCCTGTTCGTGCCAAGCACATCAGCCTTGGCTGAAAGCGGCATGGCCATAGCCCCCGAAGTCTGCCTGGAGTGTCACGATGATGTCGTCGCTCCCGTCGCTTACGGCGCTTCCGTGCATGGTCAGAATGCGTGTACGAGTTGCCATGTCGAAGTGACATCACTTGATGCGCATATGTCTGGCGAAATCATGCCCGAGGAACCGAAATGCGTACGCTGTCACAAGAAAGAAAGCAGTGAACACTTTTCCAGTGTCCATCAGCTCAATGATGTCAGCTGCTCTGACTGTCATGATGATATACATACGCATACATACTGGGGAGAAGACAAGACCAGGGTCATTGCCAAATGTACCGGTTGTCATGATGATCACGAAGACTACCTTGACTCCAGCCATGGCAAGGCTGTGATGGCCGGCAACGCCGACTCTGCTGCCTGTCACGATTGCCACAATCTGCATAAAATTGAACAACTGGGAGAATCCGACAGTCACATCAATCGTGAATTTCACACCAAGGTCTGCCTGAGTTGTCACTCAGATCAGGAGATGATGAAGCGCAACGGTGTCTTCGGTGTTGCCGTAGGCACCTACATGAACAGCTACCATGGCAAGAACTTCAGACTCGGCTCACCTGACAAGGTTGCAGGCTGCGCCGACTGTCATACCGCACACAACGTGTTGCCGAAAGATGACCCTGCATCAAGTGTCAACACGGCAAATCTGGTTGGAACCTGTGCGCAATGCCACCCGAACGCCACTCCGTTATTTGCCAAATTCAACTCTCACGACGACATGCATGACCGCGACAAGTATCCGATCAGCTACTGGACCTTTGTCAGCATGACTGGCCTCTTGGTAGGCACCTTTGCTGTCTTCTGGATTCACACACTGTTGTGGATGATCCGTGGCTTCGTCGAAAACCGTCAGAAGTTGGCCGCAGGTCATGAAGGCAAGGGAGAACACCACATCAGTGAACCCCATAAGCAATACGTTCGCTTCAAGGCCCGCCACATCTTCCTGCATCTGACGGTCATTATCAGCTTCCTCGGACTGACTCTGACTGGCATTCCGCTGAAATTTGCTGACCAGCACTGGGCAGTCACCATGATGGACTTCTATGGCGGCACATACTTCGCCGGCCTGATCCACCGTGGCTGCGCAATCCTGACCTTCTACTATTTCGTTTCTGCTCTCATTTTGAGCTTTGACTTCCTGTTCCTGAGCAAGAAGAAGCACCAGGGAGACATGTGGTTGACCCGCCTGTTCGGCCCGGACTCTCTTTGCCCGAATCTTCGCGATATCCGCGATGTTGTCGGCATGGTGCGTTGGTTCCTCTTCCTCGGTCCAAAACCGACTTTTGAACGCTGGACTTACTGGGAAAAATTTGACTTCCTCGCGGTCTTCTGGGGTATGTTTGCCATCGGCGGCTCAGGACTGATGCTCTGGTTCCCCGAATTCTTTGGCTACTTCCTGCCAGGCTGGATGTTCAACGTTGCCACAATTGTGCATTCCGATGAGGCCCTTCTGGCTACGGGATTTATCTTCACAGTGCACTTCTATAATACGCACGGCCGCCCGGAGAAGTTCCCGATGGACTTCGTTATCTTCAATGGCCAGATGGCCAAAGAGGAATTCATTGAAGAGCGTGGTGATCAATGGCGCCGTTATGAAGAGGAAGGAACGACTGAAGAGTACGTCTGCAAGAAGGTCAGCGGTCCTGTCTATGATTTCTGTCTCAAGGGCTTTGGCTACATAGCGCTCTTCACAGGAATTGCCTGTCTGCTCCTGATGATCTTTGCTTTCATGGGAGGCAGCGGCCACTAGCAACGGTACTGCAGTTAATGTGAAACGAGGGGGCTGCCAATTGGCAGCCCCCATTTTTATGCACAATTACAGCTAGTTCACATCACAGACCTGCCTCCAAAGATGCATACTGTATACAACCTTTCTGTTGCATTCATTCTTAGAATGTGTATTATACGGTGGTTTCCAGCGAATTTAATCCTTAGTGTTTGCAAATTTTAAACAAATTTATTCAGAGGTGCAGATCATGCTTAATACGGTATTTGACTGGTGTAAACGACACATTGTCCTCTTCACCATTGCGTCAGTGATCTTTGTTGTAATGTTCGGTTTCATCAATATCCAGATCCTCCACATGACCTCTGAACCTGAATTCTGCCATCTCTGTCACCCGGCACAAGGCTTCGGCCCCCTCGCAGAAGTTGATTCCTGGGAACACTCCGCACACGGTGACGCAGGTGTTTCCTGTCTGGACTGCCACGGTCGGCCTGGAGTGATCGGTTATGCCAAGGCGAAATTGGGTGGTTTGAAAGACACTTATATGCAGCTCACCATCTCCAAAGAAGAGAAACTGGAGATTCTGTCAAATCCCCACGAAGACCTGGTGCCATCCTGGCACTGTCTCTACTGTCATTCTGATGAGGGCAATAAAACAGTACGTGAAACCACCAAGGGTCCGATGAAACTCGTGAATATGCGTATGCTGGACGACGTCGTCAACCCGGACTTTAGGGAACGCAAAGGTCTGGCCGACATCATGACTGACGACTTTGTAGGCGGTGTTCATTTTGACCATACACTGCACATCGAAGACTTTGATTTGACCTGTCGTGACTGTCACTTCGGTGTTGTACACAATCCTGCCACAGCAACTGATCGGATGAATTTCTGCCTCACCTGTCACGCTGATGCTGCCGACGATGCACCCCAGGTCGCAGATTGCAATGTTTGTCACGAAGCCCAGGTCGCCATGAATGAAGGGTCCGGAATTGAGAACCTGGATTTCCCGAATCTGATGTACGGCGAGGCTGCAGGCATGACCTGCACCGACTGTCATACTGGTGTCACCAAAGGTGTCTTCCGCCCTTCATCCTCAACCTGCACCGACTGTCATGAGGCCGAAGAGTACAAGGACGTATTTAACGAGTGGGCAGAGACAACCAAGGCTCGCGTGGAAAAGCTCAAAGAAGTTCGTATTCAGGTTGAGTCTGCCCTGCTCGATGCTGACGCTGCCAAGCGCAATACCGCTGAGGTCTGGAAAACTTACTCCAAGGCGATCACCAAGCTCAAGTTCGTCCGAAACGATGGTACCAACGGTGTCCATAATAACGAATATGCTATGGCGATTCTCGATACCGTCGAAGCCGACTTCAAACAGGCCATGACGCAACTTGATTCTGTCTGGTAATCTCCAGGCAACCGAAATTAAAAGGCGCCCTATTGCGGGCGCCTTTTTTGTTGCAAGGGTTCCAAACATAATCAGAGCCAAGGAAATAGTTTCAATCTGAAGGCTCATCGTGGGGAGCTTGCGCCCCCGGTTTTGACGACTTATTCCAGCGGCCGAGAACAAAGGAGGCAAACGCTGCAACCAGGCCAAAAGTAAAAACACTGATCATGAGTGACATGCCTTTCAACTGCACCATATCCATCAAAAACACCTTCCCCGCGCCAATGACGGTAATCACAACGGCCACATTGCGCAGCTCTTTGTTCCTTCGCATCAGGCTCAGCAGCAACAGAACGGCAGCAGTGACATTTATCAATACGGACTGTGCACCACCAAAAGCCGTGTGGGTCGCCGAGTGCAGAAAATCAAGGGTTTGATACAAGCCAACGCGCATCGTGAAAAAGCCACTGAACAAGGCCGCAATCAGAAGGACTCCAGCGCCACGATCATTCTTGTTGAGCTTGTCCTAACAGACCAGGAGCACCTGCCGGCGGGTGACGACGGGCCCAAAAATAATGATAGAAGGCAATGATTGCGAGTAAACCAGAGGACAGTGCTCCAACGACTGACGGCTTGGTACCGTCGGTTGTCCAGAGCAGAAAGACAAGTGCCGAACAGGCATAGAATTGCAGAAGATACGAACCCAAGCGCAACCCGAGGTTCCCACGACGCACAGAGACCCACGCCAGACCTACCGCGAGCAAAGCGACAAGTGCCCCGGCAATCACCGCATGACCTATGGCCATCGGCGCAGCAAAGGCGAGTAAAAGTCCACCGGCCAGAGCAAACGAACTTGTTCCCAAAGCCCCACCCTCGACACGATGGGCAAGCCACCATGCTATTGCCAAATGCGCAAATGCTGCGAGCATTGCGACCCAGCCAAAAATTGTCGGTGTAGTCAGGCCCTGTCCGATCGCATATTTGGCGGCGAGATAAATCCAACAGACATTCAGAACTGGCAGGACAACATCGAACTTTGATATTTTATCCTGTACCTTGCCGAGCACGCCAAGCAATGCAATCCCGGCAAAAACAGTTCCCAAAAAACCGATTGAAGGCAATAAACCCTGGACCGAAAACTCAAGGTTTTCCGGACTCAACCTGGACAGGTAGATCGCCAGCTTAAGGTCCCATATCTGAATCATGAAAAGGGTCAACACGAGTAGCAGCCAGCGCAACCATGAGGCCCTCAACAGCCGTGTTGCGTAGGTGGCAAACACATTCGCCAATCCCATAATGATCACCAGGTAGGGGAAGACTGGACTGGGGTAGTCGAGAGCAAAACTGCCAAAGCTCATACCAAGAGTACCGACAAAGACAGGCAGGGCGACGTGGTGAAGTCGACTGATAATGGTTGCAACCAGGCCAGTGACAGCCATGGCGACATAGGCAAGTTCGGTCGGAACTGTATCAAAGACGCGATGGGCTTCAACCACAACACCACACATGATGATGGTTCCCCAGAGGATAAAAACCGGGGCCTGGATACTCTTTTCCTTATAAGCGAACCAGCCGTACATAATCAGTCCCATGGCATAGAGCATGCCAACGAAAGAACCGATCTGCAAATCGATGGTTCCGCTATCCGCTGCCGTCCGCAAGGAAAGGGCGACTGCAACAATAAAGCTTGTGGTCGCAACACGAGAAAGGATATAAGACTTGTCGACCCAGGATAGAATCTCCTCAGAGGCTTCGCCCGGGGCCGCGACTTTTCGGGAGACCTTCTTCTTTACAACAGGCGTCAACGTACTGAAGGAGAGCTCCGAACGCAGCTCATCAACAGTCTCGCTTAACGCTGAAACTTTCGCCTCCAGTTCAGCAACACGTTCTTCAAGGCTGGTCGCTTTTTCCACCATAGACACCTCTCGCCGCTGCGGCCATGACAGTTAATTTCGTCAAGAGTTGAAACCATTTTCAAATCATTTACAATATTTCAGCCATCCCTGAAGTCCAGGGTCTGACAACCAGCAGGCCCTGACAACGACAAGCAAAACTTGGCTTCTATTTTAATGTTATACCCGACCAATCAAATCAGCAAGCATTAAATAGAACACTATTTTAGTGAATGCGGCTTTGTCAAGTAGCTGTCCCGTATATAAATGGACAAACAATCTCAAACGTTGATTAGAGTAACTTTAACAAAATTTTTACATCCTAATTATTGGTGATTTTTCCCGACCATTTTCATGTATGAAGATTTGACAATAGACAATATCTTATGCTAACTACAAAACTACGTTTTATATTTATCAATTATCTTATCTTCAAGGAGATGCCTGTGAAAAACCATGTTTGGCGACCGCTATTCGTGGTCATTGCCGTAGTCATTGCCATCTTGATGTTCAGAGCGGTCTATGTCCCCTCTGACTTTGGCTCGCAGGACCGTGGATACACCTTTGGATTACCACCGGCTAAGTAATGAGCAGGAATGGAAAGATTATCCGGCAAAGTACAAAGGGCACCGAGTACTGCAACGAATGCCATGACGACAAGATTGAAGAACTTGAAAGCGCCCATCATGCCATGATCCCCTGCGAGAACTGTCATGGCGCAGCGTTCGACCATCCTGACAACCCTGAGAAGCTGTCGATCGACAGAAGCCGTGAGCTCTGTATTCGCTGTCATGCCAAACTGACCATGCCGTCCAGTGATCGGAATGACATCCCTGGCATAGATCCGGCCCTGCACAACAAGGGTGAGGAGTGCAGCGAATGTCACAATCCGCACAATCCAAGCCTGGAGGATATGTGATTATGAAAAGACGTAATTTCCTGAAGAGTACCGCCGTTTTTGTTGCCGGTGCATCGGTTTCGGTGTCGGCCCTGGATTTCATCGACCCGAAGGAACTCCTCGCTGCAAATCCGGAGCTGAGATGGGGCTTCCTCGTCAATACCCACAAATGCGTTGGCTGCGGTTTCTGCGTCAAGGCCTGTAAAACAGAAAATGACATCCCCTTCGAAGCCAACGTAACCCGCACCTGGGTTGAGCGTTACGTCCTCAAAAAGGACGGTGAGACGTTGTCATGGATTGCCCGAAAGGAGCTCGTGACGGCTACACAACCAAACTGCTCGACCAGAACCATTCAGGCATGAAACTGGTGCCCGAAAACGAGATCGCCCAGGCCTTTTTCGTCCCCAAGCTCTGTAACCACTGTGCAACACCGGCCTGCGTCCAGGTCTGTCCGGTCGGAGCAACCTATCAGACGGCAGATGGTGTTGTCCTGGTCGACCGAGACATGGTGCATCGGCTGCGGCTACTGCATCATGGGTTGCCCTTACGGGGTCCGGTTCTTCCACCCGGTTGAACATGTTGCTGACAAGTGCACCTTCTGCTACCACCGCATCACCAATGGTGGCAACGCTGCCTGTGCCCAGGCATGCCCGTTCGGTGCACGACAGATCGGCAACCTGAGAGACCCCAACGATCCGGTCGCACAGGCTTTGATGAATGAGCGTGTCGGCGTACTGCGCGATGAGTACGGCACCAAGCCGCACGTTTTCTATATAGGTCTGAACAAGGAGGTACGCTAGTCATGGTTGAACAAGTTGCCCAAATGATCGTTCACGGTGAAGCCTGGACTGTCAAGGACCTCTTTGTCCTCCCCAACGAATATGTTTACTGGTCGATTCAGATCGTCATGTACCCTTACATGACGGGTCTGGTCGCCGGTGCTTTCGTTCTTTCATCCCTCTACCATGTATTCAACGTTGAGAGGCTGAAGGAGATCGCCCGCTACGCCCTGGTCTTCTCATTTGCCCTGCTGCCAGTGGCAATGATGCCATTGATGCTGCATCTGATGCAGCCATTCCGCGGCATTCATGTTCTGATGACACCTCATTTCACTTCGGCAATTTCAGCCTTTGGTATTGTCTTCATGACCTATGCCTGCATTGTCGCTGCTGAGATATGGTTCGTTTACCGCAAATTCATTGTCGAATCGGTGCATCGACTCAGCAACAAGCAAAATCGCAGCGCCCTGGAAAGCCTGTTGCTGCCTATCTACAAGATCATTTCACTGGGAGCGATGGACATATCGCACGAAGCTCTTGAATCTGATCACAAGGCCGTTAAATTCCTTGCCGGTCTCGGCATTCCGGTTGCCTGCTTTCTGCACGGCTATGCTGGTTTCATTTTTGGTTCCGTTAAGGCGAATGCCCTCTGGATGACCCCTTTAATGCCGGTTATCTTTATCTGTTCGGCGGTTGTATCCGGGATCGCGCTCTGCATCGTCAGCTACTACATTTTCATGGAAATGCGCAAATGGGCTGCCAAACGAGGCAAAAACTGGCTGCTTCCTGATGCCCTTGCTCAAGGTGGTACGGCAATACCTGTAGAACAACTGCGCAGCATTCAAGAGCATGAAGTCAAGATGACCTCAAAATACCTGTTGATCTTTATGACTGCGGCGATCACCCTTGAAATCCTTGACATGATTTTCCGTGGTTACACGGCTGTCAAATCGTGGGACGCTCTACGTATGGTCATCTACGAACACGATTTCATGAAGATATTCGTCTACCAGTACGGGCTGGGCAATTTCCTGCCATTTCTGATGCTTGCTGTTGCCGGGCCTTACGACCAGACGCGCTGTTAGTCGCCAGCATCCTGGTCCTCTTTGGTGTATTCATGATGCGTTGGAACGTTGTCATTGGCGGCCAGGCTTTTTCTTTAACGTTTGCTGGGTTCATGGAATATCATCTGCCCATTATCCCGCATGACATTGAAACTTTCAAAGAAGGGTTGGGCGGTATGTTGTCAGTCATTGTGACGCCTTTTATCATCTTTTATTTCCTCAACATGATTTTTCCAGCCTTCATGTCTGATGACGAGGCACACTAAAAGTTTGTAGTAATCACAAAAAAAGCCGTCCCTTCCGGGGGCGGCTTTTTTTGTACTGTTCTGTCAGAACCAGCTCTAGAGCAGACCCTCTAAAAATGATTAGTTGAACATCTTGGCGCCAAGATAAGCAAGCGCTGGCCAAGCGATCAGCACCGCAGAGACAAAGGCAAAAACACCAAGAACGCCCATTACTGCCACGGTATAACTGGCTTTTACGTTATTGACAAAATTGGCTGCGGTTTTCATGGCGTTTCTCCTATTTGTTTTGGCCCGAGAAGAGCCTGTATTAAAGTTCATCTTTAGTTGAAAAGTTTCGCTCCGATGTAGGCGATCGCCGGCCAGGCGACCAGTACGGCCGAGATGAAAGCAAACACACCGAGAGCGGCAATGACGAGAACCAGGTAGTTACTTTTTACACTCTCCATAAAGCTGCTTTGAGTTTTCATGACGTCCTCCTGTCGTTTCGCTTGTGGGATGTTCCCTACGCTTGATTAAACTTTTAACATTAAATAAATTTCATGTCAACCATAAAAATTAACTTTTTCTCATTTTTTCTTTATGGGCCCGCTAACCGCCTCTTTTTTCTTGTTATTTTTAACTTTGTTTGATAAACAAAAACAAATTAATCTTTTCTATATATCAAGAGTTCGTTTGGATTATTAACTTTTTAGGCGGCTTTTCTGGAAGCATCTCTGCCGCCGAGTTCAGGGAAACAGGAGCATTTAATGGGACAGTTTGACATGGTCAAGGACTTCTTTCTTGGCATCAGCCGCAGTCGCGTATCTCTTGTCGGTGGCATGCTTGTTACCATCACCACACCTTTTCTGGTCAGCTACATGCTGGCCGACACGATCTGGCACATCAAGAACCCATACTTCGGCGCAGCGGTTTACCTGGCGCTCGGTCCGGTCTTTCTTGGCGGATTGGCCATGATTTTTATCGGCGCCTTTTTTTTCCGTGGCGAACGTGATGTTCATCTCTTTACTCTTCAGTACCTGCGCAGATATTTCACAGAACCCGACATGTTCGGTCGCCTGCGCAGAAACGTCTTTCTCATTGTTCTTTTGACTTCTATTAACTTTGCGGTATTCAGCATGTTCCTTTACCGCGCCTACCACTACATGGAGTCAACTCAGTTCTGTGGTCAATTTTGTCACACCGTCATGGAGCCTGAGCACACCGCCTACCAGAACTCTGCCCACTCACGCGTCACCTGCGTCGAGTGTCATATCGGTTCAGGAGCGGACTGGTTCGTAAAATCAAAAATCTCGGGAGCAAGACAGTTACTGGCCGTGGCTTCTGCGACCTACCCGACCCCCATAAAAACACCCGTACATGGCCTACGTCCGGCGCGAGACACCTGCGAAGAATGCCACCGGCCCGAACTTTTCCATGGCGACAAGCTGAATGTCAGCAAACGTTTCCTGCCAGATGAACAAAACAGCACCGTACACGATATTCTCTTGATGAAGATCGGCAGCGCTGGCGATCGGACGCAAAGTTCACATGGTATCCACTGGCACGTTGCTCCGGAAAATAAAATCACCTATCGGTCCACAGATTACAGCCGGATGGTAATCCCGGAGGTTACCCTGACCGAGGCAGATGGCACACAAACGGTCTTCCGCACTTCAGATGCTGATGAATTGCTGCAAGGGACAGAACAAGCAGGAGATGCTCGCGAAATGGACTGCATTGATTGCCACAACCGGCCATCGCACATTTATCTCCTGCCTGATGATGCCCTGGATCTCAAACTTGCCGAAGGCCATATCCCTCAAGACCTGCCATATATCAAGCAACAGGCAATGGAGGTGATCACAGCAAACTATGAAAGTTCAGAGCTTGCCTATGAAGCAATCACCAACAAGCTCAACGGCTGGTACAAGGAGAATTATCCACAGTTGGTTGAAAAAAAGCCTGAGCTGTTGGATAAAGCGATCACAGGCGTTATTGCCGCCTATTCCGAAAATGTTTTCCCAAAAATGAACGTCGAATGGGGCACCTATGTAAACCACATCACCCACGGCCCGGATTTCGATATCGGTTGCTTCCGTTGTCACGATGACATGCATGAAAGCCCGGACGGGAAAGTCATTTCTGCCGACTGCAACACCTGTCACACCTTGCTGGCTATAGAAGAAAAGAATCCGGCGATTTTAAGAACCCTGCAGGGAGAAAAGCTGTAGATTCCTAAACATAAACGAACAAAAGCGGGGGCAGACTCAATCATGAGTCGCCCCCGCTCTTATCTGGACCAAGACAAACGGTTTTCAGATCAAACCATGTAAAGCGCCTCCTGCCTCACCGAGGGCATCGACACGACGCTCAACCCGCGGATCCTCGTCAAGAGGCGGAGCATGAAAATCTTTGCGGCGCGCATCAATCACCAGGCTGCCCCGACACCCCCAGTGCTTGGCATGCAGAGAAGGAGCTCAATGCCTTCAATGTCACTGGCAGGGGCAGAACGCGTAAAAGTCACCCAAAGCAGATTTTCCAGGTTGCGAGCAGAGAACTCAGCGTCATCAACAATCACAACCAGTGGGAAATCGTTGATTTCTTCATCCTGAGTGTAAGACCGACAAAAAGCGGTCAGGTCCGCCGCCGACTTGCCTCGCTCTCCCCGCCAGGGTTCACCCTGTATCACGAGCACGCCGGGTGCGGCAATCTGTGGCTGCGAGAATCCTGCCGGCAGGCGTAAATCACCGGGAAGCTCGACAGGCAAGTGACGCTGGACCGGCCCGGTTGCCGCCATGACGACCTTGGAGCCCGCATTCAGAGCGGTGCCGGAATAATCTAGGGTGTCCATCGTCGTACACGTCTGGAAATGCAGATCCCGCCGCCAATCAATGCGGGACAGAAGTGACCGCAGGAATTCCGCGATATCATGGATATCCAACGTTGGCTGGTCAGCCTCGTTGACGATCAGCAGGTATTTGGCCAGAGACAACTGCCCCTGACCAAGCAATGCATTCGCCTGGGTCAAAAGCTCCTGCGGGCCGGAGTTCTCAGCATAGGGCAGATAACGCTCACTGCCGATCGCTAACAGGAGAGGATGGACGCCCGCAACATCCACCGCGTGAATTGCCCGGACTCCGGGCACCAGGTCGGGTATCGCAGCTCCGGTCATTTCATGAATCAGGGCACCGAAGCTGGTGTCTTCCTGGGGGGGGCGACCGACAGTTGTAAAAGGCCAGATCGCTCCGGGCCGGTGAAATATCTGAGTGATTTTCATGACCGGGAAATCATGCACCAGGCTATAGTAACCGAGATGATCACCAAAAGGACCCTCCGGACGGGTTTCACCCGGCAGGATATAGCCAGACAAGCAAAAATCCGCCTCGGCCGGAGCCAGCAAACCATTAGGTGTTTTCACCACCGACAGACGATGGCCGCCGAGCAGTCCGGCAAAGGCAAGCTCGGGCATCCCTTCCGGCAATGGCATGACAGCCGCCAGGGACAAACTCGGTGGCCCGCCGACGAAGACATTGACAGGCAAAGGCTGCCCCTTTTTCAAGGCCGCCGTATGATGTACTCCAATGCCCCGATGAATCTGGTAATGCAATCCGGCCTCATCAGGAGCATATTCTCCCCCGGAAATCTGCACGCGGTACATGCCGAGGTTGGAGCTTCGCCAGCCAGGTTTGCCTGGCAGTTCGGAATAGACCTGCGGCAAGGTAATAAAGGCGCCGCCATCATCAGGCCAGGAAACCAGCTGAGGCAGTTGTGCAAGAGTGGTGGTTTGCTGCAGTAAAGGGCCTGAGTGTGACTGATTTGGGCAACAAATGCCAGAGCATGTCGACTCAAACCAAGGGAGGCACTCATGTCGCGAAAGGCGGCTCCGGGGTCAGCCTTTAAACCGACCAGTCTTGCGATCGCCGGCAAGCTGTCACGAAACAGGTCTCGAGATCGTTCCAGGGTGCCAAACAGGTTACCCAGCATCGGGAAAGCACAGCCCTTCACCCGGGTAAAGAGCAAAGCGGGTCCACCGGCAGCATAAACCCGCCGCTGGATGGCGCCCACTTCAAGAAAGGGATCGACCTCGACCTCGACCCGTCGCAGCTGACCGCTTCGTTCCAGTGAAACAACCGTCTCTTGCAAGTTACGAAAACCCATGATTCACCCTGCTCTGCTCATTGTTTTCCAGCCTGGCCAGAACGCCGCTCATTCTGCTTTTCTCTGCGCGCGGTATCGTATCTCATCCGAATCACGATCTCGCGGTCCTCAGAAATCAGGAGAAAAGCAGCGTCTGCAAAATCCGGTGGCCCAAAACTATAACTCGGGATGACCTGAGAAACCAAAACCTTCGCGCGGCTGACCAAGCCAGTTACTCTTCATCCGGCTGTCACCATCTTCATCGTGCAACACACACAGAGCGTATTCGCCGTAGGGGACAGACTCGAAAACCGCGCGTGCGCGTCCCGATTCAATCTTCAGCCGCATGATTCTGCCAGGCTCTCTCCATATCCTCCGGAAAGCCTCCGATAGAGGAGAACAGGGAGACAATCGCCTCTCCTTTACCGTTGCGAAAACCTTCGATTTCTGCTGACATCTTCCCAGTTTGCCCTGATAAAGCAAGAGGGCTTTTCGTCACACAGCCCGGATAAAAACAGGCAACACCAACAGACAAAAGAACACGACGGAGATCCTGCCTCGCGATCCATATAAGCAGCGGGTCGGCCTTTACTCTTGTGCAAACTCAGAGTCCTTGCTAGATTTAACTGGCTGAGTGATCATATCCACAATTCCAGCGCGGGGGAATCCATGAAAAAAATCCTGGCATAAGCATCCTTCTCTGTCTGACCCTGGCTATTTCTGCTTGTGTCCACCGCATTGCCCCCTTTTCGCCTCATCGCACCAACACTGACGATCCATCAACAGGCTCAAGTCCAACCAGGCCTGTATCAAGTGTCATGAAATCGCCAAAATCAGCAAAGGCCATCAGGCAACAGAAGACTGCCTGAGATGCCACCGCATTGTACAAGGAGACTGATATGAAGACAAAAACTTTCTGGGCCGGGGTTTGCCTGCTCATGCTCAGTGCGTGCGGACCAATAATCGGCGGCATGATGGTCGCCAGTAACGGGGTCAAAGATTTCAACGTGATCACAGGAGACCTTGCCGACTTACCGATGGGCAGCCGGGTTGCGGTTTTGGGCCCATTTGACAAGACGGATGAGGCCTTCTACATCTGCCGCGGCGAAGATGCTGCCGCTTTTGCCAGCGCCTTCAATCAGTCCGGCCTCTTCTCGGCCGAACTCGCCATGGACACCAGGTTCCCGACTGAACTGCCGCAGGCCGGCCAATTTAAAGGTCGGTACAAATTCCGAGGTCCAGAAAGCTCTCGACCTGGAGACAGCGCCTGACCTTATCCTGAGCGGCACCATCATGAGCCGCGAGATGACGCCGCCCCGATAACGGAGTCATCATGACGGCAACCTACCGCCTGGAGTTTCTCCACCTGGGAAGTCAGCGGACCACCGTTATCGAAGTGACCACGAAAGACTTGTTCCAGGACCTGGTCCTGGCAACAGTGGACCACCTGGCAAAGACGATGAGTGGCCAATAAACATCACCCCAAGTCACTGAACTGATGCAAAACGACTGGCAAGACTATCTCTCGACGCCACCATCAGAAGTTGGCCTGCAGCGCCTGGCGGCCATCGTCTATGCCCTGCAGGCAGCGAGCCTGTTCACCGGGACCCTGACCCTTTTCGCCGGGATTATTATCAACTATGTCCGCCGCGAGGATGTCGAGGGCAGTTGGATCGAAAGTCACTTCCGCTGGCAGATAAAGACCTTCTGGTATTCGCTGCTCTGGATGGTTATTGGTGGCGTCACTGTGATTTTCCTGATCGGTTGGGCGATTTTGCTTGCGGCCTCGCTCTGGCTCATCTACCGGGTCGTCAAAGGCTGGGTTTACCTCAGCGAAAAGCGACCCATGCCATAAGTGTGCGAAAGGCAAACCGTGTCAACTCCGCAAGGCAAGGTCCTGCTTTTCCAGTAACAGAACCCGATCCCGCAGTTCGGCAGCCTTTTCGAATTCGAGGTCGGCAGCGGCCTGCAGCATTTCAGAGCGCAGACGACGGATGTCAGCGCTGAGTTCTGCCGGGGAGCCGTATTCTGCAAGAGCCTCGGCAGCCAGACTCTCCGTGCGACGATTCTGACTTGCCGAGCACATCCAGAATCGAACGAAACGATTTACGAATCGTCTCCGGGGTAATGCCGTGAGTCTCGATTGTAACTTAACTGGGTGGCCCTGCGTCGCTCGGTTTCATCGAGACAAGCCTGCATCGAGCGTGTGATCTTGTCGGCATACATGATTACCCTGCCATCGACATTACGCGCCGCGCGACCACAGGTTTGGATCAAAGAGCGGGTGCTGCGCAAAAAGCCTTCCTTGTCAGCATCAAGGATCGCCACCAGTGCGACTTCCGGGATATCCAGCCCCTCTCGCAGCAGGTTGATGCCAACCAGCACATCAAAGACCCCCTGCCGTAAGTCGCGAATAATACGAACCCGTTCGACAGTGTCGATATCGGAGTGCAGGTAACGAACCCGGACACCGACCTCATCCAGATAGCCTGTCAGGTCTTCGGCCATACGCTTGGTCAGGGTGGTCACCAGGACCCGTCCCTTTTCTTCGACAACCTGTCGGATTTCATGAATCAGGTCATCGACCTGGGTGCTGGCCGGACGGATTTCAATGGGAGGGTCGACCAGGCCGGTCGGCCGGACGATCTGTTCGACGACCACGCCGGCCGATTGGGTCAGTTCATAATCACCGGGAGTTGCCGACGCGTAAATCGTCGGTATCTTTTTGGCGGTGAATTCCTCAAAGGTCAGAGGCCGGTTATCCAGCGCCGAAGGCAAACGGAAACCATACTCAACCAGGGTGCTCTTGCGGCTTCGATCGCCACGATACATGCCACCGATCTGCGACACGGTCACATGACTCTCATCGATAAAAAGTAATGCATCCTCCGGAAAATAATCAAAGAGGGTCGCAGGAGGTGTGCCTTCAGGACGACCGTCCAGGTAACGGGAATAATTTTCAATCCCCTGGCAGAAGCCCATCTCCTCCATCATCTCTATATCAAACAGGGTTCGTTGCTCGATCCTCTGGGCCTCGACCAGACGATTCTGGGCTCGCAGAAGCTGGATCCTCTCAAGCAGTTCATCCTGAATCTTGCGGATAGCCTGGTCCAGCGTCGGCTTGGTCGCAACGTAATGACTGGCAGGAAAGATTGCCGTTGCGGACAGACGATCAATCACCTTGCCGCGCAAAGGATCAATTTCACTGATCGCCTCGATTTCATCACCGAAAAATTCGATGCGCAGAGCGCGGTCCTCCTCGTAAGCCGGAAAGACTTCAACCGTGTCGCCACGGACCCGAAAGCTGCCACGGTGGAAATCGACATCGTTACGACTGTATTGAATATCGACCAGGCGACGCAGCAACTGGTTGCGCTCAAGCTCCATTCCCTCTTCGAGACGGATCAGAAGCCCATGATAGGCCTCTGGTGAGCCAAGACCGTAGATGCAGGACACAGAAGCAACGATCAGAACGTCACGCCGGGTCAGCAGGCTTCGCGTTGCGCTGTGCCTCAGCTTATCGATCTCCTCATTGATCGAGGAATCTTTTTCTATGTAGGTGTCTGTGGTCGGGACGTAGGCTTCGGGCTGGTAATAGTCGTAATAGGAGACAAAATATTCGATCGCATTGTCGGGGAAAAGCTCTTTAAATTCTCCGTAGAGCTGTGCCGCCAGGGTTTTGTTCGGGGCAAGCACCAGGGTTGGTCGCTGTACGGCCATCACCACGTTAGCCATGGTGAAGGTTTTACCTGAGCCGGTGACACCAAGCAGCACCTGGTGGCGATCACCACGACCAAGGCCCGCGACCAACTCGGCAATCGCCTGTGGCTGATCACCCTTTGGTTTATAATCAGTCTTTAAAACAAATTTAGCCATACATCAGGCCGAACGGCTTTTGCCTGCTCTTGATCAGGAGCCGAGAACGACCTGGAGAATGGTCTTCAGTTGAGTCTCTTTAACCGGCTTACGCAGGAACGTTGAGATGCCAACCTTCTTGGCTTCTGCAATCTTGCCCTCATCTTCTTCCGAAGAGAGCATGACAATCGGCACAAACTTACAGTTCGGCATCTTCTTCGCTGTTTGCGCAAAGACGATGCCATCCATGACCGGCATGGTCAGGTCAGTGATAATCAGATCATAGCGATTGGTTTCAAGCAGCTGACAGGCCTGTTTACCGTTACTCGCCGTTGCAACAACATACCCGAGATCAGCCAGCATATCCTCGAGGATCGCCAGAACCGAAGGGGAATCATCAATCAGCAGAATTTTTTTCGCCATAGAGGCCTCCAAAACAGAAATACAGAATCACTTCATCTTCCAGGTTGTTCCCTCAGGACCATCCAGCAACAGCACCCCTTTGGCGGCAAGCTCATCACGAATCTGGTCCGCCCTGCTAAAATCTCTGTTTGCACGCGCCTCACGACGCTCCACGATCAGCTCTTCGATCTCAGCCGCGCTTAATCCCGACTCGGACAAGCCCTCCCGGGCGCTATGCTCCAGCCAGGCGACCGGATCCGAGGCGAACAGCCCCAGCACTTCTCCCAGCATCAGCAAATCATGACGCCCTCGACTGAGCATAGACTGTAATTGGCCATTCAACTCGGTCGCTTCTGCAAGAATCCGGTTAATCGCCCGCACGGCGTCAAACATGTGACCGATCGCCAGGGCAGTATTGAAATCATCATCCATGGCAATGCGAAAACGCTGTTCGAGCTGGGCCAGGCGTTCCAGCGGTTCAGCCAAAGCTTCTGGCACCTCCCCCGGGTCTGCCTGCTTATCTGCGTTGGCGAGAGCCCTCTCGAGTTGTGCCAAAGCCTCATAGAAACGGCTCAGGCCCGTACGAGCATCTTCAAGATTCTGATCAGAGAAATCGATCGGTGAGCGGTAGTGAGCGGTCAAAATAAAGAATCTGACAACCTCCGCATCGTAGCTTTTCAGGATATCGCGAATCGTGAAAAAGTTGCCGAGTGATTTACTCATCTTCTCCTGATTGACATTGACAAAACCATTATGCAGCCAGTACTTGACAAAAGGTTTTCCGGAGGCACCTTCCGACTGGGCGATTTCATTCTCATGGTGGGGGAAGATCAGGTCTCGACCACCGCCATGGATATCGAAAGAGCTGCCCAGCAGTGCCGAGCTCATGGCCGAGCACTCAATATGCCAACCCGGACGCCCCGGACCCCAGGGAGACTCCCAGCTCGGTTCGCCTGGCTTGGCAGTTTTCCAGAGAGCAAAATCCATTGGATTGCGTTTCAGCTCACCCGGTGCAATCCGCGCACCCGCTTGCATTTCCTCCATATTGCGCTTTGAAAGCTGCAAATAAGAGGGGAATTTATCGACACTGTAGTAAACGTCGCCGGCCGATTCGTAGGCCATCCCCTTCTCAATCAACTGCTTAACCAGAACGATAATCTCGTCGATGTGCGCGGTTGCCTTCGGTTCATACGTCGGCCTGCGCAAACCCAACGCCTCCATATCTTCATCAAACGCCTGGATAAACTCTTCCGAAAGTTCACGGGAGGACACGCCACGCTCATTGGCTCGGGCGATAATCTTGTCATCAACATCCGTATAATTACGCACGTAAGTGACATCATAGTTGCTGTATTGCAGGTAGCGGTAGACGATATCAAAGACGATATTGGCCCGGGCGTGGCCGATGTGGCAATAATCATAAACGGTCACACCACACACATACATCCCCACTTTCCCGGGGACAAGTGGCTGGAATTCTTCTTTTTTTGCGGACAGTGTATTATAGACTCGTAACGGCATGATCATCTCTCCGAAAGTTTCTTCAGTGGCTGTTTGCAGTGACCGCCTTTCATATCACAGAACCGGCGACAGGAAAAGCATTCAACTAAAGTGCAAACAGGCGACAGACAACCCCCGCAATCTGGTTGAGCGATAAAACCTGAGTGACCGCACCCCGTTCGATGGCCGCTCTGGGCATGCCGAAGATGGCTGAACTGGCCTCATCCTGTGCGATGGTATACGCCCCCCGACCTTGCAAAACTCCCATGCCAGCCGCACCATCAACTCCCATGCCAGTCAAAAGGACCGCAACCGTTTCTGCTGCCAGGTTTTGGTTCGCCAGAGAATGAAACATGGCATCGACTGCCGGACGACAGTTGTGCAAGGGTGGCGAATTTTCCAGAGCAACACGGTTTGCCTTGATCGTCAAATGGGCATTGTTGGGTGCAACCAGGGCCGTACCGACCTTCAATTCACTGCCGCACTCGGCCAGGCGAACCGGCATTGCGGCTTCTCGATCCAGCCAATCAGCAAAGCCGGGCGCAAAGCCGTCTGCGATGTGCTGCACGATCAACACGGCGGCGGCCAAATCCTTAGGAAGCCCCTGCAGGAGCTGCTGCACCGCCTTCGGCCCTCCTGTCGAAGCGCCAATCGCCAGTATCCGCCTGGGGCTGACGGGTAAAGGAGTCGTGACTTTGTCAATGACCGGACGCTGTGCACGATAATGGTGAATCACCTTGATGCGGCTGAGACTTTTGACCCTGGCAATCAGCTGACGGGCGATCTGCGAAAAAGCCTCTGTGACCACACCGGAAGGTTTTGCCATAACATCCAGAGCGCCGAGTTTAATTGCGGCAAAGGCTCCACGACTATCGCTCGGATCGGTATTGGCAGAAAGCATCAAAATCGGTGTTGGTGTCGCCGCCATGATCTCCGCAACAGCCTCCAGGCCACCCATGATCGGCATCATGACATCCATGATCACAAGATCCGGCCTGAGCATTGCGGTCTGTTCCACCGCCGAGCGACCGTCACTGACCTCACCGACGACCTCGACATCCGGGTCCTGTGACAACAGATCTCGCAGGACCACCCGGGTCAACTCAGAATCATCGGCAATCAGAATTCGTATCATAGGAGTTAAGAGATCAGGGCTTCGACAGTATCCAAGAGGATACCCTGTTGGAAGTTGCCCTTGACAATATAAGCCTGGGCGCCCGCATCCATGCCTTGTCGACGGTGCTCATCGGAGGCCAGAGAGGAGACAATAATGACCGGCAGGTCACGTGTATCTTCACGCTGACGAACTTTTTTAGTCAGTTCAAAACCTGTCATTCCAGGCATCTCCACATCACTGACCATGAGATCGAAACGACCGACGTTAAGCTTGTCAAGGGCGTCAAACCCGGACACGGCGACGACGACTTCATAATCATTGGTTTCGAGAATGTTTTTTTCCATCGTTCGAGTGGTAATCGAATCGTCGACCACGAGGATACGGCCACGCTTGGCTTTACTCTGCTCCTTTTCATAGCTCTGGCGCAACTGTAAAGCCTGACGGCCCTGGCCGGCAGCAAACAGGTCGGCGACCGACACGATCAGGGCCGGGTTGCCGTCACCGAGGATTGTCGAGCCGGAGAAGTATTCCAGGCTCTTCAGCTGGCAGCCAAAATCCTTGACAACAATCTCCTGTAAACCAATGGTCCGGTCAACCAGCAACGCCATCATCTGCTCGCGAAAGCTTAAAATCAGCACGGTGAGACGTGTGGCAACCATTGCAGTCTGCCCTTGTTCCAGGAACTGTGCACAGACTGTTCAGAGGGATTGAGATCTCCCTGAGACGAACAACTTCCCGCCCCATCTCTTCGAGGATTTCCCGTGGTGAAATTCGCAGGACTTCCGCGACATAGTGCTGCGGGAAAATATATGTCTCCCCACCAGATTCAACCATCAGGCCAGTAAAGATGGCCATACTCAGTGGCAAGCGTAAAACCAGTTCGGTACCGACACCAATCTCCGAATGCAGGGCAAGATTTCCTTTGACCTGGTCCAGGTTGGACTTGACCACATCCAGACCGACTCCGCGACCTGAGACATCGGTAATGAATTCACGGGTTGAAAAGCCGGGTTCGAAGACCAGATAAATGACCGCATCATCCGACATTGCCGCAGCCGCCTCGGCGGACAGGACGCCACGCTTGATTGCAGTCGAGCGAATTTTTGCCGGGTCCAGACCCTGACCATCATCACGCACGGTGATCTGAATAAAACTGCCTTCGTACTGAGCTTTCAGGGTCACCTGGCCTGCCTTTGGTTTACCCAGGCGCACCCGGACATCGGGGTCCTCGATGCCGTGATCGACGGCGTTATTGATGACATGCAGAAGAATCGGCTTGACCGCATCGAGCATATTCCGGTCAAGTTCAACATCCTGCCCCTGAACAATAAAGCTGATTTCTTTTTTCAGATTACGGGCCAGGTTGCGCAGAGAGCGCTCAAACTCATCCGTAATGGTCGCCAAAGGCAGAAGGCGTAATTCCATGGTCCGCTGGTAAACATCTTCAGCCTGGTAACCGAGGTGCAACCGGTCTCGTTCAAAATCGTTGATCAGGCTGACCATGTTGCTACGCAGAGTCTTCAGCGAGTGATCGTCAGCAACGCCGTGGAGAGACAATATCGAGTTGTCCAGCTGGCTCAGCACGTCTGTCATTTGCCGCTGTCGTGCCGCCATCGCCTTCTGGCTGAGCAATATCTCGCCCATGCGATTAACCAGCTGATCCAGGCGCTCCACGCTTGCCCGTACCGAGGTCCTGCGTTCAGTACCATGATAATCAGAAGACACCTCTGTCTTGGGTGCCTCACTCTCAAGCGATCCGGACTCAAGGGCCTTGACGACGGTATCGACATTGACGCTGATCCCGCCAGCCGATTGTGCCTGTGCCATCAGGGCTTCAATCGCATCAGCGGCCACCAGCAGGACATCAATCAGGTCGGAGCTGAACTCCTTCTTGCCGTTTTGCAGGTCTTTGAGGAGGTCCTCCATACGATGAGCGACCCCGGCGAGTTCGACCAGGTCAACCATATTGGCCGAGCCTTTGAGGGTATGAGTGCTGCGCAGCAATTCGTTCAGCTGCGCTTCGCTCATACCCTCTTTTTCCAGAGCGAGAATCCCCTTGCGTAACGTCTCAAGGTGTTCCTCCGCTTCACGGATAAATATGTCAACGTACTTATTTTTTTTCATCGTTATCGCATGTTTATGAGGATTGCCGATGCCGCCACATACACGATCAATCCATCTGGTAGCCGATCCGGAAACCACCCCAGTGCTTGCCTTTAACAAAGACCGGGGCACTGATATCCCACATCTTCTCACCGGTATCACGCTCGTAAACCTGCTGCAGGTAGCCCTTGCCATCGGCTCCATTATAGTGAGCGGCACCGAGTCCGACCGGATCATTAAAGATCCGTTTGGTGCGGTTGCCCAGCTTGTCTTTTTCGGCATCCCCGGTCAGCGGTTGAGAATACTTGGTATTATGTGTCGGGACGTAGCCGTTGCGATCGCTCAGCACGGCGTAGACAGACATGGTTGTCCTCCAACAGGGCATCCTCAAAGGACTGAATCGTCTGATCCAGATAGCTGTCATACTTGGTATGGTATTTCTTCGGGTCGGTCCCCGGAATCAGCTGATAATTCTCATCGAAGATATCATCGAGGCTGAAGCGGCCACTGTCCACGGCCTCGGTCAGAATCCGTTCGAGCTCACGAGCTTTGGACTGCACCCGACTCTTTGCCTGGGCAAGGAGATCTTCTTCAACCAGTTCCTGCAGACGTTCGGCCAGAGAGGTCAGCTCGGAGATCGACTGCGTTGTCTCCTGTGAACTCGCCGCCACCTGAACCGCGACATCGCGAACTTCGACAATCGTCTCGGTCATCTGCTCGCTCGCCGTCGTCTGCTGCTGCGTCATCAGCTTGATCTCACTCGCGGCGCTGGTCGTCTCGGCAACGGCAGCGGTGATCTTTTCCAGCGCTTCCGAAATATTCGCCACCAGGCTGCTCGCCGCATCGACCCCTTTCGAGCCTTCTTCAGTCAGCATGATCGTGCTGTTGGTCGCCTGCTGGATCTGCACGATCAGGGCTTTGACCTGGTTGGTCGCATCAGCGGTCCGGTCGGCCAGGCGGCGCACCTCGTTGGCGACGACCGAAAACCGCTTGCCCGCCTCACCGGCGCCGGCCGCTTCGATCGCCGCGTTCAGAGACAGCAGATTGGTCTGATCAGAGATCTCGTCAATAATATCGATGATGCCACCGATCTTCTGCGAGTTCTCGCCCAGCTCCAGCATCGCTTCAGCGATCGACTGAACCTGGCCTTTCAATTGGGCCATCCCCTCAACGGCGGTGGACACCGCGGCCTGACCTTCGGAACTCGAGGTCGCAGCGTTGTCGGCCAGCGCTTCCACACGCCCGGCGTTTTCCGACACCTGCTTTGCGGTCGCAGCGATCTCTTCAGAGGTCGTAGTCGCCTGCTGAACGGCTGCGGCCTGCTCTGTTGAGCCGGAGGCCTGTTGCGCGGAAATCGCCATCAGTTCGTTGGCGCTGGTCGAAAGTTGCTGAATCGCCTCTTTGACGCTCATGACCATGCGGTTGCTCTTGTCGATCTCACCCTGCAGGTTCTTCACGATCACCTGGGTCATGTTATTAAAGGCACCAGCCAGCTGACCGACCTCATCGTTTGACTCCACTGTGATCTGTTCATCCAGGCTGCCTTCGGTGATCCGCTCTGCGGCACGGGTCAAATCTTTCAGGGGGCGCATCATCCTCGACACCACCAGCAAGCAGGTGAGCGAAGCAAACAGCAGGACCAGGAACATCGACATCGCCACGGTGTTGCGTAACTCGGCGATCGCCGCATCCGTCTGCTGCATCGAGAATCCGATGCGGAAACCGCCCCAGTGCTCCCCACGGACATAGACCGGCGCTGAAACATCCCACATCGTCACGCCCGTATCGCGCTTGTAGACCTGGCGCAGGTAACCCTTGCCATCTTCGTTATTGTACTGTGCGGCAGCAAGGCCGGTCGGATCGTTAAAAATCCGCTTGGTTCGATTACCGATCTTGTCAACCTCGGCATCACCGGTCAGCGGCTTTGAGTAATTGCTGTTGTGGGTCGGCAGGTAGCCGTTACGATCGACCAGCACGGCGAACACCACCATCGGATCGGAAGCAGCAAAGGTGTCCTGAAAATCCTTGATCGTCGAATCCAGGTAAAGATCGTAGGACGTGTGATATTTGGGGATCGAGGAACCGGAGAGGGGGCCTTCGAGAATCTCTTCATAATCGGTATCAAACAGCTGCTCTTTAAAAAACTGGCCACTCGACAACGATTGTTCCAGAACCCCCTCCAGGGCCTTGGCTCCGATCTTCGCCAGAGAGCTCGCCTTGACCAGCAGCTCTTCGCGCAAAACCGTTGATCGCTTCTCCACAATCAGGTAGGTCGATATCACCATGATCACCGTCAAAACGCCAATCAGGGCCATCACTATCTTTACGCTGATCCGATTCATCATCTCGATACTCCAAAAATTTAAACTGACAGGGGCTAAATTGAGCTTTGATTTTCATCCACACGCAGTCTCGGATTTACACTAAATCCAGTAGCCGATCCGGAAGGCTCCCCAGTGCCTGCCTTTGACATAAACCGGAGAGCTGATATCAAGCATTTTTTCGCCGGTGTCACGCTCATATGGTTGTGTCAACAGGCCCTGCTGATTCCGGGCGGCCTTGATCCCCACGTCATGGTCGTAAATACGCTTCGTCCGGTTACCAACCAGGTCAGTTTTGTAATCACCGGTTAAGGGTTGAGTAAATTTGCTGTTATGCGTTGGCAGATAACCGTTGCGATCCACCAATACAGCAAATGCAACCATTTCATTGCCCAGAAATGCGTCCTGATAAGCCTTGATCGTATCATCCAGGTAACTGTCGTATTTGGTGTGGTACTTCTTCGGATCGGTTCCTGGAATCAACTGGTAATTCTCATCAAAAATATCATCCAGGCTGAAGCGGCCACTGTCCACGGCCTCGGTGAGGAACTTCTCAAGCTCTTTGGCTCCGGCAATCGCTGCGGCCTCGCCCTTGGACTGCAGATTTTCGTCAACCAGGTCCTGCAGACGTTCGGCCAGAGAGGTCAGCTCGGAGATCGACTGGGTTGTCTCCCGTGAACTCGCCGCCACCTGAACCGCGACATCGCGAACTTCGACAATCGTCTCGGTCATCTGCTCGCTCGCCGTCGTCTGCTGCTGCGTCATCAGCTTGATCTCACTCGCGGCGCTGGTCGTCTCGGCAACGGCAGCGGTGATCTTTTCCAGCGCTTCCGAAATGTTCGCCACCAGGCTGCTTGCTGAATCGACCCCTTTCGAGCCTTCTTCAGTCAGCATAATCGTGCTGTTGGTCGCCTGCTGGATCTGCACAATCAGGGCTTTGACCTGGTTGGTCGCATCAGCGGTCCGGTCGGCCAGGCGGCGCACCTCGTTGGCGACGATTGAAAACCGCTTGCCCGCCTCACCGGCGCCGGCCGCTTCGATCGCCGCGTTCAAAGACAGGAGATTGGTCTGATCAGAGATCTCGTCAATAATATCGATGATGCCACCGATCTTCTGCGAGTTCTCGCCCAGCTCCAGCATCGCTTCAGCGATCGACTGAACCTGGCCTTTCAATTGGGCCATCCCCTCAACGGCGGTGGACACCGCGGCCTGACCTTCGGAACTCGAGGTCGCAGCGTTGTCGGCCAGTGCTTCCACACGCCCGGCGTTTTCCGACACCTGCTTTGCGGTCGCAGCGATCTCTTCAGAGGTCGTAGTCGCCTGCTGAACGGCTGCGGCCTGCTCTGTTGAGCCGGAGGCCTGTTGCGCGGAAATCGCCATCAGTTCGTTGGCGCTGGTCGAAAGTTGCTGAATCGCCTCTTTGACGCTCATGACCATGCGGTTGCTCTTGTCGATCTCACCCTGCAGGTTCTTCACGATCACCTGGGTCATGTTATTAAAGGCACCAGCCAGCTGACCGACCTCATCGTTTGACTCCACTGTGATCTGTTCATCCAGGCTGCCTTCGGTGATCCGCTCTGCGGCACGGGTCAAATCTTTCAGGGGACGCATCATCCTCGACACCACCAGCAAGCAGGTGAGCGAAGCAAACAGCAGGACCAGGAACATCGACATCGCCACGGTGTTGCGTAACTCGGCGATCGCCGCATCCGTCTGCTGCATCGAGAATCCGATGCGGAAACCGCCCCAGTGCTCCCCACGGACATAAACCGGCGCTGAAACATCCCACATCGTCACGCCCGTATCGCGCTTGTAGACCTGGCGCAGGTAACCCTTGCCATCTTCGTTATTGTACTGTGCGGCAGCAAGGCCGGTCGGATCGTTAAAAATCCGCTTGGTCCGATTGCCGATCTTGTCAACCTCGGCATCACCGGTCAGCGGCTTTGAGTAATTGCTGTTGTGGGTCGGCAGGTAGCCGTTACGATCGACCAGCACGGCGAACACCACCATCGGATCGGAAGCAGCAAAGGTGTCCTGAAAATCCTTGATCGTCAAATCCAGGTAAAGATCGTAGGACGTGTGATATTTGGGGATCGAGGAACCGGAGAGGGGGCCTTCGAGAATCTCTTCATAATCGGTATCAAACAGCTGCTCTTTAAAAAACTGGCCACTCGACAACGATTGTTCCAGAACCCCCTCCAGGGCCTTGGCCCCGATCCTCGCCAGAGAGCTCGCCTTGACCAGCAGCTCTTCGCGCAAAACCGTTGATCGCTTCTCCACAATCAGGTAGGTCGATATCACCATGATCACGGTCAGTACGCAGATCAGAGCCATCACTATCTTTACGCTGATTCGATTCATCATCACTCTCGTTTATCTATGGGATTTGATTGACCTGTTTCATCAGATCAGCTGATTATTTATGTCTGTTCCTTCTGATCTACGATCAGCTCCGGTCGTCCAAGAAGTTTCTCCAGGTTGAGCAGTACGAGCGCTTCCTCACCCTGTACAACCTTTCCGGCAATCAGGTCACGAGCCCCTGTACCCGAGCCCTCTGCCAGGGGTTCAACCTGCTCCTCACCAATCCCGACCAACCCCTCAACAACCTCCGCCAATAGAGCTGTTTTGATAATTCCCGCTTCAACGATCACGAGACGACAGCTCTCATGAACCGTTTGCGCAGGCTGACCAAGCAGAGGACAAATATCAGTGACAGCCACGATCTCCCCCCGCAGGTTAAAAATCCCGCGCAGATGCCCGGGCAGGCGTGGGACAGGAACCAGGCGAGGTAGCTTGAGAACTTCACGACAGCTACTCGCAGGCAGACCTAAACGGTTCTTGCCGCAACGGATAACCAGATATTCCGACCTGCTCCCACCAGTGTTCTCTTCAACAGCTTCCAGATTGCGCCAATAATCTGAGCGCATTTCTTGTAGTATTTGGTCGATTTCGTAGCCGTGGTTTTTCTGCATGAGCAACCAACCCTCTTGGTAGGCCCTAATAATCAGGCAATTTTCTCAAAAATTCCTCAAAACACCTTCAGAAGCAGACTATAACGTTGTTTTACATTTGTCAAACAATGCTAAGTTAATAATTTTTTACGGTTTTCCATAGTAGAAGACCTTTTCATGACAACGCCTTAATGAGTTAACGAAAAATGCTGTTTAGACGTTTTCAGGGGCGACACACAAACAAGAATGGCAGCGGCAGGAATGAGTCGGACCAAGAGGAGAGTACAGCTCAGCAGGAAGGCGCCTCAAGAAACTCGTTACGCACAATTTCAAGAAAAACGCTCCGTGAAAGTCCACCGGAGAAAGGGATGATTGTTTGACCTGCGGTCTGTTCAAGGATCCGTAGAGTGTTCCTTAGCGACCGCTGCCTTTTCTCTGTCTCCTTCAGGCGGTCATGGATCTTTGCAGAAAGATAATGGGCCATGACAAAGGCGGGATCCAGCCATAAGACCTTCTGGTATTCTACCAGGGCGCGTTCGAGATAGCCTTCCATGTCAAGGATCAGACCGCGCAGCAGGTAGGCTTCCGGCAGCAGATCGTTTTCTTTGATCGCACGAGCACAACAGATCCGTGCGTCACTGTATTTGGCCTGATTGGCCATCAACAAGCCCTTTCCGACCAAGGCCTTCGGGTTGGTTGGTTGGAACTTGAGAAGCTGGTCAAACAATTTTTCTGCTTCAGCGAACCGTTCATGATCAAAAGCAGTCAAAGCGTCATGATAGAGTTGGTCAAAATCGGGGGGGAGCAGCGGCCTGACCTGATCAGAGGGTCTTGCTTTCGGCGCAGCAGCCGGCGGCATCGACTTATCTCTCGTTCTTGCGGAGGCCTGAGCCGCCACCGCAACCGACGGCGGGCATTCTGAAGACTTCTTGTCCGGTACATGCTTTTTCCCCACGGCACGGTCTTTCAGCTGGTAGAAGAATGCGTTGTTGTGATGATGACGCAGAAACCGGTCCGAGACATTCTGCATCGTCTCGGCGTGCCCCATAAAAAGGTATCCCTGCGGCCTTAGGCTTTGGCTGAACTTCGCAACAATCTGCCTGATGGTTTCAAGCTCAAAATAAATCAGAACATTGCGGCAGAGCAACAGGTCAACCTCTCCGATCGAGCTTATCGCGGCGGGGAAATGATCTGTTTGCAGGTTCAGGTAATCGAATCGGACCATCTGTTTCACGCGCGCAGAAAGGATGAAAAGGTTGCCTGCCTTCTCAAAGTAACGTTGCCGTAAATCATTCTCCATCATCCGTAACGAACGCTCGCCATAAATGCCTTGCCGGGCCTGGCGCAAAGACCGTTTGTTGATATCTGTCGCCAGAATCTGGACATCCCAGTCAGCCAATTCAGGGAAATTCTCAAGCAGGAGAATTGCCAGGGAGTAAGGCTCTTCACCGGTAGAGCAGCCCGCCGACCAGACCCGCAACTTACCATGCGACCTGTTCTGCTGTATCAGCCTGGGGAATGCATACTGGAGGAGTGCTTCCCGGTGAGAACGGTAACGAAAGAACGACGTCTCACCAACCGTCAACAAACCGAGCAGCTTGTTGAGTTCGTCATAATTGTCAGACGTTGCTCCCAGGTAGCGGAGATAGGCAGGCAAAGACTCCATACGCAAAGCCTGGACGCGTCGCATCAGACCCCGTTCCAGTATCCGCTGGTTGTGCTGACTGAAATGAAGACCGCTGTGCTCCAGGAGGAAACTTTTGAAGGGTGACAGGTCAGGCTCGGCAAAAGAGATTTGCGACAGGTATTTACGGCTTCCGGCCAGACGTTCAAGACAGACATGCAATCGTTCCCGGTCGAAAGGCCGAACCTGGAAATCGAAGGCGTCCAGTACTTCGTATTCAAGGCTGGCATCATCGCTGACAACAATCATCGGTACCTGGCGCAGGTGACGGTGGTTGTTTAACCTTCGATAAAGGTCCATCCCCTCACTGGCATGACGAGCCATCCCCAGCACGACCAGGTTCGGCTGGTACGCCGTGAGAGTATGCAGCGAGGTCCTCCCGGCGGGGCTACAAGTCACTTCGTGTCCGGCCTCGCCCAGCCAGCCGCGCAGGTCTTTGCAGAGATCCATGGCGTCATCAATGACATAGATTTTCAAGTGAGCTGACATGAGTTATCCATGCGGTTTCATTGAGGGTGTGGTCAAAAGCTAACCCTCAGCCAATTTTGCCCAGGTGTCACGCAAGCTGACGCTACGATTGAACACCAGCTGGCCCGGTCGTGAATCCTTGTTGTCGACCGAAAAATAGCCGAGGCGCTCAAACTGGAAAGCATCTCCTGGGGCTGCCTCAGCAAGGTCGGGTTCAACCAGGGCGCCTGGCAGGGCCTCGTACGAGTCTGCGTTGAGAAACTCCCGATAATCGCGGTCCTTCTCAGCGCCCGGGTCTGCGATACTGAGCAGGCGATCGTAAAGACGCACCTCGACCGGTACCGCGTGCGCGATAGAGACCCAATGAATAATGCCTTTCACCTTTGCCCGCCCCTCCGGTAAAACACCGCCACCGGTTTCCGGGTCATAGCTGCAAAGCAGCTCGGTCACCTCTCCCGAGTGCGGATCTTTAATGACTTCGTCGCAACGGATAATATAGCCGTAACGCAGGCGGACTTCACGACCAGGCCCCAGGCGGAAGAACTTGCTTGGGAGGATCCTCCATGAAATCATCCTGGTCAATGTAGATTTCGCGACTGAAAGGAATCGTACGGTGACCCATCTCCGGATTTTTAGGATGCCTGGGGGCGGTAAATTCCTCACTCTGACCTTGCGGATAATTGCTGATCGTCACCTTGAGCGGACGCAGCACACCCATGGCACGGGGGGCCACACGGTCGAGATCTTCACGGACACAATCTTCCAGGATGCTCATGTCGATGACGCTGTCGCTCTTGCCGATGCCGATCCGCTCGCAGAAAGTCCTGATCGCCGCAGCAGTGAATCCACGTCGGCGCATTCCCGACAGGGTCGGCATGCGCGGGTCATCCCAACCGGAGACATGTTTTTCATTGACCAGTTCCAGCAGTCGCCGCTTGCTCATGACCGTATAAGTCAGATTCAGCCGGGCAAACTCGATCTGTTGTGGATGGTAAATCTCCAAAGCCTCACAGAGCCAGTCGTAGAGTGGCCGGTGATCCTGAAATTCGAGAGTGCAAAGGGAGTGAGTAATCTTTTCGATGGAATCCGACTGGCCATGGGCGAAGTCGTACATCGGGTAGACACACCAGGTGTCGCCGGTGCGCGGATGCGTGGCTCGCAAGATCCGGTACAGCACCGGATCACGCAGATTTATGTTCGCCGAAGCCATGTCAATTTTCGCACGCAGCACCCGCGAACCATCCTCAAACTCGCCGGCCCGCATGCGTCGCAGCAGATCAAGGTTCTCCTCAATACTACGACTCCGATAAGGGCTGTCCTTCCCTGGCTCCGTCAAGGTGCCACGATAGGCGCGCATCTCTTCAGGGCTCAGATCGCAAACAAAGGCCAAGCCCTTTCCAACCAATTTTTCCGCATACTGGTACAGTGTTTCAAAATAATCCGAAGCGTGGTACTCGTGCTCACCCCAGTCAAAACCGAGCCAGCTCACATCGGTCTTGATGGCATCGATGTACTCCTGTTCTTCTTTCACCGGATTGGTGTCATCAAAACGAAGATGACAACGCCCTTGATAGTGGTCGGCCAGTCCAAAATTAAGGCAGATCGACTTGGCGTGACCGATGTGCAGATAGCCATTTGGCTCCGGTGGAAAACGCGTGACGACGCTCTCGTGCTTACCTTTGGCCAGGTCTTCATCGATAATGTTACGGATAAAATTGGGTCCCAGCTGTACCGTGGGGTGACTCATAATGACAGTTACTCCTTAAAATGCGCCATGATTCCGGCCTGCTATGCTTCGGTTTCTGCCATCAGCACGACCGCGTGTGCAGAAATACCCTCACCGCGGCCGGTGAAACCGAGCCGCTCAGTTGTTGTCGCCTTGACATTCACGCAACCACCCGCAACCTGGCAAACCCTGGCCAGGTTACTGACCATCTCCGCGATGTAAGGTGCCAGCTTTGGTTGCTGGGCGACGATCGTGGTATCGAGATTACTGACCCGGTAACCACGGGTGTGTGCCAGACCGATGACATGCTCAAGCAAAAGCCTGCTGTCGATCCCCTTGTAGGCTGGATCGGTATCGGGGAAATGCTGACCGATATCACCAAGGGCAAGTGCGCCCAGGATCGCGTCGGAGACAGCGTGCAAAAGGACATCTGCATCCGAATGGCCCAGGAGGCCGTACTCGTGAGGAATGGTTACGCCGCCAAGCACCAGTGGACGATCCGGAACCAGGCGGTGGACGTCAAAACCGTGACCGATACGCATCATAACAGGCTCACCTCTCCCGCCGCCAGCAACGCCCTGGCCAGGGCCAGGTCTGCCGGAGTCGTTATCTTCAGGTTGTAAGGATGGCCAGTCAAAACTGCAATCGGCCAGCCACACCATTCGATCAGGGAGGCATCATCAGTGCCGATGTAGCCAGCGGCATGAGCCCGTTGATGAGCTTCGAAAAGCCGATCGAAACGAAAGGCCTGCGGTGTCTGTACCTGCCAGAGCAGGCGACGGTCGAGGGTCGCCCGAACCTCTCCATCGAACACTTCCTTGATTGTATCCTGCGCCGGTACAGCCAACAGGGCAGCCCCCTTGGTCGCAGCCAGCTGAATCAGGGGACCGATCTGGTCTTTTGGGAAAAAGGGCCTGACACCATCATGGACCAGGATAACATCCTGACTCTCGGCGCCACAGGCCTCCAACCCTTTCCGCACCGAATCCTGGCGCTCGGCGCCACCAGCAACCACGCCGCTAATTTTCTCCAAACGGTAGAGGTCTACCAGTTCGGCCCGACAGAATGCAATATCCGCTTCTGGAACAATCAGATGGATCGACACGATCTGAGGCTGGGCTGCAAGGCGCACCAGCGTCTGTGCCAAAACCGGCCGTTCCCCCAACTCCAGGTACTGTTTCTTGGTGTCGCCGCCGATTCTTCTGCCATTGCCTGCTGCAGGGACCAGAGCATGGACATTCATAAGTCTCCCCCGTACATGTTCGCAAACACCCGAGTTCAGCCAACGTATTGATTCTGTCAACAACACGGGTCTCAGCCCGAATTGATATTTTTAACGTATTTACGACCGTTTGAAAATCATTATTAACAATCCGGGCAGCAAGTCGACAGGTGCAGAAACGAAAAGGCCGGGTGCAATCAGCACCCGGCCCGGAATCAATAGCAGACTTGATTTTATCAGTTGACCATCTTTTCAAGGCGCTCAGTGACCGTATCTTCACCGATACCCTCGGCAAGAGCGAGTTCCTTGACTAACAGCCTGCGCGCCAGTTCCAGGACTTTTTTCTCGCCGTAAGAGAGTTCTTTCGACTCTTTGATCAGGTAAAGCTCGCGCAACACCTCCGCGACATCGACGGGGTCACCGGTTTTGATTTTATCGTTATACTCCCGTTGCCGGCGACTCCATGAAGAAATTGCCAAGGAGCCAATTTGCTTTTCTTCGAGGACGTTGTATATTGTCTCGACTTTGTCTTTGCTGATCAGGGTCCGCAAACCGACCTGGCTGGCGTTGCCCACCGGAACCATGATGGTCATATCGTTATCGATGATACGCAGAATATAAAAATCGTGGGTTTGACCGCAGAACTCTCGTGACTCAATTTTTTCAACAACACCGACACCCTGTGCAGGGTATACAGCTCGATCACCAATTTTAAACATTATATTCATTTCTCCCATGGAAATAAGAACAGTACCACAAAAAGCCCCCTTGGTCAAGGAAAGCCCAGATTCTTCGCGGGTTTGTTTCTGCGAGAGATCTTTTCGCACGTCTGGAGGCGCAGGAAGGCGAGAATGCGTGTTGGCGTAATCGGTTCAGGAGCTCTGGGCCTTTATTATGGTGCCCTGTTGCAGAAGGCGAGCCATGACGTCCACTTCCTTTTGCGCAGGGACTATCAGGCCATCTGCCGCACAGGGCTGCAGGTCACTTCACCGCGAGGGGATTTCCACCTTGCCGAAGTCAACGGCTATCGAACCAGTCGGGAGATCGGGCCGGTTGACCTGATTCTGATCGGCCTCAAGGCTTACGCCAACGATGATCTGGTGGAACTGGTCCGGCCGCTGGTCACTGCCGAAACCACGATCCTGACCCTGCAGAACGGGCTCGGCAACGAGGAACTTCTGGCGGCGGCTTTTGGCGCCGGGCATATCGTTGGCGGAGTCGCCTTCCTCTGCTGCAATCGCGGCGAGCCAGGAGTCGTCCACCATCTCGACCAGGGCTCCATCCGCATTGCTGAATTCTCGAAAGGTCTCAGCACAAGAGTTGCAACAGAGCTTGCAGAGACCTTCAATCAGGCCGGCATCCCTTGCGAAGCGTGCTCCGATCTCACGAGAGTCCGCTGGGAAAAACTGGTCTGGAATATTCCGTTCAATGGCCTCTGTGCCCTGACCAGCCTGCCGACCGATCAACTCGCTGGCCTGCCCGGAGACCCGACAGTTGATCACAGAGATGATGCAAGAAGTGATTGACGCCGCCAACAGCCAGGAACTCTCGGAGCCGATCGAAGGAGACGGCCTTTATTAAGCGCATGCTGCATGTTACTGCCGGCATGGGAGCCTATCGACCCAGCATGATGATTGACCGAGCAAAGAGCTCACCGCTGGAACTCGACGCTATCTACGTATTCCCCTACAGCGCGCTGCCGCAGCGGCAGGCCGATGACCCGGGTGGCGATGCTGCATGCGTTGCTTGAGGTAACAGAGAAGAGTCACTCGGACCAGGCTTAAATCCCCCGGCAAAAGAGACAGACCTGTTCTTTAAATCAGGCGATCGCAATTTCAACGCTCACGAACCGATACATTCCTCACCCCATCAGGCCGCCAGGCCGGTGAAATCACATGACTGCCCTTGCCCTTCTGTTCAAGCAAACTGCCGAACATGACCGTAAAATCACCGTAACGATCATTGACGCAGTCCCTGGCCTCGGTCAGCAGGTATTGGCGGCGTTCGTCCACGAACAAGGGGAGCTGACCGGTTTTGAAACGCAAGTCGGACAACCTCACCCCGAGCAAACGAACCGGCTGGTCAATAGCCAGCCGATCCAGAATTCTGCACGCTGGCCCGGTAGATGTCCTCACTGCCGTCCAGGTAATCGGCCTGAACCTGCTGCCGACTGAGGGTGGAAAAATCTGCGTAACGTACGGTCAGGGTGACCACCCGGCCGGAGACCCGATAGCGCCGCGCGCGGCGACCAACCATCTCGGACAGTTGCAGCAAAAAGGCACAGATAGCCTCGCGATTCCGCAGGTCATCCTGCAACGTTCGACTGTGCCCCACCGACTTGACCGGCGCACTCTCCGCAGCAGGGATGACCGGTGAGGGGTCAATTCCGCGCGCCATCGCGTGCAGCTTGTCACCGACCACTCCATACTTTTTCCTGAGAACGGACAACGGAAAACGGCCCAACTGACCACAAGTGAAGAGGCCGAAACTCTGCAGCTGTTTGCCAAGCCGACGACCAATGCCACAGAGTTCCTGAATCGGCATTCGCTCGAGAATGGCGGGAATCTCCTCCGGCTGAAAGATGGTCAAACCGTCCGGTTTCCGCTGCTCCGAAGCCAGCTTGGCCAACAGCTTGTTCGGTGCGACGCCGATTGAGCAGGTGAGGCCAAAGCGAGCCTTGATGCGCGACTTGATCAGGTAAGCAATGCGCTCGACGCCGCCGAACAGCTTGAGCGAACCGCTGAGGTCGAGAAACGCCTCATCGATCGAGAACACCTCCACCAGCGGCGTGTAGTCGTGGAACAGGGCCATGATCTCTGTTGAAACGTGAGTGTAGAGCCGGTTGTTGGTCGGCACCAGGGTCAACTGTGGGCAGCGTTGAAGCGCTTCGAACCTGGTCATGCCGGTTTTAACCCCGAACGCGCGGGCCTCGTAAGAGGCCGTCAGAATAATCGAGCGCTTTTCACTGCCAGTCACCGCAATCGGTCGGCCGCGCAAAGCAGGATTCGATTGCTGTTCGACCGCGGCGAAGAACGCGTTCATGTCGACGTGCATGATGGTTTTCATAGAGCCTCCGTACTGCGCCTTATTTTAAAGCGCCTCTATCTGCTCCAGCGACCAGGTCGTATTGCCCAG
>CAVPPD010000028.1:0-9305 GCA_963707155.1 uncultured delta proteobacterium | reverse complement strand
CGATCAACTCATGGGGATGAGCAATCGCCGCGGCCCTGGTCCTGAAGCTGTCAATCTTGTTTTGTGGAAGAAGTTCTGTCATTGGTCTTTTACTTTATTCTCGCTTCGCCTGGCTTATCTGTCCAGATCCGCCAGGATAAAATCAATCGCTCCAAGCACCATGATCAGGTCCGAGATCATCCAACCCTTGGTGATTTTCGGAAAAACCTGCATGTGGGCAAAGCTCGGTGTCCGGATGCGCAGCCGGTACGGGGTGTTGCCACCGTCACTGACCACGTAGTAACCACACTCACCCTTACTCGATTCGATGCCGCGATAGCACTCACCGCGCGGCGGGGTCAGGCCGCGGGCCACGTTCATGAAATGGTGAATCAGGGACTCGATATCCTTCTTGCCGGCGTTGCGCTCCGGGTAGACATAGCGTAAATCTTTGGTCACATAAAGGCCGTCCGGCATATCGGCAGCCGCCTGCTTGACGATGCGCAGACTCTGGCGCATTTCGTTGAGCCGCACCAGGTAACGGGCGTAGCTGCAGCCACCGGTCTCGGTGGGGATGTCGAAATCAAAACGTTCGTAACCGGAGTAGGGCATCTTTTTGCGCAGGTCCCACTCCAGGCCGCAGGCACGCAGGTTGGCCCCGGACATGCCCCAGTCGATAGCCTGATCAAGGGTTGTTGCACCAATCCCTTCTGTGCGCGCCCTGAAGATCGGCCCATTGCTCAACATACGATCAAGCTCATCGATGCGCTTGTCAAAATCTCGGGTGAAGAGATCGACCGTCTCCTTCCAGCCTTCGGGGAGGTCCATCGGCAGGCCGCCGATGCGGAGCCAGGCCGGGTGCATACGCCCGCCGGTGATCTGCTCGATAATGTCAAAAATCTTTTCGCGCGATTCAAAAGTGTAGAAGACCGGGGTCATGGCACCGACATCGTGAGCGAAGGTGCCCAGCCAGACCAGGTGGTTGGAGAGGCGGAACAGTTCGCAGAGCATCACCCGGATCACCTGGGCACGTTCCGGCACCTCGACGCCGAGCATGGTCTCCAGCGGCAGCAGGTAAGCGAGGTTGTTCTGCACACCGGAGAGGTAATCGATGCGGTCGGTGTAAGGGATATACTGGTTCCAGTGCTGGCGCTCGGCGATCTTTTCGGCGCCGCGATGGTGGTAGCCGAGATCGACATCGACGTCCTCGACTTCCTCGCCATTGAGCTTGGCAACCAGGCGCAAAACACCGTGGGTGCCCGGATGATGCGGACCGAGGTTGAGGATCATGGTCTCGTCGTCAACCCGCTCCATCTCTTTGCCGCCGAAGAAACTCTCCGCGTCGCGCGGCACCATCCGCATCGCCGCTTCCGGAGTAAAGGGCTCCATCTCGGTGGCGCGGCAGACGTGTTCCTTGCGCAGCGGATGACCTTCCCAGTCGTGGGACATGAGAATCCGGCGCATGTCGGGATGACCCTTGAAGTCGATACCGAACATATCGAAGACTTCCCGCTCGTACCAGTTGGCAGTGGTCCAGACATCTGTGATCGTCGGCGCCACCGGTTTCTCGCCTTGAAGTGGAACCTTGACCCGCACATAACCGGGATCATCGTAGGACAGGAGGTGGTAAACGAGGGTAAAATCATGCTCCGGACGTTTTTGCCGGGCGCGTTCATCGATAGCTGTCAAATCTTCGAGACGGCGGTATCGGGTCGGAGCCTGCTCCTTGAGGAAGCGCAGCAGACGCGGAGCTGTTTCGGTGTCGGTCCAGAAGGTCGGCATGTCGACGCCCTTGGCGTCTTCGCGCACCTTGTCACCAAAGTGCTCATGCAGGGTTTTTCGCAGATCAGGCGTCGAAGCGACAAATTCGACCCGAGGTTGCGCCGGACGCCACATCTCTGCAGCGCGGTTGCCCCAGAAATTCGGCGACTGGGCCGAGGTGCCACGATTGGGGCTGTTGCCAAAACCGGGACCGCGGGTATCACGGCTCTTGCTGACACCATCGACCAGCAGCGGCAAGGTCGTGCCTTCACTGCCGCCCTGCATACCGAGCACCATGCGGGCGGGGCGTTCTTCGGCGGCAATCTTTTCCTGCAGCATGATCAGGCCCTGCAGAAACGCCTCCGGGCGCGGCGGGCAGCCGGGAACATAAACATCGACCGGCAGAACCTGGTTGACTCCCTGCATGACGCTGTAAACATCGTACATACCGCCCGAGTTGGCGCAGCTGCCCATGGCCATGACCCACTTGGGGTTGGCCATCTGCTCATAGACACGCAACATGCTCGCGCCCATCTTCTTAAAGGGGGTTCCGGAAATAATCATCAGGTCGGCTTCGCGCGGCGTGCTGCGCAAGACCTCGGCGCCGAAGCGGGCGATATCGAAACGCGGCGTCATGCTGGTCATCATCTCGACAAAACAGCACGACAGGCCGAAGAACATCGGCCAGAGACTGTTCTTGCGTCCCCAGTTGATGGCGTCGTCCAGGGTTGTCAGGATAACATTGGGTGGCAGCTGCTCGCTCACATCGCGCTCCTCTGCGCCTTGCGCTGGGCTTTCAACGCCCTGCGTCTCTCACGCTGCGCGCGCGGCTCCCAGTCGAGCCCTCCGGTCTTCCAGATATGCACCAGGCCAAGAAAGAGAATGAAGATAAAGAAGCAGACGTGGGCAAAACCGGGCCAGCCGAGGCGGTCGGAGGCAACAGCCCAGGAAGCAACAAAGATCACTTCGACATCAAAGATAACAAAGAAGATGGCAACCAGGTAGAAGGGCACCGGGCCCTTGAGGCGGGCGTTGTCAAGGGGCAGGATACCCGACTCATAAGGCTCCTGCTTCTGACGTGTACGCGTCTTGTGACCGAGCCCCCAGGAGAGCAGCAACAGGACCGCAACCAGGAAGAGCGCGATACCGCCATAGATCCCCAGAGCCAGGTAAGATTCGAAGTCCGGCGCTGCTGCCATCAGCTGTGTAGGGTTGGTTGCAGGTGACATATGCTCAGTAAATTGCTCTTTAAAAAGGACAAACGGACGAACCGCCGCCCTCGTTGAAGTCACGAACCAGACTAGCATAAAAACAGGTCAAGTCCATCACCAGCAGAGGATTAATTCAGGCCTGGGCCCGCTCAATCTCTGCTCTTGCCAGGGCATCACAGCGCTCGTTTTCTGCATGACCGTCATGTCCCCGCACCCAGCACCATTCAACCTGGTGCGATTCGGTCAGCTCCAGCAGACGCTCCCAGAGGTCGCGGTTGGCAACCGGCTTTTTCTGGGAATTTTTCCAGCCGCGCTTGACCCAGCCATCAATCCACTCGGTCATGCCTTTTTTAACATACTGCGAATCTGTGGTCAGCCTGACTCGACATGGGCGTTTCAAGGCCTCCAGGCCGGCAATTGCGCCGATCAACTCCATGCGATTGTTGGTGGTCTCCGGAGTCATATCCGGAGAACTCCTTCTCGTGTGCGCCACAACGCAGGATCGTTCCCCAGCCACCGGGCCCGGGATTGCCGGAGCAGGCGCCATCGGAGAAGATTTCCACCAATGTTCCTTCAGCTTTAGCTTCGGCCATGCTTGCGCGTGTTCCAACCTTAAAAGAATGTCACAAAATGACCGGAACATCCTAACACAGCTGTTTCCTTGCAATTCAGCCCTGTTGAATCGGTATACAAATTAAATTTTTTCGCAGTCCTCATCTGCGCTGCACAAATTCCTGAGCCCTGCTTCGATACACGGTCGACACCTCAACAGCCACGAAAACAGAAAAACCCCTCTGCGTGAGTCAGAAGGGCCAACACCTTTGAGGCGTGCTGACTCCGGCATCGTTACCGGAACCAGTCGAAGTCAATGTAAAACAAACGTAAACAGGCGTCAACCATATTGTATACTGTATACAGTTTTCCGTGAGACGCCTCTCGCCTCGTTTAAGCCCAAAGCAGCGCCTCATATCTGGTCGGCCCAGTAACAGAGCAATTGTTGAGTCACGACATCCGCCAAAAGAAGCAGATTCTGCGGCGGAACATCGATGACCTTGACCACAGACTCGAAGCGGCTGCTGCTGGGCAACAGTCCCTCAAGCAGATTCGTCTGTTGATAAAGCCATTCCTGGTGGAGCGTACAAGGAAAGGTTTCCGGGAACAGTGCCAGATAAAAAATATCCGCTTCAACCAGGTCCTGAAAGAAATGCGAGCCGAAAGAAAGTTCGGGCATCAAATCGCCTTCCGCAAAAGCAACTTCACCGATAGCGGCCATGTTGTTGATTTCTGAAAACTTGACCGGAACACCGAGAGCGGGCGTCGATGTGCCCCAACGGCCGGGACCGAGCAGCAGAGTCGGATGCTGTTCACGATCCTTGATGCGCCGGTTCAACCGGCCGACCAGGCGAGCGACCTCATGCTTGTCGGAAAGCGACAGTTGCGAATAATGCCTGGCGTCCACCCAGATCACCCGCTTGATCGGCAGAGCCGTATTACCACCCATGAAACCACCGCCGGCGCTGAAGAAAACCTTCTCATCGGCAATCTGCTGCGGGATTTTGACTCTTTTCTTCAAGCCTTTGGTTTGCAGCGGCCGACATTGCAACAGGTTGATTTTCGGTACTCCATCAGCGGTATTATTCACCGTGAACTCAATATCGACCGGATACTGATAGGCCTCTTCGAGCGTCTTGAGCAAACGCTGCATCCTGGACGGAAAGTCTGTTCTGGTCAGCAGGTGCTCGAATGTCAGGAGCCAGACCTGTTGATCAGGCTTGCCACGCTGTCGCAGTCGATCCATGGTCTCCCGGTCGGGAACAGCATAGCGATCAAGATTCAGTTCGATACCGTCACTCACCAACCGAAACAGCGGTTGCGATTGCAAATCATTATCGCTGATGTTCACCAGGTCGACATCTTTTTGCGAAAACCGCCGGATATCTTCGTAACCCTTGAGAGGCAGTTTCATCGGCTCATCGAGCGCGACGATACGTGGGTAGTCTCCTTCAACCCGGTCGACCGCCCGGGTGCCAAGACCGAGGACCAGACGCAGCATGCCTGCTTTCGGATCCATCTTTTTGTCCCAGACAAAGGTGTTGTAAGAAATGCCCACCCCCGCCAGTTCTGGGAAGTAATACTTCTGGTGATAGGAACCGGACACACGCTGCACCAGCAGCCCCATCTGCTCTACCTGCTGATCGAGCCTGCGCTGCCTGCGATAGGTCAGCGCGTCCTCGCTCATGGTGCTGGCAAAAACCTTGCGCACAGCGTCCTCGAAGGCATTGTAGCGATCTTCCGGAGAGCCCTGGTTGGCACAAAAGAAGCTGTCGTACTTACCGGCAAAGGCGCTGCCGAAACTATCCTCAAGCAAAGAGCTTGATCGTACAATAATCGGGTACTGACCGTAATAATCGAGCATGCTCTGGAAGTCTTCACGCAGCTGCTCCGGGAATGTCCCGGTCAGCATTTTCTGATGCAACTCTGCCCCGGCTTCAAAGTAGTTTTCCGGTGTTTTCTGGGCCGCGTACAGCTCCCACCAGCCATTATTGACGAGATAAGAATAGTAAACATTTGAGCCGACAAAAAAGGAATCGTGCTGCTCCAGACATTCAGCCCAGTCGCCATCCGGCTGCGCTTCAAGAATTCGCCGAGCCAGCAGCATGCCGACCGCTTTGCCACCGATAAACCCGGTGCCAATCATGCGCGACTTGTAGGAGAGCAAGTCGTCCAGAGAAAAGTAACGCCGTGCCAGGTCGAGGATATTGTCCTCCCGGCCAATCAGGTGCCGGCAAAGGTGGTGTATCATTCTGGCCTTTTCCTCTGCAGAAGCGTTCTCGGAATTTACTTCTTCAGCCTGCAGAAAAAGTCGATGCCAATGATCAAGGCGGCGGCTGCCGGCATCCTGGACCTGGCGATAGGCTGGCGCCAGCAGTTCGGTCGCCTCGAGGCTGTTGGCAAGGGGGACAAAGCTGCGGCCTGCCTGCCTGTGCGGCAAAAACATCGTCGGTGAGTGGCGTTGCCAGACTTTGAGCGGGTGGACAAAAAGTTGCCCGTCGCGATTATGCAGCTCCAGCAGGACCTGAGTCGTTTCCCGGATACGGGCGATTGTTTTGTGTGCGTGACGATTACGCAGAAGCGCAAAGTAAGCCACGGTGTCAAGCCTGAACAGGTAGGGGCAGGTCACCTGGAAGAAGTTGGCGATCATGTGATCAGTGACCCAGGCAGAGAGCAGGTCGGAGAGACAATCGAAGACGTAGAAGGTGCCAACGCCTTTTTCGGTGGCAATCGCGTGAATCGCACAGGCAAAAGGCTCGAAACCCTCGCGCGGGTCAAGAAAGCGCAGTTTCAACATTCAGTTCGGGATCGATGATCGGGGGATGCTGACCAAAGCGAAAATAAACGACTTCACGTTTTTCGGCGAGAGCCTGTTTGACGTAGGGGGTGACGAAATAACTGTAATCTTCGATACTATCGACTTTCCAGACCACATTGTCGCCGATACGCAGGCCGTCGAGAATGTCATCAAGCCCGCTGAATCCTGTTGTCACCCTTCTGTCGTTCATGGACCTCCCCTTTTTCTGCCCCGAAGTTGAGCACTCAAGGTTCGTATACCAGATCGTTGCTGCACAATCACAAAAAAAGGTCGGGTCGATCACATAATGACCGACCCGACCGTGCTTGTTCGCGGATTAAACAACGCCAAAAGCGACCATGGCTTTTGCGACACGGATAAATCCGGCAATATTGGCACCATTGACATAATTGCCCGGAGTACCATACTCAATCGATGTTTCGTAGCAGAGTTCATGGATGTTTCGCATTATTTCCTGCAGACGTTTCTCGGTGTGCTCGAAAGTCCAGGAATCGCGCTCGGCGTTCTGCTGCATCTCCAACGCTGACGTTGCAACACCACCGGCATTCGCCGCCTTGCCGGGACCGTATGCGATCTGTGCATCGAGGAAAACCTTGACGCCTTCCGGTGTCGTCGGCATGTTGGCGCCTTCGCCAACGGCGATACAACCATTCTTGACCAGCATCTCGGCATCAGCACCATTGATCTCATTCTGGGTTGCTGATGGCATGGCCACCTGGCAGGGAACTTCCCAAAGTTGCCTTTGGCCACATACTTGGCGTGCTTGCGATACTGGGTGTAGTCCTTGATGCGACGCCTCTCAACCTCCTTGAGCTGCTGCAACAAAGCCAGGTCAATGCCTTTCTCATCGTAGATATAGCCGTTTGAATCGGAGCAGGTCACAACCTTGCCGCCAAGTTCAACAATTTTCTCGATGGTGTAGATCGCGACGTTGCCTGAGCCGGAAACGGAACAGACTTTGCCGCCAAAAGAGTCTTTACGGGCCTTGAGCATCTCATCAACAAAAAAGGTGGCACCATAGCCGGTTGCTTCGGTACGTACCAGCGAACCACCCCAGTCGAGCCCTTTGCCTGTCAGCACGCCGGCCTCCCAGCGATTGGTGATGCGCTTGTACTGGCCGAACATATAGCCGATTTCACGACCCCCAACCCCGATATCTCCGGCTGGCACGTCTGTGTGTTCACCGATATGGCGATAAAGCTCAGTCATAAAGCTCTGGCAAAAGCTCATGACCTCATCATCGGATTTACCCTTGGGATCAAAGTCCGAGCCACCCTTGCCGCCACCGATCGGCAAGCCGGTCAGTGCATTTTTAAAAATCTGCTCAAAACCGAGGAACTTGATGATGCCGAGATAGACAGAGGGGTGAAAGCGCAGACCACCTTTGTAGGGACCAAGTGCGCTGTTGAATTCTACACGGAAACCGCGATTGATCTGCACTTCGCCTTTGTCATCCCGCCAGGGAACACGGAAAATAATCTGACGTTCAGGTTCGCAGATACGCTCAATGATTTTGTGGTGCGCAAATTCCGGATGTTTGACCAAAACCGGGCCAAGCGATTCGAGGACTTCGCGCGCGGCCTGATGAAATTCCGTTTCTCCGGGATTACGAGCCAAGACGTCCTGAAAGATCGGTGCAACCTTCTCATCCAACTTGTTTGCCATGGTGCCTCCTTTTTAATCAGATAATTGCTTAAAAAAACCGCAATTGATTTTTACAACAAAAGGCCTTTCACAATCAAGCAAATAGTTAACGGCAAGAAACGGCTATGCCTAAACATTAAGCATGAATTGCAAGGAGAGGTCGAACCAGGGGAGGCCGGTTTATCTTGAAGGCCGCTTAAGGCAGATAACCGCCAAGAAGAAGGAGCAGAACCGTTATGCTGACAACCAGCCAAAGCATAACGCCGAGAAGCAGTGGCTTCAGTCCAACCTGTTTCAGCACCTGCTTCGTCAAGCCGGCCCCGACCAGAAACAGGGTCATAACCAGCGCCTGCTTGGAGAGCAGATAGAGCCCACCCCAAAAGCGGTCGTAATCCGGCAGCCAGGTATTGATAAAGGCGGCAGCGATGAAGCCCAGGATAAAGAGCGGGAAGACCGGCCTTTGCTCTGCCTTACGGAAGAACCCCGCAACCAGGGTGCACGGGGCAATCCAGAGCGCCCGGGTCAGCTTGGCCGTGGTTCCGACGGTCAATGCCAGGGCCCCATAGGCTGCCGAGGCACCGACCACACTGCTGGTATCGTGAATCGCCAGGGCTGCCCAGAGGCCGAACTGATGCTGGTCGAGCTCAAAGAGGTGGCCGAGTGGTGGAAAAATGATCAACGCAACGGCGTTGAGAGAAAAGACCGTCGCCAGGGAAACGGCGATCTCCTCATCCCTGGCCTTGATGCACCGGCGCCATTGCGGCAATGGCACTGCCACCACAGATGGCCGTACCGAATGAAACCAGCGTCCGGGTGTTTGCAGGAAGTTTCAACGCTCTGCCCAGAAGCTCTCCCAAGCCTATGGTTGCAGTGATACTGATCAGGGTCAGCAGGAGAGAACTCTTGCCAACCTCAAGGACCTCGACAAAGTTGACGCCGAAGCCGAGCCCGACCACCGAAAGCTTGAGAAGCGTCTTGCTGAACCTGGCGGTTTGCACGGGAAAGGGGTTGTCGAACAGAAAGCAGAAAGCAAAACCGGCAACCAGCGCGACCGGGGATGAGACGAGCGGAATGGCCGTACACAGGAACAGACCGACAAAAGCACATTGACGCAGTCTTTGCTGCCCTTGATTGAACTTGTCCAAATCTCTACGACCTTCTGTCTGCAACAGCAGCTTACTTCGTTGAATTGCCAGAGTATGCCAATGATTCTCCCGAAGCCAGCGAAGAAACGTACGACCGGGTATTTTATCTGACCGGGACGACGGCACGACCTGATGATTATTATCGAAGCTGTCACTCCGGGCGATCACAAAAGTCGCGGTGATGACCTGCACATA
>CAVPPD010000027.1:0-32113 GCA_963707155.1 uncultured delta proteobacterium | reverse complement strand
CGATCACGTCGCTGATGTGATCCACGCTCAATCGATAGCCGTTGATATGGGCTATTATGAGGACCCTACCTTCCATGACACGCTGCACCAGGCCCAGATGGAAGCGCCTTATCGGCCAGCCAGAATTGTCAATGGGCTAAAGCAGACATTGCAAAATGCTCTGCTGCTGGTTGGAATTGCCAGTCTGCTCTTCGTTTCACATTGGGCTGTTGGTCTGGCTCTGCTTCTGACGGCTTTACCGGCAGCGCTGATGAGCCTGTTCTATGCACGACAACGTTTTGCTTTCGAGCAGGAACATGCAGAATCGGAACGGCGGATTCAGTATTATCACTGGTCTCATCACTGGCGCGGAATATGCGCGTGATATCCGTCTTCTCGGTATTGGCCGACTGTTTGCCGACCGCTTCAGCGGTATATGTAATCAATTACGCGTCGGCCGTATGGACCTCAACCGTCGACGCACCCGAGGTGGAGATGATCACCCAGAGCCTTGCTACGCTGGTCCTCTTTGGTACCCTCGCCGGCATGGCATTTTCTGCGGTACAAGGGCTCATCACACTTGGAGTGATCGTGATGTATTTTCAGGGCTACCAACGCGCCCTGACGGCACTTCAGCATATACTTCAGGGGCTGGCCTGGTTATACGAAAGCAACCTGCTTCTCAACATTTCCACGCATTCCTCGATCTGCCATCACAAATCGAACTTTCAGGCGACAGGCAGGATGTACCTGTCGCTTATGATGCCGGGCTGGTCTCGCAATTTACTTTTACCTACCCCAGCAGAAATAAACCGGCGTTACAGGAAGTCGATCTGGATCCGACCGGGTGAGATTGTTGCTTGGTTGGACTCAACGGAGCAGGCAAGTCGACCCTGGTGAAGCTGAACAGTCAGCTATACGATCGACAGCGGGCAGTGTGACTGGGAGGGAGAAGATCTGAAGATTTTTGGTTCCGAACGCCTGGCGGAAGCAGGTGAGCGTCGTCAGCGAGGATTTCGCAAAATCGACCTGTCGATATCGCTGAAACATCTGGCTGGAAACAGCGATCGAGACTTGAACAATGCTGATCTTCTGGCCGCTGCCCGTAAATCAGGGGGTGACAAGATCATCGACCAGTTTGCCGAGGGGTTGAATACCATCCTGGGCACACAGATCAGCGAAGGACAGGACCTCAGTGTCGGAGAGTGGCAACGCCTTGCGCTGCGCGGGCCTATCATCGTCAGGCCCAATTATTGATTCTGGATGAACCGAGTAGCGCCCTGGACCCGTTAGCAGAAGCTGCAGCTGATAAACTCTTTCCGTAGCGTTATCGGAAAACGCAGTGCCCTGATTATCAGCGACCGACTCTGAACCGTGCAGTTCGGCTGATCGTCACCCATGTATTTGATAAAGGGCGGGTGGTCGAACAGGGGACGCATGCCGAGTTGTTTGCCTTGAATGGATCTTATCAACGCCTGTATTCCGCACAGGCAAGTATTATCCGGCTGCTGATATTGAAATTCAGAGCTGATCGTCACGTGATTGCAGATTACCCTCTATGGGACTCCGACAACATAAAAAGCCCCGGTTCCCGGGGCTTTTTATGTTGCGATAAGAAGATAATCACACCCCGAGCTGCTTGAAGAAATCGTTACCTTTGTCATCGACCAGGATGAAGGCCGGGAAGTTTACGACTTCGATCTTCCAGACCGCTTCCATGCCGAGCTCGGGGAAGTCGAGGCATTCGACCTTTGTGATGTTCTCGTCCGCGAGCAAGGCCGCCGGTCCACCGATGGAGCCGAGGTAGAAACCGCCGAATTTCTTGCAGGCGTCGGTGACCTGCTGAGAGCGATTGCCCTTGGCGATCATGACCATCGAGCCGCCGTTCTCCTGGAGCAGGCCAACGTAGCTGTCCATGCGACCTGCCGTCGTCGGGCCGAAGGACCCAGATGGCCGGCCTTCAGGTGTCTTGGCCGGGCCAGCGTAGTAGATCGGGTGCTTTTTCAGATAATCGGGCAACGGCTTGCCGCTGTCGAGGATTTCCTTGAACTTGGCGTGAGCGATATCCCGCCCAACGACGATCGTGCCGTTCAGAAGTAATGCGTCGCCGACCTTGAGTTTGGTCAACTCGGCCAGGATGCTTTCCATCGGTTGGTCGAGATCAATTTTGGTGCCGTGTTCATGCTTCGCCATGCGGTATTGTTCCGGCAGCAGACGGCCCGGATCGCGATCCATCTCTTCGATAAAGAGTCCGTCGCGGGTTATTTTCGCCTTGATGTTGCGGTCAGCCGAGCATGATACGGCCATGCCGAGAGGACAGGAAGCGCCGTGGCGGGGCAGGCGGATAACGCGAACGTCGTGGGTAAAGTACTTGCCTCCGAACTGTGCGCCGATACCGAGCTCCTGGGCCGCTTTCTGCAGTTTTTCTTCCATCTCGATGTCACGGAAGGCCTGGCCGTGGTCGTTGCCCTTGGTTGGCAATCCGTCAAGCTCTTTAGCCGTCGCAAGTTTGACTGTCTTCATGACGGAGTCGGCAGAGGTGCCGCCGATAACGAAGGCGAGATGATAGGGGGGGCAGGCTGCGGTTCCGAGCGTCTTCATCTTGGCAACCAGGTAGTCAAAGAGTTTCTCCGGGGTAAGGAGGGCTTTGGTCTCCTGGTAGAGCATTGACTTGTTGGCGGAGCCGCCACCTTTGGCGACAAAGAGGAACTTGTAGGCATCGCCTTCGGTCGCGTAAAGATCGATCTGCGCAGGCAGGTTGGTGCCGGTGTTTTTCTCTTCGTACATGTCGAGCGCCACAGTCTGGCTGTAGCGCAGGTTCTCTTCGGTGTAGGTCTTGAAAATACCTTTGGAAATGTATTCGGCATCATTGACGCCGGTCCAGACCTGCTGGCCTTTCTTGGCGACGACGGTGGCCGTGCCGGTGTCCTGGCAGGCTGGTCAGTTCAAACTGGGCAGCGACCATGGCGTTGCGCAGAAATGCCATGGCGACACCTTTGTCATTGCGAGAGGCTTCCGGGTCGGTCAGGATCTTGGCAACCTGCTCGTTGTGCTCTTTGCGCAGCAGGAAAGAGACATCTTTCATGGCGGCGTTGGACAAAATGGTGATGGCTTCAGGGCAGACACGCAAGACTTCCTGCCCAGCGAAGTTGTCAACGGTGACGTACTTTTCGGACCCTTCGATCTTGTAGTACTTGGTCTCGTCTTTGCCCACGGGGAAAGGATTCTGGTAAGTGAATTCCGGCATGATTTCTCTCCTTTAGGAACGGTATGAAATATGATCTCCGGGATGGATCGATCCCAGATGGAAATTGATTCCGAAGTATAGCGAAAGTGTATACAGTTGTCGATGATTAACTGGAAATAATCTTCGCTTTCGGCCGATATGCTGAATTCTCATTGGCCCTCTGTGGACCGCTGTTTATCCTTTTCCTTGAAATCATCACTCGTTCCGCTTATCCTCAGCGTCCAAATTGACAGCGATCTCGCGAGGTCTCACAACGTTCGCTTCTGAACCATTATGCAGAAACTACTCAAACAAATACTCACCTCTAAAGTCTACGAGGCCGCGATTGAGACCCCTCTTGAAGAATCTGCTGTTCTGTCGCTGGCTCCTGAACAATCGCGTGCTGCTTAAGCGTGAAGACCTTCAGCCGGTTTTTTCATTTAAAATCCGTGGTGCCTACAATCGGATTGCCAACCTCAGTGAAGAGGAAAGGGTCTAAAGGTGTCATAACTGCTTCAGCCGGAAACCATGCCCAGGGTGTGGCCTTTTCCGGTCAGAAGCTCGGAATTTGGACCACGATCGTCATGCCGGTGACAACTCCCGAGATCAAAGTCGCTGCGGTCAAATCCTTTGGTGCCAAGGTCGTTCTGATTGGTGACAACTATTCCGAGGCCGCAGAACACTGTGCCCACCTGGCTGCGCAGTCCGGCATGATCTTTATTCCTCCCTTTGATGATGAGTTGGTGATTGCCGGCCAGGGAACCATTGCAAATGAGCTGCTGCGACAAAGCGCCGGGAAAATGGACGCCGTCTTCATCCCGGTCGGCGGCGGTGGCCTGCTGGCCGGAATGTCGGTCTTTCTGAAATTCGCCGCTCTGTCCTGAAGTTAAAGTAATCGGTGTCGAACCAGTAGACAGTGACGCGATGGCACAGTCGCTCGCGGCCGGTCACCGGATCAAACTCGAGACTGTTGGTATCTTTGCCGATGGTGTCGCAGTCAGAGAAGTCGGCCAGCTTACTTTTGATCTCTGTCGTCAGCATGTCGACGAAATCATCAGGGTGGATATCGACGAAATCTGTAGCGCGATAAAAAGTGTCTATCAAGCGACTCGTTCCATCGTTGAACCTGCTGGTGCCCTTGCCCTGGCTGGTCTCAAAAAATACGTGCGGGAGAGGAAGGTAACCGGTCAGTCGCTGGTTGCGATCAATTCAGGCGCGAATATGAACTTCGATCGTTTGCGCTACGTTGCGGAACGCACTCTGATCGGTGAAAAACAGGAAGCACTGTTTGCCGTCACGATACCGGAACAACCCGGTTCTTTGTTCCGCTTCTGTCGCGAGGTGGTTGGCGAACGAAACATTACCGAGTTCAACTACCGCTTGTCGGACCGCAATTCGGCCTACATTTTTGTCGGCATCGCCATTGACGGTGACGACCAGCGTCAAGCCTTCGGCACTCTGCTGTCCGAGAATGGCTTCGAAAACATTGACCTGACTGATAATGAACTGGCGAAAACTCATCTGCGCTACATGGTTGGCGGTCGTTCACCGGATGTCATCAATGAGCGTCTCTTCCGTTTCTGGTTTCCCGAGCGCCCCGGTGCCATGGCGCGTTTCCTCTCCGCAATGGGAGCCGACTGGAATATTTCGCTGTTTCATTATCGAATCCAGGGGGGAGACTTCGGCCGAGTCCTGGTCGGACTTGAAATACCGGCCGGCCAGGAAGTCCAACTTCAGGCTTTTCTCGAAGGTCTCGGCTATCGTTACGTAGAAGAGTCATGCAATAAAGCCTACAAGCTATTCCTTTGATTTTCCCCGATTAATAATTGACACTTTTGGTCGGGTATGCTATCCCTTATCCAGGTTCGCCTGCCGGCAGTTATTTTGTCGGTCTTTTTACAGAAAACGGGACGGGGAGGGCATACCAAAGTGTTTGATACCATTCGCGAAGACATCTATTCGGTGTTCGATCGGGATCCTGCCGCGCGCAGCGCCCTGGAAATTGCTTTTTGCTATCCGGGACTGCATGCAGTCTGGTTCTATCGTGTCGCACATTGGCTCTGGGTTCGTCACTTTTACTTCCTCGGCCGTTTCACCTCACACCTCGGGCGTTTTTTTACCGGCATAGAAATTCATCCGGGTGCACAGATCGGTAAAAAATTCTTCATCGATCATGGCATGGGGGTTGTGATTGGCGAAACCGCAGAAATCGGCAACAATGTCACCCTTTACCATGGCGTCACCCTTGGTGGAGTCACCTGGGACAAGGTCAAACGTCATCCCACGATTGCAGATAATGTCGTCATCGGTTCCGGCGCCAAGGTGCTTGGACCATTCACTGTCGGTAAGGGCGCCAAGATCGGCTCCAACTCGGTTGTTGTCAAAGAGGTTCCGGAAAACTCCTCAGTGGTCGGTATCCCGGGTCGCGTCGTCATGCAGCAGGAGCCGAAGGTTGAAGAGCAGCGTCCGGACCTGGAACATGGCAAAATGCCCGATCCTGAAGCCAAGGCGATCAGCTGTCTGTTCGATCAGATTCGTGTTCTGGAGAAAAAGGTCGCAGATTTGACGGAACGCCTTGAGGAAAAAGGTCCCAAACCTGCGACCAAGTCTACGGTCAAAAAGCCCACTCAATCAGTCGCCAAGCCTGCTGGCTCGACCAGGGCTCCTGCCGCTAAATCGGGGGGCAAAACTCCAACAGCGTCCCGGGCGCGCAAGGCCGCCAAGGAAAAGGTCTAGAATTATGCGCATGTCAACCAAGGCACAGTATGCTGTGAGAGCCATGGTTAATCTGAATTTGTATTCTCAAGGTGCGCCCGTCACCCTTCGCGATATTTCGCTCAGAGAAAGTATCTCCCTGACTTACCTTGAACAACTTTTTGTCAAGCTGCGCCGGGGGGAGATCGTCAAGAGTGTCCGGGGACCGGGTGGCGGCTATCTGCTGGCACGACCCGCGCGGGACATCCAGGTTGACGAGATTATAGACAGTGTTGAGGAGTCGCTGGTGCCGGTTTCCTGCATGGATCAGAAGCATGGTTGCGTCTGTGACGATCAGTGTGTGACACACAACGTCTGGCACGGCCTGGCAGAGAGAATCCGCGATTTTCTCTCTTCAATCACGCTCGAGGAACTGACACTTGAAGCGAAAAGCAAGCTAGACAAGCGGGGGTAAGATCTCAGCTATGAAGCACGGCCTTGAAATTGCCTGAACGGTCATTCTCTGAGTGGCGTGGACATAGGCTCCCAACAATTACGATGACATCGGAGGATTGACAGGTGAACCAGATTTACTTGGATTATAACGCGACATCGCCAGTGCGGCCCGAAGTTTTAGAGGTCATGCTGCCTTTCTATAAAGAACAGTTCGGCAACCCTTCAAGTGTACACTGGGCTGGTCGTCAAGTGTCCGGGGCTCTTGAGCGCGCGCGCGAGCAGGTCGCGGCTTTGATTAATGCGTCTCCCGCAGAGATCGTGTTTATCTCCTGTGGCAGCGAAGGCGACAACATGGCGATCAAGGGATCTTTACCCACTCTCAAGGAGAAGGGTAATCACATCATCACGACCGCTGTCGAGCATCCTGCCGTTCTCGAAACTTGCGAGTTCCTGCAAAAAAATGGCTATGACGTGACCTTCCTGCCGGTGTCCAAAGAGGGCCAGCTTGACCTGGCCGATCTGGAAAATGCGATCACGGACAAAACCGTTCTGATCTCGGTGATGTGGGCGAACAATGAAACCGGCAACATTTACCCGATAGAAGAAATCGGCAGGATCGCCAAGAGATATAATATCCGTTTTCATACGGATGCGGTTCAGGCTGTTGGCAAGATTCCCGTTGATGTTCAGAAGGCCAATGTCGACCTCCTGGTTATTTCCGGACACAAGATCGGGGCGCCTAAAGGGGTCGGAGCTATTTACATCCGGCGCGGAACGCGCATGACGACCTTTTTACACGGGGGGCACCAGGAACGTAACCGTCGTGCCGGCACCCAGAACGTGGCAGGCATTGTCGGTCTTGGCAAAGCCTGCGAAATGGCAGCCCTGGAGCTTGATGGATATTACTCTCGGGTCCGTGCCCTGCGTGACCGTCTCGAAGACGGTGTCCTCAGCCAGATTCCCGATATCAAGTTGAATGGCACTCCAGATCGGGATCAGCGTCTACCGAATACCCTGAACGTCAGCTTTGCGTATATCGAAGGGGAATCGCTGCTTCTCAATCTCGACATGTTCGGTATCGCCGCATCGTCCGGGTCTGCCTGCACCTCGGGGTCACTGGAGCCGTCGCATGTCATGGGCGCCATGTGCGTTGAAGTGACATTGGCGCATTCGAGCACGCGTTTCAGCCTGGGTCCGGAAACTACGGATGGGGATATTGACAGAGTTCTGGAGGTCCTGCCGGCGACCGTACAGCGCTTGCGCGACATGAGTCCGTTGTATAATTGTGGCAGAACCGCAGTCGATTGTGAGACCTGTGAAACTGTACGACGAATTTAGTAAGGCGCCGTGTGACACGCTCACTTGACTGTGTGTCTGCGTGGCACCTGATACGAAACCTTAAGGAGTTGACATATGTATACCGATAAAGTTATGGACCATTTTACCAATCCGCGCAACGTGGGGGAAATTGAAGATGCTAATGGTGTCGGGGAGGTCGGCAACGCTTCCTGCGGCGACATCATGAAGATATTTCTCAAGGTTGAAAACAATATCATTCAGGACGTCAAGTTCAAAACCTTTGGCTGCGGCGCGGCCATTGCGACATCTTCCATGGTGACGGAAATGGCTATTGGCAAAACCATTGAAGAAGCGCTTGAACTCAGTAATCAAGCCGTTGCCGAGGCTCTTGACGGTCTGCCCGCACAAAAGATGCATTGCTCCAACCTGGCGGCGGATGCCCTGCATGAGGCGATCAAAAACTACAAGGCAGAAAATTCATAAACAGTCAAGACTGAAGGGAAGCTGCTGGATTGTAAGGCTGTAGAGTTGCCAGGGGATAAACCCGCGACTTTATAGCCTTACGGCTTTATGGAGCTGGTTTTTTGATGATTGAAGCAGGTAAAAGAGTTGTGGTTGCCATGAGCGGCGGGGTTGACTCGTCGGTTGCCGCGGCCTTGCTTAAGGAGCAGGGTTGTGATGTGATTGGCATGACCATGCAGATCTGGGACTACTCAAGCTTTACCGCCGAACACGGTGAAAGCTTTGGCTCCTGTTGCTCGCTTGATGATGTCTACGACGCACGACGGGTTGCTGAGTCTCTGGATATCCCTTTCTACGTGGTCAATTTCGAGAAACAGTTCGAAAAAGAAGTGATTGAGCGCTTCTGCGATGATTACTTTCACGGTCTGACTCCCAATCCCTGTGTGATCTGCAACCAGATTCTCAAATTCGACACCCTGCTTCGGCGTGCCCGTGAGCTTCAGGCTGACTACCTGGTCACCGGTCATTATGCCCAAATTATTGAAGAAAGTGAGTCGTTCTCCCTGGTCAAAGGGCGGGACCGCAACAAGGACCAGACCTACTTCCTCTTCACATTGACCCAGGAACAGATGACCTACGTCCGATTCCCCCTGGGTGGCATGACCAAAGACGAGGTTCGCGGGCATGCCGCGCGTCTGGGTTTGAAAGTCGCTGAAAAAGCAGAGAGTCAGGATATCTGCTTTGTTCCCGACGGCGATTATGTCCGCTTTCTGGAAGAGCAGCGTGGTTCGGGTGCCCTGAACGGCGAGATTGTCCATGTTGACGGTCAGGTGCTCGGTCGACATCAGGGGACCTATCGTTATACGATCGGTCAACGGCGTGGTCTTGGCCTCTCATGGCCACAGCCGCTCTATGTCGTCGGGATCGACGCTGAAAAGCGGCAGGTCATCGTCGGTGAGAAACCATTCCTGAGTCGCTCTTACTGTTATGTTGATAATCTGAACTGGTTGATTGCCCCCCCGGTTGCGCCAATCGAGGCCGCCTGTCGTATCCGCTATCGTCATCAGGAAGCGCCGTCCCTGATCTCCTGCCAGGGTGACGGATCTGTCAGGGTTGATTTTCGGCAACCGCAGAGTGGGGTGACTCCCGGGCAGGTCGCCGTCTTTTATGACGGTGACCGTGTCCTCGGTGGTGGCTGGATCAAGTGACGTAGCGCGTGGTGAGAACGACCTTCTCATGCCGTAAAACGAGAGATTAGCGATGAACGATGAGCTTCACACGTCAAACCGCGCCTCGCGCCCCGTTCTGTGCACTACGGTCTCATTCGCAACGCTTGGTTGCAAGACCAATCAGTTCGAATCAGCGTCCATGCAGGAAACCCTGCAGAACGCCGGATATCGAGTTGTTCCTTTCGATGTCGGGGCCGAGCTTGTCATTATTAATACCTGCACAGTCACCAACGCCACTGATGCCCAGTCGCGCAACCTGATTCGGAGAGCACGCAAACTTAATGACGCCTGTCGTGTGGTTGTTACGGGTTGTTACGCCCAGATTGATCCAATCGCACTGCAGAATCTCCCGGGTGTGAGCCTGGTGATTGGTAATGAAGAGAAAAAGAGACTGGTTGATTTCCTCGAATCGGAACGGGATGCAACCTTTGTCGAAGTCTCGGACATCCGCCAGGCAGAATCGGTCTGTCTGCCTCCTTTAACGTCTTTTTCCGGCCGCAGTCGCGCTTTCGTACAGATTCAGAATGGCTGCGATGCCTTCTGCAGTTACTGTATTATCCCTTACGCGCGTGGTGCCAGCCGTTCCGCTTCTCCTGACGAGATCCTGCAACAGATCAAAAGCCTTGTTGCCTCCGGTTTTCAGGAGGTTGTCCTGACCGGTATTCATATCGGCGGCTATGGGCTGGATTTGCAGCCATCTTCGACCCTGAATGAGCTGGTCAGGAGGATTGAACGGGAATCAGGAATACACCGTTTGCGCCTGGGCTCTATTGAGCCGACGGAATTGACCGATGAGCTGCTCGAAACTGTTGCTGCTTCACAGGTCATCTGTCCTCATCTTCATATTCCGCTTCAGGCCGGTGATGATGCTGTCCTGCAACGGATGGGACGCACCTACGACAAGGCCTTTTTTGCCGATCTCGTCAACAAGGTCAGACGCATGCTCCCTTCAGCGGCTCTTTGCCTGGACGTGATCACAGGCTTTCCCGGGGAAACCGAGCAGGAGTTTGAAAATTCATTTGATTTTATTTCGGCATTACCCATCACTGATCTGCACGTTTTCCCATACAGCAAACGTCGCGGAACTCCTGCGGCAACTTTTCCCGATCAGGTCGATGGTCACATCAGCCGCGAAAGAGCAGGTCGGTTGCGGCAGCTGGCAGCGGTCAAATATCAACGGTTTGCGGAAAGCTTTATCGGTCAGAAGATCGAAGTTGTTGTAGAGGCTGGTGCTAAAAAGGGCTTACTGAAAGGGATTTCAAGAAATTACCTCGACATCCGGTTTACCGGCGAATCGTCTCTTTCCGGACATTGTGTCACGGTCGTGCCGATCGTTTGGCAGAATAACTTTTTGCAAGCTGACTTGCTCCCGCGAAACACCATTTGATCCGGCAGCTCCGTCAGAAAAATATTTGTAAACCATAACAAATGGATTGATTCTGGTGAATTCTTATGCTAGAAGCACTCTAACTAAACAAGTTTGTGTATTTTTTTCGTTGCTCAACAGACAGATTAAAGGTAGTCAGTTTGGAAGAAGCACTCAGACAGATTTTCGCTGAGTGTTTTTGATATCTGGCAGTCGAAAGTGCACAACAGAAAACCTCCCAGCAGGGATGAAGGAGTTTCAAGATGGCTGAAGGTACAGTAAAATGGTTCAACGAAGCGAAGGGTTTTGGGTTCATCGAGCAGGACAACGGTCCTGACGTGTTCGTCCACTTTTCTCAGATCATGGGTGACGGCTTCAAAACCCTCGCCGAAGGTGATCGCGTTAGCTTCAATGTGACCGAAGGCCAGAAAGGGCCCCAGTCGTCGAACGTCGTGAAGCTCAAATAGAGTCACTGATCCAGACACAAAAACAAAAGGGCTGCCCAGTGGGTCGCCCTTTTGTTTTTGTGGTAAATCCGTTATTCTCTTTTGGCCACCAAACAGAGACTGGTCAATGCCAACAACCAACCTGCCGAAACGCCGGATCCCTCCATGTTCGTAAACTCAAATAAAGGTAAACTGGGAACTTTTATCGGTGTATTTACACCAACGATTCTGACGATCCTCGGTGTCATCATGTACCTGCGTTTCGGCTGGGTTGTTGGCCAGGTTGGCCTGCTCAAGACCCTGCTGATCGTCTTGCTTGCCAATCTGATCACCCTGCTGACCTCCTTAAGCCTTGCTGCTATTGCCACGAACAGTCATGTCGGCGTCGGCGGTGCCTACTATATGATTTCACGCAGTCTGGGCATCGAAATCGGCGGTGCTGTCGGCTTTCCGCTTTTCTTGTCCCAGGCTCTATCCGTGACCCTCTATGCTTTCGGTCTCGCCGAATCATTAACCTTTGTCTGGCCGGAGTTGCCTGTCTCTGCGGCGGCATTCCTGATCATCATCCTGGTTGCTTTGCTTTCCTTCCGTGGTGCCCAGTTTGCCTTACGCACCCAGATGCCTGTCATGATTCTGATCGGATTGTCATTGTTGGCGCTGATCTCAGGTGTCATCTGGGGGGAGGGTGTTGTCGCTCCAGAAGCTGTGACCGGCCCCACAGTGCAAGCAAGTTTCTGGCTCGTGTTCGCGGTTTTTTTTCCTGCGGTCACCGGTATCATGGCCGGATTGAGCATGTCGGGAGATCTTGCTGATCCACGTCGTTCCATCCCCAGGGGAAGTGTTGCGGCGACCCTTGTCGGATTCCTGGTTTACTTGATTGTCCCTGTTCTGCTTTATCTTGGAGCTGATTCCACAAGCCTCACAAATGATCCTCTGATCTGGAATCGTATCGCCCTGTTGGGCCCCTGGTTGGTTCTTCCTGGTCTCTGGGGAGCCATCTTTTCATCCGCCGTCGGCTCTATGCTGGGCGCTCCGCGCACACTTCAGGCTCTGTCGATCGACGGTCTGGCGCCTCGCATGTTTTCCGGATCCAGGGAGGGTGGAACTGAACCCCGCCGCGGCATGTACTTTACCCTTGCTTTAAGTTTAATCGCTGTTTTTTTGGGCGATCTCAATACGGTTGCGGTGGTCGCCACCATGTTTTTTCTGAGCGTCTACGGCACTGTCAATCTTATCGCAGCGCTTGAGGACCTGTCCGGAAACCCGTCATGGCGTCCAACCTTGAATCTGCACTGGCTGCTCAGCCTGTTTGGCGGTCTCGGCTGCTTCTGGGTCATGTTCCTGATCAACTGGCAGGCGACCATCTTTGCCATAACGATTGAACTGGCGATTTGGCTGATTTTGAAGAGGCGAGCCCGTAAGGGGTTGTGGGGAGATGTCTGGCGTGATTTATATGAAACATTGATCCGTTGGGCGCTGGTTAAACTGAACAACATTCCAATGACAGCCCGTAACTGGAGGCCGCATGTCCTGACTTTTGTCAGCAATGTTGAGAAACGCCTTGATCTGGCACAATTCGGAGCCTGGTTTGCGGAAAACAGAGGGGTTGTCTCCATTTGTGAACTCTATCATGGAGATCTCCTCGATCTTGATGTTGACATCAGGGAACGGCAGAAGGAAATCAATGCAATTCTGAAATCGCGAGGGATCGTCGCTTTTGGCGAAGTGAATATCGTTCAGAATATTGAACGGGGCCTTCTCGCAGTTGCCCAGTCCAATGGTATTGCCGGCCTGGAGAGCAATACGGTGCTGGTCGGCTGGCCTGATGATCGTGGCAGGCTGATTAACTTTCTCAAGGTTGTCCGGCCACTCAAGCGTCTAAACAAGAGCCTGATTATTGGCAAAACCGGTACGCACATCTCGTTTCGTGAAGACATGGTTCAGAATATCCACGTCTGGTGGGGCGGGCTTAAACGTAACGGCGACCTCATGTTGCTGCTCGCCTACCTTCTGACGCGAAATGCAGAATGGCGCAACGCACGTATACGTGTCCTGAGTATCGCTTCTAATGAGCTAATGAAGGGACAGACAGAACGCTTTCTGGCTCAATTGATTCCGGAGATCCGTATCAATGCCGATGTTGACGTTACTGTCAGGTCGGGCAATGAAAGCATCCTTGATATTATGCATCGGGAGAGCGCTGCGGCTGACGTCGTTTTGCTCGGCCTGGCAACCCCGGATGATGGTGATGAGGAGGCCTATGCCGAACGTTTGGCAGATCTGGCCTCAGGATTCAAGAACTGTTTTTTTGTGCACAACGGCAGCCTTTTCCTCGGTGACCTGGTCACCCCCGACAAAGCGGACCCGACAGCGGAGCAGGACAGGCAGGACGATACGCGGTAGAGATCAGAAAGATAAAAGTGTTGTCATTTGAGGTGTTTTCTGGTTCCATGTGGTTGCTCTCAAGCATCAGCAGCCCATAAAGTTCTCCTCCCGGTATCTGACATTTTGACGACAAGGATAAAAACGTGAAAAAACATCCAGCATACTTCTCTCTCCTTCCACTATTACTTGTATTCCTCGCGGCTTCTTGTGCTCCGGTCAAGAATCTGGAAGTATGGAAAAGTGAAGATTACAGCAAACGACCAGCCAAAACCCTGGTTATCGCATTAACGCAAAAGGAGAATATTCGGAAGCAATTTGAGAATGTTCTCTCTGACCAGCTTGGCAAACGTGGTGTCGAAGCCATACCAGGTCATAAAGTGTTGCCGCCGTTGGGTGAGAAGCCAGATCGTGAGGTCGTTGTGGCGAAAGTCAAAGAGCTGGGTGTCGACAGCGTCCTGGTGGCACGTTCTATCAGTCAATCGGAGATCACCAACCACCAGTATGGCGGTGTTGTCCTGGGAGGCGTCGCCGTTTATAACGATGGCTGGTACGGCTACAGCTATGGTTACAGTTACGACAAGCAGTACGACACAGATTTTTTTACAATATCGACGAAACTCTACGACGTGAACAGCAAAGCACCTGTCTGGTCGTATCTCTCCCAGGTCAAGGTTGAAGGCTCCAGGGAGGGCGCTGTCAACGTCTTTATTCCGATGATCATTGAGGAACTCGAGTCCGCCCAGCTCCTCGGACCTTTGAAGAAGTAGCTCCTTCTCCTCTGAATACTCTCGAATCTCTGTTCTTTCGCTGATCAATTAAACAAGGGGCTGCGACTCGCGCGGCCCCTTTTGATGTCTGATGGTCTAGCCAACTTCGTTGTAGATCCTCTCCCGAAACTCCACCTGTAAATCCTCGGCGACTTGACGACATGCGTCGATGTCTATTCCCGGAACGGTGACGGCCGTCGCGGTGACGGACGGTATGTATTGCCTTGCTTCCACGATGAATAGCTTGAGCGCTTCATATCCCTGTTCGCCAAATTCTGAACAGCATATTTTCTGATATGTCGCCGCATCGGGAGCATTGAGAGAAATGCTGATAGAGTCAACCAGTCCCGCCAGTTCGGGAAGGATGTTACGACCGTGTACCAGGTTGGCCTGGCCGTCTGTGTTGACTCGTATCGTGATCTTCATCTTTTTAAGCGCACTCGCAATCGCTTTGACAAGATCGAGTCGTAGCAGAGGTTCTCCGTAGCCGCAGAAAACGACTTCGTCGTAGGCCGTTGGGTCGCCGATCGCATCCATGACCTCTTCCAGGCTGGGCTCCCGCTCGAGGCAGAGCTGATGACCTTTCACTGTAAAATCACTGAACTTTGCACAGAAGCTGCAGCTGTTTGTACAGCGGTTGGTGATGTTGAGGTAGAGGCTGTTGCGGATGACGTAAGCAATTCTCGTGCTCTGATCAACCTTGCCGATACCGAACAGGCGCCATGCGTTGAGGCTGGTGATGCGGGCAACATCCTCAAGGCTCAAGCCTTTGATCTCGGCCAGTTTTTCGGCGGTTGCGCGCACGTAAGCCGGTTCACAGCGTTTACCTCGCCATTTCTGCGGAGAGAGATAGGGGCAGTCGGTTTCTACCAGCATGACATCGACCGGCAGCGCTTGAGCGATGCTGCGCAGCTCATCATTCTTCGGATAGGTCAAAGGCCCTGCGAAAGAGATATAGAACCCCATCTCCACACATTTACGGGCCATGGCCAAGTCTCCGGAGAAGCAATGCAGGACACCGCCGACATCTGCAGCGTTCTCTTCCTGCATGATCTGCACGACTTCGTCATGAGCATCGCGGTCATGGATGATCAGCGGCTTACCGGTTTCCCTGGCCAGCTGGATGTGACGGCGAAACGAAACCCTCTGCTGGTCCCGCGGTGAGCGATCCCGGAAAAAGTCGAGTCCGGTCTCTCCGACAGCGACGATCTTGTCGACAGTATCGATCATGCGGGCCAACTCTGAGATGGTCTCATCGTTGACCATGCTGGCATCGTGGGGATGAATGCCTACGCTGGCATAGACATTGGGATAGCGCAGGGCAAGATCTACGCTGGCTCGTGAACTTTCCAGGTCGCAGCCGACGGTGAGGATATGATTGACGCCACAGTCTCGGGCACGTCCAAGAATTGCGTCAATTTCGGTTGCAAAAGGTTTTGAATCGAGGTGGGCGTGGGAATCGACAAGCGGGGTCTGTAGCTTTTTCATTGAGAAATTCCGTATTGCGGAACGCAGACGAGAAATGTAACAGCTTTTTCACGCCTCTCGTTCCGCGTTGCGGATGTCCGTTATTCTGTCTCTATCCTGGGGAAGAGCGGGGCGGCCTTCTCGATCAGGACTCCGGGTTGCAGTAAACCCCAGCTGTCGTGTTTGTCCAACTGCTGATCCTCTGGGCTCAGGCCAAGGATCCTGCCGATGCAGGCCCCTGTCTCCGGCATGAAGGGCGTCACAAGTAGACCGATCAAACGAATCGCTTCGAGCAGGTTGTACATAACAGTGCCGAGCCGCTCACTCTGTTCCTTGTCTTTGGCAAGAGCCCAGGGCGCAGAGTCGTCAATATATTTATTGGCCGCACTGACCAGCTCCCAGATCGCCTGAAGTGCCTTGTTGAAGGCGAGGGATTCCATGTGGTCATCCACAACCTCAACCTGCTTGACAATCTTGTCCTGCAAGGCTCGGTCGATATCTTCCATCTCTCCCGGGGTTGTCAGCACACCCTTAAAGTATTTGTTGAGCATAGCCGTCGAACGGCTGACCAGGTTGCCGAGATCGTTCGCCAGGTCGGAGTTGATGCGGTGCACCAGCGCGTTGTGAGAGAAGTCACCGTCGAGGCCGAAAGGAACCTCGCGCAGCAGGAAGTAGCGGATCGCATCGACACCGTACTTGTCGATGAGCATGTTCGGTTCGACCACGTTGGCCAGGCTCTTACTCATCTTCTGGCCCTCGACAGTCCACCAGCCATGTGCGAACACCTTCTTCGGCAGCGGAATGCCGGCAGCCAGCAGAAATGTCGGCCAATAAACGGTGTGGAAGCGCAAGATGTCTTTGCCGATCACATGAACATCGCAGGGCCAGAACTTTTCAAAGTCGCCTTCACTTTCCTTCGGGTAACCAAGGGCGCTGATATAGTTGGTCAAAGCATCAAACCAGACATAGATGATATGCTTGTCATTGCCCGGAACCGGAATACCCCACGAGAAGGTCGTACGGGAGATCGAAAGATCACGCAACCCTTCGCGAATGAAACTGAGAATCTCGTTGCGTCGGGTCTTGGGTTGAATGAAGTCGGGGTTTGCCTCGATGTGAGCCAGAAGCGGCTCCTGGTATTTGCTCATGCGGAAGAAGTAGGATTCTTCCTTGAGCTTGTCGGTTGGGCGACCGCAGTCCGGGCAGTTCCCGTCAAGCAGGTTGGTCTCGGTCCAGAAGGTCTCGCAGGGTGTGCAGTACCAGTCTTCATATTCGCCCAGGTAGATGTCTCCCTTGGCCTCAATATTCCTGAAAATCTCCTGAACCGCCAGCTTGTGGCGCTCCTGTGATGTGCGGATGAAGTCGGTGTTCGAGATGTTCAGCTTCTCCCAGAGGGACTGAAAGCGTTTCACAACCCGATCGGCCAACTCCAGGGGGGTCTCTCCCTTGGCGTGTGCCGCTTTCTCCACTTTCTGGCCGTGTTCATCGGTTCCGGTCAGAAAACTGACTTCGTAGCCGCGTGCGCGTTTGTAACGTGCCAGTGCATCGCAAGCCAGAGTCGTGTAGGCATGACCGATATGGGGGACGTCATTGACGTAATAGATCGGGGTTGTCAGGTAAAAGTGCTTGTCATCCGTCATGACTATTCTCCCTGTTTACTCGGGTCGGGTTTTTTGCCGCCACTGCCACCGCGTGGCCTGCGTCTGCCACGTCGGCGGCGATTGGCTTGGCTTTTGCCCTCGGTTGGTTTGTCCTGTCTCTGTTTTTGTTCGGCAGGTTTTGCCTGCACCTCGGTCACTTTGTCCGCAGGTTGCTCCTTGTCGCCCTGGTCCTGAGGTTGCTTGACCCTTTCAACCTGTTTCCGCGGTTGCTGCCTCTGTGGTCTGCTTTTGGTTAACCGGCTCGCATGCTTCTCTTCTGCCTGATTTTCCTTGACCTCCGGCGGATTGGCCTGACCGTTTCGCAACTCTTCCATCGTCACGCGAATGCTGGTGCCTTCCCTGTCGCGTAAAGTGACTTTCTGCTGCAGGACATCAAGAGAAACGACCTCGCACTCGTGACCCTCCCACTGGACTTTCTTGCCACTCTTTGGCATGCCCTTTTTTAACTTTCCGTAGGTTTCATATTCATAGCCGAGGCAACAGAGGAGACGGCCGCATTGTCCTGAAATCTTTGTCGGATTAAGAGCGAGACCCTGCTCCTTGGCCATCTTGACCGAAACCGGGTTGAATTGCGTGAGGAAGGTGGAGCAGCAGAGCTCACGTCCGCAGATGCCGAGGCCGCCCACCAGTTTTGCTTCATCACGCACACCAATCTGACGCATCTCTATGCGGGTGTGGAAGTGGTGGGCCAGATCCTTGACCAGTTCACGGAAATCGATACGACCGTCAGCCGTAAAAAAGAAGATGATTTTAGAGCCGTCAAACGCGTACTCGGCACGGACCAGCTTCATCTCAAGCTTGCGTTCGAGAATCTTTTCCCTGCAGAAGCTGTGGGCCGTCTTTTCCCTGGCAGCGTTCGCTTCCGCCATGGCCAGATCTTCATCCGTAGCAAGGCGTAAAATGTTTTTCAACCCTTCCGGTGCATCCTTCGCTGGTGTTTCCCGGGGCGGTATGACGACCATGGCCATGGCACGGCCACGGTCGGTTTCAACAATGACCCTGTCGCCGGCCTTGAGCTCGAGAGACTGGGCGTTAAAGTCATATTGACGCCCGGCCTGTTGGAATTTAAGTGGTACGATACGTATCATTGAAGTCACTATCACTGAGTTATGTAACGATTGATGACGCCGTAACGTCGAGTTCAGGCCGCCAGTTTCAGGAGGAGAACTTCCATGGCCAGCTGGCGATTCACGTTGCGATCGAGCTGACGACGGACCTCTATCAAGGCTTCCAGTTTAGAAAGGGCCGTATCGACGCTCTCGCGGCTTGATGTCCTGTGAATTTTCTCTTTGAGGTCCAGGTTGACCAGTTCGTCGTCGCTGCGTCCCTGCAGAGTCATCAGGACGTCCCGGTAAAATGCCTGAAAAATCTCCAATATGTCGGTCAAAATGGTCTTGTCCGCTGCCAGATGCTCGGCAAAATCCAGAATGGGCAAGATACTTCCTGAGGACAACCCCGTCAAGGTTTTTAGCAGCTCCTTGCGTTGCTCAAGGTAAAGGTCGCGGTCTTTACCGAAGGCTTTTTTGAAGCTCCCTTCAGAGAGAGCTGCCAAAATATGAGATTCCGTTGCACCTATGCCGAGTTGCTTCTCGAGCTCGGCCTGAATCCTGCTGTTCGGGTGACGGGTGAAGGGGAGGGACTGGCAACGAGAGCGGATCGTCTCCAATAGACGGTTTGGCTGCGCACTCAGCAGTATCAGGAGGGTGTCGCCGCGCGGTTCTTCGAGGGTTTTCAGCAGAGCGTTGGCAGCTCCTGTCGTCATCGTGTCCGCTTGTTTGATCAAACAGATTTTGCGGGGGGCTTCAAGCGGTTTAAGGTTCAAATCGCGTTGAAAAGCCCTTATCTGCTCAATCTTGATCGAGTTCCCATCCGGTTCAAGAATATGTAAGTCAGGATGATTGTGATGATCGATTTTGCGGCATGCCGGACAATGGCCGCAGCCGCGTTGCTCGTGACAGACGATGGCGCGCGCCAATGCCATAGCCATGAGACGCTTGCCAATACCGACCGGTCCGCTGAAAAGATAGGCATGCGCGATTCGACCATTTGTCAAGGCTCTGCTCAGGATATCCTTCTGTCTCTCATGGCCGAGGATCTGGTCAAAAGTCATGCTGATCTCCAATTGCGAAGAAACGTTTCAACTATCGCGGAAATGCGTGCTGCCACCATCTCCTCGCTGCCGAGTGCGTCAATGATGTGAACGCGCTCCTCGCTTTTTGCCAGGTCAAGATAACCCTGGCGGATGCGACGATGAAAGGCGAGAGTCTCCATCTCGAAACGCCCTTCAGATTCCAGGTTGTCGGTCTGATTGCGTGTCCTGGCCCTCTGTAAGCCGGCCTCAGCCGGGTAGTCGAGCAGCAGGGTCAGGTCAGGGGTGAGGCCATTGGCCGCAAATTCGTTGATAATTTTGAGCTGACGCAGATCGAGTCCACGGCCTGCACCCTGATAAACCGTAGATGCATCTGAAAAACGGTCGCAGAGGACAATTTTTCCCTGTGCCAGCGCTGGTCTGATGAACTCCGAGATATGCTGTGCCCTTGAGGCGCTGTACAGCAGGAGTTCCGTTCTTGATGTCATGCTGGTGTTCCCCGGGTCAAGGAGAAGAGCACGAATGGTATCAGAGATCGGACACCCGCCGGGTTCTCTGGTTGCCACGACCTGGTATCCCGAGCCCTTTAGGTGTTCGTAAAGACGCCGCAACTGGGTGGTTTTGCCACTTCCTTCGATCCCTTCTAAAGTGATAAAAAAAGACATAGGATGATCTGTTGGACCGAAATTAAAGCTGAACCAATGAACTCTTTGATTCAGCTGGAAGTCAACATACTTAAGTGTATGAAGTAATTTGGCATATTATAATGGTTCATGGTCTGGTGCAATTGATATCTCTGAGTAACTGGTGTAGTATGACTCGCTTTTGTGGCTGGAGTTTCAAATATCGCGGCAGTCCACAGGATTCTCAATACGAGACGCAACTGGTGACATGACTCATTCGGACAACATTAAACAAGCGGACAAATCTATGGAAGTGAACTGGCAGGGGTTGGAAGAAACCCTGGGATATCACTTCCAGAATCGTGCTCTGCTTGTCGAGGTCATGACGCACAGGTCTTATGCCAATGAATTTCACGACGAAGACTTGCCGGATAATGAACGGCTTGAATTTCTCGGTGATGCTGTCCTCGACCTGGTGATCAGTCAGCACCTGATGACTGCTCTGCCAAGTGCCCCGGAAGGTGAGCTGACACGTATCAGGGCGGAAGTTGTCGCTTTGCCAAGTCTTGCTCAACTGGCTTTGTCTCTGAAGCTTGGTTCCTGTCTGCTGCTCGGCAAAGGTGAAGAGCTCAGCGGCGGCCGCGACAAACCGAGCCTGTTGGCCGACGCTCTGGAGGCTTTGTTCGGAGCCATTTTTGTCGACGGTGGCTTTGAAAATGCCCAATCGGTGATTTTGCCTTTGTTTACACCCCTGTTGCAACAGGCCTCGTCTCATGATGGCCAGGACTTCAAAAGTCGTCTGCAGGAACGTCTTCAAAGCACACAACGTCAACTGCCAGTCTATGAATTAGCTGAGGCGACAGGACCCGCTCATGAGCGTGTCTATCATATTAACGTGCTGATCGATGGTCTCACCTATGGCTCTGGATCTGGACGCACTAAAAAGAGTGCGGAGCAGTGTGCCGCCCAGGCGACACTGCTTTTGCTGGACGATGAATTGTGAAAATCTATCCAATTTTTATCCCGCACGCAGGATGTCCGCATCGCTGCCTGTTCTGTGCACAAGACAAGTCCTCCGGGCAAGCCGTTGTTCCCGGTGTTGCAGAGGTCAACGCCTTCCTGGACAAGGCTCTGCCGCCGCAAGGCGACGGCGAAATCGCCTTTTACGGAGGCTCCTTCTCGGCTCTGCCTTACGGACAGCAGGATCTTTATCTGACGACGGCAGCACGCTTTATTGCGACAGGCAGAGCCTCCGGGGTTCGCATCTCAACCCGTCCCGATGCGCTTGCAACTGAATGTGTTGAGCGATTGATAAGTGGTGGAGTGACGACGATCGAAATAGGGTGTCAGAGTTTCGACCCGTTTGTTCTGATGTCTTCTGCTCGTGGCCATAGTGTCTCGGACAGCGTCTCTGCCGTTCAGCGATGTCGTGAGGCCGGGGTCGCGGTCGGCCTCCAGCTCATGCCGGGTCTGCCCGGCAGCAGCGGGAACGAGGCGTTGCTGTCACTGCAAAGGGCGCTGGATCTTAACCCGGACTTCATGAGGATTTATCCGACTGTTGTGCTCGACGGCACCAGGCTGGCCGATCTCTGGAGGTCCGGCGATTATCAGCCGTGGCCCCTTGACAAGGCTGTCGATACCTGTGCTGACATGCTGCTGCTTTGCCGGCTGGTTAATATGCCGATTATCCGCTTGGGGCTGCAGAGTGATCCGCACCTGGAAAAGAACCTCCTCGCCGGGCCATACCATCCCGCTTTTGGCCAGTTGGTTCGCTCCAGGATCTGGCGTCGCGCTCTGCTGCAGGCGGGCTGTAAGGAAAAGCTCCTGACTGTTCACCCACACGACCTCAGTGATGTCATGGGGCATCGAGGCGAAAACCGTACCTGGCTGATCAAGCACAACCCGGAAGTCCACGTGATCACTGACAACGCCGTCGGGCGCGGCTCTCTGCGCGTTGCCGGTCGGGATTTACCACTCACATCTCTGTCTGCCCCGGGAGGGCTTCATGGCTGAAAAACAAATATTTCGATCGGGGTTCGTGGCAATTATCGGTCGGCCGAACGTAGGCAAGTCAACTCTGCTCAATCGTATTGTTGGTCAGAAGATCGCCATTACTTCACCCAAGCCCCAGACAACCCGCAACCGTATCCTTGGCATTCAGAATACGGACAACGCCCAGGTCCTGTTTGTCGACACCCCGGGGATTCACGAAGCGCATTCCCCTTTAAATCGTTATATGGTGGACCAGGCCCGTTCCGCCTGCCTGGACGTCGATGTTGTCCTCTGGCTGGTTGAGGCGGACCGCCCGGTCGATACGGATCCGATGATTCCCCGTCTGCTGGAAAAAAGTAAACGTCCGGTCTTGCTGGTCATCAACAAGATCGACACGATCGTAAAAGATAAGTTGCTGCCATTGATCGACGCTTACAGCAAAATCTGCCCGTTCGCGTCGATTGTGCCGGTTTCGGCTCTCAAGGGCGATGGCGTTGATGCGTTGATGGCAGAAATACCTGCGATGCTTCCGGAAGGGCCGCGCTATTACCCCGAAGATCAGCTGACAGATGTCCCTGAGCGTTTTATTGTCGCCGAAATGGTCCGTGAACAGATTCTGCTCCGCCTCAAGGACGAAGTCCCCTATGGTGTCGCCGTTGTTGTCGAGAGGTTCCAGGAAAATCCTGCCCGCAACATTGTTGGCATTAATGCCGTCATCAATGTTGAACGTGATTCCCAGAAAGGGATCGTGGTCGGCAAGGGGGGCACCATGATCCGCCAGATCGGCCAGTCTGCACGTAAAGAGATCGAACGGATGCTGGGAATCAAAGTGCACCTTGAACTCTTCGTCCGGGTGCAGAAGAACTGGACCAGCTCCGGCCGAATGATGAAGGAGTTTGGCTATGAGTAATTGTTTACAGGGGGGGCGCGTTGTTGTCACCGGAGGGGCCGGTTATATCGGCAGTCACGTGGTTCTCGCACTGGGTGAGGCTGGCTATGAGGTTCTGACCTATGACAACCTGTCGACCGGCAACCGTGATGCAGTCCTATCCGGAGAGCTCGTGGTTGGCGACCTGGCGGACAAAGAGCTTTTGACCAAGACTCTCAGAGATTTCAACCCCTCTGCCGTTCTGCACTTTGCTGCGTCCATAGAAGTCGGTGAAAGTGTCACGAATCCGCTTAAGTATTATCGAAATAATTCAGTCAACGCACTCAACCTCCTTGAAGCGCTGCGTGATGTTGGCGTAGGGCAGATGATCTTCTCTTCGACTGCTGCAGTCTACGGCAACCCCGACCAATTGCCGGTCACCGAAGATGCGCCTTTGCTGCCGATCAACCCTTACGGTGCGTCGAAGATGATGACCGAGCGCTTTCTGGCTGACCTCGCTGCGGCCAGCGCTGATTTCCGATATGTGGCCTTACGTTACTTTAACGTGGCGGGTGCCGACCCGAAGACCCGCCTTGGTCAGGACTATGCCAATCCGACCCACCTGATCACCCGTGCCTTGAAAACAGCCTTGGGAATTTACCCGCAATTACAGGTCTTCGGCAGCGACTATCCGACCAGTGACGGAACCTGCATCAGGGATTATATCCACGTTGCGGACCTTGCCCAGGCGCATCTCGACGCTTTGCGCCATCTTTCCGCCGGTCATCCCTCGGCCGTGTTTAACTGCGGATATGGTCATGGTTTTTCTGTCAGTGAAGTCGTTGCCATGGCTAAAAAAGTGACCGGAATCGATTTTCCCGTCGTGCAAACAGGCCGCCGCGAGGGAGATCCGGCCGAGCTGATCGCCGGTTGCCAGAAAATTCGTCACGAACTCGACTGGAAACCTAGCCATGATGATCTGGAAGAGATCCTGCGCACGGCCTGGGAGTGGGAAAAACGTCTCGTGGCGTGCGCTGAATAATGCGGCACGAAGAGAACAGGGTTAAGTGTCGTCGAACTGATTATTGTCACATCGTTCATATTTAAAAGCGCGCATTGTGCGCTACGGAGTTGAAGATGAAATTAGCTGTCGTTGGAACCGGATATGTCGGCCTTGTCACGGGCGCATGTTTTGCGGAAATGGGTCATAGCGTGACTTGCGTCGATATTGATGCGGAGAAAGTTGCGAAGCTCAAAGAGGGATGGATCCCAATCTACGAACCGGGTCTCAAGCCGATTGTCCTGCGCAACAGCGAGGAGGGCCGCCTGATCTTTACGACCTCCCTTACTGAAGCCATGGTGGATACGGATATTATTTTTATCGCAGTGGGAACTCCCCCTGGCGAGGATGGCTCCGCAGATCTGAAACACGTGCTGGCTGTCGCCAGCGAAATAGGCCGCTGTCTTGCTGAATACACGGTCGTTGTCACCAAGTCGACCGTGCCCGTTGGCACCGCCGAAAAAGTCAAGGCTGCCATCAGTGCTCAACTGGGGCAGCGGGGTGCTGATATCCCGTGCGATGTGGTCAGTAACCCTGAATTCCTGAAAGAAGGTGCTGCGGTTGAAGACTTTATGAAGCCTGACCGTATCGTTGTCGGCGTCGACTCCGATCGGTCGCGTAACGTCATGCATGAACTTTATAAGGACTTCAGTCGCAACCACGACAGGATCATCTTTATGGGCGTCAAAGACGCCGAGATGACGAAATACGCTGGCAATGCCATGCTCGCGACCAAAATCTCCTTTATGAATGAAGTCGCCAACTTGTGCGACCTTCTGGATGTCGATGTTGAAAACGTGCGCCTTGGGATTGGCTCGGACAGCCGCATCGGTTACTCGTTTATCTACCCGGGCTGTGGCTATGGCGGTTCATGCTTTCCGAAAGATGTCCGAGCTCTTATCCATACCGCCAATGAAAACGACTACCGCTCTTCACTTCTACAGGCGGTCCATGAACGCAACGAAGACCAGAAGCATGTGCTTTTTCGTAAAATTACCGCCCGTTTCGGAGCCGATCTTTCCGGACTGACCTTTGGTTTGTGGGGACTGGCTTTTAAACCGGGCACAGACGATATCCGCGAAGCTCCGGCGATCGTTCTCATGACGGAATTGCTTGCGGCTGGAGCCAGAGTCAAAGCCTATGACCCTGAAGCGGTCGAAGCCACCCGTGAAGAGATCCCGTCCGAATGGCTTGACAGTGGGCAGGTCTCGCTGGTGCGTCACCAATACGAAGCTCTAGAGCAGGTGGACGCCCTGGTGCTGGTGACAGAATGGAAACCTTTCCGTCATCCGGATTTCCGTGCCATGAAAGGCATGATGAAAAGAGCCATCGTTTTTGACGGCCGAAACCAGTATGACCCGCACCATTTGAAGGAAGACGGTTTCGAGTATTTTGGCATTGGACGACGTTAGCCCCTCTGAACATGGAGCTAACTTATTATTTTTCCTTGTATAATATCGTTTTCTGTCTATAATTTACCTTGTTTTAATGATTTTACTCATGGCAGGGAGGGTTCTCATGTCGCGCTCATTGAGTCAATTTGTTCTTTTAGTTGTCGCCTTCAATCTGTTTATGGCAGGCAGCGCCGTGGCCGAGCGTCAAGCCGGAACGGTGACCTTGACGCCCATGCTCGGCTACCACATGATCGATGGTGGCATGGAAATAGACGATGCGGCGGCTTTTGGTCTTGGTATCGGCTACAACATCACTCAAAGGTGGGCGATAGAGGCTGATCTCCGTTACACACCGACGGAAACCGACACGGACAACTCAACGGATCTAAATGTCTGGACGGCCAGTCTCGGTGGTCTCTACCATTTTGGTGAGAATGATGCTTTTGCTCCATACCTGTCCCTGGGTGCCGGTGTTTTGAGTTATGATTTCGACAAGAGCTCAAATGATGAAGATTTCTTTGGCTACTACGGTGGTGGCGTCAAATACTCTCTCGGCAAATCCCTTGATCTCCGCCTGGATGCACGTCATCTCCTTGATTATCGTTCCGATAATAACTTTTCGACCCAGGGATGACGAGCCCGGACTGGAGACACCATCTTCAGACCATGGTTGGGATGACTTATCAATTCGGCTCCCCAGCCCCTGCCGTGCAGCACCAGGCCTCCACTCCCCCGATTAAGCAGGAGACAGAGACGCCCTCTGATGTCGATAAGGATGGTGTCATGTCACCTCTGGATCGCTGCCCGGACACTGCCCCGGGAGTTCGCGTCGACAGTCAGGGTTGTCCGGCCGACACCGATGCCGATGGCGTTGAAGACTACAAGGACGCCTGCGTTGATACTCCCAGAGGTTCAAAAGTTGACTCACGAGGGTGTCCTGAGGCGTCCGCAGAGGTTCTTTTCCTGACACGGGATATTACGTACGGGTTCGACAAGGACCAGGTCACTCCCTTTCATTACAAGGAATTATCAAGGGTCTCCGAAGTGATTAAAGAGCACCCGAAGCATAAGGTTTTTGTTGAAGGCCATGCCGATGATCGGGGAACCCCGCAGTACAATCAGTTGCTCTCCGAGCGTCGGGCAGAAGGCGTGCGGCAGGCGTTGATCGAAAAATACGGCCTGGATGCGACTCGCATAGAGACCGTCGGTTTTGGATTGACACGACCGGTCTCCGGGAATGACACAGCGGAAGAGCGTATGAAAAACCGCCGCGTTGAAATCATCCTTCACCCTTGAAATATGTTTCAAATATGAATAGTAAACGGGACCACTTGCTGGTCCCGTTTACTGTCTGCGTCGAGTTTGTGATAAGATCGGGACACGTAAGTGCGCTTCCAGGGCACCTCCCAGTGCAGGGCCCGGCAATCAGGAGGTTGTTTTGGCAAAGAATCTCAAATTGGGAGAAATCCTTAAGCAGGCAGGAATCATAGATGACTTCCAGCTGAACTCCGCGCTGTCGTATCAGCGCCACTGGGGCGGCCGTTTTGGTGAATCGTTAATAAAGCTTGGTTACCTCTCTGAAGATAAACTGCAGAACTTCCTGGCCCGTCAGTTCGATCTGCCGCAGATAGAACTTTTCGGACGTAAAATTCCTGAAGATGTCCTGGCTTATATCCCTGTCGAGAAAGCGCGGGAGTTTCACGTGCTGCCGGTGGAAAGAAGAGAACTCAGCGGGACGATGTACCTGGTTGTGGCGATGACTGATCCAACCAATCTCATGGTGACCGATTCCCTGCAGTTTCTCACCGGTTGCCGCATCAAGGCGGCGCTCGCCTCAGATGACGCCATCAGCTCGGCTATTGAGAAACATTACGGCTCCGTCTTTGATGATCAGGAAGAGCTTGATTTTGCCCTTGATGACCTGGCTCAGCCACCCAAGCCCGTTGCTCCTCCAAAAGCAGTGGTGCCGCCACCGCCGGTTGCCCCGCCAGCGCCAGTTGTGCCGCCCAGACCAGCCGCTGCTGATGTCGGTTTTTCCGCCTCGGCGCTCAAACAACTTGAAAATCGTTATGAGAATTTGGTCCGTATTCTCCTGGACCGGGGCGTTATTGACAACAAGGACCTGGATGAGTTGATGTGACCCGAGGTTTTAATGTCTGCATTTTTTCGTGAAGTACTCTGGCAACGGTTAAGGCGTAACCGGATGGCCATGGTGGGCGCGGCAATTGTCCTTGCCATGTTCCTGTTTGCCATGCTGGCTTCTCTGATTGGCAGAGATCCCGGGGCGATTGATATCGCCAACAGGTTGCAGCCTCCTGGTCTTGACTATCCCCTTGGCACCGATGACCTTGGTCGTGATGTCCTGGTCAGGATCCTTTACGGCGCCAGAATCTCCCTGCTGGTCGGTTTTGTCGCGGTCGGCATTGCCACCTTCATCGGGATCATCCTCGGCGCTGTGGCCGGTTTTTATGGCCGCTGGATAGACTCTTTGATCATGAGATTCGTCGACATCATGCTCTGCTTCCCGACTTTTTTCCTGATCCTCGCGGTCATCGCCTTTCTCAAACCGTCCATCTGGAATATCATGATTATCATCGGCCTGACCAGCTGGATGGGGGTCGCACGCCTGGTGCGCGCGGAGTTCCTTTCGCTGCGAGAGCGTGATTTTGTCCTCGCCGCCCAGGCCATCGGGGCAAAAGACGCCCGCATCATCTTTCGTCACATCCTCCCCAATGCAATCTCCCCGGTTCTGGTCTCCGCGACCCTCGGCGTTGCCGGTGCAATCCTTACGGAGAGTGCTCTTTCTTTCCTCGGTATCGGAGTGCAGCCACCGACGCCGTCCTGGGGGAATATGCTGATTGCCGGAAAACAGACTCTCGGCACGGCCTGGTGGCTTTCTGTCTTTCCCGGGCTGGCGATCCTGATCACTGTCCTTGGTTACAATCTTCTTGGCGAAGGAATCAGGGATGCCATGGACCCGAGGATCAAAGATTAAAGACTACGCGCTGGGCTGTATCGGGGCTTCATGAATGGACTACACACCCTCTGAGCTTATTCTCGCACGCAGTGCCGCTTTCTCCCGTGGTGACTTCGGCTTCATTTTTGATTCTTACCACTCTGAGTCCAATTTTCGTCGCCAGTTCACAGAACGTGAGGAGTATCTCGAGTTCGGCAAGGCGAGCCTGGGCAAAGACTATCAGATCATCAACTGCAAGGTCCTTGAACATGAAGAAAATGATGAGGAAGCCCAGGTCGTTTTTTTGATGATGTTGAAACTACACGGCGCTGTGCAGCACTTTGCCGAGCTGGCCTGGTTGCGTCGGGAGAATTGTACCTGGCGTTATCACCGCGGCCAGAAAATCACCGACGAGGACTTGCCTCAGGATCCGCAAACCTTGCGGATTGTTGACTTTGCCAGGCTCGACCCCACGACAATTTTTTGAAGACGTTCGTTACGGGGAGTCAGAACCCCCGGTTACAGAGAAACGCAATTCAGCTCCATATCGTCTGGCCTGGCTCTTCTCATAGGTTTAAATCTTATGCCCGAACTTCCAGAAGTTGAAACCACCCGACGTGGCATAGAGCCCCTTGTCATTCATAAAGTCATTGATCGGGTCCTGGTCCACAACGCCTCCCTGCGCTGGCCTGTTCCATCGACCTTGGCGACGCTCCTGCCCGGGCGGACAGTGGGGCCTGTCGGCCGGCGTTCCAAGTATCTGCTGTTCTCTCTTGATCAAGGCACCATGATTGTCCATCTCGGCATGACCGGTCATCTGAGGGTCGACGCATCGTCATCGGAGAGGCGCAAGCACGATCATGTCGAGATCATTTTCACCGACGGCTCAGCCTTGCGTTACAACGACCCACGCCGGTTCGGCTCTCTCCTGTGGACCGATGCGGATCCTTTGCGGCACGTGCGTCTCGTCGGGCTTGGACCAGAACCTTTCAGCCCGGAATTCAGCGCAGCCTACCTGTTTGAACTGTCCCGAAAACGAAAAGTCGCTGTCAAACAGTTTCTGATGAATGCACAGGTTGTGGTCGGCGTTGGCAATATCTACGCGAATGAAGCCCTCTTTCAAGCTCGTATTGCGCCGAACAAGCCTGTTGGTGAGGTCAGCAAGGCCGCTTTTGGGCGTCTGGTTGACGCTGTCACTGCTATCCTTGGTCGGGCAATTGATGCCGGAGGCACTACGATTCGTGATTTTTTAAACAGCGAGGGGCTACCGGGCTATTTCACACAAGAGCTATGTGTATACGGGCGGGCAGGGCAGTCGTGCATTGTGTGTGAGACTCACATCAGGCACCTCAAACTGGGTCAGCGTTCCACTTATTACTGCCCGACTTGCCAGAAGTGAAATAATTGGGCTGACCAATTGTTCTTCTCTTCTGTCCTACGGGCGGGCATGGAGTTTTTATGGAAGAATTCAACTTTACGATCCCCTATACAGTTCGTATCGCCGATATTAATTATGGTGGTCACGTGGCAAATTCAGCCGTTTTGAATTTCTTCCAGGACGCACGCATCGCCTATCTGAAAAACCTGGGTGGGTACTCTGAGCTCGATGTTGGTCACGAATGTGGACTGATCCTTCCAGAAGCACATGTTAAATATCTGGCCGAGATGTTCCTCGGTGATGAACTTGTTATCGGTGCCAGAGTCAACCAAGTCGGCCGCTCGTCGTTGACCATGGGGTATCGCATCGAACGTGAAGGCGTGGCAACCGCGGAGGGGGAGACGGTACTTGTCTGTTTTGATTACAAGTTGCGTAAACCGCGGCGGTTGGATCCGGAGTTTAAGGCGAGACTCGAAGCTTTTGACAGCTGATAAATTGTTTTGAAAGTGATTGCCGACATATTCACCAGTGCACAGTGAATATCAGAGTCAAAGCCCGCCAATTCGTTGACGGGCTTTGACTCTGCAATATGGCAACATTTTAGATTTTGACAAACGGACTCGGGTTACAAAGGTTTTCTGAGTGTTTGGCGACGGCGTTGCAGTTGTGACAGGTATGGCCAGGGTCTTCCATGAGGTCTTTGATCTCCTTGGTTTTGCCCTGCTTCCTTAATTCACAAATATGCAGCCAATGTCCTGCCGGGTCTTTACATTCTGCCTTTCCTGATTCTGACATACAGCCTCCTGCTGAAGTGAGGTGATTGAGAACACTATAGCAAATTTATGAAAAATGGCGCAAAAGGTTCTTCTTCCTTTGATGCGCCAGAGATCGTTGCTCATGGGGGAGGGCGACACGCGTCCTCGATTAAGCCCTTCAGCCAAAACCTGATCCAGCGGGGGCCGCGCAGCTGGCGTTGGAGGAAAACGCTGAGACAACCTTCTGTACGGCTTCACCGCAGTCCGGACAGGTTGTCTGGTCTTCCAGCTTTTTAGACAATTTCTCAAATGTTTGACTGCATTTTTCACAATGGTATTCAAATATTGGCATGATTCACCTCCCAGGTAACTTTTGATCGGCACTATATATAAATAATGCGATTATGTCAGCATAAAAAAGGACGGCTCTGAAGTGGCCGTCCTTTTTTATGCTGCTGCTGGCTGTTACCTAGCCCAGAATTTCCTTGAGATCCGCTTCGGCCGTTGTGATCGGAGCGATGTTGAAGTTCTCAACCAGGAAGTTGAGGACGTTCGGTGTGATGAACGCAGGCAGTGTCGGTCCCAGCTTGATGTTCTTGATGCCGAGGTGCAACAGCGTCAGCAGGATGGCGACGGCCTTCTGCTCGTACCAGGAGAGCACCAGGGAGAGCGGCAGGTCGTTGACACCGCACTCGAAGGCATCGGCCAGGGCCAGAGCCACCTGGATGGCGGTGTAGGCGTCGTTGCACTGACCGACGTCGAGCAGGCGCGGGATGCCGCCGATGTCGCCGAAATCCAGCTTGTTGAAGCGGAACTTGCCGCAGGCCAGAGTCAGAATGACGCAGTCCCTGGGAGCTTGCTCTGCAAATTCGGTGTAGTAGTTACGACCCGATTTCGCGCCGTCGCAGCCACCAACCAGGAAGAAGTGCTTGATTGCGCCGGCTTTAACACCTTCGATCACCTTGTCGGCAACGCCGAGAACGGCGTTGTGGCCGAAGCCGGTGAGACTTTCCTGGCCAGGCTTCTCCTGCAGGGAGCGGGCACTGCCTGGGCTGTCTCGATCACCGGCGTGAAATCCCAGTCCGCCGATGTGCTTGACGCCCGGCCATTGGACCAGACCCCAGGTGAAGATACGGTCCTTGTAGCTGTCGGCCGGCTTCTGGATGCAGTTGGTGGTCAAGATGATCGCGCCGGGGAACTCGTCGAATTCCTTGTGCTGATCCTGCCAGGCACCGCCGTAGTTGCCGACGAGGTGGGCGTACTTCTTCAGCTCCGGATAGCCGTGCGCCGGAAGCATCTCGCCGTGGGTGTAGATGTTGATGCCCTTGCCCTCGGTCTGCTTGAGCAGCTCTTCGAGGTCTTTCAGGTCGTGGCCGGAGACCAGAATGCCCTTGCCGGCCTTGGTGCCGAGTTGTACCGGGGTTGGAACCGGGTGACCGTAAGCTTCTACATGTGCCTGGTTGAGCAGCTCCATGGTGACATAGTTGATCTTGCCCGCCTCCATGGCCAGCCCGACGTTGGCCATCAGGTCGAGGCTGTCATCGAGCTGGGCGGCCAGCGC
>CAVPPD010000026.1:0-13053 GCA_963707155.1 uncultured delta proteobacterium | reverse complement strand
AGATCATGGAGAAGCGGCCGCCTGCAGCAGCGCTGCGCGCAGATCTTCGACACGCTGGCGATTCACACCGAAATCGTAATACCCGGTTCGCGCTGCGGAGCGAACGGCAATAACTCCTTGCTCAGCGCCTGGCTTGAACTCCAGATCATCAACAAAACCAAACACCGCACTGCGACACTCCACGTGAAGATAGCCAGGCTTGTCTGCGACGACGACCGTGCGCGGCAGCTTTGCAAGCTGCGCCTTCAACACGGCCCAGGCATCCGCAGCAGGCAAGGATAACACCAGCGGGGCAATGTAGTGCCGCTCGTCTTCCGCCTCACTGGAAACACAGTTGGGAGAGTCCGGGCAAGCTCTTAGAGAGGCCTCGGGGAGCATTGGGCTCGCCACCTTCTCCGCAGCGCAGGAGGTCGAGACAAGGGCAGAGCACAAGACAATGATCAACAGGTATTTCTTATTATAAATCGGCATCTTAAGTCTTATTCCAGAAGAAAGTCTTGCAAGTTGGTTTTCCCGTAGGTCACGTCTGGATTTGAATCTTTGATCTGCTTGGCGACCTTCGCCATGATCATTTTCACCCCGGGGGTTTTTGCCGGATCCGTAAGAGGCAGAAGTCTGACCGTCAGGCTCGTTTTTTTCTGTGACAGTTCAACAAAAAAACTTTGATTATTGTTGTTTTCAATGGCCAGAGATTCCACAAGAACTTTATTTTGAGCAGAATTGATGTATGTGTCTGTGACTTTGAGAATGCCACCGTCGATCTTGGTTGCAAAAGGAACGAGGCTATCCATAGCCTCTCTTACTGAAGTGATGTTTTCCAAAACGACATGGGGCATCTTGTTCCTCCTGTCTCAATTTTCAAATTCCGGCTCAGAGATTGTCAGCAAAGATGTGGGACAAAGCGATTTCATTGTACCACCAGAATTTGAGGGCGCTTATCTTTTTGAAAAAAGTGACTCTCCTCCAGCTATGCAGGAAACGTTTCCAGGAGATGAAATGGAAAAGAGAACGAAGCGAGCCTCTGGTGAGAAATATAGTTGACAAAATCAGTCATATTTAATAGAAATGAGACCGTTTTCAGAAAATATCAGGAACAACAAAAACAGGAAGTTCATCAATCACGGTCACCTGCAGTTGATCTTTGAGCTTTACTCCAAATAACCGCATCAATATTTCTACAGGGGAGCAGATCCGCAGTTCCCTGAAGGCAATCACAATGAGCGCAGTTTTTTATCTCGGTTCAATCGTACTGGCAAATATCCTCGTTCACAGCTTCGGGCTGGTCACGGTTTTAGGTTTAACGTTTCCGGCTGGGGCGGTCGCAATCGGCCTGACCTTCTCGGCCCGTGACTTTGTTCAGGAGCGCTACGGCAAATTTGGCTGCTGGCTATGGATGCTGTTAGCATCATTGATCACCCTGGCTTTCAATCAGCATCTGGCTTTAGCCTCAGTCTGCGCCTTCTTTATCGCCGAGTTCAGCGACTGGGCGATCTACACCAGGGCCAGAGGAAGCATCGAGAAGCGCCTGCTGCTGAGCAACCTGATCTCGACCCCGCTCGATTCGCTGGTGTTTGTGCTGCTCGCTTTTGGTCCGGTGTGGCCGGCGATCTGGGGGCAGACAATCATCAAGCTGATCAGCAGCCTGCTGGTTCTGCCACTGCTCAAGGGTGGGCGGTTGCGGTTTTACCGCTATAGCGTGCAAAGCGGTTGATTTTGGTTGGAGATGCCCAGCAGGAAGGGGTCGGGCTCCCCTTCCCGATTTCATCGCCAGGTAATGGGAGGCGATTTACGGACAGGCATGCGCTGATAGCGAAATTGCGGATATCCAACCATCATCGCTCCAAAACACTGGTGCCCAGCAGGCAAGCCCAGTGCTTGTTTCATCGGAGGAAAGGTACTGCAGGCAGCGTTGAAGTAACCCGCCCAGCAGCAACCCAGCTCCATGCTGGTCGCCGCTAACTCCAGATAGGTCAGAGCAATCGTGCAACTCGCAGGAGCCATCAGATCATCTTTTTTTGCGTGAGCAACGATCAGCACCGGGGCGCCACGCAGAACGATATCACTGCCCGCCTCAAGCTTTTCAAGGGCGAGGTCCATACGCATCGACAAAGCGAATTTCGACATGTTGGCCAACATCCAGCGCATCCATTCGCCAACAATTGCGACCAGCTTATTCAACTCCTCCCGATCACTCAGAACCAGCCACTCAACGCTTTGCGTATTATGACCAGTGGGTGCGTAGCGAGCGACTTCAATCAGCTTTTGCAGGGATTCCCTGGGGACTTTTTTGTCGCGGTAGTTGCGGATGGAGCGACGGCTGCGTAAAAACTGTTCGCTCTGTTCCTCAGACAACCGCAACTCTTCGCGAATCACCGGGCATTGCTCCATCGGTATTTCGGCATGCTGCAGGCTACCCGAAGGACAAGCCGATACGCAATGACCGCAGCGGATGCAAAGCTCATCAATCTCAGCAATCGGGGTCGGGTAACCGCCCTTGGTGAAGTTGATAAGCTTCGCCGGGCAGACAGCGCTGCAAATGCCATCTTGGTTGCATGTCTTCTGGTTGACTTCGATGAGATTCACGGGTTTCTCCTCAATGATCGTTGTTGGCATAAAGACCATTTACGGGGCAGTGGAAATCCTGGTCGATGGACGGTGTCCCCCCGATTCCCGGTAATTGTTCATTTAACCATGCTTGATGAAGGTCCCATTCTTGTATTCTTCAAAAGCCAGCGTCAACTCTTTTTGGCTGTTCATCACAATCGGCCCGCCCCAGGCGACCGGCTCATTGAGCGGTTTGCCGACGATCAGCAAAAAGCAGACGCCTTCGTCACCGGCGGTGATGCTGACCTGCTCGCCCTTGCCGTACAACACCAGGGCATTGTTGCCGTGCAGTTCGTCTGTTTCTTCATCGAAGCGACCGCTGCCGGCGTGCACATAGCTGAAGACGGTGTGCGTTTCCCTGGTGGGATGGGTAAAGGTCGCAGCAGGCGGCAATTTCACATCGTAGAACTCCGGATCGATCACCACGTCCTGCACCGGTCCATGCACATCGCCGATCCGACCGCAAATGACTTTGATCACGGTGCCATTAGCAAGAGTCACGACGGGGACCTCATCGGCAGTGATATCGCGGTAGCGCGGGTGCATCATCTTATCAGCTGCCGGCAGGTTGGCCCAAAGCTGAAATCCTTCCATCCTGCCTTCACTGTCACCCTTCGGCATCTCCTGATGGATGATCCCGCTGCCGGCCGTCATCCACTGGACATCGCCGCTGGTTATGTCACCCTTGTTGCCGAGGCTGTCACCATGTTCCACATCTCCCTTGAGCACGTAGGTGATCGTCTCGATACCGCGATGCGGGTGCCAGGGGAAGCCTTTGAGGTAATGTTCAGGAGTCGCTGAGCGAAAGTCATCGAAAAGCAGAAATGGATCGAACAACGGCAGTTCCGGTTTGCCGAACGCCCGTCTCAGGTGAACCCCTGCCCCTTCCTGGGTCGGAACGCTGCTCGACACACGTTTGATCATCCTGGTTGCCATAGAGACCTCCTGATTGGCGTGAATGTTTAGCCTGGATTATACCAGTTGCAGAAGATTTGGCTTGTTTTGTTCCAGGGGAGAGATTCAAAGAGTGTGTTTGGAGCGAGAGGGCCAGGGGGCTCGACTTGCAAGTTAAATCTCTTCTGTGATAAGAATACCAATGTGGTCATATATTAACCCTCAAAGGAGATACCGATGCAAGAAGGCATGATCGGTGGCTTCATACTGGGATTGGGGATGTGGTCCTGGCCGTTTCTGCTGGCCTGGACTCTACGTCTTTTCCAACCTGTCAAAAGTCACCATTAAAACAAATCAGGCCCGCCAAAGTGGCGGGCCTTTCCTTTTCCAAAGATCAATCAATTGCTGTCCCCTTTTCATCCTCATCGAACGCGAAGAGTTCAAGCACAGCACTTCCCGATGTTGAATTCGATTGGAGTCGGTGGCGTTGACCCCTGACTTCGGATCCCGGTTTATGACAAGTTTATGACAAAAGGTGCCTCGCGATGGTTTGGTAGCGGTACGCACTGACGCCCTCTCCTTCGTCATGTGCCTTCCGTGCGGCCTGTGACGCCAAAAACGCGATGTCATCAATGAAGTGAAAACCAGCTTCAGGGTGCAGCATGACAAAGTCACGAAGATCGTCGGCCATTTCGGCGAAGGGCGGAGCTTCTGCATACTCCATGCGGACCAGCGTCTTCACCCGCAGAGGCGAACATACACTCCCTCGACAGTCCGCACATAACAGCCAGCCTGGCGTCCAGGATCTGAAATGCGGTCAGTTCGGACAAGGCCTTCTCGGCGCCGGCATGCGCCTTGTCCGCTGCGGCTTCCAGCCAGCGGAGGGCCTCATCCATGTTCGGCAGGATATTCTTTCCCAGAAGATAATCGAGACCCAGCAGGTACTGAGCGGAAGCGACATCTCCCAAGGCAGCCTGTTTGAGATACCTGAAGCTCTTTTGCTCATCACGGGGAACGCCCTTACCGAACCAGTAGGCCCGCGACAGGCTGTAAAGTGACTCGGCGCAGCCCTGCTCCGCCGCCCTGAGAACCAGTAGGCCGAGCGACGCAGGTTTTTGTGGCTCCCCCGCCCAAGAAGGTACATCCAGGCCAGCGAGAACTGCGCCCTCATGTAGCCCTGTTCCGCAGAGAGGCGATACCAATGCAGGGCCCTGCGGTAACTGCGTCGCACCGGCCGCTGTCCGGTATGGTAACAATAGGCAACATAGGCCTGTGCGCCGGCATGCCCCTGCTCCGCGGCTTGCAGGCATAAGGCAAAAGGCCTTCTGCGCATCCTTTGGCAATCCCTCGCCGTAATGATGCATCAGCCCGGACTGATACAGGCACTCGCAGTCACCAGCCGCAGCACGCGACATGACCTCTGCATGAGCTCAGCCCCCTGGTGTCGACTTGCGCATTTCTGGACATGGCATTCCTCCTCCGGCTGGTCTTCTGCTTTACCAACCTGTCACACCCCGCAGCATATGCCAGCGGGGTGTGACAGCCCCCCCTACAGCTTATATCGACGCCGGCGGGTCCAACTGGCCATCGGCTCAACCGGCTCCTCACCTCTTGCCTGCTCCTTGCGGAACAGAGCCATGTGAACCACCGTGTCATCGGCAACCAGGGCCGTGCCGTTCAAGGCTGCGGCGTCGATTCGGAGGTCCTTGCCGTAACCCGCAGAATCAAAGGTTTCTGTTGTTGCCACCGCTGCCTGTGCGAGAAACTCCTGCGCAATCAGTTCGGCATCGGAAGATGCGTCGGGTTTTTCCACTGTCAGGGCGTCGATGGCATAACTCTGTACGAGCTTGGCGTGCAGTGTCCCGTATGCCTCGGCCGTGGAGAGTATATCCAGTCCCGCGACCTTGCCACCGAGCAGTACCAGCATTCCCTGCTGGCCGTCCTGGAGAGGAAAGTTCTTCTGGTACGCATCGAGCTGTTCTTTCCTCGACTCGAACGCATCGCGCATCGCCCCGGTCGGCGACGCTGCCGAGAGTTTTTCACGCAGGAAGGTGACCTCGTCCCAGACCTCTCCCTGGTTCGACCTGAAACTCTGCGACTCCTTGAGGCTGCGCGATACGGAGGCCACTTTCTTCGAACGGGCGAAGCTTGCCATCACCACCCCGGAGTCCGTAAAGCTGGCCGAGTTGTAGGACCACCGCCCCTGTTCCGTGCAACTCACCGGCACCACGGTTTTGGAGTTCGGTGGCACCAGGATTGATGCGTTCAGCACCCGGTTCTGCTTGGCACCACGCAACTCTTCACCATCGAGCAGCAGGACGAAAACGTTGCCGTCGTTGATGACCACCAGCTCCGGCACCGACCCGCCTTCGTTGACTTCCGTGACCCGCAGGAAATTTTTAGCCAGAGCGTCCTTAAGCGTTACATACTCGAACCCGCCCTCCTGCCTGGAACGCAACGGGAAGACGGTCAGACTGCCGAAAACCTGCTTTACCCCCAACTCGATGCTGCCCAGAAACTCTTTCAGAACCTGTTCCATAATGGCCTCCTTTCACCCTGACTGGATGAATCGTTATCAATAACAGCAACCATTATTGCTGCATGGCAACGCTACGACCACAATGCGACAGAATATGTCACCGCACGTATCGCAAGGCTTATCGACGTGTTGAGCTGGTATGAAACTGGTGACACAGACGGTGTGTGTCACCAGAATCGAGGAAGTATTGAAATTCGAAATCGCCTTACAGTGCGACCTCTACACAACGTGCAAAGAGTATCAGTGATTGGATGAACCTGGTGTCGATTGGAGGTTGCGGGAGGGGTGTGACTGGTTATGTCAAAATCTTTCGTTTTGAGGCACTGCAGGGACACGTCTGGAAGTGTCCCCGATGCCGTTTTGAAATCATTCGAGAATCAAGACCTGAACCCGCGCACCAGGAAATAAGCAAGGATAAGCAGCGGGTAGACAGAAAGGGCGGCGATGAATTTCCCCTGGAAAAGAGCGAATGTGCTGAATGTCAGGCTCGCTATGATGAGGACTATCAGCAATGTGGCAATCGGGCGGTTCATGGCATCTCTGGTGTTGAAAGTCTGAAGGTTACATTTCGGCTGTTCTTTGATAAACGACCCGGCTTGATTCTACTCCGCCCTCGCCCCTTTTTCAATGTCGGGGCCGAAGAAAGCAATGAAGTGAGGTGTCCCCATAACTCGCGAATCATGCAAAATAATGTGACCAAACCATTAGAATTGGTATTATGTCCCCAGATTACAGATTCGCCCAGATTCGCCCATCCGTCCCGTCTCGGAGATTCATGTGAACCGCACGGCATTCGAACGACTGGTTGAAGAAATTATGGCAACACTACCGGCGGAGTACGCCGGCCGGTTGCACAACCTGGTCTTTTTGATCGAAGACTGGGCCGATCCAGCAACTCTTGCCGAGGTTGGTTTCGACGATCCGGCCGAACTGCTCGGCCTCTTCAACGGCACACCCTTGACCGAGCGGTCGCATGACCAAATCGATTCAGGACCTGATCGAATCACTCTCTACCACGAAGCCATCGAACTGCAAGCCGGATTGAGCGGGTTACCGGTCCGCCAGGTGATCCGCGAAACCCTGTGGCACGAAATCGCCCATTACTTCGGCTTCAGCGAGGAGGAAATGGACCGTATCGAGGATTTCTGGGCGGAGCGGAATTTTCCGGAATCACGATATGGAGACACTTAAAGGGACACTTGTTTTTAAGTGTCCCCGGTTCTAAGTGTCCCCGTTTCTCTTTTAGCTGATACCCGCTTCCTCCTTCAGCAGAGACACCCAGGCGTCCAGGCGCTGCTCGGTAAGCTGGTCCTGATTTTCGACATCAAGGGGCAGACCGAGGAAATAATCCCCTTCAACCGCAGCGGAGGCAGAGTAATCGTAGCCTTTATCCGGCCATTTGCCGATGATGGTCGCTCCGGCCGCCACCGCCAGATCGTGCAGCGACTTCATCCCGTCGACAAAGGCATCAGGGTAACCGACCTGGTCTCCGACGCCGTACAAAGCGACCTTTGCCCCCTCCAACCGTGCCTCGCGAAGGCAGTCATAGGCGTCGTTCCAGTCGATTTGCAGGCGATCACCCTCATTGTGCCAGCTTGAAGTGCCGAGAATCAGCAGGTCACAGCCTTCCAGATCCGCCCGGGTTGCGTTGGCAACGGGATAAAGGCGTGCGGTGGTGATTCGCTCCGCAAGACGTTGAGCGATTAAGGCGGTATTGCCAGTGCTGCCGCCGTAAAATATTCCGATTTTCATGATGACTCCTTTATCGACGAAGATAAAATCAATTTAAAACGTTAACCCTGTTTGACATGTTAGCATATCAGCGCGGTCAGAGTGGAGGGGGTCAGGTCTTGAACTTTGAATTGAATCAAGATCAATGACCTGACCCCGTTCAGGAGTGTCCCCTATGCCCAAATAAGCCAAACGGAGACTTGACCCCTTTATCGGCATAACCGAACCAGGTCGGAGGGTTTCGCTAAGGGAAATCAAGGTAAGTATCGACGCCATTAAGAAATAAATCGTACTGGGTTTCCATTGCATCCTTGATCACACTTGCCGGGAACCCTTTGGCCAGGTTACATCGCAGCCCGATCCAGCCAATAGCATCAAGGGCACCCAGGCTGACCAAATAACCTTTTTCCTGGTAACTGTATCTATGCGGCTTATTCCCGTCCTTGAGCTGAAGAATATTGCGAGCGACCAACTTGCCTTTTCTGACGGCCGCCTGGGCAGTCAAAGAGTTCAATCCAGAAGAATCAAAGGTAGAGCAATCGCCAGCGGATAAAATGTTCGCCAGCACTTCCCCCTTGCTTACAACCTGCCCGTAAGCATTGGCTTTCAATGATGAGGGCGCCGCAGACACCCCGGGAAAAAGCAAAGTCTGTTGGCAAGGCAAGTCGAACTCACGTTCTGTGGACAGTTCCTGCAGTTGGATTTTTGCATCGGTGTGACCGAGGTAGTTTGTGCCGGGAAGATAGTCGATCCCCGCCCGCCGCAGTTTCTTTACGATGTACTTGTGCGCGCCTTCGGGAAGATTTGGTACCAGGCGTTGGGCCTGATCGATCAATCGCAGTGTGTTGGGGATGCGATGCCTTCGCAACTGTTCGTGCAGCTCGAACAACACCTGGACGCCTGTGGCCCCGCCACCGACCACTGAAACCTGCAGCGGTTCTTCCGACTCGGTTTCAAGTAAACTTTCCAGTAACGAGCCCCCTTGACCACTGCGCAGCTCGTTTTGACCGAAACCGGTTGCCCCTTCATAAAGCTGGATCGGCGCAGCACCGGTTGCGACAACCAGCCAGTCGAACGGTAAATCGGCCTCAGGCAAGGGAAGTTTCTGCTGCTGATGCCAGCCAGCAAGGTCCTGCTCAGAAAAATCAAGCCGATGCTGATGAAAGGTGAAATGAAACTTCTCTGCCAATTCAACATAGCTGACGGTGAACTTTTCCAGCGGATGCTGGAAGGTTTTGTGCAGGTTGGTGATTTTACAGTGGTCCGCACCGGCATCCAGCAGATGCAGTTCCAGGCTCTTGTCTTTTTTGCTCAGCTCGATCAGACAGGCCAGCCCTGCGTATCCGCCTCCCAAAACAACGACTCTAGCCATCTGCGCCTCCTCACGACTATCAGGCCGGCAACAAACTGCTCCTGCTGCAGCCTAATGTTTTAGACCGGGTCCCGCACACAAGCGGATGATCTCGGCCGAGATCTGCTCTTTGTCAGTCAACCGGATAAAGTACTCCTCTATTGTAACAGCATTCATCAACCCCAGGATGACACCCAGCACAGCACCACGATGAACATTATCCCCACCGAGGTTGGTGTTGATCAGTAGCGCCTGTTTCGGCTCGGCCGCATATTTATAGGCCAGGTAAAGGACACTCGGCCAGGAACCGCTGATGTAGCAGGCGGTAGAAAAAAGGTTGCCGACCACATGCCTGTCATCGTGTTTTTTTTCGACCAGTGCCGGCAGATCGAGGCCAATACTGTCTTTTGCCGCCTTGGCGAGCAACGCGTGAGGCGACTGAGCCAGGTCGCGAAACAGCAGGGCATCGAGTAGTTCGACATAAACCCCGCAGATATGCCCCAGCTCTTTATCCGGATGCGTCAGGAACAGATGCTCCAGGCAGTGTTCCTGAACCTCGATCAGTGGAAGGCCTTGCAACCTCTCGCTCAGCACAAGCGGAGCGATGGTCACCAGGCCCCCAATCGAAGGCGTATCGTGGGTGACCGCGCCACAGCGATCCTTCGCTTTGCCGCTTTCCAGATTGGCAAAAAAACCGCGATGATACGATTCGGCGTAAGTATCGGGGTGACGGGGAGGATCAGCGGTCATGAAATCGATATAGGCATCGAGAAAACGCTGCTTGTCGTAACGGCCGGCATTCGCCTGCAGGGTTCGCATGACAACCCTCGCGCAGTGGGCGTTGAGAGTGTTCTCTCCCGCCTGCATCAGCCGGTGATAATGCTGGTTAGCGATCCCCCAGTATTTCCGTCGGCCCTTAAGAATCACTTCGCCGACGATCTCGCGTTGTCGCCCATGAGCAGCCTGCTCTCCCCTGCCGCCTTTGGCCGTGGAGTGGAGGGACATGATCGATCCGGGATGATACTCAGGAGCCGCCTCCAGACGAGTTATGCCACCGGGAAACGCTTTTTCGATATCGAGCGGGTTGTAAAACCAGTGCACCGGCATCGCCAGGGCGTCAGCGACAAATAAATTTTTGAGTGCGGCGCTCGCTCTTAGTCGTTGCAGCTTCATGGCTTCATCCTTGCTTTATGGGTCCATCCCTTTCCCAGTCGAGCGCCAGGCGCGCGATTCAATATTTTCGCGAGTCATATGCCCAGTGAAGAAGGGCCTGCCTCTGCTTGCGACGACAATTCAAGTCTGCCTCGAGGCAGTTGTTTTTGATCTGGGCGATGTGCCTGCGCATCCCCTGCCACCTCTTGATCTGACGTTCATCATCTCTACAGCGTCGCCCCATGTAATAGCGGCAATACCACTGGAACCAGCCACGTGGATCTTCTTCATAGATCCAGCCTTTCTCTTGCCACACCGATAAGGGCTGTGACGCATTCACTCCAAAATAATTCAAATCCGGATCATGAAAACCGGGAGAGAGCTTTGCGTTCCTGAACCATTCGGTGGGGAATTCATTTTGGCAATCGGTCATGTATCTGCCACCGAACACACCCAACTCAAGCATCTCTTTAGGGGTCAACTCGGGGCGAAATTCCGGGTGATAGTTCTTGCCGATCGGTTCGATGCGTTCGTAACGGTAATTTGTCTGCATCAAATCATTGACCAGAACAACGACGGGCGGCATAAACCCTCCTTTAACATTGATAATGAATCTTATCGATTTATCACAATTCAGCAACCATCTTCTGCAATAGTCAGACGCCCAGATAATCCCGAAGACCCAATTGGGACACTCAAAATTGAGCGACCCCGATAAGGGGACAAAGGTTACATAAAAAGGGACACTTCTGGAAGTGTCCCCGACTCAAGTATTAAGTGGGATGTCCCCCGATTGCACTGTCCCCAAATCTCTTGTTGCACTCCAGTTCAGGCTCAACTATAATCTAGACAGTCTAGCCAGAATGAAAGGAACCGCCATGACAATTCGCAAAGAATCCTCCGGCCACGCAGGTGAATGGCAGATGCAAGAGGCTAAAAACCGTTTGAGCCGCGTCGTTGAAGAAGCGCGACGCGGGCAGCCGCAGACAATTACTCTCCACGGCACACCGGCTGCGGTCATCGTATCCATTGAGCAGTACAGAGAACTGACCAGGGCCAAAACACCATTATCACAGTTTTTCAAGACATCACCACTGCGCGGAATTGAACTGGACTTTGAACGGAACCGCGACACAGGAAGAGAGGTCGACCTGTGACCTTTCTTCTTGATACCTGTGTCATTTCTGAAATGGTCAAGGCTCGGCCCAACCTGGAGGTTGTTCGCTGGATCGATTCGGTCGAGGAAGGGAAGCTCTTTCTGAGTGTGCTCACCTTGGGCGAACTGGAGAAGGGTATTGCCAAATTGCAGGACGTGTCTCGGAAGGAAGTCTTGCAAGAATGGCTTGAGCAGGACCTCGCAGAACGTTTCGCAGGCAGGATTCTGCCGATAGACACGTCCGTGGCCGTCGCTTGGGGGAAAATGCAGGGGGAGGCTGAACGAAACGGGAACAAGCTTCCGGTGATCGACTCCTTGTTGGCCGCCACGGCCCAAACAAATGGGCTGTTTCTTGCCACTAGAAACGTTGTTGATTTTGAGCGTTGCGGGTCCCGCGTTTTCAATCCCTGGGAAACGGGAGGGGGCCGTTTATAGAAGCTGCCGCCTTATGGCAATTTGATTGACATTGGAATTGTTATCATGGATGTCCCCTGGATCCTTCTGATACTGGGTTGTTCTTGTTCTTTTTTAGCCATGAATGCTCCAGTTGTTTATATGCTCAACGTCGACCTTACTGTCGGTATGTTGTCGCATGATGTCTCCCGGCAGAATTTATATAACGATTTTGCGAAGCCGCAAGGCGTTGCGATTACTGAAACGGAGCTGAAGGCCATGGCGGCACCGGCGATCATCGGGCTGAGCAGGATGTCCGAAGAACGGATAGAGAACGCCGGCGGCGATCGGGATGCCGACGGCATTGTAGACGAAGGCGAAAAACAGGTTCTGCCGGATGTTGCGCATGACCGCACGCTGAGTCGGATGGCTTTACGATCCCCGCAGATCGCCCTTTACGAGCGTGATGCCGGCGCTCTCGATGGCGACGTCGGTACCCGTACCCATGGCGACGCCCACATCTGCTGCCGCGAGGGCGGGGGCGTCGTTGATGCCGTCTCCCGCCATGGCAACGCATCGCCCTTGTCCTTCAATTCGTTGACGATGCGTTGTTTGTCCTCCGGTGAGACGCCGGCATGCACTTCGTCGATCCCGAGTTCTTTGGCCACCGCCTGGGCGGTCGCGGATTGTCCCCGGTGCACATGATCACGGTGATCCCCATCGCGTGCAGCGATTGCGATGGCCTCTTTCGAGGTCTTTTTGATCGGATCGGCGATGGCGATGAGGCCGAGGAGCTGATCGTCACGTCCGGCCCAGATCACCGTCTTGGCCTCGCCTTGCAGACGCTCTGCCTCCTTCGTCAGCGCGTCGGGGATGTTAATCTTTTCCGCTTCGAGGAAGCCCCGTTTGCCGATGCGAATCATCTTGCCCTCGACCCTGGCCTGGACGCCGCCGCCGGTCGTGCTCTCGAAATCGGTGATCTCCGGGAGTTCGAGGCCTTCTTCCTTCGCCTTATCGACAACGGCCCGGGCGAGCGGGTGCTCGGATTGCGATTCGACCGCCGCCGCCAGGCGCAGCAAATCGCCGGTCTCCACGCCGTCCGGCGTTTGCGCATCGACCACCGAGGGCTTGCCCTCGGTGAGCGTACCGGTCTTGTCGGTAATGAGGTGAGTGACCTTCTCGGCGCGCTCGATGGCTTCGGCATTTCTTAATCAGGATGCCGCTTTGGGCTCC
>CAVPPD010000025.1:0-95728 GCA_963707155.1 uncultured delta proteobacterium | reverse complement strand
AAATGCAAACGTTTGAAGGTCAAGGGTCTGGTTCGCATGTCGGGAAAGACCAAGTTTGTCGGTGATGTAGAACTGATCAACGCTAGTTCCGAATCCAAGTTTGTTCCAACGGGTGAAGTCACGGGCAAGCACGATCTCACCGCAGAAGTGGGCCTCGGAAAGCTCCGACCCTACAAAGTCCAGACGGAACCGATTGCCGGACAAAAGCCTGGCACGTCGGGTCTCCGCAAGAAAACGAAAGAATTCATGAAGGAACACTACCTCAACAACTTTGTCCAGTCGACATTTGATGCTGTCAAGGAGACTGGAACCGATGTTTCGGAAGGTTCGTTGGTGATTGGAGGTGATGGGCGCTACTTTAATCCTGAAGCGATCCAGACCATTGTCCAGATGGGAGTCGCCAACGGAGTCAAGCGCTTTTGGATTGGTCAGAATGGGTTGCTGTCGACGCCTGCCGTATCGGCCATTATCCGTGAACGCGGTCCACGATGGCAAAAGGCGTTTGGTGCCTTCATTTTGACTGCATCTCACAACCCCGGTGGCCCCGACGAGGACTTTGGAATCAAGTACAATTGCGAACACGGACAGCCCGCCCCTGAAAAGTTGACCGACGAAATTTACAACAACACAACGTCGATCAAGTCGTACAAGATTGCCCGCGACTTTCCTCACATTGACATTCACGCTCCCGGACAGCTCATGGTCAAGTCCGATGACAACAGTGCCGAGATTCACATTGAGGTGATTGATTCCTCGGAGAGCCACGTTGCGCTGCTTAAAGTCTATCTTTGACTTTCATGCGATCAAGACTCTTCTGGATCGTCCTGACTTCACCATGGTGTACGACACCATGCACGGTGTGAATGGTCCGTACGCCAAGAAGATCTTTGTCGACGAGCTTGGTCAGCCCGAAAGCGTCTGTACCAATGCGACCCCCAAGGACGACTTTGGTGGCGGCCACGCCGACCCCAACCTCACCTACGCCAAAGAACTCGTGGCGACCATGGGTTTGAACCGCAAGGGCGAGAAGATTGATGTTGGCGACAACCTCGGCATTGAGGGTTTGATGCTGATCGGAGCATTGGCCGGGTTTGCAGGAACGCAGGCAAGTGGTTCGCTGCTGGTCGGCGTGCTGGCGGCCTTTACGGCCGCTCTGCTGGCGGGCAGTATTCACGGCTTCATCACTGTGCAACTGCGCGGCAACCAGATCGTCAGCGGCCTGGCCCTGACCATGTTCGGCATCGGTATCACCGCACTGTTCGGACGCAGCATGGTTGGTCTCACCATCGTCGGCTTTGAACGGGTCGCCATTCCCGGGCTGAGTGATTTACCCGTGATCGGCAAGCCCTTTTTCAACCAGGACCTGCTGATCTATTTCAGCTTTCTGCTCGTCGCATTGATCGCTTTTTTCTTCTATCGCACCCGTTGGGGACTGGCACTACGCACGGTCGGTGAAAACCCGGCGGCGGCAGACACCTGCGGCGTTCCGGTTTCCCTGACCCGCTTCCTGGCGGTCAGTATCGGCTCGGGGATCGTCGGCATCGGCGGTGCCTACTTAAGTCTTGCAACCACACCGATGTGGATCGAGAACATGACCGCCGGTCGCGGCTGGATTGCCGTGGCCCTGGTCATTTTCGCCTCCTGGTCAAGTTATCGCGCCCTGGCCGGTGCCTACCTGTTTGGCGGCATCACCGCCATGCAACTGCGTTTCCAGGCCATGGGCACCACGGTCAGCGTCCACATTCTGCAGATGATGCCCTACTTCTTCACCATCCTGGTGCTGGTCATTTCCACCATCAGACTGCAAAAAGGCGCGTCACAACAACCTGAGAACCTTGGCCAACCTTACGACCGCGAGGATCGCAAATGAACCCGATCGCAACGGAATTGCTTGAACGGATCAGGCAGGAGGGGTCCGTCAACGGTCAGGTCGTCAAGGTCGACCGCTTCCTCAATCACATGGTTGACCCCTTGCTGATGACCCGACTCGGTGCTGAACTCGCGAAGCGATTCAGCGACCTGAAGATTGATAAAATCATTACCGCTGAAAGCAGCGGCATCATGATCGCCCAGGCGACAGCAAGCTGTCTCGGCGTGCCCTTCATTTACGCCAAGAAAAAACGCCCCCTGACCATGGGCGAGTTCTTTGCCGCTTCGAGCTATTCTTTTACCAAGCAGGAGTCGACTACCCTCTATGTTTCGCGCGAGGTGATTCTGCCAGGCGAGCGCCTGCTCTTTGCTGACGATTTTTTTGCTGTCGGCTCGACCTACAAGGCGATCGTGCAGATCGTTGAACAGGCCGGAGCCACACTGGCTGGTGCAGCTGTCATTATCAACAAATCGGATCGGCGGGACATTGAGTCCATCCTCACCTTACAAGAGTTGGCCCAGGGACTGTCCCCGAATGGGGACTGCCCCTAGTCCTGGTCATCAGAGGCGGGCAGAACACCCGGCCTGACACTTACCTTCACAACACAAACGGACCCCACCATGTCATCAACCACATTCTTCCTGCTCATGGCGCTGCTGGCGGGCATCTCGGTGCCGACCCAGGCCGGCATCAACGCGCAGCTCGGTCTCTGGACCCGGTCGCCGGTTCTCGCGTCAACCATCTCCTTTATGGTCGGCACGCTGACCCTGATCCTGTACTCGCTGATCACGCGGATTCCTCTGCCTGGCCTTGCCACAATCGGCAATCATCCCTGGTGGATCTGGGTCGGAGGAACATTGGGCGCCTTCTTCGTCACGGCAACCATCATCCTCGTACCCAAGCTCGGCGCAACCACCATGGTTGCCCTGATCCTGGCCGGGCAGATGTTCGCCTCCCTCCTGCTCGATCATTTCGGCTGGCTGGGCTATCCCATGCAACCGATCAGCCTTGGCCGCATTGCCGGAGTTGTTCTGGTCTGCGCCGGTGTTTGGCTGATCAGATTTTTTTGACTTTAACGAAGCCATTGTCTTGCAGAATTGAAGCAGAAAGACATGCCCACCCGAAAAACCTCGCTCCACTTGAAGCTCAGAAGGTGGCGCCGCCAGAACAGCTCTCTCTTGTCGCAAACCGTGGAGACGCTGAAATCATGGACCTCACCAAGCAGGAGCCTGTGTTCTTCCGAGTCTAACCCGCTTTGACCTCCGGCGCCGAGGCGGAGTTTATTCTTAAGAGCCCTGGCCTGGGCAATCCGTCTGGCAACCGAGCGGCCCCGGGCACGACTGATCCGACCGTACTGCAACTTTAGCGCGTTGAGAGCTTCGGCGGCATCATAGGTCATATCGACCAGAACATCGCGAGACATCCATTTTGTTTCGTAATTCAATATCTGTTCCCAGGAAGAATTGACCAGCAGCTGACGGTGTTCCTCAAGGGTATGGGCAAACAGCTTGTAGCCAAAACGCTCGGGATCTTCGAAGCATTTGCTGCCGGGATCGACAAATGGCCCCATGGGAGAGATAAAGCATGACAGCCGGGAGTCTGAGTTTTGAAAGAGATAGTCACAATAGTCTATGGTTGCCATGACCGATTCCCCGGTCTGTTGCGGGAGCCCGATCATGAAGAAGACGTCAACGCGATGACATCGAAGCGATAGCGCCTCCTTGATAATCATCTCCATCTCCGAATTTCGGTAAAAGACTTTTTCGTCCTGCAAGCGACGAATCTCTTCATCGTGGCTCTCGGGGGAGAGCTCCAGGCACCAGTTTTCGACGGCATCATCAATGGCCCGCAAATATTTGATTGGCGGCATGCCGAAGACTTCAAAAACAATCTCATTTTTGATTTTGGCCAACTTCAGCCTTTCCAAAGTCTCGAGAGCATGCTCTTCTCCGGCCTGACACAAGTCACCGACCAAAAAAATCGGTCCCTTCGAAAAGCGACTGATATCAACGATGTTGTTAACCAGATTCCTCGGGCTGCGAAATGACGGTGCATGCCTCACGTTGAGGAGTTCGTTCGCCTGATTGGAGCCTCCGCAAGTGGAACACTCATGGGCGCAACCCTTGACAGTGAAGACCGCGGTTATCGGATTCTGCCACCAGCCGTTGAACGGCAGGATGCTCTGCAAGTCACGATACCGCATCACCATTTTCATCATTTGTGCGGGCACAAGATCAACGTAATCGGATGTTTCAGGGACAAAAACGAGAGGATTGACACGCACCTGGCCATCTTTTTCCCAGGTCAGGTTGGGGACATTGTCCAATGGTTGCCCTGAACTCAAATTCGTCAGCAAGGAGTACAGGGGAGGTTCCGTCGAATCACCTCGCAGGACGTAATCCACCTGGGGATAGCGAATCAGCTCTTCGTGAAAGTAGGTGGCGGAAAGGCCGCCAAAGATCACCGGGACGCCTGCATGGATGTCTTTGGCCAACCTAGCTATCTCGAGCGAGCCATGGGCATGGGGAAGCCAATGCAAATCGATACCGATCGCTTTGGGCTGAACACTGGCCAAAAACTTTGGGACGTCAAAATGCACATCATTCATCATTCTCAGCGCCAGGTTGACAATTCTCACTTTTAAGCCGCGCGACTCAAGGTAGTTTGCGATCGTGAGAAAGCCAAGCGGGTACATTTCGAAAACCGGGGAAGACGGGATTAAATCGCTGATGGGGCCATACATGATGGCCATCTTTCTAAAATCGTAGACACTCGGTGGATGGAGAAGCAGAAGGTCAATTTGCGCCATGAGGGACCCCTCTGAGCTATTTGCAAACCTTCCCGACGATTAAATCTCTCCAACTATACCACACGCCATGACTGCGTGCGGCACATTGCCAACGGGACCATCTCTTCCGGTCGAATTCGTCAGTCACGACTGTTAAGCACAAATAATGGTCAGAGAGTTTTTTCTCCGGTCACGGCATGACTTTTGTGGTATAGTGAAATCACCTCAATCGTAGAACGAGGTCTTTCGTGGGCAAAGGAGGAAGACATTATGCCAGTCTCTGATCCGCCTGACCATTTAGGGAAAATCTCATCCATCTAAACGTTGTTAAAATCCGGATTACAGCAAACAGGTAATCTGACACAGGTTCCCACGACGGGAATCGCAGAGAAACAAAATGATCGCAAAGCACCTCGAGAGTTTACCGGGGTGCTTTGATTTTTTAGGGGACCTGTTCCGGCGGCTGGTACTTGTATCCCACCCCATGCACGGTCAGCAAAAACTGCGGCGAAGCAGGGTCCAGCTCAACCTTCTTGCGCAGCTGGGCGATATGCTGATCAAGGGTTCTGGTCGTGCCGAAATAGTCGATTCCCCAGGCGGCGTTGAGTAAATCGTCGCGTGAAAGGACTTCATTCGGCCGGCTGTGAAAGATTTCCAGCAACTTCATCTCCCGCGAAGTCAGGCTGTGCGAGAGATCGCCGAGCGGGGCCTGATAGCTCTTGCGATAGATCAGCGCCGGCCTATGGCAAACGGTTCCGGCATGATTGCCGGTCTGTTCCTGCCGATGATGCCGCGATCGCCGCAACACGGCAGCGATCCGGGCGCGCAGTTCATGCAGACCGAATGGCTTGGTGACGTAATCATCGGCCCCGAGTTCGAGACCGACCACCTTGTCAATCTCTTCTCCTTTGGCGGTCAGCATGATAATCGGCGTGCGACTATCGCTTTTACGAATGTCTCGACAGACGTCATAACCACTCCGTTCCGGCATCATCACATCGAGCAGGACCAGGTCCGGCGCCTTCTGCCGGTAGCATTCCAGAGCCTCCTGGCCATCTCCAGCGGCAAAGACCTCGTAGCCTTCGCCCTCGAGCAGATCGATCAGCCCCTGACGCAAGTTGGCGTCATCTTCAGCGATCAGAACACGGATACTCATGAGTTCTTCCCCGTTGTCAAAATCAATTCAAAACAGGAGCCGCCAGCTTCATTCGGACAGAAGCAGAGGGAGCCACCGAGTCCCTTCGGCCAACTGTTGCGCAATGCTCAAGCCAAGACCGCTGCCTTGCTGACGGGCGGTGAGCGATGGCATCAACGCGATGGAACTTGGCGAAGACCTGCTGACGATGAGCGAGTCGGGATACCCGGGCCATTGTCCTTGATGCGGACCACGCAACGGCGTCCCTGTTGCTGCAATTCGACCGTCAGCCGTTCGCCATCGGCGGCATACTTGATCGCGTTGTCGATCAGATTGATGACAATCTGCTCCAGGGCATCCCGGTCACTCGCAACGGCAACCGGCTCATGGCCAATGTTGCGGATCAGCTGCATGCCGGCCTCTTCGATGCGCACCAGCTGACTGTCGAGTAACTGATGCAGCAGGGCAGCAAGGTCGAGCTCTTCTCTGGAAAACGTCCTTGCGCCCCTGTTCAAGCCGGCTGAAATCGAGCACGTTGTTCACCAGACGGGTCAGTCGCTGACTCTCGCGAATAATCGTCTGCAAATACTTCTGCTGCTTGTCGGTCTCTTCAATGCGTTTTTCTCCGAGCATTTCGGCGTACATACGGATCGTGGTGAGCGGCGTCTTCAGCTCATGTGAGACATTGGAGACAAAAGACGTCTTCTGTCTTGCATCGACCTGGTTGCGGTGTGCCTGCCACAGCAGCAGTGAACCGCCAAGCAGAATGGCAACCACGAAGGTGCCGACCAGCAGCGAGGAAATCAACATGAAGCTGCTGCCTGTCACCCCGGCATCGGGATTCGGATAAGCGGTGACCTGCCAGTGTGGTAGACCTGCAATCGCCGTCGTTGCCAGCAATTGACTGCCTGCAGAGATCTCCAATGGGCCAACCTGGTGAAAGATGTCGCCGTCACCATCAACCAGGGCGTAGGTTTCACCGTTGGGCGGATTGCTCGGAAAGCTGCCAAGCAGACGACTTAAAAGAGCCATCATCTCGATTTCGACACCGATGCGCTGCGAGCGGCCCTGCCATTGGTACCAGCCGAGCAGATGCAGGCGATTGTCGGTAAACCACGGCCGCCAACCGCTGACACCGACCATCGCCTCCGCCGGGGCCGGTTCCGCAGCAATGTCTGCAGCGACCGGAGCCTGCTTGGCCAGCTTACGCAACTCCTGGCGTTCCAGCAGGATACTGCTGACCTGTTCAGCGCTTGCCGTGGACGGTCGATCGTCCGGGGGCTCCTGCCAGGCCGCCTGGTTGGAGAAGAGGGAGAGATAACGTCTGACGAAATCGGCCTCCTCGTCACTCGACGGCATCTCCGGGTCGGGATAACGCAAGCCGCGTCCCGCCTCCCAGATAAAGACATTGCGGACCAGGGGATTGCTGCGCTTCCACTCTTCGAGCAAATCCGTCTGCTGCATGAAGTCATCGACAGGGAGGTTGCTCAGGGTTTCGACCAGGCCGTCTTTGACCTCGCCAATGGCCAAATCAATATTGCCGGCAATCGCCGAGATGCGGTCGCTGGCCGTTGCCCGGGCGCTGCTTGCAAGGCGGGCCTCTTCACCCTTGAGCAGATACAAAGCGCCAAGACCCAGGATGAGCGTCGGGACCAGTAGCAGCAACCAGGTTGTGAGCAGTCTGAATCGGGTCATTTATAAAACCGGCTTTAAAGCGATGCTTGGCTGGGCGGATTCTTTGCCCCGCCAATCATAACAGATTAATAATCCTTTTGCTGTTTCCGCACCTTGTAACTTTCCGAGCGAATCGATTTTTTCTCAGCTGGCGCCATCGGTGCCGGAGCTGCAAAGGTCGCGGCGTCCTGATCCAGTTCCCCTTCAGCTTCTTCGGCAATATCACTGAAACCAAGGGCCTGGTTGCGCGAAGAGATTTCGCTGCTCTTTTCTTTCAACTGCTGCACGGCTTCGTCCTTGCGACCGGCATTGTAGAGATCGAGGGCCTTGTCGCGGGCTTCGGCCATCTCGTTTTCGACCAACGCCTTCTGTACCGTCTTGCTGGCAGAGCGCCGCACATCTTCCTGGCGCTTCGAGAAGCGGACCTGGGCGACCGCCACCGAGTTCTCCTGCTCATTGGTCAAAGCGTTTTCATAGGAGCAACGGGCGTCGGCGATCTTCTGCATTGCATCTTCCCTGCCCGGTTCAACCATGACTTCAACCAGGACATATTTTTCCTGACCGCCGTAGAGCTGGTTGAGATGAATCTCAACCCGGTTGTCGCGGATGCGCCCTTCGCGACCAATGATGCGGAGCGGACGAACCCCGTCAGGGCAGTCGATTTCGATCATCACTTTGCGGGCGGCGACCGAGAGCACGTCACCGAGTTCAGAGGCAAAGATACGCGGCAGATCGCGACTGGATTCGACGAAGTAATGGTTGCCGTCACTGCGATCAGCCAGCTGAGTCATCAGATCCTCGTTGAAATCAGTACCGATACCAATGGTCGTGACCGAGATCCCCTCTTTGATCAGCGCAGCACCGAGACGAGCCAGGTCGGCCGGAGAACTCGGCCCGACATTCGCCAGGCCATCAGAGAGCAGCACCACACGATGCACGTACTGGCGATAGAGGTTTTTGCGCACTTCAGCAGCGCCCTGGCTGACGGCGCCGTACAGAGCGGTATTGCCGCCAGGGCCGATGCTGCGAATACGCGATTCGATCCATTCGCGTGTTGGCCGCACTCTGCGGTGGCACCAGGGTCTGCACGTTGTGATCGTAAATGACCATGGAGAAGAGGTCCTGCGGCCCGAGGCTGCGCAGGGCAGCAATCGCCGCTTCACGGGCCTTGGCGATCTTGTTGCCCGACATCGAACCGGAACGGTCCAGGACCAGGGTCAGGTTGACTGGCGGGCGGGCGATTTCAACCGGGATCACCGGAACATCGAGGTTGACCTTGATGACCGTCTTTTGCGACAAACCTGCCGGCAGGATGGTGCGATCAAGGGAGAGATCGCAGCCGACCAGCGGCTTGGCCAGAGCTGGCGAGGCAATGAGAATGGCGGCAAGGATCAGGATCGGGGCGAGAATTCTTTGGATTGTTTTCATGGTCTTTCCTCCTCTTGTGGCGACGCAGGTTGTGAATTAGCCGGGGTTCGTTTGCTTGAACCCAGTAGATCACCCGTCCACGTTTATGTCGTCATGGGGAGGTCAATAATTTGTAAAAAATTTGTCATGATCAGGCCGTCACATCAGGTCAGCAAGACGCTCACTATTAAGTCGAGGTTGACGTACGAATTAAAAGCATTGAAGATTTATTCCAACGTCAGGATCTGGTCCGTCACCTCGGTAAACGCCACATCGTGGCTGATCAGGAAGAGCTGATCGTACCAGTGCTCGGTGACCTCTTCCTTGCCGACATCGATGGCGCGGAACGCGTGGGCCAGATTTTCACGACGTGTGGCATCGAGGTTGGAGGTCGGTTCGTCAAAGAAGGCGATGCGCGCGCCGATGGTCTGCAACATCGCCAGGCGCAAGGCAACGACAGCACTCATGGTCTGACCGCCGGAGAGCTGGTCGTCGGCCCGCTCGCGCAGTTCACCGTCGACCATGTCGCGCAGCACGATCCGGTAATCCTCTCCCCAGGCCAGTTCCTCGTCGACCTCGGCGATAATCCGGTAGATGCGGTTGGCCCGCTGGCTGATCTCTTCGCGGAAGCGCTCCGACAGATAACCGGAGACATTGCGGAAGACCCGGTTGCGCAGGAACTTGACCAGCTCATCCTTTCTCTCTATATGACTTGACCTGCTCCTGCTTGGCGGCAATCTCCTTTTCGATCTGCTTGAGCTTGTCGACTTCGGCCGGCAAGACGAGCGACGTCGGCCTTCAAACCCTTGACCTTCTGTCCTAAAGCACCGACTCTCCGGCCCAAGACGTCCTTCTGCTTACGCAAGCTCTCATGCTCGACGGCATCGTACTCTTTGCCGACTTTGCCGATACGCAGCTTCCTTGCGCCGACATCTCTTCCTGCAACTGCTTGAGCAGTTCTTCGAATTTCTCAAGCTCAGCCCGCCGCTGTTCCAGTTCGGCAGCCTGCTGTTGATTGGCCACATAAAGATCACGCGCTGTCCTGATGTCTGGTCTTTTCCTGTTCTGCCGTCTCAATATCAGCCTGCAACCGGCTGTAGGTTTCCAGCTCTTTTGTTTTTCGGCAAGCAGACTGCTGCACCGCAACCTGTTCTTTGCGCAATTCTGTCAGGCCAGCGACCTTCGCCTCATTGGCCTGGCGCCGTTCACGATCAGCTTTTCCGCCTGCTCCTCGAGACCCTTGAGCTTGATCGCCAACCTCCTTGATCTGATCGTTTGCCTTGGCTGGCCAGACTCTCTTCCTGTTCGAGTTTCTCAACGTCTCCAGTCAAGCGCTGACGTTCCTGTTCGAGTTCGGCTGAATTTCGCAGAGAAGACATCCCCCGGAGGTTTTTCGGCGATATTGAGACAGGGTTCCTGGAAGAAAGGGCAGATGCCTTCGGCGAGCTTCTCACTCCCCTCTTCGAGCCCGGCACGGCGCCCTTCGAGCTGGCCAAGCTGTTTACGTAGCTTCATCAATGGCATACACGAATGTCCGGCAGACGAGCAGCAAGAGCCTGTTGCTTTTCGTCAACGCTCAGGGCTTTTCCGGCTATCCGCCATGGACTGCTCTTCAGCGAGCAGTTCTTTGCGGCTCTGCTTCGATCGCTTTCGACTCAACCGTGAAGCGTTCGCCCAAGGTTCCTGACCTGCTTGTCAAGTCCGGCCACCTCCTGTTCGAGCTGGCGCTGCAGTTTGACCTGCTCACGCAGTTCGGTCAAGAGACGTCTCGGCCTGCTCAAAGGCCTTTTTGCCGGGAGCCGTCTGCGACAATAACCTTGTGCGCTTTTTCCGCCTCACCGATCAGCAGCTTCTGGCTGCCGATCTTCTCTTTGCCGTTTTCGATCCGCTCCTTGAGCTTGTCGATCTCGACCTGCAAGCTCCTTGAGCTGCTTGCTCACGCTTATCGATATCAACCAGCAGGTTTCCAACTCCTTGAGCTTTTGCTGCTGGCTGACCAGCTCCTTCTCGGCCTGCTCAAGATCCTGCTTGGCAGTCTTGTGCTCCGCTTTCTTCACCGGCAGTTCGGCCACCTGCTCCTTGAGGGGGCCGATGGCGCTCTCGCAGCGACTCGATCTTCGCCTTGATGGTGCTGGCGAGCACCTTGGTTTCGTTGAAGGTCTTGCGCCAGGTGTCGATGCCGAGAATCTCGTCGAACTTGTCGCGGCGTTTGGTCGGTTGCTTGATGACAAACGGGCCGAGAAATTCGTTCTGGAAAGGGCCGATCACCAGTTCGAACTGTTCGGCGAGCGAGCGGCCATTGTCGAGGCCGAGCAACTCTTTCAGGCGCGCCTCGGTCTCCTTGGCTGTCCTTGTGCTCCTCGACCTCAAACTCGCCGCCGACTTCTTTGGCCAGCAGCCACTTTGAGGGCGTTCCGACCGTCCGGCTGACCCGGTAGCGTTCCTCGTCAGCCAGCTGAAAGACAACCGCAATCTCGCCCCGCTTGGCGCCGATCGTGATAAAGCGCTCGACGTTGCCGACAAAGCTCTGCGCATCGACGCCAAACATGGCATAGCCGATCGCTTCGAAAATAGTGCTCTTGCCGACGCCGTTCGGACCGGAGAGCACGTTGATGCCGGGAGAGAAGTTCAGTTCGGTATCACGGTGCGACTTGATGTTCTTCAGATGGATGGAGAGGATCTGCATCAGCGTCCCTCCCCGTCGAGCAACGCCAGCAGTTCATCGCCATCGACATCGCCCTTTTGCACCGCATTGCGCAGCAGCATGGACAGGCGGATGAGTTCATCCTCGCGGCCCTGGTAATCGCTGCCGGCAGTCGATCAGTTCACGCAGAACATCCTGCTCGATCTCCGCCAGGCTCTTCTTGGCCGCTTCTCTTCGCCGGCACTGCTGACCAGAGAGAGGTGATTCTTGATCTCGACATGCAGAGGATCGACGAGTCTCCTCAAGGACCAGTTTCAGCCGTTCGCGTCCCAGCTCGAAGGGATGGAATCTAACCCGACCAACCAGCTTCAGCTCCAGCAACGGCTTGCGCTCATCATCTAAGGTCAGCGACCTTGGCCACCACCTGCTCGCGAAACAGCGTCGAGCGCCTGTTCGGCATTCTCGGCCCCTTCGAGATCGATCGTCTCAACAAACATCGGACGTGGCGACGTGTTTCTGAATCTCGGTCGTAAATTCGCCGTTTTCAACAGTGACGAAGTAGTAGCCCTTGTCATATTTCTCTTCGCCGAAATTGACCCGCTCCGGTGAACCGGGGTTGTAAGCGTAGGGTTTCTTTTCGGGTGTTTCGATGACGTAAGGCTTGTGACCATGACCGAGAGCGACATAGCCGAATGTCTCGGCCAGAGGATGTGCCTCTTCCAGCTTCATGTTGCCGATCTCAACCGGCGAGAAACTCCAGATACCGACGTGGAAGAGCAACAGGTTGTTTTCGGTGGTCACCGCTTCGCAGATGCGTTCGACGTGACTGCCTGCCTGGGCACCGATGTAACCAAGGCCGTAGATGTTGAGGCCATCGATCTCGACATGCCCGCCCATGCCGGTTTCTTCGTCGAAGGGATCGAAACGGTAGCCGCCGTCTTCGGTGCGTGAAGGACGCAGCAGCTTGATGTAACCCATCTGCGAGAGCGCCTCCATCCACGAGATGCTGTCGCGGCGGTGAATCCAGTCGTGGTTGCCTTCGATGGCGATGCAGGGGATGTCGGCGTCTTTGAGAGGTTGCAGGGTGTCGATGGTTTTGGCAAACGTTCTCGGCAGAATCTGGCCGACGTGGAACAGGTCGCCGCCAATCAGGACAAAGTCAACGTTTGATTCAATGGCATCGGAGACGATGCCGGACAGACAACGGAAAAAATCTTCGTAGCGTTCTGCTTCACCGGAGGAGTTGCGGTAGGTTTTGCCAAGGTGGATATCGGAAGTGTGAATGAAACGCATGGTGGACATCTCAATCGCTTCAGGTTAGCGGGGGAGTCACAGGACAACGGAGCATAAGGCCATCGGCGCACTTATTTTGCGGCGATCAGGGCCGTGATCTGTGGCAACAGGACATTCGCCAACAAGGGCTTGCAGACAAAACCATCGGCTCCTGCACGTTCGGCAATCAAAGACAATTCTTCTGGAGCCTTGGCAGAGATCATCAACACCGAGAGTCCTTTGCTGCCTGTACGAGATCTCAGATGTCGAACTGTCTTTTCACCATTCAGAAAAGGCATCTCGACATCGATCATGATCAGATCGGGGGGGTTTTTATTAAAAATAATCGGATTTGCTTCCAGGCTGCTTCCTGCGGTTGCAACCTCATAGCCTTCTGCTTCCAGCATATCCCTGACGACGGACAGCGTCAGACGACAGTCATCAATAACGACGATCCTTTTTCCATGCATTCGATTCCCCCTCAACCAATGGCACTTCAATCGCTCGGGCATTGTATTGTTATTGCTAGAATGAGTCAAACTCAGAGGAGTGAAATCTTATCGTGCAACTGCTGGGGCCACCAGATCATCTATTTGCGCTTGGGCAATGACCAAGCATCACAGCTCAAGGTACATAAACATAAAACCAGTTTGACTTCAACAGGAGCTTTATGAATGCCTCCGGCTCTTCCATCGTCGTTAAATGCAGATAGGATTTGACCGCGAATTTTCCGGGAGCAATCGCCATGTAGACGTCGCTGATGGCATCACCAGACTGCCATGGACCGACGTCCATGGCCTGAATAATTGACTGACGCCTTTCTGCCGGCATCACCGCAAGCTGGGTTGCCGAGGCAAGGTATTCCTGTGGTGCCGGACTGACCAGTTGACTCATCAGGTTGTGCTGCATCACCGCATGCGCGACCTCATGAGCCACCGCCCCTGAATAGTGAACCTCATCAAACGGCTCGTCGAACATTTCAGGGCGACCAGCTTGGGCTGAAATGGCCTGGTAAGACATCAGTTCAATATTATCACTGCGGCTGTCATATCGACCGAAAGCGTCAAACCCCTCATTCAAAACCTCCGTTTCAACAATCGTGATCCTGATCGGCTGTTTCGGCTGAAGTTGATAAAGGGACAAAAACTCTATCGCCTTCCTGGACGCCTCGCAGATGCTCTCGAGACGGGCGGAATCCCCCTGGGTCACAAGAATTTCATAATCAGCATCACAGAGGTACTCACCTGCATTTGCATTTCCAGCCAGAAGCAGCAGCACGAAGGCAAGATAGATGATCGGCTTGTAAATCACGAAGACCTCCCACCCTTACTCTCATATCACAAAAAAAGCCATAAGCCAGCCAGTAACTGTCAATCGGGAAGAGTCTCGATCATCACCCTCTTAACAAACAAGGCAGGCAACCAACGTTGCCTGCCTTGTTATTTCCTGAACGCCTGCCAAACTACCAAGGCACCGGCATTCCCATTTTCTGCAGCTTCTCTTTGAATTCCGACGCTTCCCGCGACTCTTTAACAGCCGAATCCTTGTGCTGCAACCACTTCATCTCATAAAGCAACTGATTGGCCTCCGCTGCCTTCCCCTGGGCAACGAGAGAGAGAACCCTGGTTTCGGAATCAGAGAGATAAAGTCCGTTAAAACGATATTCGAGAAACGCTTCCCAGGTGTGGGGAACCCATTGACTGACGATCTCCCGGCCAATCAGCTGAGCATATTCACGAATCTCATACTGTGCGTGCGAGTCCATGCGCAGGGCCAAAAAATGCAGCAGGTTGTGCAAATCGACCTTCCAGTAGGCTTCCGTGTAAGTGGAGAGAGGTAAATCCTTGCGGGCCTGTTCGCGTGCAACCCCACACTCTAGACGGTAGGCGTAGAGCTCCTTGCTGGCGGCATGAAACTCCGCTTCAGACCTGGTGAGTTTTTCCCCGAGTTGCTGGCTGATCGCATCGCCACTGCCCTGCTTGTTGACATCCGATTGAGAACGCCACTCATTTGGCTGTGTGGTCCGACAGGCATCAACGGCGACAGAGTAACGAGTCGAGTACTCGTTAACGCTTGCTGTTCTGTGTCGGATCCACTGCCTCCAGCAATCCATCGGCACCCGCACATGTAACTTGAGTTCGCACATTTCAAAGGGAGTCGTGTGCCTGTGACGCAGGAGATAGCGAATCAGGCCCCGGTCCTCGCTGACCTTTTTCGTACCAGCCCCGTATGAAACACGCGCCGCCTGTACGATGGAAGCATCTGTCCCCATGTAATCAATGACGCGAATGAACCCATCATCCAGAACGGGAAAGCTAACGCCGAGAATGTCGTCAAGAGCACCACTGCGTGGCCGGAGATCCTGATTTTTCATAATTACTCCCGCGTTATGTTCGATGTGGAAAAAGGGTGAATTCATGGCTGCCACAAGGACTCAGAGGAGGCTGCCAGCTACCGAGACTTTTTTTCCAGCAGCGGCTTGAGAAATTTTTCAAACGTGACCTGTTGTTTGGCCGTCAATAAATCGACATCGCCATGGTTATCGAGTAAAAAAGTGCCTACGCCAATGACCGTTTTAGCCAGATAGCCTGTTCCGGCAACGATCAATTCTATTTCATCAGTGCGTTTCTTGAGCAAGTGACGCAACGCATCCAGGTCGATGTCCATTCTTCCTCTCCTGCTGAATTCGTCTGCGCTCCGTGCGCAAGGGACAAGACTTTTTTACCAGGGTAAGATTCGGGCCGTTTATAGCCTGATATCAATGAAAGACTTGGTCTTGAGGGCACGGGTCCATTCCTTGATGCGGGCATCTGTCTTCTGATCGAGAATCATCTGATGGATTTCATGGTTCACGCTATCGAACTGGCGCAAGCCACCTGGAAAGCGTTCATCGACTCTCAACAGGTGAATTCCCGCCGCTGTTGCTACCGGCTCACTGAAATAACCCGTCTCGACGCCCTTGATGGCCTCGACAAACTCCGGAACCAGCTCTTTATCTGTGAAGCGCCCCAGTTCTCCACCTGTCGCACCATAAGTCTTATCATAGCTGGCAACAACGGTGCTTAACTCTTCATTCTTGCGCAAACGATCAAGGGCATCACCTGCGATCTGCAAAATTTTCCGCCGCTCCTGATCAGAAGCCTTGGCAGAGACCGGAAAGGTCATAGCACTGAGCAGAACCTCGGGAGCCAAACGATAATCCTCCAGGTGAGCCCGGTAATATTCCACCACTTCGCCTTCGGAGACATCAACCTGGCTGCGCACCTCTTCTCCGATCAGTTTATAGCGGAGAATCTGCTTGCTCAGGTTTTCACGGTAAGCATCAAACTCCATCCCCTGAGTCAGGACGGCATTCTCCAGGGCTTCGCGGGTCAACTGATTCTTTTTCTGGACATCGAGGATCGCCGTTTCAATTTCTTCATCGGAGACTTTCAGGTTGAGAGCTTTAATCCGCTGCTGGACCAGCGTCTCTTCAATCATGCGGGAAAGCAGCTCCTGGCGCAGGGCGCCCAGCTGTGCGGGAGACGGCTGGCGGTCCTGTTTGGCCAGTTGTTCCTGCAACTTCTGGTCAAGTTGATACGTCGTGATGATATCCTTATTCACAACGGCCGCAATCCGACTGACAACTTGCGCCGTAGCCGAGCTCAGGCCGATACTGCAGAACAACAAAAGTGCAATGCCCAGGGTTCTCATTCTGTCCTCTTTCCTATTTCGTCTTTTTGGTGTTCTCTTCAAGTTGAGCCCAGTCGACAACAATCACGGCACGGGCACGCATCTCCTGTAACCATCCCAGGTAAACTTCTTCCTTTTTACGGGCCTCCAGCTGCGTCAGGATCTCTTTTGTCGCCTCCTGCTTGCTGAGACGCTGGGCCTGACGTTTTTCCTCGACCAGAAAGATATGATAACCATACTCGCTTTTGACCAGGTCACTCAACCGGTTGACCGGTAAATCGAAAACAATGGCATCAAACTCAGGAGGCATTTCACCGCGCCCGAAAAAACCGAGGTCACCGCCCTGTAGTGCGTCCGGAGACAGGGAATATTCCTCAGCAATCTCCGCGAAGGGGCGTCCCTGTCGCAACAGCCCCAGCACCTCCAGGCCTTTTGCTTCGTCCGCCACGACAATCTGTCGGGCTCTGACCTGGGAAGGCCGGTCAAACTGGTCGCGGTTAGCCGCATAATAAGCGGCCACCTCCTCATCACTGACAGACACCATGGAATAAACAGCCTGCTCAAGAAGCTTCTCCATGATCAGACTTTCCTTAAGCTCCTCACGCCAGAATTGCAGCGTTATGCCGCGCTCCTGAAGCATCGTGTCAAAGCTGGAGCCCGGGTAATCCTGACGATAACCCTGCAGTGCTGTTTCAACATCAGCCTCCGCGATGGTGATGTCAAGACGCCTGGCCTCTGCGTGAATCAGTTCACGATCAATCAGCTGTACCAGAAAGGATCGCTGCAGTTCTTCACGTTCAATACTGCTCAGGGACTGATCTTTTTGCAGGCTTTTTTCAAACGCTGCGAGAAAGTCAGCCTTGCTGATCTCGTGATCGTTGATACGGATCAGTGGCGAGGCCTGAGCAGTGACCGGTCCCGAATCACAACCGGCGACGAGGCTGAGAACAGACAGGAGGAGAAGGGACAGGAATTGTAAGAGATATTTGCACATGGTTTTATGAGGATCAGTCGGTTAAAAGGTGGTTCAAACTATCATAGCCGACAAAATGCTTGCAATTCCTTTTTGGCAATGGTCAAAACCTCTTCTTTGGGTAATCGGCCAAGACGAATACTCAAGCGATAGTCGGGGCTGAAACGGTATTTATGGCTGTCTTGCAAAAGACTCATGATTTGCTCGGGCGCAACCCTGGTGTCAGCCGGGAAAGCAAAGACCAGGTTGTGGCCATCAAACTCCGCGAGTTCGACGCGCAGCTGCTTCATAATCACCCGCAACTTCATGACTTCCAGCAGCAACGCCGCCGCAGACGGCAGCTCTCCGTAACGATCGCGCAACTCATCACCAGCCATGTAAATATCCTCATCATTCCGGGCCGAGGCCAGCTTGCGATAAAGCACCAGCCTCTGGTTGGGGTCAGAGACATAATTCTCAGGCAGAAAGGCGGACAGGCCGAGGCGTATCTCCGGATCAATGCGCTCCTCGCGGCTTTGCCCCTGAAGTTCCTGAATCGTTTCCTCAAGTAGCTCGGTATACATTTCAAAACCGATGGCAGCCACCTGACCTGCCTGTCGCGCACCGAGCAGGTCCCCCGCTCCACGTAATTCAAGATCGTGACGAGCGATGCGGAAACCGGCCCCCAGCTCGGACTGCTCCTGCAGGACTTTAAGCCGCTCGCGGGCATCTCGCGTCAGCAGGCCCTCTCCGGGAATCATGAGGTAGGCATAGGCCCGCTGATGAGAGCGGCCCACCCTGCCGCGCAACTGGTAGAGTTGTGACAGACCAAAACAGTCCGCGCGATTGACAATCATGGTGTTGGCCGTGGAGATATCGATACCGTTTTCAATGATCGTTGTGCACACCAGCAGATTGACCCGGCCCTCGATAAAATCGAGCATGACAGCCTCCAAGGCTTTTTCTGTCATTTGGCCATGACCGACACCAACCTTGGCCTGGGGAACCAGCCGCCGCAGAAAATCAGCCATCGCATCAATCGACTGCACCCGGTTGTGGACGAAGTAAACCTGGCCTCCGCGACGCAACTCGCGCAGGATCGCATCACGGATCAGATCGTCGTCAAAACGGGTGACGTAGGTACGTATCGCCTGACGGTCCACCGGCGGTGTGTCGATAATCGATAATTCACGCAGCCCTGCCAGACTGAAGTGCAAAGTACGCGGGATTGGCGTCGCTGTCAGGGTCAAAACGTCGACTTCGGCCCGCATCTTTTTCAGGCGTTCCTTATGGGTCACCCCGAAGCGCTGTTCTTCATCGACAACGATCAGGCCCAGGTTCTTGAAACGCAGGTCGCGCTGCAACAGGCGATGGGTTCCGATCAGGATATCGACCTGCCCGGCCGCCGTTCGCCCGATGATTTTTTTCTGCTCAGCCGGGGTACGAAAACGCGACAGCATCTCCACGTTCACCGGATAATCGGCAAACCGCTGCCGGAATGTTTCCAGATGCTGCCTGGCCAGCACCGTGGTCGGCACCAGAACGGCAACCTGGCGGCTGTCGAGCACAGCCTTGAACGCGGCACGAATGGCGACTTCGGTTTTGCCGTAGCCAACATCGCCGCAGATTAGACGATCCACCGGACGTTCCGAGGTCATATCCTCGAGAACAGCCGCAATCGCTTCGAGCTGGTCAGGCGTTTCCTCGTGAGGGAAAGCGGCTTCGAATTCGCGGAACAGGCGATCTGGCGGCGTATACCTGAAACCGTCTGCCATCTTTCGGCGCGCCTGGATCTGTAAAAGATCGCGCGACAGCTCTTCTATCGCCGCCCGAGCCCTCAGCTTGGCCTTTTCCCAGGCACCGCTGCCCATTTTATCGAGCCGCGGAGTTGAGCCATCCGCCATGTACCTCTGGACCTTCTCGATCCGCTCCACCGGCAGATAGAGGCGATCCTCGCCAGCGTACTCAAGGTGTATGAAATCACCCTCCACGGCACCGGTCTGCATATGCACCAGCCCCAGGTAACGGCCGATACCATAATCGGCGTGCACGACCAGCTCACCGGTTTTCAGGTCAGCCAGCGAGGATTCAAAGAATCTTTGTCTCTGGCGAGACTTTCGGTGAGTGCGAGGTCCAAAAATCTCGTCATCACAGATGACGACCCGCTTGCCTTCGGCATGCCTGAAGCCGCAATCCAGAGAGCCGACGGTTACCGTCATTCCGATCGGGAACTCCCGACCGGGCACCAGCTCCGGAATCCAGGCAACAGGCAGCTCGTGCGGAGCCAGCAGATCAAGCAGTCGCTCAGCCTGCCCGCGCTGGTGACACACCACGAGGATTTTCCAGCCATCGCTCAACCACTCCCGCAAATGCTTCACCAGCGGGGCTAAACTGCCATCATGTTCCACGTGGTCAGGACGTAAGTCGGTATTTCCCGTAACCGGCACACGGTAGACAGGGTGTTCATCCTCAAGCTGGTAAAGCTGTAGCGACGCCAGGTCGATTCGTGGTCCCTGGCCCAGGCGCGTTTCCAGCATTTGACTGTCGAGATAAAAAGCCGATGCGGGCACAAACGGCTCACTGCCTCGTGTTGCCCGCTCTTCACCGCCCTGCACGGCCTCACTAAATTCATCAGCAGCGGTGGTGATCGCGGAGGGATCCAGAAGCAGCCAAGCGAATTTTTCCAGGTAATCGAACAGGGTATCAAGCGCGTCATAATTGAGCGGCAGAAGATTCTCCCGACCGGGGCCAAGTAATCCCTCGCGAACTTCTTCAAGGATCACCTCACGTTGCCCGCGCGGGATTTCCAGTTCGTCACACCGTTGTTTGAAGCGGCGGGTGAAGGTCTCCAGGTGACTGCCGGCCAGAATCATCTCACGGGCCGGAGCAAGTTCAAGCCGGAGCAGGTGATGGTCAGAAGAACGCTGACTGGCAGGATCAAAGCTGCGGATCTCTTCCAGTTCATCACCGAAAAAAACCAGCCGTACCGGTTGATCCAGCATCGGCGGAAAAAGATCCACCAGGTCTCCGCGCACGGCAAAACTGCCACGATCTTCGACCAGGGTCACGCGCTGATAGCCGAGCGAAGTCAAACCCTGCAACAGTTTTTCTCGTGGAAGGTCACTGCCAACGTCCAGTTGCAGTCGCAAAGCATCGAGGACCTGGCGGGGTAGGACCTTCTGTTGCAGAGCCTTGACAGTGGTGACGATGGCTTTGCCGTGGCCCTTGTCGAGAGAGGCCAGGGTTGCCAGTCGGGTCGCTTCAATTTCGGGATGGGGGCTGAGTGGTGCGTAGGGTTCTGTCTCCCAGTGCGGGAAGAAGAGGATATCGGCCTGGCGGCCGTGGAAAAAACTCAGGGCCTGATGGAAACGCTGGGCTTCCGCCTGAGTGGATGCGACAACCAGCAGGCGTTCGTCACGCGGGTTGCGAGCCAGCAGCTCTGCGGCGAACCAGGCATCACTGCTGCCATTCAGTCCAAGGATCTCGCTTCGACCGAAAATCCCCCTCGCGAAAGGATGCAGGACTCCGGATAAAGTACAATTTTGAACGCGGGTTTCAGTCGTTTCGGACATGCCGAGTCCCGGCGGGGGAAAATGCCTCGCTGCTATTTCTTGGTAGAGAATCAGTCACGTGGTACGGCCAGCATACGATCCAGGGTCACCTTGGCAGGAAGCCTGATCTCTTCAGGAACCGTCACCTGCGGGCTCATCGTTTGCAGTGCCAGAAGGATGTCCTCAAGGGAGGTCAGTTTCATGTTGGGACAGATCAGCCGCGTTGTCGGCAAGATAAACTCCTTGTCAGGATTGTCCTTGCGCAGGCGATAGAGAATGCCCGCCTCGGTTCCGACAATGAATTGCCGGGCCGGGTTTTCCTGGGCGAAGGTGTACATGCCACTGGTGGAACAGATATGGTCTGCCAGGGCCAGTACTTCAGGTGGACACTCCGGGTGTGCCATAAAGAGCGCGTCCGGATAGTCATCCATGGCCTGTTTGGCATCTGCAACGGTAAAACGTTCATGGGTCGGGCAGTAGCCGTCCCAGAAATAACAGGTTTTATCCACCTGTGCGGCAATGTATCGACCCAGGTTACGATCGGGCGCGAGGATCACTTCCGGTTCCGCAAGAGAGGCGACGACCTTGACCGCGTTGGCGCTCGTGCAGCAGATATCACTCTCGGCCTTAACGGCGGCACTGGAATTGACATATGTAACCACCGGCACCCCGGGATAGCGGCTTTTAAATTCACGCAGGCCTTCTGCAGTGATCATATCCGCCATCGGACAGCCCGCATCCAGGCGCGGAAGCAGGACAATCTTCTCAGGTGCCAGAATGGCAGCGCTCTCTGCCATGAAGTGCACACCACAGAAAACAATCACCGGCTTGTCGGTACGCGCTGCTTCCATCGACAAAGCGAGCGAGTCGCCAGTGATGTGGGCCAACTCCTGAATTTCATCACGCTGATAGTTGTGCGCCAGGATCAGGGCATCACGCTCGTCTGCCAACCGAAGGATTTCACTAATGATTTCGTTCTCATTCATGATACAACCGTTTCCTTGCTTGAAGATTGCCGCATACTAGAGTAAAAACCTTGATATGTCAAATGCTTATACCTCTCCCTCGGTTCTTGACAGGGCCTCTTTTTGCCGGTATTCTCAGCACACTTCCCAGATTATCAACCCCGATCAAGGTGCCCACATATGTTTGGTATCGGTTTTCCTGAACTGCTCATGATAATGGCCCTGGCCCTGATCGTCCTCGGCCCGAAACGCCTGCCCGACCTGGCACGGGCTCTCGGTCGCGGTCTCTCAGAATTCAAACGGGCCTCCGACGAACTCAAGCAAACCTTCGCAGAAGAAACCCGCAGTAACGACCTCAAGCGTCCACCGGGGGAACCCGGCAAGCTCACACCACCCGGCGCCATCTTTGACACCTATCCGCCGGAAGCCAATGCCGCAGAAACAGGCCCCCTTACGCCAGAGGCCACAGACAGTCACAAGGAAAGCATCGCTGCAGAGCCACACAGTAAAACCGAGGATACCCCGGATGAGCGATGAACAGATGCCTTTAACCTCACACCTTGAGGAACTGCGGCGCAAACTGATTATTTCCGGAATCTCCTGGCTGGTCGCCTTCCTCGCCTGCTACACCTATGCCGAACAGCTCTTCAATTTGATTGCCGACCCGGTCCGCAAGGCTTTGCCGGAAGGAACCTCGCTGGTCTTTATCACCGCGACGGAACCCTTCTTCACTTACTTGAAGATCGGCGCTTTGGCTGCCCTGCTGGTCGCCATGCCGGTGATCTTCTGGCAAATCTGGTCCTTTATCGCACCAGGTCTTTACAAGAACGAAAAACGCTACGTCCTTCCTTTTGTCCTAGCCAGCACCCTCTGTTTCGCAAGCGGTGCCTTTTTCGGCTTTCGCTTCGTCTTCCCCATGGTGTTCAAGGTGCTGATCGAGTTCGGCACCGGTGACGGCCAACTGAGTGCCATGCTCTCCATGGGCTCTTACCTTTCACTCTCCAGTAAACTGCTGCTTGCATTCGGACTGGTCTTCGAACTGCCCGTGGTTATCTTTTTTCTCGCACGTCTGGGTATTGTCGACCACAAGATGCTGGCACGTAACCGCAAGTTCGCGCTTCTGGCCGCCTTCGTGATCGGAGCCGTGCTCACTCCACCCGACGTCTTCTCACAAACAGCCCTGGCGGTGCCCTTCGTCATCCTTTACGAGGTCGGGATTATTGTTGCCAGACTGTTCGGTAAACGTCGCGACCCCATCGAAGAATAAAAAAGCCAAGGGAAGAGAAAGGGGTTGTACTCTCTTACCCGAAACGAGCACAGCGAATCTGAAGGAATTCTTCAGATCCGCTGTATGTTTAGATGCAACGGCTCACTCATTGACCGGTAATTTTCTTCAGTTCTGCATCAATCATCTGCCTGAAACCATTTGATGCTGCGATCTTTGAGCTGCCGACCATTGATATAGACGGCAGGCGTACCACGCACACCGGCCTTGGCCCCCAGCTGCATGTCGTTACTCACTTCCTGGAGCAGGGCCGGGTTTGCCATGTCCTGATCAAAACGTGCCATATCGAGACCAACGCTTTCGGCCAGTTCCCGGATTTTGACATCGTTAAGCTTGTTATAGTTTTCAAACAGCAGATCGTGCAATGGCCAGAACTTGCCCTGGTTGCGTGCAGCAAGACTGGCGATGGCCGCATTCTGGGCAAACTTGTGCATACTTAAAGGAAAATGTTTGAAGACCACCTTGACCTGCTTGGGATAGGCGGCGACCACCTGGTCCAGAATCGGCACCAAGCTTTGCGCAGTAGGGGCACTGGAAATCGTCGAAAAGGACAATGCTGACCGGGGCATTTGCGTCCCCCTTCACGGCCGAAGACCCAACCGGCAGATCCTGTACATAGGAAAGGCTGACAAACTGCAACTCCTTGCTTTTACCATTGCCGAGATAAAGCATCTGGCCATCCGGAGAGACTTCCAGGCTGGTGACTTCGGCACCGACATTGAAACGATCCTCTGGCTGGCCATTGGCCGAAAAGATCTGAACGTCACCCCCTGCCAGCAGAACAAACAGACGGCCATCACTGACACTCTGCGCAATATCGACAGCTTCCTTACCCAGCGAGTGGCTTTTGACCAGACTCTTTTCAAGTTCCGCGCAAACAGTCCCGGCGGTTAAAACCAGGCCAAGCAGCAAGACCAAAGGACGACATACAGCTGGCATCATTGATATCCTCTCGTTGTTAGAGTTTAAAACACGACCTTTTGCCGTGTTTACTATTCCGTTGAATGTACATAATTACCTGTTGCCCGAGCCGATGTCAATTGCGGCTCACAACAACCCTTGACAATCGTTCCTGCAGCAGCATAACTTGAATCGCAATGATCATACCAGCCCTTGCCATACGTAACCTCTCCAAACAGTTCGACGGCGCAGTCGCTGTCAACAACATCTCTTTCACCATCGAGCCCGGTGAAATTTTTGGTCTACTTGGCCCAAACGGTGCCGGGAAAAGTACGACCATCAACATGGTTGGCGGTGTCTCCCGCATCGGCAGTGGTTCAATCGAAATATTCGGCGCTGACAATCAGACCGACTACAGGACCACCCGGCGCATGGTGGGAGTAATGCACCAGGAAGTCGTCATCGACAACTTCTTTACCATCGACCAGGCCCTGCGCCTGCATGCAGGCTACTACGGCGTCCGTGATGATGAAGCCTGGCGCCATCAATTGATCGATCGTCTGGGTCTCAAACCACACCTGCACAAGGTCATGATCAAACTCTCCGGTGGAATGAAGCGCCGCTTCATGATCGCCAAGGCCCTGATTCACAAACCCCGGCTGTTGATTCTTGACGAACCGACCGCCGGTGTCGACGTGGAGTTGCGCCATACCCTCTGGGATTTTGTTCGGGAAATCAACCAGCAGGGAACAACCATTCTGCTGACCACGCACTACCTGGAAGAGGCGGAGCAAATGTGCGACCGCATTGCCATCATGCACCACGGCGAAGTCATCGCGCTTGAATCAACCGGCACCCTCCTGCAGGAGCTTGGCACACGCAGCATCCTGGTCCGCCTGCAGTCGCCGATCTCCGAGGTACCCGACAATCTCTGCTGTCAGGCGACGGAACTTGATTCCTCGGGAACAATCCTGCAGATGACGCTGTCAGCCAGCCAGCCAACCGGCGACCTGTTGCAGCGCCTCTGCGAAATCGGACTGCCGATTGCCGACATTGAAACCAGAACAGCCGGTCTCGAAGAGATCTTCCTGCAGCTGACCAAGACGAGCAAAGTATCCCATGAATCAACGTAACGACGTGACATACAGCAACTGGCTGCCTTTTTACACCCTGCTGCAAAAAGAAATTCGCCGTTTTCTCAGGGTCGCATCACAAACACTGGTGACACCTGTGATTACCGCTTCGCTCTATCTCTTCATCTTCGGCGCAACCCTGGGAGAACGCATCAGCGTTCTCGAAGGTTTCAGTTATGCCCAGTTCGTGATTCCGGGGCTGATTCTGATGGGAGTCATCAACAACTCTTTCTCCAACGTCGCTTCATCGCTCTTCATGTCACGCTACCTCGGCAGCATTGTCGATCTGCTGGTCACCCCGGTCACCCCGCAGCAATTCATCATGGCTTACACTCTGGCTGCGATGTTACGCGGCCTGGCCGTCGGCCTGGTGGTCTGGATGATCTCCTGTCTCTTTGCCACGCTTCCCTGGGCACACCCGCTCGCCGCAATCAGCATGGCGTGCCTGGCCAGCTTCCTCTTTGCCCAGTTCGGCATCATTGCGGCGATTCACGCCGACAATTTCGATTCCCTGTCGATGTACACCAATTTTATTATTCTGCCCTTGATCTATCTTGGTGGTGTCTTCTATCCCATCTCCATCCTTCCACCATTCTGGGCAAACGTGTCGCACCTCAACCCGCTTTTCTACCTGATTGATGGTTTCCGTTACGCCATCCTCGGTGTCGGTGACCTCCCCTTTACAGTTTCTTTCGGTGTCGTTATCGTTATGGCACTGGTTCTGTTTACCTGGGCTGCGAACCTGATTGCGCGTAGCCATCGACTGCGTAATTGACTTCCTTATATAATTTAAACGAGCAGAGGCCCATCCTCATTGGACAGGCCTCTGCTCGTTACTGTTGATGTCACTCTTTTTCCTGTACTACTTTTCAGACCTTCTCACTGGGAAACAGCCTTGCCCTCGTTCATTTCTTCCTGCGCCATGCTCTGGATCAGAACATCCGCGCCAATGGTGGCGGCATGCCGTACCAGGCTGTCAGCTTTCTTGCCATCATGATTTCTGAATGCCTCAATCATGTTGCGATGCTCTTCGACCGAAATTTCCATGCGGCCCGGCTGTGAAAGAGAGGCCAGGCGTAAACGACTGAACTTCATAACAAGCTGATTGATCATATCGTAAAGTTTTTCATTACCTGCCGCCTTTATGAAAACTTCATGAAATTCATTGTGAACACGGAAGAATTTTTTAACATCGCCTTCTTTCACAATCGCTTCCAGGCGTTCATTAATGGCTTCAAGACGCTCAATATCCTTGTCACTCAGTTTTTCAGCGGCCATCCGCGCTGCAAACCCTTCAAGGATAATTTTGATTGCGTAAAATTCTTCGATATCCCGCTCGGACAGTGAGGCAACAACGGCACCCTTGCGCGGTACGACCTGCAGGTAACCCTCCGATTCCAGCTGCCTGAACGCTTCTCTGATCGGAGTTCTACTGATACCGAAACGGTCTGCCAGATCTGGCTCGGAAACGCGTTCACCTGGTTTCATGGTACCTTTAAGGATGGCATCCCGAATGGTTTCAAGGATCTTCTCCCGTCAAGGTCTGATGTCTTTCAATTTGTTTTTTTCGCACAAAGAAACTCCGTTTTATCAGGACTTTCTGAATTGTATACAGTATACACCTAATGTCAAGACCTTTCTAGTCATGCACAGCGAGCTAAGCCACTTAACTGCTTGCCTTTTAGGCGTCCCGTGATTATCATCGTCCAAGCTTTCATTGAGGGACATTTAATGGATTCCGTTCGACACCTGCGCATATCTGTTGCTCTTGCTAATTTCAGTTATCGCCAGTGGCACACTCGGCTACTATCTTATCGAAGATTGGCAGCCTTTTGATGCTCTCTATATGACCGTTGTCACCCTCTCCACGGTTGGGTTCAAAGAGGTCCACGAACTGCACACCGGAAGGCAAACTCTTCACCATTGTTCTCATCATCAGCGGCACGAGTACGATTGCCTATACCCTCAGTCGTCTGCTCCAATTCACACTCGAAGGCCAGTTGCGTAAAATTCTTGGGAGGAAGAAATTGGAAAGTCGCATCAGCAAACTTAAGGATCATTACATCATCTGTGGCTTTGGTCGCATAGGTCACCTGATCTGTCGTGAATTCGACTCCAGACCGATGCCTTTCGTCGTGGTCGAACAGGACCCACACCTGATTGAGCGTATCAACCGCGAAGGCTACATGTATGTCGAAGGAGATGCGACGGATGATGAAACATTGCAGGCCGCAGGCATTGATCTTGCCAAAGGCCTGATTACCGCGGTGACTTCAGATACAGACAACGTCTATATTACCCTGACGGCACGAGGCCTGAACCCGAAACTGTTCATACTCGCGCGCGCAGGCGAAGAGGGCTCGGAAAAAAAGCTGATGCGTGCAGGCGCCAGCAAAGTCATCTCCCCCTACACGATTGGAGCCAGCCGAATGGCACAGGCAATTCTCCGGCCATCGGTGGTCGATTTCATCGAGATAGCGACTGCGAGTGAAAATCTTGAGTTACAAATCGAAGAGATCAGGATCTCGCCTGATTCCCTCCTCGCAGGTAAGGCACTGATCGATTCTGGCATCCGTCAAAGCATGGGTATCATTATCGTAGGTATCAAACAGGTTGACGGCCAAATGCTTTTTAATCCACCACCCACCAGTGTGATTGAACCCAACTCTGTCCTGATCACACTCGGCGAACGACCCGCGATCAATCAACTTGAAAAGATAGCAGGGGAGGCGCTGGCGTGAGCACTCAACTTGGAGCCCACGTCCCCTGGGCACAGGTCGATAATTTTTTAGGGCTGGTTCTTGACCTCGGTCTGACGCCTGAAATTGCTGTCAAGGGTCCGGATTTGGACACTCTGGATCGTGCGCTTCTGGACCGGGTTGCGAAGACTCTCCTTGCAACCAAGGTCAGACCAACGGTTCATGCGCCATTCTTTGATCTCAACCCCGGCGCCCTTGATCCTCTCGTTCGTGATGTCACGCTGAAACGCCTCAAACAAGCATTATCCGTTGCTGACTGTCTCAACGCGCACCTGATGGTCATTCACCCAGGTGTTGATAAATGGCGCTACCCTAATCTCGACCAGACATGGATGTCGTTGGCGAAAGGGTTCTTCCCACCGCTTGTTGAGCTTGCAGAAAAATGCAATTGCCGCCTCGCGATAGAGAATATCTATGAAGAGACACCGCAGACACTGGTGCAGTTGGCTAGATGAAATTGATTCAGAATGGTTCGGCCACTGCTTTGATGCCGGTCATTGGCAGCTGTTTGGTCGCCTGAACATGGCCGAATGGCTTGACGCCATTGGCCCCCGGCTTTTTCATCTCCACCTGCACGACAACCACGGCAGCGCTGACGAACACCTTCCGGTTGGTGATGGAATCATCGACTTTACACCGTCTGCAGCACAAACTGAGCCTGATGCACACGCAACCCAGCGTGACCCTTGAAGCTCACAGTCCAGAGCATCTGCAACGATCCTTGCTTCAGGTTAAGACCCTCTTCAGCTGAACATAAAAAGGGCGACTCATTTGAGCCGCCCTTAAATATAATGTATCACTGAAGTCGATTAGTGGACTGTTTTACCTGCCACCTGAACACGGATGACTGCCCGCTCGAGCGCAGCTTCCATGATTTTGAATTCCTTGTCTTCGCTGGAGAGCTTTTTGAGGGCCTCTTCAGCGCGAGTCAGGGCAGCCTTGGCACGTTCCAGGTCAATCTGGTCGGCCGGCTCGGCAGTTTCTACCAGCACTGTCATAACGTTGTCTTCGACTTCTACATAGCCCCAGTTGACAGCAACACGAAATGTCTCGTTGCCCTGTTTGTAGGTCAGTTCACCAACCTTCAAAGTGGTCAGCAGAGACGTATGGTCGGGAAGGACACCAAACTCACCGAGAGTACCGGGAGCGGTCACTTCATCAACCTCCACCGACAATACACGCTTGTAAGGTGTGACCATTTCCAATTTAAGCTTTTCTGCCATGCCTGTTTATTCCTTTATGCCGGAATTTACTGATTTAAGCAGCCAGTTGCTTGGCTTTTTCCAGGGCTTCCTCGATGGTACCCACCAGGTAGAAGGCCTGCTCCGGGATATTGTCATATTTACCGTCAACCAGATCACGGAAACCCTTGATGGTATCCTTGAGTTCCACGTACTTGCCAGGTGAACCGGTAAAGGTCTCAGCGACGAAGAACGGCTGGGAGAGGAACTTCTGGATCTTGCGGGCTCGAGATACGGTCAGCTTGTCATCTTCTGAGAGCTCATCCATACCGAGGATTGCGATAATGTCCTGCAGGTCCTTGTAGCGCTGCAGTACATACTGAACGTCACGGGCACACTTGTAATGCTCATCTCCGATAACCTGCGGATCGAGAATCCGACTGGTGGAGTCGAGCGGGTCAACCGCAGGGTAGATACCAAGCTCGGCGATCTGACGGGAAAGAACCGTGGTCGCATCGAGGTGGGCAAAAGCGGTGGCCGGTGCGGGGTCGGTCAAGTCGTCAGCAGGCACGTAGATCGCCTGAACCGAAGTGATCGAACCTTTACTGGTCGTGGTGATACGTTCCTGAAGCTCACCCATCTCGGTCGCCAGGGTCGGCTGGTAACCAACCGCTGAAGGGATACGGCCAAGCAGCGCCGAAACCTCTGAACCGGCCTGGGTGAAACGGAAGATGTTATCAACGAAGAGCAGAACGTCCTGGCCTTCTTCGTCACGGAAGTATTCGGCAACGGTCAGAGCCGAAAGAGCAACACGGGCACGGGCACCTGGAGGCTCATTCATCTGGCCATAGACCAGAGCAGCCTTGTCGAGAACGCCGGAATCCTTCATCTCGTGCCAGAGATCGTTACCCTCACGGGTACGCTCACCAACACCGGCAAAAACCGAGTAACCGCCGTGCTGCTTGGCGATATTATTGATCAGTTCCATGATCAGAACCGTCTTGCCAACGCCGGCACCACCGAACAGGCCGATTTTACCACCACGAGCATAAGGAGCGAGCAAGTCAACGACCTTGATGCCCGTTTCAAAGGCTTCAACCTTGGTTGACTGTTCAATGAACTCAGGAGCAGGGCGATGAATGCCCCATTCCAGCTCGGCACCGATCGGACCAGCCTCGTCAACCGGCTCGCCGATCACGTTCATGATCCGACCGAGGGTCTTGGGACCAACCGGCATAACAATCTGCTTGCCAGTATCAAGCGCGTCCTGGCCACGAGTCAGACCGTCAGTCGCGTCCATAGCGATCGTTCTAACAGTATTTTCACCGAGATGCTGGGCAACTTCCAGAACCAGGTTCCACTCCCGCTCGTCAATCGATGGGTTGGTCACCTTAAGCGCGTGATAGATCTCGGGAAGCTTGCCGGCTTCAAATTCGACGTCGACAACGGGACCGATGACCTGCGTGATGCGTCCTTTATTCATGATGAACCGTTCCTCCATTCAGCCCACTCGGGTTCGGGTGGGGTGTTTGTGCATATATAATTCGTTGAAGACTTTAAGACTTGATTGACTCTGCGCCGGAGATGATCTCCAACAATTCCTTGGTGATTGCAGCCTGACGTGCACGGTTGTACTGCAGCGTAAGTTTGCCAATCATCTCCGATGCGTTCTTGCTCGCACTGTCCATAGCCGTCATCCGGGCACCGTGTTCCGAAGCAGCAGACTCGAGCAATGAGCGGAAAATCTGCACTTCAATGTGCTTTGGCAGGATTTCATCTAAAACTTCGGCGACATTCGGCTCGTAGATGTAATCGATAACCTGTGTACCTTCGGCAACTTCCTTCGGCACGATCGGTAACAACTGAGTGACTGTCTGGATCTGGGTCATGGCACTCTGGAATGCATTAAAAACCAGGAAAACGCCATCGTATTCACCGCTGAGATAAAGGTCGACGATTTCCTTGCCAAGCAGGGCTCCGGTTGGATAAGACACCTGGCCTGTACCAATCAGGTTTTCATGGACCTTGAGAATGTTCATAGCTGAGCGGCGCTTGAGATAATCATTACCTTTGCGGCCGACGATGAACAGCTCGTAGCTTGCAAAACCCTCGGTTTTTTCACGGATGAACCGTTCAGCAGCCTTGGAAATGTTTGTATTGAAACCACCACAGAGACCACGGTCACCAGTGATCAAGACAACCAGGGCCTTGCCCTTGCCACGCTCGGCAAGCAACGCATGGCTCTCGGCATCGACTCGCAAAGCCAGGCTGGAGAGCACATCGGCCATCTTGTCCGCATAGGGGCGGGCCGCAAGTCACTGCATCCTGAGCGCGCCGCAGCTTGGCCGCCGAAACCATCTTCATGGCCTTGGTGATCTGCTGGGTGTTCTTGACCGTGCCTATTCTTTTTTTAATGTCTTTAAGACTTGCCATCTCTTATTACCCGATCGTTGCGTTATTAAGCGACAAACTGGCCCTTGAATTCATCGAGGGCGGCCTTGATCTTGCCTTCCAGCTCGTCATCGATGGCTTTCTTTTCAGCAAGTGTAGAGAGCAGGTCAGCGTGGCTGCTTTCCATGAAGGTAATCATTTCGCTCTCGTAACGCTGAACAGCAGTCGTCTCATACTGATCAACGTAGCCGTTGTTAACAGCGAAGATCGCAATAACCTGCTTCTCAACCGGCAGCGGCACATACTGGCCCTGCTTGAGGATCTCAACCAGGCGCGCACCACGGTTCAGCTGGCCCTGGGTTGCAGCATCGAGGTCGGAGCCGAACTGGGCAAAGGCGGCCATCTCGCGGTACGAGGCAAGCGCAAGGCGCAAAGTGCCTGCAACCTGCTTCATGGCTTTAACCTGAGCAGAGCCACCAACACGGGAAACCGAGAGGCCGACGTTGATCGCCGGACGCACACCCGAGAAGAACAGGTCTGTTTCAAGGAAGATCTGGCCATCGGTAATCGAGATAACGTTGGTCGGAATATAAGCCGAAACGTCACCTGCCTGGGTCTCAATGATTGGCAGGGCGGTCAAAGAACCCGCACCTTCGGCATCGTTGAGCTTGCAGGCACGCTCGAGCAAGCGGCTATGGAGATAGAAGACGTCTCCGGGATAAGCTTCGCGGCCCGGCGGACGGCGCAGCAGCAGGGAGAGCTGGCGATAAGCAACGGCCTGCTTGGAGAGGTCATCGTAAATGATCAGGGCGTGCTTGCCGCTGTCGCGGAAGAACTCACCCATGGTGACGCCGGTGTAAGGCGAGATGAACTGCATCGGCGCAGGCTCGGAGGCAGACGCGGAAACGACAATGGTGTAATCCATGGCGCCGGCCTTCTTGAGCTTGTCAACCACCTGTGCAACCGTCGAGCGCTTCTGGCCGATGGCGACATAGATGCAGATCATGTTCTGACCTTTTTGGTTGATGATGGCATCGACCGCAACCGCGGTCTTGCCGGTCTGACGGTCGCCGATGATCAACTCACGCTGACCACGACCAATCGGTACCATCGAGTCGATCGCTTTGAGACCGGTCTGCATCGGCTCGTGAACCGACTTACGTGCAACAATACCCGGAGCCTTGATCTCAACCTTGCTGTAGGTGTCGGTTTCGATCGGACCCTGACCATCAATCGGAATGCCGATACCGTTGACCACGCGACCGATCAGCGCTTCGCCAACCGGAACCTGAACGATACGCTCGGTCCGCTTGACTGTGTCGCCTTCCTTGATGTGCTCGGCATCACCGAGGATCGCGGCACCGACGTTATCCTGCTCGAGGTTGAGGACCATGCCCATGGTGTTACCGGGGAACTCCAGCAACTCGCCGGCCATTGCGTTATCCAGGCCATGAATACGGGCGATACCGTCACTCGCTGAAATGATCGTTCCGGTTTCACTGACCTCGACTTCACGTCCAAAGCCTTCGATCTGCTTCTTGATAATTGCGCTGATTTCTTCTGCTCTGATTTGCATTATTACGACCTCATCACCCTGTTCGTTAAGGATTCTTCAAGGATTCTTCGATGCGTTTAAGTTGTGTTTTGACACTGCCGTCAAAGAGACGACCACCAATTTCCGCCTGCAAGCCGCCGATCAGATCGGCATTGACTTCAACGGTGACAGCAACCTGCTTACCGGTCCGTTTTTCCAGGCTCGTGGCGATCGCCTGCTGCTGAATATCATCCAGTTCGCAGGCAGACGTAATCTTGGCGCTCATAATGCCGGACAGGTCGTCCGCCAAACGCCGGTAACTTTCTTCAATCTGACCGAGGAAGCAGAGCCGTCCTTTGCTCAGGAGCAGACCAAGAAACTTGACCATTCCTTCCGACAACTCCATAACCTTGCAGAGATCAGCCAGCATGGCTTCCTTCTTCTTCAGGTCAAGAGTGGGACTGTCGAGCAACTGACGCAACAGTTCTTCCTGTGACAGGACATCCTTAACCGTGGACAACTCGTCGCCGTAGGCTACAATCGCCTTCTCCTCGACTGCGATTTCGACCAAAGCTTTGGCGTACCGTCTGGTAAGTGCACTGACGCTCAATGAAGTTCTCCCACTTTATGCATGTATTCATCGACCAGACGCTTCTGGTCTTCGGTAGAGACCTGCTTTTTAAGCAAGTCTTCTGCAAGTTCCACAGCCAGCTTGGCCGCTTCCTCCCGCAACTCGATGCGTGCCTTGGCAACCACGCTTGAAGCCTTATTGTCGGCTTCCTCTTCTATTTTGACCGCCATCTGTTTAGCGGCAGCCAGGATTTTTTCCCGCTCCAGCTCGCCTTCGCGACGGATGGAGTCTGCAATGACCGCGATCTCCTCCGTAGCTTTGGCCAGCTTTTCGCTGTATTCACGATGCTTGGCCTCAGCCGCCTCTTTGGCAGCCTCAGCATCAGCGAGCGTCTTGGCGATCTCTTCCGTGCGGTCTTTGAGGCCCTTACGGATCGGCTTGGTCACGAAATAAGCGAGCAGACCAACCATCAAGGCGAAACTTAAGCAACGATAGAGAAAATCCTTGAGAATAGCACCACTATCTGCATGACCTCCGCCACCAGCAGCAATTGCGATCGCTGGAACGAGCAGCAGGCTGGCAAACAGGAGTCCCTTGAGTATTGTCGATTGAAGATTAGATTGTTTCATCTAAAGCGCCCTCCCAAGAACCTTTCCGGCAATGCTCTTGGCGATAGCTTCTGTTTCATTTTGCAACGCCTGACGGGCAGTATCAGCCTCTTGCTGAATCTGCTCCTTGATGAACTTCAGCTTTTCAGAAGATTTCTGGTTCGCACCACCAAGGATACGGGACTCTTCTTCCTGCGCCGCCTTGCGCAGAGCCTGACGTTCCTGCGCACCCCTGGTTCGGGCCTCCTGAAGTTGAGCCTCGTAGCGGGCTATTTGCGCCTGCACCTGCTCGTCAATATCCTGAACCTTCGCCTTGGAGCTTTCGATGGTTGCCCGTCGTGCCTGCAAAGCAGCACGCAAAGGCTTGAAAAGCAGTGCATTCAGAACTGCCATCAAAATCATGAAATTGAAAAACTGCAGGAGCAGTGTCCAGTCAATCTTGATCACTGTCTTACCTCTTTTTAAGTTCGGACCGCCATCTGTCAGCGGTATACTGTATACAGCAAAAAGGCCGGCAACGCTTTAACCTATGGGGAAAAGCAGGAGAGAACTACCATAGCATTTCGACTATGTCAAGGCTCTTTTGATAAAACCAATCCAGAACCAATAACGACACAAGGATGTCAAACCAGGCGTTGCCTGATCACTTTTTAATCCCGAGTTCAACAGGCTTGCCTGCAGGATTGCTCTCACCACTGCTCATGGTGATCGTACCGTTCAGGGTGACACCGTCTTCAACGGACAGGGCTGGTGTCTCAATCATACCGTCGACATGAGCCGGAGCGCGTAACTCGACCCGTGTTTTTGCCTTGACGTTACCTTTGAAGCGTCCACTCAAGATCAAGGTGCCAACCTGCACATCCGCTTGAATATCGGCACTTTCTCCAACAATCAGGGTATCGTGAGAGGTCACCTCGCCACGAAAAGCACCATCCAGTCGAACAATTTCATTAAAAACCAATTTACCTTCAAACTGGCTGCCCGGGCCGAGGAATGCCTTGATCTCACTCTTTTCTATCGGAGTCTCTTTACGCATGGGTCCCTTTTCCTTCTTGTTGAACATGTGTTTAATCCTGATGAGTAAATGAATCGACTTGCCGGAAGCAATCCTTTACGTCTATCGACCTTCGAAAAGATCCAGAAGTCTCTCGAATTCTTCAGATGAATAATAACTGATCTCGATCTTGCCGCCCTTGCCACCACGGGCCTGAGGCAGAATATTGACCTTGGTGCCAAGAGAGCGCTGCAGCCGTGCTGCCAGGTCCGCCAGTTCCGGGTCAAGCTTGGTTTTTCGCGGAACAGCCTTAACCTGCCCACCCTTCAGTTTCTTGACCAGAGCTTCGGTTTGTCGCACAGAAAACTGTTTCTTGACGATCTGATCGCGAACCTCTTTAATGCGTGCAACACTCTCCAGAGACAGCAACGCCCGGGCATGTCCCATCGAAAGAAGGCCGGTGACCACATCTTGTTGGATGATTTCCGGCAGGCGCAGAAGGCGTAATGCATTGGCAACCGTTGGCCGCTCACGACCAACTCGCCGTGCGACTTCCTCTTGCGAAAGCTCGAAAGTGCTCATCAAGTAGCGATAGGCTTCGGCTTCCTCGATCGGGTTCAGGTCTTCGCGTTGGATATTTTCGATCAGGGCCATTTCAAGAGCCCAGTCTTCAGAAACATCCTGAATGACGACCGGGACTTCCTTGAGACCGGCCTTCTGGGAAGCTCGCCAGCGTCGCTCTCCGGCAATGATCTGGTAATACTCGCCCGTGTGCCGCACCACCAGAGGCTGGATCACCCCCTTCTCGCGGATAGACGCAACAAGTTCGGCCATCTTCGCATCATTAAACGTCTTGCGTGGCTGCTGGTGATGTGGCCTGAGCTCTTCTACGGGACAGAGAAAGTATTTGTGTCTACCATCCAGAGAAGCCGAAGTGAGCAGGGCACCAATACCTTTACCGAGTGCGGGACGCTTGACCATTCTTTTTAAGACTCCATACGTATGATTTCACGCGCCAGATCGAGGTAAGCCGTCGCTCCCCGCGAAGAGATGTCGTAGAGCAAGGCTGGCAGACCGTGACTGGGTGCTTCAGAAAGACGCACATTCCGGGGGATCATGGTCTCAAAGACCTGGGTGGTAAAGTGTTCTCTGATTTGTTCACTCACTTGATGGGAGAGGTTATTGCGAGCATCGAACATCGTTAAGAGGATGCCGCGGATCATCAACTTCGGGTTCAACTCGCGCTGAATCAGACGCACCGTGTTGATTAACTGGCTCAACCCTTCCATCGCATAATACTCGCACTGCAGAGGGATCAAAACGCAATCAGCGGCAGTCAGAGCATTGATGGTCAAAAGGCCAAGAGATGGAGGACAGTCAATCAGGATGTAATCATACTCGTCCCTGATTGTCAGAGAGGGCGGTCTTTAGTTTGTTTTCGCGCGCCAGGGAAGAGATCAACTCAACTTCAGCACCGATCAGGTCCGGGTTGGACGGCAACAGGTGTAATAAATCAAGACTTGTCTCCCGACACACCTCTTCAACCGGAACCGAACCAAGCAGGGCATGGTAAACCGTCTGCTCCACACCGTTCGGGTCGATACCAACACCACTGGTTGCGTTCGCTTGCGGATCGAGATCGACCAGCAAGGTTCGCTTCTCAGCAACAGCCAGTGACGCCGCAAGATTCACGGATGTTGTGGTCTTGCCGACGCCGCCCTTCTGGTTGGCAATGGCGATAACTTGGGCCATGCCCTCAATCTCCTTAAGATTTCAGTGACCTTTTTTGAGTCGCTCAGACTAACATAAGCATTTGGATCTGCAAAGGAAATTTGCCCTGAACAGAGTGACTACCAGATATTGAAGCAGCCATCAAACTACACACAATATGTTGTGCAAAACCACCCTATCGACTTAATTCAATCAGACACCTTTCAGACCTGGACACGGGCAGAATAGAGCGATGCAAGGACGTTGTCCATCCATTCATCAGGAGCCCCTCTTGTTGTGCTAACAACTCCTGCTCACCCTCTGGCCCCTTCATGGCGACCAAACGACCACCCGGAGCCAGAAACGGCTCGGCCAGGGCGACCAGCTCAGCGAGCGAGCAAAGGGCTCGAGCTGTCACAAGATCAAACCCAGACCGATATTCACCCCGCTCCGACAAACCCTCAATGCGACTATGAAGAGCGACAAACCCCTGCAAGCCCAGGGTCCGTGCAACATGCTTTTGAAAATCAAGCTTTTTGCCAACCGCATCCACCGAGACAATTTCGAGGCTGGGACAAACAATCTTGAGAGGTAAGCAAGGGAATCCGGCGCCGGAGCCAAGGTCGAGCAGACGATTCGCCTGCGATGCAAAAGGCAAAAGAGTCAGCGAGTCCACAAGGTGTTTCTCCAACACCTCGTCTCGTTTTGTAATCGCGGTCAAATTTCTCCGCCGTGTCCAACGCAGCAACTCATCAACAAGCTGCTCAAGCAACGGCAGCGTCTCCGCCGGGACCTCCAAGCCTGCCCTTTTCAACAACTCCTGCAACATTGGAATCAGCGGCCTCAACAGTTAACGTTTTAGAATAACGGACAAAATTGCGATAGCTGCCGGTGTGACACCAGGAATACGACCAGCCTGACCAAGCGTGCTGGGCAGCACCTTTTTCAGCTTTTCGCGCACTTCCGCAGAGAGTCCACCAACAGCGTCATAATCAAAACCAGAAGGGATAAGAAGTCCTTCTAATCTGCGGAAACGCTCAACCTGCTCATACTGACGAGCGATATACCCTGCATACTTAACCTCTGTTTCCAGTTCACTACGAACCTCTGCAGACAATCCGGCCAAATGCGGATCAAGAAAAACCAGGTCATCCAGGGTAATTTCAGGCCTGCGCAGCAACTCTTCCAGAGACGCGCCATTTTTCAAATCCTTAAGGCCCAGCCGCTCTATGACATCCAGGTTGCCGGGAGCGATGCGCAGCCCGCGTAACACCTCTCGTCCCGATTCCAGCGCAGCAAGCTTGACCGTAAATCTTTCCCAGCGCTCATCAGTCAACAAACCGACCGCTCGCCCAATAGGGCTGAGCCTCTGGTCAGCATTATCTTCACGCAGCAGGAGGCGGTATTCCGCCCGCGAGGTAAACATGCGATAAGGTTCTTTCGCGCCAAGGTTCACCAGGTCATCAATGAGTACCCCGAGATACCCCTGGTCTCGACCAATCACGACCGGTTCGCGCCCCCTAACCTGCAACGCCGCATTAATACCTGCCACCAAACCCTGCCCCGCGGCCTCCTCATAACCCGAGGTGCCATTGATCTGCCCGGCATGATAAAGACCCCGTATCGCCTTAGCTTCAAGGCTAGGACGCAACTGCACCGGATCAACATAGTCATACTCGATAGCATATCCCGGGCGCATAATCTCTACATTTTCAAGCCCCTTCATCGTTCTCAAATAGGCCAACTGCACATCTACCGGCAACGAGGTGGAGACCCCGTTCGGATAAATCTCACCGCTACCCAGCCCCTCGGGCTCGAGGAAAATCTGGTGCTGTTCTTTTTCAGGGAACCGCACAACCTTGTCTTCTATCGATGGACAGTACCGAGGACCGACACCTTCTATCACACCGGAATAAAGTGGCGAACGGTCGAGACCGGCCCGAATCACGGCGTGCGTGCGTTCATTGGTGTAGGTGATATAACAAGGGACTTGACGCTGATTTATTGACAAGGTATCAGCAGAAAAGGGCTGTGGCTGGTCATCACCGGGCTGCGCCTCGAGCAAAGAGAAATTGATCGTAGACGCATCAAGTCGCGGCGGTGTCCCGGTCTTCAGGCGACCGACATCAAACCCCAGAGCACGGAGATGATCAGACAATCCCTCGGATGGCGGTTCGCCAGCTCGACCACCGGGGTAGTTCACCAACCCGACATGAATCAGTCCGCGCATAAACGTGCCCGTTGTCAAAATAACCGCAGGAGCCTCAAAAGCAAGACCATCTCGAGTTTCAACACCCGAAACCCGACCGGCATCCACCCGCAACCGGACGACCTGCCCCTGCTTTAGATCGAGCCTTTCCTGACCCTCAACAACCTGCTTCATCCGTGCACGATAGAGATCACGATCGGCCTGGGCGCGCGAAGCCCTCACAGCAGGGCCTTTCTTGGTATTCAAAACTCGGAACTGGATACCCGTCGCATCGATATTTCGTGCCATCTCGCCACCGAGCGCGTCAATCTCTCTCACCAGGTGACCTTTTGCCAAACCACCAATCGCTGGATTACAGGACATTTGCGCCACCGCATCAAGGTTAAGGGTCAACAAGAGAGATCGACACCCCATACGGGCGACAGCCAGCGCAGCCTCACAACCAGCATGCCCGGCACCCACAACGATTACATCGTATCTTTCCGCCATACCCTCAAACTCCCACCAGACGATCCATTAACCGCGTTTCACGTGGAACATCGAACAGACAACAAAAAGAGGTGTTCCACGTGGAACATTGTTACTTGCCGATACAGAAGCGTGAAAAAATCTCGTCCAATATCTGATCCGGGGTTGTCTCCCCGGTGATTTGGCCCAGAGCGCCAAGTGCTTCCCGAGCATCCAGCGCCAGGAACTCCAGGGGAGCCCGATTTTCTACAGACAGCAAAAGCCCCTCAAGTGATCTAACTGCCTGAAGCAGCGCATCACGATGACGACGTTCAGTAACAACAACCCCCTCGCCCGCCGCTGACAACGAACCTGAGCCTATAACTTTCACGACTGCACTACGTAGCGCATCAAGGCCAGTACCATACTTTGCGGACAACTCCACGACAGTACCGCAAAACCCTAACACACTAACATCAAAGATTTTTTCATGGTCACACTTATTAACCACCAGTATTGTTTTGTTTGCCTCACAGAGTTTGAAGGCCATAACATCTTCAACGGTGGTTGCTTGTGAACCATCGACAACAAGCAAAACCAGGTCAGCGGCCAAGGCTTTTTCCCGGGCGCGTCGAACGCCTTCGCGTTCAACAGGATCAGAAGTCTCCCTCACTCCGGCGGCATCCACAAGCTGTAACAGGGATGCCGGCCAAAACCAGCGGTTCTTCCAGGGTGTCCCGGGTCGTACCAGCAACCTCTGTGACGATTGCCCTGGACTCACCAAGGAGAGCATTCATCAGGGAACTCTTGCCAACATTGGGTCGACCCAGAAGCAGAATGCTGATCCCCTCACGTAACACACGTCCGAATTCGAAAGAACCTGCGAGGCACCTTCATCTCGGTCGAAATCTCGCGCACTGGCCCCATCAGGGTTGCAAGATCCAGGACACCCACCTCATCATCAGGAAAATCAATGTGAGCCTCGATCAAAGCAAGACAATCCTTGATGTGCGTGGAAAACCGATAAATTTGACGAGAAAGATGACCATCCAGTTGGTTAAGCGCAATCTGACTGGCTCGCTCTGAACGAGCGTGGATAACATCAGCAACAGCTTCAGCCTGGGCCAAATCGAGACGTCCGTTCAAAAATGCACGCTGCGTAAACTCACCCGGAGCAGCCATTACAGCACCGGCATCAAGAAAAACATCCAGAACCTTGCGCATCACCAGTGAGCCACCATGACAATGCACTTCGACCACATCCTCGCCCGTGTACGAATGAGGAGAACGCATTACAACAGCCAGAACCTCATCAACCCGCTTGAACTCCCGGTCCAGCAGGTAGCCGTGGTACATGCGATGCGACTCCATGGAGCCGGCCGGGGTTTTACCTTTAAAAGCGTTTGACAGAAAACAGATAGATGAGGGGCCAGAGAGGCGAACAATACCAACACCACCCTCCCCGGGTGGTGTAACAGGAGCAACGATCGTATCGAAAGACAACATCATCAAGCCCGATGCTTTAATACAATGATCTTGCGACCACCTTCATGGTGTTTCGACAAGGACTCAAGATCCGGTTCCTGCTTGAAGAACTCATGCAGAACGCGACGTTCACCGAGAATAAGGGGGGGACTTGAAGCAGGCTTCCCGGTTTGTCTTACCTTCTGTGTTAAATCTCGCGCCAAACGGTAAAGAAAGAAGTGGCGTTGCTCCCTGTAACCATCAACATCAAGAACAACCGCAGTTCGGTCTGTGGTGAGACGGTCTGTCATGGTGGTGACCAGCGTTTGCAGTGCATCAAGGGTCTGGCCGTGATGCCCAATCAGGAGACCGGAATCATCCGAAACGAGCCTGAGATGAATTTGGTCGCTGCAGGGAATGATTTCAACCTGGGCATCGAAACCGCTCAACAGGAGCAATCGAACCGTTATCTGACGCGCAATAATTCCCCGGTCAAGCAGGCTAACACGGACCATTGCCGGACGTTTGCCAAAACACCCGAGGAAACCGGAAGAGTGAACCTGCAAGACCTCAACATTAGCCTCGGCACGCGAACAGTGCAGTTGTGCAAGGGCCTGCTCAACAGCGATATCCAGGTTCTCTGCTGTGACCTCGACATGCAGGAACTGCTTCTCCATAACAGTGACTCAAGAGGCCTTTCGATGAATAAAATATTGCTGCAGAATTGTTAAAAGGTTGTTTACCAACCAGTAAATGACCAATCCAGAAGGAAAATTCAAGAACATGAAAGTAAAGACGATCGGCATCATCATGAAGATTTTGGCCTGCATCGGGTCGGCTGTGGTCGGCGTCATCTTCTGTTGTACGAACATACTGGCACCCATAAGGATGGGTGTTATGTAATAAGGGTCTTTGGCCGAGAGATCCGTCAACCAAAAGGCGAAAGGCGCATGACGAAGAGCGATAGAATTGAGCAACACCTGGTAAAGTGCAAAGAAGACAGGAATCTGGACCAGCATCGGCAAACAACCACCCAAAGGGTTGACGCTGTGGGTCTTGTAAAGCGCCATCATCTCCTTGTTAAGGCGTTCTTTGTCGTTTTTGTACTTGTCACGAAGCTTCTGCATTTCCGGTTGCAGTTTCTGCATCGACTTCATGGAAGAATAGCTCTTATGCGTCAATGGCCAGAAAAGAATTTTGATCATTACCGTCAAGAGGATAATGGCTACGCCATAATTCTTAAAGAAACCATAAAGAAAGGTCAAAAGCACAAAAAGAGGTTGGGCAAGAAGATCGAAGAAACCAAAACCAACGATTCTGTCTAATTGATGACCGGCTGCGGTAAGCGCTTCAGGTTCTTTCGGTCCAACAAAAACGAGGTAATCCAGGCGACGACCCTCTCCTCCATTGAGTGTGAAGTTAGGCGATTCAACAACATTCGCTATGGTGTCGCCCTGACGCGAAACCTGAACCCTTTCAACTGTTTTCTCTCCTGGAACGACAACGGAAAGAAAATATTTCGTTTGAAAAGAGGTCCAGGTAACACCCTGATTGTATGCGACAGAGCCCTCTTTAAGATCATCAACATCAACTTCTTCAATTTCGTCTTTTACGAGTGTTGCCGGTCCGGAAAAAGAGTAGCTATCATCATTGAGGGACTCATCCCAACGCTGGACAAGGGCGAACTCTACCGTACCGCGCAGTGGTGTTTGATTCGTGTTATGCAGTTCCAGTTTCGTCTCTATCGTGTATTGATCACCATGGATAACGAAACTCTTCATATACTGCATGCCATTCGCTGCAACGTGCTGAAAACTGATTGTAACCTGATCACTCCCAGTAACTTCAACAAGATCTGGAGTCGCAGTTTCAAAGAGAGCATCCTCGTTGAACAGAAAACCCTCTGATCCGGTGGTACGCAAAGTCGAGTAGCGCTCCGACCCTGCATCAAACATCTGAACCAGAGGAGACGCTTCACTTGCTGTCGTACGGTATTCCTTTAATTTGAAAGAGACCAGCCGTGCTCCCAGGGTCGTAAAAACAGCCTGATATTTATCGGTTTCAACAACGACATCCCGTGGTGGAGAATTCGTCTCTGAAGCAGGGATAATTACCGGAGCAACGATCGTCTCGATGGCGGCACGGCCATCATTGGAGATAACCTGTTCCTGGGCATCAATCGAGGCAACAGACTGCTCTTTGGTTTTTTCCAGAGGCTGTGTCTGGTTTTTCTGTGCTGGTGGAAAAAAGAAAGAAAAACCCAACCAGACGACCAGCATGAGAACCATAGCAAGAACAAGATTTTTATTTTCAGCTGAATTCATAACTTAAGAAAAACTCCTATTTGAGGCTCTGATCAACGGGATCAAACCCCCCAGGGTGCCAAGGATGACAACGTGCTAAACGTTTTAGACTCAACCAGAGACCACTCAGTACCCCGTATTTAGTAACAGCTTCTGAAGCATACGCAGAGCAGGTAGGATAAAAACGACAGGTAGGTGGTTTTAAAGGGGAAAGAAAGGCTCTGTAAAAATAAATACCCGCTAAGGCCAACCGTTTAATCATGATAATCGGTCTCCAGGCGGGCAAAGACTGTTAGAAGTTCCCGATCCACTTGCAGATGATTCAGGTACCCAGCATCGCGTTTAGCTATAACCGAGATGTCTATAGCTAAATTAAAACGCTTATGGTGCTTTCTGAATAAGTCGCGAATCCAACGTTTGAAACGATTACGGCAAACAGCGTTGCCAACTTTACGACTCACGGTAATCCCCAGACGAGACAAGTCCCGTCCAGGGGTAACAATCACAATAAAATGTGCGGTATGAAAACGTTTCCCCTCTCGCCAGACTTGCTGATAGTCACTTGAACGTCGTATTCGGCGAAACTTATCAAGGGTTTGTTCACCTTTCACCCGTTGACTTTACTATTATTTGCTCGGAATTGTAGCGGCCAGGGATTTACGACCGCGAGCACGCCGACGCTTGATAACGTTAGAACCACTTTTAGAGCGCATCCGTTTACGAAAACCGTGAGTACGCTTGCGACTGACCTTGCTGGGTTGATATGTACGCTTCATGACTTTTATTGCTCCTGTTTATTGAAAATTAAGTGCTGTCATTTGTGAAAAGAACTTTTAAGCACGAGTTAAAAGCAAAGTCAAGAAAGAAAACAGGAATGGGGGCTCGCCCGTTGATTTCAAAATCGGAATTTTGACTTGCAATAAAAAAATTCCTCTGCTAGTCTTTACGAGCTCAAATAAGCACCTAATGTTTTATGTAACTTGCTGTATTTAAAGCAATTTTAAGTTATCCACGGTTGTTTAAAAGTTTGTGGATAAGTACATTTCACCAAATTCCTCTGTAATTCTAAATTCTTAAAGACTATAGCAGATTATGAGTAAACTCTGGGATGATACTCTTACGCATTTGGAACTGAATCTCAGTCCACAGCACTTTTCAACTTGGATAAAGCCATTGAAACTCGTCAAGATCGAGCAGGATATGGTTTATCTGGAAGTGCCAAACCGCTTCGTGCTCGATTGGGTCAAGGAAAACTACAGTAAACTCATTCAAAAAATTCTTTCCGAACTTTCCGCTGTGACTTATCGACTTCAATTTTCCATTGATACAAAATCCAGAGAGACTATCCAGAACAAAACAACAGGCAAAGAAATAGAAAAACCTGTTGCGATCAAAGAAAAAACCAATATAAGCAACCACTCTGCAGATATAAATCTGAATCGCAAATATACCTTCGATGAATTTGTTGCTGGTTCTTCTAATCAGTTTGCTTACGCTGCAGCCATGGCCGTTGCCAACAATCCTGCGACAACCTACAATCCACTGTTTATTTATGGTGGTGTTGGTTTGGGAAAAACCCACCTCGTGAACGCCATAGGTAACGCCATTCTCAAAAAATCACCACAAACGAGAATCTGTTATTACACGTCTGAAAAGTTCATGAATGAACTCATTAATTCTCTACGTTACAATAGAATGGATGACTTCAGGAACAAGTTTCGCTCCATGGACGTGATTCTCATAGATGATATTCAATTTATAGCTGGCAAAGAACGTACTCAGGAAGAATTTTTTCATACCTTTAATGCACTTTACGAGTCACATAAACAGATCATTGTTACCTCGGATAAATTTCCGAAGGATATACCAGGTCTCGAAGAACGACTACGTTCCAGGTTCGAATGGGGACTGATTGCAGATATTCAACCACCGGATGTGGAAACTAAGTTGGCCATTTTAAAAATGAAAGCAGAGCAGAATAGCATTAAACTTCCCGAAGATGTTGCCCTGTTTCTAGCTAACTCTATCTGTAATAATATAAGGGAGTTAGAGGGTTATCTTGTCAGAATCGGAGCGTATGCCAGTTTGACCGCTGTTCCGGTGTCCTTGCAAATGACCAGAGACGTGCTCAAAGATATCCTGGTGGAGCGCAATAAAGAGTTGTCTGTAGAAGAGATTATTAAAAAAGTCAGTATCCATTTCAATATGAAAATATCAGACATGAAGTCTGCAAAAAGACTCAAGGCCGTTGTTTTACCAAGACAGATAGCCATGTACCTTTGCCGACAGCTGACATCTTCATCTTATCCCGAAATTGGAGACCGTTTTGGTGGCAAGGATCACTCAACCATCATCCATGCTATTCGCAAAATAGAAAAACTCATGACGGAGGATTTTCAGCTGCGTACCACGATAGAAAATTTAAGAAAAGAATTGACCAACGGATAAACTGTTAATAAACATGGGGATAAACCCGTGGAGAAAAAACATTATTTTTGTAAGGTTATTTATCCCCATTTAATAAACAATTTGTCCAGTGAGTTTTGAATCAATTAACTATTTGAAATTTATTAAAAAAACACTAATTTGAACAAATCAACAGGCCCTATTATTACTACTATCTTTATTATTTATTAGTTATTAAATATTAGATATAACCTGTTGATGGAGGAGGCCATTATGAATTTCACCATAGAAAAAGACGTGTTTCTCAAAGGGCTGGCCAGAGTCCAGGGAATCGTTGAAAAACGTAATACCATACCGGTTCTCTCAAACGTGCTTCTTGAAGGAATTGATGGCGAATTACATTTAACGGCAACAGATCTGGAAGTTGGGATGCAGTCATCCTATCCCGCCAATATTCGCAAGCCGGGTAAAATAACGGTTTCTGCAAAAAAGCTTTTTGAAATAATAAAGGAATTACCTGATAAAGAAATAACCTTTAATGCCAAGGAAAATTGTTGGATTGAAGTGGAATGTGGCAAGGCACAATTTAATATTGTCGGCTTATCTGCAGAAGAATTTCCTACTTTTCCAAAACCGAATAAAGGTAATTTTATCTCTTTAGGCAGTGCTCTTTGCAAAGAGATGATAGAAAAAACATTCTTTGCCGTGTCGCAAGACGAAAGCAAATACAATTTGAATGGTATTTTTTGCCAGGTTCAGGAAAGTACCAGTCACCTGCGTCTGGTTGCCACGGATGGTCACCGTCTCTCGATGATAGATAAGCAAATAGAGCCTGTTGACAGCGCAGAGTTAACAAAAGGGGTTATTTTACCCCGTAAAGGAATTCTGGAATTAAAAAAACTGGCAGAAGAAGGAGAAGGTGACCTGCAGCTGGGTTTTATGGATAATAATGCAGTCGTAAGCAAGGACAAGACGGTTATTATTATGCGTCTGGTCGATGGTGAATTCCCTGACTACAACCGTGTTATTCCCAAGACAAATGAACTGAAAGCTTCTATCTTCGTAGATTCATTTTTACATGCTCTACGTCGCATGATTATTCTTTCCAGCGAAAAATCCCGCGGCGTTAAAATGGTTTTTAAAAAGAACGTCCTCGAAGTATCGTCATCCAACCCGGAATTGGGTGACGCCCGTGAAGAAATGGATATAGATTATCAGGGTCCTGAACTTTCTGTTGGTTTTAATGCCCGCTATCTGCTCGACATTCTTCAGGTACAGAATCAGGACAATATTTCCATGATTCTCAAGGACAATTTGTCGCCAGGTTTGATTAAACCAGCTGATGAGGATGGTTATCTCGCTGTCATCATGCCGATGCGACTCTAAAAGATGGTATTTAGAAAAGGCCTTTGTAATTTAAGAGGCTTTTTTCTTGAAGGTTTGAATGATCCTAGACTACTTGAAACTGCGATATTATCGCAATCTGGGAAACATAGAGCTGACCTGGAACGAGCATTTCAATGTTATTTACGGACAGAACGCGCAAGGTAAAACCAATTTACTAGAAGCTATTTACCTGCTTGGTCATCTGAAGAGTTTCCGGGGAGCCAAGGGACAGGATTTAATCAATCATGCAGCAGAAGCAGCCTGGATAGGTGCTGTTGTCAAGAAAGGTGGCGTCAATCACCAGCTGGAAATTGGTCTGCAAAAGACAGGCAGAAATCCACGGGTTGATGGTAAAACGGTCAAGAAGTTAAGTCATTTCCTCGGTTATTTTAGAACAGTACTCTTCACGCCGGAAGAATTAGGTAAAATAAGGGGATTTCCGGTTGGACGAAGGGCGCTTCTGGACCGGGCTATTCTACAGACCGAACCGGTTTACCTTGATCGGGTCCAGGAGTATGAAAGGGTACTCCGTCAACGCAATCAACTCCTGAAGAATCAGTCAGCTGATGATGAACTGGCTCCGTGGACAGAGGCCTTGATTCAAAGCGGAAGCCGGATTCGTTACGACAGACAAGAATACCTGACTCGCCTCAAACCCCTTTTGAGTCAGGTTTACAGGGAAATAACCGGAGATGAGGAAACAGCAAACCTGAGTTATTCCATTGAAGACGCAACGTTGCAAGAATTGACAAGTCAAATGACAGCGTCTTTTGAGCGACAGGCTGCAAAAGAAAAAAAATTAGCTTTGACTCTTATCGGACCGCATCGGGACGACCTGAACTTTACAGTCGCAGGAAAGTCGTTGCGGACTTTCGGTTCACAGGGCCAGCAAAGGTCTTTCATGCTGGCTTTTAAAGCTGCGCAGGTCATGGATCTGGAGGCGCAATTCAAAGAACCGCCTGTTCTGCTGCTCGATGATCTGGCCAGTGAACTGGACAGCCGCCGTCAGGAAGGTTTTTTTAATTTTTTATTAAACCGCCGCGGCCAGGTTTTTCTGACATCTGCGCAGCAACAACAACTGCCAGACAAGGTGCAACAAACGGCAAGTTTTTTTAAGGTTGACCAAGGTTTGGTGACCGCTACAACCCCAGAATGAGGGTGACATGACACAAAAATTGAACAAAGAGTACGATGCAGGAAGTATCACGGTTTTAGAAGGTCTATCGGCTGTTCGCAAAAGGCCGGCGATGTATATCGGGTCCACGTCTATTCAGGGTTTACACCATCTGGTTTACGAAGTGGTAGACAACTCAATCGATGAAGCTCTGGCCGGTCACTGCGATGATATCAAGGTGGTTATCCATGTTGATAATTCCATTACGGTCACAGATAACGGCCGGGGAATCCCCGTCGATATGCACCCCACTCAAAAACGGCCAGCTGCAGAAGTGGTTATGACGGTTCTGCACGCCGGTGGCAAGTTCGACAGTGAAACATACAAGGTTTCCGGGGGGTTGCATGGCGTCGGTGTTTCAGTCGTAAACGCACTGTCAAGTCGTCTCGAGCTCGAAATTCGCCGTAATGGTAAAGTTTACCGGCAAAATTATGAACGCGGTGTACCGATCAGTGAGTTGATTGAAGATGGTGAAACCAAGCGTCGTGGTACCAGAATTATCTTCTGGCCGGATGCAGAGATATTTGAAACCACAGACTTTTCTTTTGAAACGCTATCACAGCGAATCCGTGAAATGGCCTTTCTTAATGCAGGGGTCAAAATAGAAATTATTGATGAGCGCTCCGACAAAAGTCACATTTTTCACTACGAGGGGGGCATTGTCTCCTTCGTGGAATATCTTAATCGAGCCAAAACTCCCGTGCATCCCAAGCCAATATTCTTTAGCGGCACCAGGGAGGGTGTCGAAATCGAGATAGCGATTCAATACAACGACGCCTACGACGAGAAAATCTTTTCATTCGCCAACAATATTAACACCCACGAAGGCGGCACCCATCTGAGTGGTTTCAAGGCAGCGTTGACGCGCACCATGAACAGTTATGCGACAACCAATAATCTGCTGAAAAACATGAAAACCACGATTTCAGGAGACGATCTTCGCGAGGGAATGGCCGCTGTTCTTTCGGTTAAACTTCCCGACCCGCAATTTGAGGGCCAAACCAAAACCAAGTTGGGCAACTCCGAGATCAAGGGGTATGTCGAAACCTTGATGAATGAAAAACTGGCGGAATATCTCGAAGAAAATCCGGCGGTGGCTCGTAAAATACTTGAAAAGGGGATCGATGCTGCCAGGGCCCGCGAAGCCGCAAGAAAAGCCCGTGACCTGACGCGTCGAAAAGGAGCGCTGGACGGTCTGGCTCTACCGGGCAAGTTGGCTGATTGCCAGGAGAAAGATCCTGCTCTTTGCGAACTCTACCTGGTCGAGGGTGACTCGGCTGGCGGTAGCGCCAAGCAGGGGCGCGAGCGCCGCTACCAGGCGATTCTTCCGCTCAAAGGCAAAATTCTCAATGTTGAGAAGGCGCGCTTCGACAAGATGATCACCTCCAACGAAATCCGCACCCTGATTACGGCGATGGGAACCAGTATTGGCAAAGATGATTTTGATGTGAGTAAGTTGCGCTACCATCGAATCATTATCATGACTGACGCCGACGTCGACGGTTCACACATCCGGACGCTGCTCTTGACCTTCTTTTTCCGGCACATGCTGGAACTGGTTGAACGTGGTCATCTTTATATCGCCCAGCCGCCGCTCTACAAGGCCAAGCGTGGCAAGAAAGAGCTTTATCTGAAGGATGAGGATGCTTTACGTGAGTACCTGCTCGACGAAGGGGTCGAAGGTATGACCGTGAAGATGGAGAAGAGCGGCAAAGTGCTGCGTGGCAAGCAGATCATACCGACCTTGCGCAACATCATTGATTACAACGAGCATTTCAGCAAGATGGTTCACAAGGGGATCAACGCAGAAGTTCTTAAGGTTTTTGTGAAAGGCAAGCTGCAGAACGGCTTCGCCGACCTGATTGATCTTGAACCACTGGCCGCCAAGTTACGTGACATTGCTCCCGAGGCTGAGTTTCAGGTGTTTCATGATCCACCACGGATTCTCTACAACAACGGTAACCTGCGTTCCTACATCGACCAGAAAGTGCTTGAGAGCCTGTCGATGTATGAGTACAAACTCTTGCTGCAGTCGTACAAGCAGGTCGAGGAAATCTGTCTGAATGAGAATGCGCTGATCAGCAAAGACGGGCAGGAAGAAGCGGTGGTCAGTGACCGCCAAGCGGTCCTCGACTACTTTTTTGCCCGCGCGAAAAAAGGTCAGTACATACAGCGCTACAAGGGACTCGGTGAGATGAACCCGGGCCAGCTCTGGGAAACCACCATGGATCCCGAGAAACGGGTGCTGCTACAGGTCAAGGTCGAAGACATCATCGAGGCGGAACAGATCTTTAGTGTGCTGATGGGCGACCAGGTTGAACCGCGCCGAGAATTTATTGAAACCAATGCCCTGAACGTCTCTAACCTGGATGTATAAACGATGTAGCGAATAGCGGCCAGCGGGTAGCGGGAAAAAGAACGCGACACGCCACGCAACGCGCCACTGATTTTCCGGAGGAAAATCGAGAATGCTTTCCGAACAGAACAAAGTCAGCGTCAATATCGAAGATGAAATGCGCAAGTCCTATATGGACTATGCGATGAGCGTTATAGTCGGTCGGGCTCTGCCGGATGTGCGGGATGGTCTAAAACCGGTCCATCGGCGAGTACTGTACGCCATGAACGAACTGAGCAACGACTATAACAAGCCTTATAAAAAATCGGCTCGTGTGGTCGGTGACGTCATTGGTAAGTACCATCCCCATGGTGATTCAGCGGTCTACGACACGATCGTACGTATGGCGCAGGACTTCTCCATGCGCCACCCGCTGGTCGACGGCCAAGGTAACTTTGGTTCGGTTGACGGCGACTCGGCAGCGGCCATGCGATATACAGAAGTTCGCATGGACCGGCTGGCCCATGAGCTGCTCAACGACCTCGACAAGGAGACCGTCGAGTTCGGACCCAACTACGATGACTCTCTGGAAGAACCCCTGGTTTTGCCCTGCAAATTTCCCAATCTGCTGGTCAACGGTTCCGAGGGTATCGCGGTGGGTATGGCGACCAAGATTCCGCCCCACAATCTGGGCGAGATCATCGACGGGCTGATTGCTGTCATCGACAATCCGAAGCTTGAAGTCGAGGCATTGCTTCAATTGATCCCTGGCCCGGACTTTCCGACCGGCGGCTTCATCATGGGTCGCGACAATATCCATCAAGCCTATCGCACCGGTCGCGGTATCATCCCGATGCGCGCCAAAGCGATGGTCGAGCAGAACAGCCGCACCAGTCGCGAAAGCATCATCGTGACCGAGATCCCCTTCCAGGTCAACAAGGCGCGCCTGATCGAAAAAATCGCCGACCTGGTTCGGGACAAGAAAATCGAGGGGATCTCCGACCTGCGTGATGAATCGGACCGTGACGGTATGCGCATCGTCATCGAACTGAAACGTGACAGCATTCCCCAGGTGGTGCTCAATCAGCTCTACAAGATGACGCCGATGCATTCATCGTTCGGTATCATCATGCTGGCGATCGTCAAGGGACAGCCACGGATTTTGACGTTGCGCGAAGTGCTCGATCTCTTCATCGAGCACCGCAAAGAGATCGTCACCCGCCGCACCCTGTTCGAGCTGAAGAAAGCTGAAGCCCGCGCTCATATCCTCGAAGGTCTCAAGATCGCTCTGGACAACCTTGATGAAGTGATTCAGGTGATAAAATCCAGCGCCACCCCGGCCGAGGCAAAAGAAAGACTGGTCGTGCGCTTTGAGTTGAGCGAGATACAGGCACAGGCGATTCTTGAAATGCGCCTGCACCGCCTGACAGGGCTAGAACGAGACAAGATTCTCGAAGAATACCAGCAGCTTCTCGCCCTGATCCAGAGACTCAATGAGATTCTTGCCAGCGAGGTGGAGATCCTCCAGATCATCAAGGGTGAGCTGATCGATATCAAGGATCGCTTCGGCAACCCGCGCCGCACTGAGATCATCGCCGTAGCATCCGATCTTTCGATCGAGGACATGATCGTTGAAGAGGATATGGTCGTGACCGTATCACACGCCGGCTACATCAAACGCAATGCCGTCTCTCTCTACCGTGCACAGCGGCGCGGAGGAAAGGGCGCGACCGGCATGCGTCCCAAGGATGAGGATTTTGTTGAAAGCCTCTTTATCGCCTCAACCCACAGCTACATATTAATTTTTACGGACAGAGGCAAGGTTTACTGGCTCAAGGTTCATGAAATACCGCAGGGAGGTCGCGCTGCGCGTGGCAAGGCCATTGTCAACCTGCTGAACCTGGCCACAGATGAAAAGGTCATGACGATCCTGCCGGTCAAGGAGTTTCAGGAAGGTCGTTTTATCATCACCGCAACCCAGAAGGGCACAATCAAGAAAACCGACCTGTTGGCGTATTCCAATCCACGCCAGGGCGGGATCATTGCTTTGACCATTGATGAAGGTGACAGCCTGATCTCTGCCCGCCTGACCGATGGCAGCATGGATATTCTCCTTGCCAGCCATAACGGCAAGTCCATCCGCTTTAACGAGTCAGATGCACGGCCCATGGGCCGTACCGCTCGCGGTGTACGCGGTATGATGCTGGAAGGTGATGATGAAATCATCGGTATGGAGGTTGTTTCGAACGCAACCGCATCGACCCTGGTTTCTGTCACCGAGACCGGTTACGGCAAACGCACCAGTCTCGAAGAATATCGCGTGCAAAGCCGTGGCGGAAAAGGAATTATTACCATCAAGACCGGAGGTCGCAACGGTCAGGTGGTTGATGTTAAACTGGTGGACAACGAATCAGACCTGATGTTTATTACAGATCGGGGTAAAGTGCTGCGGACACGGGTCAGCGCGCTTTCCATCATCGGTCGCAACACCATGGGTGTACGCCTGATGGTGCTTGAGGCTGAGGAAAGAATCGTCGCGGTTGCCAAACTGGCTGAGAAGGAAGATGACGAAGGAAATCCAGAAATTGAAGAAACAACTCCTGATGGAGGAGTTGAAGCGCCAGGGGAAGGCGCCTAGGCATCGGCTCTGGGTTTTTGTTGGTCTGACTCTCGTATTGCTGGCTGTTGGCGGAAGCTTCTGGTATTACGCCAATTTGCAAAAGAGGTTGGAAGAGACGTTTCAGGCTGGCCTGGCTTTAAGACAAGCGGGAAAGTATGCTGAGGCGGCCGATCTTTTCGAGCAATTGCACCAGGACCACCCTGACTTTCAGAGAGTTCCCCAGGCGCTCTTTCAGGCGGCGGAAATCCAGGATCTGTATCTCGGTCGCTACTCTGATGCCCTGCTGAATTATCTCGTGCTGGAACGCGACTATCACGAAGCGCCAGAGGTGATCCCGGCGAGGAAACAGGTTGCGATACTTTACAAGTACCGTCTCAACGACTGCAGCCAGGCGATCTCTGCCTATCAGAATGTGCTCGACCAGCCGGGAGAGGAGAATGACCTGCTGCAGTACGAGGTGGCAGACTGCTATTTTCGATTGAATAATTTTGACCAGGCCAGAATCGAGTTTGACAGCCTGCTCAATAATTACCCGGAAAGTCTCCTCGTTGCAGAAGTGCAGTATCGTGTCGCGGTGACCTACGCTCTGGAAGGCAAGCTTCCCGAGGCTGCCGGGGCGTATCGTCTGGTGATGGAACGCTGGACAGAGAGTCCCTATGCTCTCGAGGCGAGCTTTGGTCTGGCAACGGTACTGGAGGAGCAGGAAAAACTGCTTGAAGCGCTGAAAGTTCTTGAAGGTCTCTCCGGGGTTTATCCCAGACGGGAGATACTGGAACTGAAAACCGAGCAGGTGCGCGAACGGATCGAAAAGAAGAAGAAAGCGATCTAGGGGTTTTTATCATGTCAAAGATTGGGGTCATTGGAGCAGGCAGCTGGGGGACAACCCTCGCCAACGTGCTGGCCAAAAAGGGCTTTGCCACAACCCTGTGGGTGTATGAGCCAGACCTGGCTGTCCGTATGGCGGAGACTCACATCAATGACCTCTATCTGGACGGCATCAGACTCTCCCCGAATCTCTCTTACAGCAATGACCTGGCCAGTACGGTCAGGGGGTGCGACGTTCTGGTCCTGGTGTCGCCATCACAGGTCATGCGTTCCGTGCTGGTGGAACTGAAGCCGCATCTGGCAGATGATTGTCTGCTGATCTCGGCAGCCAAGGGGATTGAGAACGGTACCTTGCAGACCATGTCGGAAGTCTTGCAGGAAGTTCTCGGGACACATGTCAAAGAGCGCAGCGCCTTTCTTTCCGGGCCCTCTTTTGCCAAGGAAGTTGCTGAAGAACAACCGACAGCCGTCGCTGTGGCTGCAGATGACCTGGCTGTTGCCGGCAGGGTCCAGGAATTGTTCAGCACGGAGTATTTTCGGGTTTATACCAACCAGGATGTTGTTGGCATAGAAATCGGCGGAGCCCTGAAAAACGTGATTGCCCTCGCGGCCGGCGTGGGAGACGGGCTTGGTTTTAATCACAACGCCCGGGCTGCGCTGATTACGCGCGGTCTGGCTGAAATGGCACGCCTCGGTGTGGCTCTTGGTGCTCAGGAGGCGACGTTTTCCGGACTGGCGGGTATGGGAGATCTGGTGTTGACTTGTACAGGCGACCTTTCTCGAAACCGGTCGGTCGGAATTGAGCTGGGGCGCGGGCGCAAGTTGGATGAAATTCTCAACCAGATGCGCATGGTCGCTGAAGGCGTCAAGACCACCCTCTCGGCTTACCAACTGGCGACCAGGCTTGGTGTCGCCATGCCGATCACAGAACAGATGTACCTGATCCTTTACGAAAACAAAGACCCCCAGCAGGCCGTTGCCGATCTGATGAATAGAACTCTTGCCGCTGAAGGTTTATGATTTCTGCTACTCACCGATCGTTTGAAAAGACAAGAAAGGATAGACGACAATGAAACGAATTATACTGAGTGTTCTCGCTGCGACCCTGTTCCTGACCTCTTCGGTTTTTGCTCTGGATGTGGTTGTCATTGAGACCAACTACGGCGACATTACTGTCGAACTGAACACAGAAAAGGCGCCGCTGTCGGTGGCTAATTTTCTGACCTATGCCGACACAAATCATTACGATGGCACAATCTTTCATCGGGTGATCAAGGATTTCATGATACAGGGCGGTAACTTCTCCACTGAAATGGTTCCGAAAAAGACCCGCGAGCAGATCAAGAACGAAGCCGGCAACGGCCTCCGCAACTTGCGCGGCACCATCGCCATGGCCCGAACCGGAGTGGTTGACAGTGCGACCAGTCAATTCTTCATCAATCTCAAGGACAACGGCTTTCTTGACCATAAAGACAATACCATCAGAGGTTACGGCTACGCGGTGTTCGGCAAAGTCATCGAGGGCATGGATGTGGTTGACAAAATCGGTGGCAGTCCGACGCACACTTATCAACGCTTCAGTGACGTTCCCGTGGAGCCCGTTATTATTCGTAGCGTCAAGCGCGTAGCGAAGCAATAACGGCTGCGCCGCGCTTGTGGCACTGACCTTATTTCGTCTGACACCTTCCCGGTAGCGAGGCAGGTATGACCACCGCCCGCATAATGACCTATAACATTCAGCATTGTCGCGGCAATGATGGTCAGGTCAATCCTGACCGGATTTTGAATGTGATCGCGGATAGCGCCCCGGATATCGTTGCCCTGCAGGAGTTTGGCGCAGCTCACCGGGTTGATATCCTGCCCTACCTGGCGGAACGACTTGGACTTGATGTTTTTCGTGACCTTTCAGGTGGGTCGCTCGCCTACCTTTCTTTTTTTCCTCTCAAGGCCGTGCAAAAGTTCGATCTCGGTTACGGCTCCCAGTGTTTGCGCGCAGACGTCGAGCTTGGTGGCAAACGGCTGCATTTGCTGAATGTCTGCCTCGACACTTTTCCACGCTTTCGCAGTCACCAGGTCGCAAACCTGCTTGGTCCCGACCTGCTCGGTAACCCGTCCCTGGTTTGTCCCGCGCTTATTCTGGGTGATTTCGCGGATTACTTCTGGGGGGCGGGTAATCTCGAGTTAGCCTCTGTCCTGCGTCGCGCCCGCCGTCCACTCTGGCGTGGCAGCTACCCTGCGTGTTGCCCTGTTTTCGGACGCGACCGTGCTTACCTGCGGGGGGGGGTGCGGGTCCTTGAGGCATCAATAAATCGCAGCTTTCTGGCCCGCCAGGCATCCGCGCATCTGCCTCTGACAATGACTGTGCAGGTGACCGATACGCGCCGGTCGCTGCGCTTGAGGCCTTTGGCCGGCGGCCGAATGGAAGCTGCTCCCGGTTAACCACGGGTGTTGGTAACTCTGTGGACAAGGTTGATAACTCACTTCAAACAAGCACCTTTCACACACAATCGGGAATGAAAAAAAGAGTTCTCACATCGAGCCATGCGCTCATCACGCTGGATCGCCTTGAGGTGGCTTACCCGGAGGCACATTGCGCCCTCATCCATCGGAACCCCTGGCAGCTGCTGGTTGCCACGATTCTGTCCGCCCAGTGTACCGATGTGCGGGTCAACCTGGTCACACCGAAGCTTTTTGAGCGATTTCCAGATCCCCAGAGCCTGGCAAGGTCGCATCAGGCTGAAGTCGAGGCGCTGATCCGATCCACCGGTTTTTTTCGGAATAAGGCGAAAAACCTGATCGCTTGCGCGAAAACACTGGTGTGTTCACATCATAGCGAGGTTCCGCAACAGATGTCGGCTTTAGTGGCCCTGCCAGGTGTTGGCCGCAAAACGGCGAATGTCATTTTGGGGAACGCTTTTGGTGTGCCGGGTATGGTGGTTGATACTCATGTTGGCCGGATCGCCAGGCGTCTCGGTTGGACCACGGCTGGAACGCCGGAGGGAGTGGAAAAGCAGCTTTGTAAATTATTGCCAGCAGAGCGTTGGACACAGGCAGCGCATGTGTTGATTTTTCATGGTCGTGAGTGCTGCCGTGCGCAGACGGCGTGGTGTTCACGCTGTCCGGTGGTCGACAGGTGTCCACAGGTTGGGGTCGGGCGGCAAAAATAATCAAGGGATCCGAACTGAATCGGATCCCTTGCCAATTGAATTGTCGGTGGTTCGAGTCGAGCTAAAGGTCGTTCATATCCAAACGGAAAAAGTCTTTGGCCTGCGGAGTTTTTTCCTCGATCGCGTAGCGTACCGGAGCCGTGTTGGGCGCGAAAGCCTCAATCTGAATGTCCGGGCTGTCCTCGGGAGCCAGAAGACCGGTCAGAGGATCAATCGGCCGGAATTCAATGCTGTCCGGGACAGGGAATTGTTCGACCGGCAGATCCTTGGTGGCCTCTGCCATAAAAGCAACCCAGGCCGGTGCGGCGGCCTGGGAGCCCGTTTCCTTGTTCCCCAGTGCGCGCTCCTGATCGTAGCCAACCCAGGCGACGGCCAGAAGCTGTTGGACATAGCCGATAAACCAGGCGTCTTTGAGATCATTGGTCGTGCCGGTCTTGCCGGCCGCCGGTCGTTTCAGGGCTCTTGCGCGCCAGCCGGTGCCGCTTTGCACGACACTTTCCAGGATATTGGTTGTCAGGTAGGCTGTTTCTGCGCTGATGACGCGGCTGCGTGCCTGTCCTATCAAACTCTGTCCTGCCTGTGGACCTCCGGGGAAGTCTGCCGGATCGTTTGACTCAACGATTTTGCCGTCGCGGTCGAGAATCCTGTTGATGTAAGTCGGCATGACCTTAACGCCGCCGTTGGCCAAAACAGCATAACTTCGCGCCAGCTCCATCGGGGTCAGTGCCGACGAGCCAAGGCCAAGGGTCAGATCTTCGGCGAGCGGTGATTCAATGCCCAACTTGCGGGCGTAGTTCGCCGCGTAACGTACGCCGATGTCCTCGAGAATCTTGATCGTGATGACATTGTACGATTTTGCCAGTGCGGTGCGCAGGGGCACCGGACCGTAGAAGCGCTTGGAGTAGTTTTTGGGTTTCCACTCCTTGATCTCGCCTGTTTCGAGGCGCTCTTTGTAAATCAGGGGAGTGTCGAGAATCACCGTGGCCGGGGTGTAGCCTTTATCGAGGGCTGCCGCGTAGATGAGCGGCTTCATTGCTGAGCCGGGCAGACGACGGGCCTGCAGGACGCGGTTGAACTGGCTGGTGCGGAAATCATATCCGCCAACCATCACCTTGATTTGACCGTTGTGCGGGTCCATGGCCAGCAGAGCACCCTGTGCCTGAGGCTCCTGTTCCAGGCTCAACTGCCAGGGACCCTCTGCCGGTATCTCAAGAACCCTGACCTGTACCTTGGCGCCGAGAGGCAGGCGGGTGGTGGCCGCAGTCGCGTTGCCGCTCGCCGTGACAGAACGCTGTACAACTTGCGGTGGGCCGGCCCACTGTGCCGATTTCAATGAGATGCGACCGGACTGGTCAGCAATCAGCAGGTGCAGGTTTTGCGGGTCGGAACCACTGACGATTGCCTCCACGATGTCGTCTGGCTGAGGTTGCTTCAGGGCGAAAGATTCAGTCTGCTGCCTGAGGAACTCTTTTTCCTCTTCGGCACTCAGAACGGCGAGCGGTGCGCGATAACCCTGGCGCTTGTCGTGATCCCGCAGATTCGCCCGAACGGCAGCCTGGGCGGCTAGCTGCATCTGCAAATTCATGCTGGTATGAACTTCCAGGCCACCGCGATAGAGCTGCTCTTCACCGTAGGTGTTTTCGAGGTAACGACGCACCTGTTCAGTAAAGTATGCCGCGTCGGTGATATGTTGATTAATTCTCGGCCGAATCTGTAACTCTTCCGCCTGGGCCTGGTCTGCTTCTGTCTGGCTGATAAAACCTTCACTGACCATGCGTCCGAGCACGTAGACCTGTCGTTCTTTGGCTCGCTCGTAATGGCGATAGGGAGAATAGCGGCTGGGTGCCTTGGGCAGACCGGCCAGGATGCTGCATTCAGCCAGGGTCAAATTCTCGACATCTTTGTCGAAGTAGTTCTCGGCGGCGGCCTGTACTCCATAGGCGCCATGACCGAGAAAAATCTGATTGAGGTAGAGGTAGAGGATCTCTTCCTTGGAAAGGCGTTTTTCCATCCGGTAGGCAAGGATTGCTTCCTTGAATTTACGTTTGAACTTGCGCTCCGGAGTTAAAAGCAGACTTTTGGCAACCTGCTGGGTGATTGTGCTGCCCCCCTGAACGATACCGCCCGCCTCGATGTTTTTCAGAGCAGCTCTGAAAATCGAGATGACGTCGACGCCCTGGTGTTTGAAGAAATTCGAATCTTCTGCGGCGACAAAGGCCTGAATCAGTTGTTTCGGCATGCGCGAAACCGGAACGATGATACGCCGCTCTTCAAAAAGTTCGGCGATGACCGTACCATTGTCGCTGAGGACCCTGGTGATGATTGGCGGTCGATAATCGGCAAGTGTGTCGACGCGCGGCAGCGACTTGGAGACGTAAAGATAGGCGCCGACCGGCAGCAGGATGGCCAGCAACAGGCCAAGAGCGCTGATACCTAAAAGGGCCCGGAGTAAAACGGCGAAGAATGATTTTTTCGGTTTGTCTGTCTGCTTCTGCATAAAGCCTCTATTGAACAGACACTTCTAACATAGCTGTTCCCTTTGCGGCAACAGTTTTGCCGGTTTGATCGGGATCTGCGCTATGCTATAGTCTAGCGTCGCAGAGTGCTGCCAGGTTAGAAGAAATGAACCCCCATGACGGTCTTTTTAAGGAGTCCAGTTTGTCTGTCTCAATCTTTCGCCGGAATAAAATAGTCGCCACCGTTGGCCCAGCCAGCGCGTCAGAGGAGATGCTACTGGCCCTGATGGAGGCCGGTGCCGATGTTTTTCGTCTTAACTTTTCTCACGGGCAGCATGCTGATCTGGCAGAAACTGTCGCACTGATCCGCGAGCTTTCCCGCAATCGCCGTCAGGCGGTCGCTATTCTCGGTGACCTGCAGGGTCCGAAAATTCGCACCGGCATGATGCGCGAAGGAGTCATGAGCCTGACGGCGGGGCAGTCCGTTGTGATTACCACCGCAGACGTGCTCGGTGAGAAAGGTTTGATTCCAACCACCTATGGGGCTCTGCCTCGGGATGTGAGTCGCGGTAGCAGGATTCTTCTGGATGATGGCCTGCTCGAACTGCAGGTCGAAAAGGTCGTCGACGAAGAGGTGCACTGTCGTGTTCTGGTCGGCGGCGAACTCAAGAACCGCAAGGGCATGAATTTGCCCGGTGTAGCTGTTTCTGCACCGGCACTCACAGAGAAGGACCTGGTCGACCTGGACTTCTGCCTGACCCAGCAGCTCGATTACCTCGCCCTCTCTTTTGTGCGCACCGCGGCCGATGTTCTGCAACTCAAAGAGCTGCTCTCACAGCGACAGGCCTCAATTCTGGTGATCGCCAAAATTGAAAAACCGGAAGCGGTGGAAAATTTCACCGAGATCCTCGCGGCTTCGGATGGCATCATGGTGGCGCGTGGTGATCTCGGCGTGGAAATCAATTCGGAAAAGGTGCCACTGATCCAGAAGCATATTATCCGCCAGTGCAACCTCGCCGGCAAACCGGTGATCACGGCGACCCAGATGCTGGAGAGCATGATACAGAACCCGCGACCGACCCGCGCTGAAACGTCGGATGTGGCCAACGCCATCCTGGATGGCAGCGATGCGGTCATGCTGTCGGCAGAGACCGCGTCCGGCAAGTACCCTTGCCAGGCCGTGGAGATGATGGTGCGGGTTGCCCTGGACGTCGAACGTGACCCGCAACTCAAGGTGCAATTCTTTCATCCCCTCTCGGATCAGAGTGGCACCCGGAGTTTGCCGGAAGCGATTGGCCAGGCGGCCTGCCAGGTTGCCAGGAACGTCGGTGCTGCGGCCATACTGGCTTTTACCCAGACCGGCAGCACCGCTGCCCTGGTTGCCAAGTACCGGCCGCCCATGCCCGTCTACGCAGTCACACCGTCCCAGGCGGTACGCCGGCGCATGGCCCTCTACGCCGGGGTGCGCTCTATTCGGGTGGATATCGAAGGCGACACGGAAGCACAGATTCGTTCGGTGGACGCCGCTGTGCTCAAGGCCGGGGTGCTCAAAAAAGGAGATATCGTGGTCATCACCATGGGCAGCCCGCTCTCCCACCCGGGTACCACCAACCTGCTCAAGATCCACCGGCTTGGGACCTGACTCACGCAGCCCGGAAGACAGCAAGAGGAATCAACATGAAGAAAAAAGCAGTGGTCCTTTACAGTGGCGGACTTGACTCGACCACCTGCATGGCGATTGCCCAGGCGGATGATTTTGAGACCTATGCCATGAGCTTTGCCTATGGTCAGAGGCATTCCGTGGAGCTGGACAAGGCACGCCAATACGCACCCAAAATCGGAGCAGCGCAGCACCAGGTCGTGGAGGTTGACTTGCGCCAGTTTGGCGGCAGTGCCCTGACGGCTAATCTCGAGGTACCGAAAGACCAGAGCTCCACGGATGAGATACCCATCACCTATGTGCCGGCGCGGAACACGATCTTTTTGAGCTTTGCCCTGGGATGGGCTGAGGTTCTCGGCGCCTTTGACATCTATATTGGCGTGAATGCCCTTGACTATTCCGGTTATCCCGATTGTCGGCCGGAATTTATCAGTGCGTTTGAGAATATGGCCAACCTGGCCACCAGGGCCGGCGTCGAGGGAGATAACCCTTACACGATCCACTCGCCGCTGATTCAACTCAGCAAGGCGGAGATTATTCGCACCGGCATGGACCTTGGGGTCGACTACGCCTTGACGCACTCCTGCTACGACCCGACGCCGGCCGGCATTGCCTGTGGCCGTTGCGATTCCTGTTATTTGCGTCTGAAAGGGTTTAAGGAAGCCGGAGTTGAAGACCCGATAGAATATGTGACGCGTGGCGCATGCCAACACCCGAGAACTTCAGGGACACACACATGAGTATAAACAATCATTCTTCTAAGCACCCCGAAACAGGAGCCGCTGGCAGCATGCCCGACATGCAGAAGTCCCGTGACCATCGCAACATCGCCATCGACAAGGTTGGGGTCAAGGATATTCATTACCCGATCGTGGTTCAGGACAAGAACAAAGAACAGCAGCAGACGGTCGCGCGCATCAATATGTATGTCGACCTGCCCCATCACTTCAAGGGCACCCATATGAGCCGCTTCATCGAGATCCTCAACCAGTACCATGGCCAGGTCAGTATTGATCGCATGAATACCATGCTGAGGGATATGAAGCAGCACCTCGAGGCCAGCTGCGCACATCTGGAGCTGGAGTTTCCCTATTTCATCGAAAAGCAGGCTCCCGTTTCAGGGGCGCGCAGTCTGATGGAGTATCAGTGTCGTATGCAGGGCAGTCTCGCCGAAGATTACGATTTTGTTCTCGGTGTCACCGTGCCGATGACCTCGCTCTGCCCCTGCTCGAAGGAAATCAGTGCGCGCGGCGCGCATAATCAACGCAGCGCGGTCACCGTGGAGATCCGCTACACCGATCATGTCTGGCTGGAAGACCTGATCGCCTGGGTGGAAGAGTGCGGCAGCGCCCCGGTTTTCTCCCTGCTCAAGCGCGAGGATGAAAAGGCCCTGACCGAACAGGCCTACGATAACCCAATGTTCGTTGAGGACGTCGTGCGGGCCGTGACAGAGCGGCTGCTCAAGGCTCCGGAAGTCACCTGGTTTCGGGTGGCCTGTGAGAACTTCGAGTCGATTCATAACCATTCGGCCTATGCCATGGTTGTGAGCCCAGACCCTGGCCTTTGTGGGTAAGTCTGTGGATAAGGTGGACAACTCCTCAAAGAGCCACATTTTTAGTCATTCTGGAGCGATTATTGGCCTGTTTGCCAAGGAGCCGGTCTCCGGCCAGGTCAAGACACGATTGACGCCGCCATTATCGGCAGACCAGGCCAGCCAGCTTTACCGGGTTGCTTTACTGGAGACCGTCGAGCGTTTTCTTGCGGCCGGCCTGCCGCTGGTCATCTGTTACGCCGGGCGGCGCGATTGGTTCCGCGAGACCTTCCCAGGCCTTCCCCTGCTGCCACAGGCCGGTGAGGGGCTCGGCGTGCGCATGAAAAACGCGGTGCAGGCCCTTTTTGCCGCCGCCGGACCGGTCCTGCTGGCCGGATCAGACAGCCCGGACCTTCCTCTGGCGCGGGTCCACCAGGTTGTGGAGCAGTTGCAGGCAACGGATGTTGTCACTGTCCCCTGCCAGGACGGCGGATATGCTGTCGTTGGCCTGCGGCGCCCGACGACGTCACTTTTTGATGAGATCCCATGGAGCACCTCCCGGGTTTTGCAGGCGACCCGCCAGCGTGCTCACTTGCTCGGCCTGAGTTACCATGAAACAGAATCCTGGAGTGATCTCGACACGCTTGTCGATTTGCAGCAGCTGGTGGCGCGTTCACCCGGATCAGAGACCGCCCGACATATAGTGACAAAGTTGCAGGCACTACTCTGATGCACAGTGATAAAAGCGCGACAGTCCGGTTGACTTGCCGTCAACCCTGCCCGATAATCAGGCGACAGTAGAGAAAGGCCTCCGGCCCGACACCCCTCGTTCAAGGAGAATGCATTTGGAACTGGTACTCAATGCCGGACCGGTGGTCAAACTGGTCCTTCTGATTCTGGTCTATTTTTCCGTGGTCTCCTGGGCCATCATTTTTTACAAGCAGATGGTGATTCATCGCGCGATTCGCGATTCGGAACGCTTCCTCGATTTTTTCTGGTCGAAGAAGCGCTTTGATAGCATCGGCCAGGGCCTGGATAATTACCGGCATTCACCTCTCACGGTGCTCTTTCGCGAGGTTTACCGCGAACTGGCCCAGAACCGTCGCCAGGCCGACGGTCAGGAAGCAGACAACCTGGTGGCTGATCTTGGCGAACAGGAACGGGTCGCCCGCGTGTTGCGTCGCTCGACCACATCGGAGACCCACCGCCTCGAAAAGTATCTTTCTTTTCTGGCCACCACCGGCTCGGCGGCGCCTTTCATCGGCTTGTTCGGCACGGTCTGGGGGATCATGGATGCCTTCCACGGTATCGGTACGACCGGCAGCGCATCGCTGGCCGTGGTCGCCCCAGGCATCTCAGAAGCCCTGGTCGCCACAGCAATCGGCCTGGTCGCGGCGATTCCGGCGGTGATTGGCTACAACCACTTTATCAACAAGATCAATGTCTTAACGGGTGAAATGGATAATTTTAGCCAGGAGATGCTGAACATTGTTCAGCGCATGAGCCAGGGACGCTAGTATGGAAGTTGGTCAGAACGGTAATCGTCGGCGCACCATGCTGGCACAGATCAATGTGACCCCGTTTGTCGATGTCATGCTGGTCCTGCTGATTATTTTTATGATCACTGCACCGATGATGGAAAAAGGTGTGGATGTCGCCTTGCCGGAAGTGGAAAATGCCCCGAACCTCTCTGCGGTCAAGGAGCCGCTGGTGATCACCGTGACCCGCAAGGGAGAGATCATGGTTGGCAACAACAAGGTTGCAGACGCAGACAAGCTGATTCCGGTTCTGCAGCAGGTGCTCAGTGAACGTGATGATAAAACCGTCTATCTCGAAGCGGACAAAGCGGTTCCCTATGGTCACGTCGTCAAGGTGATGGCGGCCGTCAAGAAGGCTGGTGTTGTCAAGCTTGGCATGGTGGCCCAGGAGCCGGAGAAGTGAATAAGCGAGCACTCTGATGTCAGTTGCCCCCTTGCGCCCAATCAACAGCTTTCATAACGATCCCAAGTTTGGCCGTTTGCTCCTGCTCTCGCTGATTGTTCACGGTCTGGTCTGGATGGCGTTCAGCTTCGACATGTTTGGCACCAACACGCGCCCCAAGCCGCCGGTCTATTATGTTGATTTAATTCATAAGCCCGTACTCAACCCCCAGGCGGGTCGTCCTGATCCTCGCCCGGCGAAAAAACCGCAACCGGCAGCTGTCGAGCGTACCGTGCAGACGGCCGCACCAGCTGCTGTCAAGAAACCAGTCAAGCCCAGCGTAGAACCACTGGTGAAGCCCGCCACGGTCGCCAAGCCGAAGCCTCTGCCGAAAACCCAGCCGAAGCCCCAGCCGAAGCCGGAGCAACGTAGCGAGCAGAAGGTGCAGAGCGCCCTGGATGAGATTCGTGAGCGCCAGGCGCGCGAAAATGAACGCGATGCGTTAAAAGAGAAGCTGGCCAGGTTGCGCGATTCCGCGGCTGCGGCAACAGTCGCGGCGGACGTGCCGGTCGGTATGCCGGACGGCCAGGGCGATGAGGTCGGCATCAGTGCGCTGGCGTTTGTTCAGGCCTTTATCCAGCAAAACTGGGCGCTGTCACCTTACCTGATTGACCAGTCACGGATCGCGAACATCGAGGCCAGGGCCACCCTGGCCTACTCGGCCGCGGGAAAATTGCTCCGTTACCGGATCGAAAGCCCTTCGGGCAATCAGCAATTCGATGACTCACTGAAAAGAGCCATCACCAAGTCGCAGCAGTTGCCGCAACCACTGCCGAAAGATCTGGAATTGAACGTCACGTTCAACCTCAAAAATATGGCTGCGGAGAGGAAGTAAGCATGTTGTTACGTTGGTTCATGGTCTTTGTGCTCTGTTGTGTTCTGCCATGGTCGGCCCCTGCTGCCACGGATATAGAGATTTCGTCTCCCGGCGAGCAGTCGATCCCGCTGGCCCTGACGACCCTTTTGCCGGATAAGGGAACGCCGTCGGCACAGATTCCCGCCGAGTTTGACGAGGTTCTCGTCGCTGATCTTGATCTGTCGGGCTTGTTTCGTTTTGTTGATCCGGCTGCTTTTCTCGATGATGCGAACCACATCGGGCTTTACAGCACCCAGGTCAACTTTCCACAGTGGCGCATGCTTGGCAGTGAAACCCTGATCAAGGGGACCTATTCCCTGCAGGGAGACAATCTGATCGTCGAAGCGCGTCTCTTTGATGTCGTCAACCGTCGCCTGTTGACCGGTCGCCGCTATGTCGGAGAAGTGAAGGATGTGCGGCGCATGGCGCACGCGTTCGCTGACCTGGTGCTCAAGGAATTGACCGGTGAAGAGGGACCGTTCAGTGCGCGCATTGCTTACATTTCCGACCAGAGCGGAGACAAGGAGCTCTGGTTGATGGATGTGGATGGCAAGCGGCCGATCCGTCTGACCAACCATCGCTCCATCGTGCTCAACCCCGACTTTTCTCCGCGTGGCAAGGAAATCCTGTTTACCTCCTACCGGGCCAACAACCCCGATCTTTACCGTAAGGAAATCTACTCCGGCAAGGAAGCCAAGGTCTCTTACAAACAGGGACTCAATGTCGCCGGACGCATGGCTCCGAACGAGCGAGAGATTGCCCTGACCCTCTCTAAAGACGGTAATCCTGAAATCTATCTGATCGATACCGGTGGTCGGGTCCGCAAGCGGGTGACCGACAATTGGGGCATTGACAGTGATCCCAGCTGGAGCCCTGATGGCAGCAAGCTGGCGTTTGTTTCCAACCGTCAGGGGAACCCGCATATCTTTATCGCCGATGTGTTTACTGGTGAGACGTCCCGTTTGACGGCGCAGGGCAAGTATAATGCCACGCCGGCCTGGGGCCCGAAGGGTGAGCGGATCGCTTTCACCCGTCAGGAAGGTGGGCGCTTCGATATTTATACGATCAAGGTCGATGGCAGCGAAGAGCGCCGGCTGACCTTTGGCCCCGGCAACAATGAACACCCGCGCTGGAGTCCCGATGGCCGGTTTCTCATCTACTCATCGGACAAGGGAGGCAAGCGGGCAATTTATGTGATGCGTGCTGATGGAACCGGCTCGCGGCGGCTGACGAACCCGGCAAACGACAGTCGCCATCCGGCCTGGTCGCCGCGCTGGTAATAAAGATGCGGCCATAATTTGCACAAGACCCAGCGAGTGGTTGTTATTTCCTCGACAGGTCGTTATAATGCGTGTCTTCCATGAATTTATTCGGCCTCTCTGGTTACTCATGAGATGCTATGTGCTTACTGTCTTAAACTTAAGGAGCCCAAAATGAAAGCGATGCAAATGCTCAAGATTGCCCTGGTTGTTCTCGTTGTTTTCGGTGGTTTGGTTGGCTGTGCCAGTAAATCGGCCCAGGATGAAGAGTCCAAGGTCTATCCCTTCGACATGAAGCAGCAGGAAGAAGCCAAAGGTGTTGACGATAAGTCGATGCACGGCGATAACGTGCCGAGCCATGACTCAGTCGCCGGTATGGAGCGTATCCATTTCGATTTCGATCAGTTCACTCTCTCCGCTGAAGCCCGCCGTGTTCTCGGCGAAAACGCCAAGTATCTGCAAGCCAATGCCGGAGTCCAGGCTGTTATAGAAGGACATTGTGACGAGCGCGGTTCCGACGAGTACAACCTTGCCCTCGGCGAAAGTCGTGCTCTGGCAGCGAAAAACTATCTGATCTCTTTGGGGATCAACGCCAGCCGCCTTTCCGTGATCTCTTATGGCGAAGAGAAGCCCCTGGTTAACGCAGCAACCGAAGACGCCTGGGCGCAAAATCGCCGTGCGGAATTCAAGGCGGTCAACTAATTTTGCTTGCAGCGACGCGTGCTGCGTCGTTTAGGGAGTTTTTCATGTCTCGAATTCATTTCCTGTGCATTCTGCTGCTTGGTCTGCTGTTGGGTGGCTGTATGCTCACTGAGCAGGATCTGCAGATGCAGCGCGACCTGTTGGAAATGAAACGTCGCCTTGGTGATGCCGAGCGGGTCCTCAAAGAGTTGCAGGACGATACTTCGGGTGGCGTCAGGGCGCACGTCGAAACACTGGCGCGCAACCAGGCGGATTTCCAGGCCGAACTCGATGGTGTCCGCGTCGACCTGCAGTCGATCCAGGGCCGTACAGGCGACCAGGAGCGGATCAATGATGACGTGCGTCAGGACCTGGTCCTGTTGCGCGATGAGTTGAGCCTGCAGATAGTCGATCATGAGCGACGGCTTGCTTTGTTGGAAAACGGTGGTGGCGTGATTAAACCGGCCGTTGGCGCACAGGCGGCCCCCGCTCTTGCTCCACCTGTGACCGCAACAGCTGCTGTACCAAGCGTAGCAGTGCAACCGACCCCTGCGGGGGAAAGTGCTCCAGAGCTCTACGAGCGAGCGCTCAACGAAATTCGCGGCAAGCAGAATTTTGCCGCTGGCCGCGAGTTGATGGAGACCTTTCTCAAGCGTTATCCGGGTGATGATCTCGCCGTTAACGCAGCCTACTGGGTTGGTGAAACCTATTATGCTGAGAAAGACTACGAGAAGGCGATTCTGCAATTTGAGGATATCATCCAGAAGTACGGTGAGCACCCGAAAGTTGCGTCGGCCATGCTCAAACAGGCGCTGGCCTTTGAGGCCAGTGGTGACAAAGCAACGGGACGCCTGTTGCTGCAGCGTGTCACGGAACGGTTTCCTCTCTCCGAGGAGGCCAAAAAAGCCAGACAACTTCTTCAGGGGAAGTGACGTTCCGCACTCACTGGCTTGTAGAAAAAGGTTGACAAGGCAGTCTCGGTCAGTTTATAAAGCGCGTTCCGTGAGCCGGTAGCTCAGTTGGTAGAGCATCTGACTTTTAATCAGATGGTCGTGGGTTCGATCCCCCCCCGGCTCACCATTTTACAGCGAGGTACCCAGCAGGATTCCCCTCTGCTGGGTACTTTAAGTTTAAGTCCCGTTCGTCTAGCCTGGCCCAGGACACCGCCCTTTCACGGCGGCGACAGCGGTTCGAATCCGCTACGGGATACCAAACTTGAAAGGGCCATCTTCCAAAACATGGGAGGTGGCCCTTTTTCTATATGTGGTGAGTTTGATTGTCTGCCTGGATAAGTGAGGGGCAGTTGTCTGTTTGGCAATAGATTTGGCAAGGGATTGTACTGTCTGAGTTTAAATGGCTGGAATGGGGAAAAATCTGAGAAGTGGTTCTGTCCCAAGGCTCAAATGACGCCTCAGGCACTTCGAGGATCAAGAAACATACAATGTGGCGAGGCAAGAAGAGAACGTTGACTGGGGCGAGAATCTGTTTGTATTAGTACCGTTTTGCGCTAGTCTCTCCGTATCAAGTCCGTTGTTGGTGAAATTCGTGCGACAAAAGAGGCTGCTGAAATCAATTTGTTCCTGGACTTTTCGCTAATCTGTCCGACAGGGACACCCCTGTTGGACAGAATGTGCAAAAAGTATCCGCAAGGAGCAATAGACGTAAAGGCTTTGTTTTAACTAGGGAAATACCTGTTTTCGCCTTTGATAAATCGTACCCGTCAGACCCCAAAACGTTCGGTGAAAAAATTAGAAAATTAAGAATCGACAGAGGATTATTGATTAAAGACTTGGCTGAGACATTAAATGTTTCACCAGACACCGTAATCAACTGGGAGATTCGAGGGATGAGCCTGTTGGCAGCAACATGAAAAAGCTGAAAGACTGTTTTCCGGGATTGAAGTAATCAAGATTTGATCTGACATTGTCTGGTTTGCTCCTGTGCAAAAGAATAAATCCAGGTGCTAAATATACACAGTAGCGGATTTATTGTAATCGCACCTGCTGGCTTTATGCTTTTACTGTCAATCGTGATTTGTGACATCATCACATTCTCGTCACGTTAATAACCACGGAAAGCTTCACGAATGGATTGATTGATTTGATAGCTAACTTCTTGACCAAACGTCTGAGTTGCTGAGTCATAAACCTGTTCAACAAGGGATGGCTTCTTGTAACCCCCGTAATTTTGGGCGCTTCCCCCGTTGCCATTCTGATTTTGCCCTGACACCGATCCCGATGGGGAATTGTAAGAAGTGTTCACAGATGCTGCGTTTGATGCCGCTGTCCCGGTTGCAGTAATATTGTTTCCGTAGGGAGTGTTCGTGTTGGAGTAAGTCGATGGTTGCAGAACGCTACTGCAACCACAAAAGACATAATCACGGACAAAATCGTTAGCAGACTGAGCTTTTTCATTTTGCCTCCTTTGAGTTAGCGCCTTAATGTGTCAGCTCATAAGCTTTTGTTTGATATGGGAAAAAGTGTACATAGTTGATGCGTCTTTTATATAATTCAAACAATCGCCACCCTACACTTGGCATCTCAACATTTATTACAAATCAAGCTCTTTACAGTACATAGGTATTTGACTCAAAAGTGATCAAATCAGACCTTATCCTTCTTGAAGTCTGTCCATGTTGAAGCTTTATTGTACCGAAAAACGCAAAGACTCCCAGGCAGTTCTCAATGATTGGTGTGATTGTTGATCCAACTTCCTCAGGAGATACTTCAACTGTAATTGAACCGTGTAAATCATAAATCTCGATGTAACCTCTCGGATATTGCTTCCCTGACGTAACAACCCTTACCTCCTTAATACGTGCTACAACTTTTACGGGGACACCGTTGTCTAGGTCATTCAGTCCGGCAATTGGATATGGCCGATACCGTGCATATTTTTTATCGATGATTTCTTGTGATTGAGAGATATTCATGACTTTTATTTACTCACGCCGTCAATAAGCAATCCAATTCAAGATTGCTGTATCCTCTCTTGTCTGAACCTTTCTTAGACACGAAGGAACTCATCTGCAGTAGCAAATGCTACCTGATCTGAAGTTGTAAAATACGATCTGCTTAACACCCTCTCGATATTTTTTTACCGGTTTGTTTGTATCGGCGTGACCATCGTTCAAACTTGTCCCAGATGTCCGATATACCGACGCACATATCGCTAATCTCCTTTTTAAGCTAAACCCAAATAGCAAGTTTGCATAACGTAGTCTTCTAAGCCGTTATCAACTGTGAAACTTGCAATGATATACGCATCTTCGTGGCAGAGACCGTGCAATTTCTCCGTTAGTGATTGTAAGTGATCCATTGTCATCATATGATTGCCGCATACATTGCCCCAGCATGTATTGATTGAATTATTAATATTCTTCTCAATTCCAATCTGATTGCATATTGCGCTAAAGGCTTCCCCTGAAGATTTATCCAAATCTTCTGACATGTCTATAAAATCAATCCCCATTCCATAAAACTTACAATGATATTCCAAAGCTTTAAGGTCAATGAAATCAATACTGACTAACCCCATCGTAACCATAGGTTCCACAATGCCACAAATCGCAGTCTTAAGAATTCTGTCACGGTTACTATCATTTGGGTCGTGTGAGGTAGTTTGGGTACTGTTCTCTCAATCGCCTGAGCGTCCACTAGTACAATTGAACATGTTAATTTATCTAATTGTTGCATGAAATTCTTGTCATCCAAGAACGTCGCAATACCATGGGTATCTTTGGGGAGGGTAAAGAAACACCATGAAAGTTCAGCTCTCTGAATATTGCTTTCGTGTTGATGAATTTTCTCAAGATCGCTGATGTCATTAAGATGTGCGGAAAAAACAAACAGGTGGATATCTCCGTTGAAATTATTTGCAAATATTGGCGAGTCGTAAAGATTCTGATGAACAACATTAAAAGGAATGCCAAAAGGGTAATCGTAATATTTTATCAAATAGTCATTTTTAAAAAAATCTCTGAACGGAAACACCTGTTCCGTATATGCACATGTGACTTGTCTGGACCATCCCGGTAAATATCTGTTATGACTTGCAGAATGAACTAGCCCTGGTAATTGAGACACACCTAAGAATGGGGCGATTAGTGTCCCCTTTGCGACCCCTTTCATAAAATTTCTTCTAGAAATCATGATAGCGTCCCTTTCATATATAGCAGCAGCTGTGACCTTCACAATATGCCGCCATACTGACAGAACATGGCACATTAGGCGCATTAAAGCCACCCGTGCGGAACAGAGTGTGCAAAAAGTTTCCGCAAGTAGCAATAGACGTAAAGGCTTTGTTTTAACTAGGGGAATACCAATTGCAGCCCTTGATAACAAGTACCTTTTAGACCCCAAATCTTTCAGTAAAGAGCTCCGAAAGCTCAGAATCGACAGAGGATTGTTTGCCAAGGACTTGGCTAAAATTCTAAACTTATCTGCAGACCCAATCTTCAACTGGGAGGTAAGAGGGATACCAGTTGGTAGCAATGTGAAAAGGCTGAAGAGTTACTTTCCAGATTTGTTGTAACAGAGCCTTAATCTGACCAATATTATCTGACTTGGTACTGTGCAAAAAATACAGCACCACACACCTTAAATTAGAAGTTCATAGTGCACATCGTAAACATCATCATCCTGATCAATAAACCCAAAATCAAAGCTTAACAGATTTACACGCTCAGGTAGAAATTGCTCTAACATATGCTCATATCCACTCTTAGCACATCGGCAATTGTAGCTGCAAGTGCATCGTCCTGATTGTCAATGCCAATCATTTGCATCTCATCAATACTCATGTTGCGCTCAAGAAGGGCCATTTCACCTACAACCTCCCTTTCACTGAAGCCATAATGACAAGTTGCGCTTACGTCAAACACATATTTGTTATTGCGGTTTCTCCGTGCAATTGTTTGTGAAACAATGCCTTCCAATCCACACTCTTGAAGTCCGGATAACATTTCTTCAAAAAACTCATCTAATGCATATGAAACCCCTCCCGCACTGCAACACTTCCTGCGTGAATATTTTCTCAACAGTTAAAAAGCCGCCGAAATAGGTTTCGAACACGAAATTACGTGATGCAATATATTTTAGAGCGAAAGTCCCTCTATAAAATAGTGATCGCACAGCGAACTTCGAATTTTTGCTACTATTTGTGTCAATCGGCATTGAAAATTGACCCACCATCGGCGTCCAATTTTGACCCACCCCAGACGGTTAATTTGGGTCGTTGTTTCTGGTCTTGATTCTCCAGCTTTCATTCCCTGTTTCGATAATTTCGCAGTGATGAGTGACCCGGTCCAGCAAGGCCGTCGTCATCTTGCTGTCGCCGAAGACCTGAGGCCATTCACCGAAGGTCAGATTGGTGGTGATAAGCAGCGAGGTTCGCTCGTAGAGCTTTGAGATCAGATGGAACAGAAGCTGTCCGCCGCTTTTGGAGAACGGCAGATAGCCCAGTTCGTCCAGCACCACCAGGTCAAGTCGGGCACAGACTGTCGGCCAGTCTTGCCGCCGCGTCCGGCCAGTTTTTCCTGTTCCAGTTGATTGACCAGGTCGACCAGGTTGAAGAATCGGCCGCGTTTGCCGTTTCTGATGGCCTGCCGGGCGATGGCAATCGCCAGATGGGTCTTGCCGGTTCCGGTGCCGCCAACCAGGATGACGTTGCTCTTGTGCGGCAAGGAAGCTGCCCTTCGTAGAGCGTTCTGACCTGTGTTTCATTGACCGGTGAGACGCTGAAGTCGAAGCTGGTCCAGATCCTTGTCCACCGGGAACCTGGCCTGCCCCATGCGGTAGCGGATGCTGCGTGCCTGCGCGCTCCGCCAGTTCCGCTTTCAGCAGATCCAGCAATATCTTCTCCGGGGTCGCTCGCTGCTTGGTGCCGGTGGCCAGCACCTCGTCAAGGACAGCCTTCATGCCGTGCAGCTTCAGCGTCTTCATCGTCTTCAGCAGCTTGTTCACGCAAGCATAGACACCTCCCGGCAGAGAGACGGTCATAACGGCTGCAATCGGCTATGGGAACAGGTGCAGCTTGCGGCAGATGAGCCGGTGCTGGCAATTGGATGTCGGTGCCGGCTCTTCGTTGGTTCGGGACAGAGTGTTGAGTACCACATCCCTGCTGACGGTCTTGGCTGCAAGAGCTTCGGTACAAGCCTGTCAACACGGCTTCCAGCCCATAGACTGGAACGGCACGAGAGGATGCCGACGAACTGCCGGTCGCCATCAGGGCGTCCGGCTGAGCCGCTCGCGTACCTCTGCAAGTGCTTCCGGCAGATCCCATTCCTTAAAGGGAGCCCCGTTACGCAGGGCTCCCGGCTTCTGCTTCAATGACATCGAGATAGTGCCACGGATCATAGATTGTCTTGTCCCGGCCGATACTGGCGACGATGCAGCCCAACCAGCTTGCCGTCCTGGACGAACGACGATCCGGTCGGCATAGGCCCGTACCGTGACAGTCTTGCCGACAGCCGACGGCATGGACGCTGTAGCGGTTGCGGTCAAAGTTGACCAGCGAGGTCGAGCGAGACCCTGGCCGGTGCTCTCCTGGTAAGCCGTCAAACAGGACCGGCACGTTGGACCAGAGTGTCGCTTGCTCCTTGGCAGCAACCTCGGCAACGGTTTGCTCTTTGAACTCAGGATGTTTGCTGGCTGGCAGCCATGGTCCGGCACTCGTCCCGCAGCCACTGGTTCAATTCGTCCAGATCGGCAAACTTGCGGCGCTTGGCAAACAGGCGTCTGACGCACAACGCCGACCTGACGTTCTCGACCTGCCCCTTCTCCCAGCCGGCCGCCGGGGTACAGGCCACCGGCTCGAACAGGTAATGGGAGGCCAGATTCCTGAAACCGCCGGTTGAAGATCCGGTCCTTGCCCATCAGAACCTTGCTGACGACTGTCTTGAGATTGTCGTAGATCCCCTTGCGGCAAGCGCCGCCAAAGAACTCGAAAGCCTGGACATGGGCATCAAGCACCATCTCCAGGGTCTCGCGCATATAGGCAATACAGAACGGCATCGCGACTGTGGCAGAGGCGGAAGTGGGCCATCTTGACCTTGACATTACGTCCACCCAGTTCGATCTGTTCATAGCTCCAGTCGAACTGGAACGCCTCGCCGGGAGCAAAGGACAGCGGGACAAAGGCCTTGACCTGCTGCCCTTGCCCTGCTCTCGCCACTTCTTGACATACCGCCGGACACTGTCGTAGCCACCGGCAAACCCTTCACGCTGCAACTGCTCAAACAACAGCATGCGCCGTCCGTCGATGCTCGGTGGCTTCTGCTGGTCCTCTTCCAAGAGCCTGACTCAGCTGCTCCTTGAACGGTTCCAGCTTCGGGCGGGGTTGGGTCTTGCGCTCGTAGTGCTGCTCGGTGACGTCACGACCGGATAATCTTCCTGACGGTGTTGCGGGACAGGTTCAACTCCCGGGCAATCTGCCGGATCGACTTCTTGTCCCGATGGTAGGCTCGTCGAATCTTGCGGATGGTTTCCACTATCAGCATCTCCTTTCGTATGCTCCTCTCTCCGGACTAATTCCAGAGAGCATGGAGGATATGCTGAGGTGGGTCAATTTTGGACGCCGATTACCCCCAAAAGTGGGTCATTTTTGCATGCCGATCAACACTCAGGGTTGAAGGATTTGTGAAACACCGGCTTTTGGTCTTTCATCCGAAGCCCATAATAAGCGACAGACTTTCCTTCGTCCTTGACCTTGAAAGCAACGCATCCTGCCAGCATAGACTTGCCTTTGGGTTTGCCGACTTCCATCAGCGCGCAAAACTCTTTCGTCAGTCCCTGCTTGTCGAGGATGTCGTTGTAACAAAGCTCATAGGCAAAGGTGAGGGGGAGAAGAGTCTTTCGGGTTGAGGCGGTGCAATCTGCGAGGATGCTTTTCGCCTCTTCCCATTCAACTTGTCTGGTGTCCCTGGTCAGGGATATGATGTGTCCACTCTTCTTGCAGGCATTGCAATACCAGAGATTTTTCTTGTCTCCGTATGCCTTAAGAGCAGCTTCCTTTTGGCAACTCGGACAGGGGAAATAAAGGTATGCTCCCTGCTCCCTGAAACTCATTTTAAGAGTGTTGAGAGCCTTCGATGGATCGACCCTTTTCAGCGTCTCTGCATAGTTCACGGCAGTCTCCTTTGTATGGGTGGGTTATATGGGTGACTTTGTGCAAAAAAGGCTCTTTTTAGTGCCTTTTTGCACAGGTAACAAAGTTTAACTATTCAATAATTACGGTAGTTTAGGGGTTTGTTTTAGCAGGATGGAGTACTACGGATCAGAAGGCCGGGAGTTCGAATCTCTCGTGGCGCGCCATTTAAATGAAAGGCTTAACTCATTTCGAGTTAAGCCTTTTTTGTTCTTTTCTCGTCTTTTCTTGACGTGCAGCCACCAGGATGCAATAGTTTTAATCTCGCCAAATTCATCAGTCCTCGTATTGCGGAGCCTGTCATGAACACTGTTCGAAGAACGATTTCGCTCGGTTTCACTGAGAAGCACGTCCCTGAAGGTCAGCACATCTGTTACATCTACAACGACGACCTGGAGCGTCTGGAGGTCATGGCCGGGTATTTCAAGAGTGGCCAGGAAGCCAGGGAAAAGCTTCTGTACCTGGTTGACGCAATGACCTCTTCGCAGATGCTCGATTACCTCGAAAAAGCGGGCGTTGATTTTAAAGGTGCAAAGCCAGGAGAAGTCACGGTCTCCGAAGCTGGCCCGGCCTACTGTCCGGACGGATTTTTCAAAACCGAGGAAATGCTCGAGCTGGTCAAACAGTTCTACCTGGGTGCCCTCGATGAGGGCTATAGCGGTGCCAGGGGAACAGGTGAGATGTCCTGGTCTTTAACTGAAGGCCGCGCCAAGTATGAAGACCTGATGAACTACGAGGCCAGGCTCAACAAGCTGCTACTACGATATCCCTATACCGCATGTTGACAGTATGACGCCCGTCAGTTTGACGGACAGACCATTATGGACGTTTTGAGTGTGCACCCGATGATGATTGTCAGAGGGCAGCTGATGCAAAATCCCTACTTTATTGACCCAGATGAATTTATGCAGAGGTTGAAGAACCGAGGGAATCAAACCTGATCATGCCCTTTGAATGCGATGTCAATGTTTTGGGCAAGTTCTTTGCCTTGCAATCGTTGCTGCATGCCGCCCCGGATGAAAAATGGATGGGCAACGTTCTCTGTCGCGGAACCGTTGATATCCCGGGCCTGTGTTCCGTGGCCTTATACCTTGACGGGAGTCAGGTTGCCCACTCTTCAAGCCCGTCTTTCCCGGTTCAGTGGCCGCAAGCCTGCCCCGTGGATCCAGCCTCACTGGAGTTCTCGTCCGTCTCCGCGGTCAGGAGTTTCTCCCTGCGCACCCCCAGGAAAAATTTCGGATATTTCTTTATTGCGATGATCCAGCCGGACAAGTTCAATCCCTATCTCGTTCATCTTGAAAATACACTCAGCCTGGTGTCCTTGATTCTTGAAACAAAACAGCAGAATGTCCAGCTCAAGGAGTCTTCGGCAGAGCTTGAAAGTCAAATTGCCGAAAGAACAAAAGCCCTGGAAGAACGAGACAGACACATTCGACTCCTGCTCGACTCTGCAGCCGAAGCCATCTATGGCCTGGATGAGCATGGCAATTGTACCTTCTGTAATAGAAGCTGCATTGAGATGCTGGGCTACGCTTCTGAAACAGACCTGCTTGGCAAGAACATGCATGAGCTGATTCACCATACAAGACACGATGGCTCAGGTTATCCGGTGAACGAGTGCAAAATTTTTCACTCGTTTCGGTCAGGAGAAAATATCCATTGTGAGAATGAGGTCCTGTGGAAAGCTGACGGCAGCTCTTTTGCCGCCGAGTACTGGTCGCACCCGATTCTGGATGATGGCAAAGCCATCGGTGCCGTGGTGACCTTCCTGGACATCTCGCAGCGCAAAGAGGCCGAACGTGAACTGCAGCGCAACCGGGAAAAGCTCGAAGAGCGCGAGGAGCATTACCGCGTACTCTTTCACCGGGCGCCACACGGCTCGGCGGTCGCAGATGCCGAGACGGGGATTATTCTTGAATGCAATCAGCAACTGGCTAAGTTTGTTGGCCGGCCGGTTGAAGAGTTGATCGGGCAACCCCAGTCAATCTTGCATCCACAGTGCCCCGAAGCAGGCAGGGTGACGAAGAACTTTGAGAGACACCAGGCTGAGATGGAAGGACAAATTCTTGAAGATCAATTGATCGACAAGGATGGCAACATCATCGATGTGGAGATCAATGCGACCCGGATGACGCTCAACGGTCGGGATGTGCTGCATGGGTTCTTTTATGATATCTCCGAACGCAAAAAGATGTTCGAGGAATATCGTCGTTCCGCGCAGCTCGCGGCCCTGGGAACGGTTGCCGCCGGCGTTGCCCACGAAATCAATAACCCCATTCAGGGGATCCTGAATTATGCGACGATCATAGAAAAAACCCCCGGGCAAAGTGACCGGACAGTGGATATCGCCAGAAGGATATCAAGTGAGAGTGACCGGATTGCCGAAATAACCCGGGAACTGCTGGATTTTGCCAAAGATAATCACAACAGGAACGAGTATTGTGACTTCAGGGATGTGGTTGAATCTGCCATCGACTTAATCGAGAAAAAAACGATTCGTCGTGGTATCAGCATTGAAACAACTTATGACGACAACCTGCCAAAAACTCTGATCTACCGGCAGGGGATACAGCAGATCGTCATCAACCTGATCGACAACTCCTGCGATGCCCTTGAATATCAGGATATTCCCCTGGATGAGAAAGTCATCAAAGTCATATGTTACCTGGTTGACCAGGAAGAAGGCCAGAATATCTGCATGGAGATCGCAGACCAGGGGATGGGGATGTCGGAAGAAACCCTGCAGAGGGCGACCGAGACGTTTTACAGTACCAAGCCATCGACGAAAGGGACCGGTTTGGGCCTGTCAATTGTCAATGATATCGTCAACAAACATAACGGTACGATGAGAATCGAAAGCAGTGAAGGCGAATATACAAAGGTGAAGATTTGTCTCCCCGTCGTCAATCATGAAGAGGCACGTTAAGCGGAGTGATTGCATCACCAGGCACCCAGCCACCATCCTGACACCGGGTCATCAACCCCATACCGGGCCACCAACAGACAATTCAGAGGTTCAGCGGCATTGCTGACTTTCTTCGTCTTCGGAGCGGTCCTGATATAGACGGAACGGATTCGGAGTCTGTGAATCTACAACACTTGAGGAACGGAATATGAACGAGTACAAGTTGACCTTCACCGTGACCATTGAGGAACTGGACGATCCGGCAGCGAGGAAACAGGCCAAAGGTCTCATAGAAGCGCTCGGTGAGGTCGTGGAGGGTGCCGATGTGAAGCTGCAGCAGGTGTATCAGGACAAACCACCCAGAGGCATTCGCATGGGATAGGCTCCCGGGAAACAAGGTTCATCACGAATCGGGAGGTTTTGGAATCTTCAAAGATGCGTCAGACACTCTAGATCCCGGCACCGATCAGGTGCCGGGATCTAGGGTTTTTCAGAACAGCCACCATCAGCTTTGTCGGACAACGGAGAAGCTGCTGACGGCTTGATGTCTCAAAGAGCCTCACGTCAGCTTACTTATGAGTTTGGTCCCGGTCCCGATCTTTGTCCCGATCCTGATCCATTTCAAGGTCACGATCCCGGTCCCGGTCTTTGTCCCGATCCTGATCCATTTCAGGGTCACGATCCCTGTCACGGTCTCTATCTCTATCTCTATCCCGATCAGCGTCCAGGCTTCCCGATGGATTCTTGCCTGTTTGTTCCTGTAGCATCTCACGGGTCTGTTGCTGCGTCATCTCATGTGTCTTTTCCTGTGTCATTTCGCGGGTTCGTTCAAGGTTCATTTCCCCCTTTCCAAATCCTCCCGTTGTGCCAGGGGATCCTTGACCTGAGCCGCCGCTGCCGCCGGCACCTCCTCCTCCGCCGCACCGCCACCGCACCTCCTCCTCCTCACTACCGCCACCGCCACTTCCACCGCCGTCACCGCCACCGCCACCGCCACCGCCGTCACCGCCACCACCACCGCCACCACCACCGCCACCGTCACCGCCACCACCGCCGTCACCACCCGCCACCGCCGCCTCTTGCGAGATAAATTCGTGGTTGATCATCATAGCCAGCCAGGGCTTGTGTTGGTACTGCCCACACTACCATCAACAGGCTGGCAAAAAGGGCCATCATAATTTTAGCTGCTCTTAGCATTTTCTTCATGTCCATTCTCCCTGTCTATTCTCCTTAAAGTGATGACGTTACGAGTTAACCGTGCTACTGGGAGGCTCTTGCCACATTAAGGCAATTCCGTCAGGTAAATTCCCGACAGACCATCCTCCTCCGTGCCTTCTTCGACCCCCATGCTCGCATTGACTGCCAGCCATTGACCGCGCAACCCCTCACGTTCGAGCCCCAGCTCGATAATCGTCGTATCCTGCGGTGCCTCGGCATCGAGCAACTGACCATCCATGGTGGTATCGAGGACGGTCTCAATGTCAACGGCCTGACCCTTACCAGGCCATTTCGCGAGATAAATACCATCCACCGCATTCACAGAAACTCCGTCTGTAAAATCGCCGGTTCTGGCCTTGAAGACCGCTTTGAAAGTTGCGCCCCGGCCCGAAACGGCAACAAACGCCGAGGAGCGCCAACGCGCCGGCTCACCCTCGTCTTCAACACCTTCTTCCGAGTGGCCGCTGCCGGAACAAGGAGTCATGCCTGAGTAGTTCCAGAACAGGAACTCGTCAAACTGCTCACCTGTCGTCGCTATGACCCAAGTCTTACGTGTTTTGGTGTCGTGAACAAAAAAGCCCTGATTGACCGGCACCTCCCTGTCTTGATAACAGCTGACCCCGTAATTCGGATCCGTCACATCGGAGCAGATACTGTTCGGGTCTCCGAGCGTCTCATCAGTGCCTCTACAGACCAGGTTTTGATTGCAATAAGCAATGCGGTCCTTATTGCCTTCTTCGGCACAATAGAGCCGAACGCTTTTCGTCTCATTGCCCCAACTGCCCCAGAATCCAACAAAACGCCCGTCGAACGCCCCACCCTCGCCGAGACGATTGAATGTCTCATCTGCAGGCTCGCCGGGTATCCGTTCACCGATGCTCACAAGCGTTGTGAGTGGTGGCTCGGATTGCAGCGGTGCCAGGTAGAGACCGCCCAGGCTTGGGTGCTCTTCATTGTCGAAGCCTGCGAAGACAACCTGACCTTGCGCAGCGCTGGGGGGGGAGGTCGAGCCAAAGAGTGTGTCGGTCCCCGGTATCAGAGTTTCCCTGTTGTTGGCGATCAGCACCACGGCAGAGCCACCGCTAGCTGATTGATTGTCCAGGTGCCGGTAGTAAATCCCGGTTCTGCCAATCTGATCTAAAGTGTAGTTGCCCTTGAAGACGACGGTGCGGCCATTCGTCACTGCGGGTGCCCCGGGGAACACCTCGAAAGGTGTGCCGGGGTGTCCGGGTTCAGGAACCTCGAAAAAGGATAAGCCCTTAACATGTCCCAGTCTGCTGGTTGCCGTGATCAGCTCTCCGAAGGCGTTGGTGTAGATCCCGGTGTTTCCGCCCCTGGTTTCAGAGCCATCGTCCAGATGGTATTTCCACACCGGTTGATGGTTGCCGCGAGTAGCAATCGTATCCGACTCCATGTCGATACGTGGAAAGGACGGCGTCTCGACGAATCTGGTCTCCAGGTTATTAGGCTGCGGGACCAGGGTGGATCGGTCCAGAACCCTTGTAATCGGGCCTTCCGTAAGCATGTCGCGCGTGTAAATGCCGTGAGTGGGTTGACCCTGCCCCGTGCCGCCACGGCTGCGGGCACGGAAGACCACCACTCCATCCAGGTTGACTGAGGGCTGGTTGTAGCTATTGAAGGTTCTTCCGCTTGGCGCACCCGGCATCACGTCATTGTTGTTAACCACCGTGAGCCATTCGAGGGTCGGCTTTGGCTTGGGTCCGGCCAGGGCACCGCCGAAGCCGATGATCACAGCCATGACTGCCAAGCCGACAGCGCCTACCAGTGTAGATGCTTTCATAAACTCCTCCTCTGCGCTTGCATGAAATCAAATGCTAAGCAACACCCCCTCGCCACATGAAAGTTTTAACCTCTCGCTCCCGGGCCGTTGAGCCCGGGAGCGTTACAAAGGAAATCCACAGACGGAAACGAGTTAATGATTACCGCCTCCTCCGCCGCCCGTCACTCTGACATTGGTCGTCGCAGTGACACTGTTGTTATTAAGAAGCACATCGCCCGGGGCCTCGACGGTCGCCGTCCAGGTAATTGTCGTTTGGACATGGGGCGTATCGAGAATGAACAATTCCGTTGAGGACACCCCCATACCTGGAGCGAGATTGTCGAATTCAAAAACAAATGGACCAGGTATCCCGCCGACCAGGACAGGGCCGCTGCCATCGCCGGTCTCTGCGGTTACAGTGACCGAGCCCGAAGCGTGGTCCGGACCGGCATTGGAGACGGTCACGGTGAATTCCCTGCCCTCGGTGTTGGCGATCATTTGCACCGGCACCTGCAAGCCGGACTCCTCGCTGATCGAAACGTCGAAACCGTCGTCAGGACCAGGCTCGCAACCTAGAGGTACTGCGGTCTCATAGTCCGCCGGCACTGGCCAGCTGTGCATGTAGTTGATGACCGCTCGGGTATCGTCGGCCTGCTGGACAAAACCACCGACGCCGTCGTCGGTGAAATCTGGATCACCGGTGAACACGTAATCGAGGATGGGGCCTCTTGCGATCACGAATGTTTCAGGCTCCGAGGTGGGTACGAGTATTTCAAACCAGCCATCCGCCGGGCTGCCGGCGGGGATGTAAGCCGGGTCAGGCAGCACTTCGAAGTTGGCCCGTCGATCATAGTCATAACGGCCATGCCCCGGTACATTCCCCAGGTCCAGGAAGCATTTCTCGACTTCCTGCACTGTACCCATCACTTCTTCCCTGACGTTGATGCACTTCTTGCCGAGGACTGTCGGGGTGGCCAGGTCGGTCAGACCCATGATCTGGTTGAGGTAAGCCCACATATCCACGTTAACTTCGCCGCCCTTATCGGCGGCTGTTCCCAATGCTCTGGCCGCGGTGTCGATGGACAGTGGGATTGGCTTTGTCTCATCGCCCAAATAGCCTTTCAGCATCAGTTGCCGGTAAATCGCCAGGCTCTGTAACGGCGAGTCTATGGTGCTCGTCAGAACTGTCACTCCGTCGTCGGCCAGGGTGTTGGCAACCAATCGCCCTGCAGGATCCAGGCTCACACAGTCGGCGGTGGCCAGTTTGACAACCACATCGTCCAACTGGGCTGCAAACACTTCATCCGATGAGCGCACCTCGTTCATGCGGCCAAATTCGACCTCCTGTGCGCAAATTGCGCAGTCAATCTCGATTGCACAGGTGGTCTGGTCGACGTCAACGACCTCGACCGCCAGATTCTCAGCAACGTCGTAGCCAGCGACCTTGCATAACTCAGGGCATTCTGCCGACGGCAGGGGCTGCTGGCACATGCCTGTCATTGTGTCTGCGTCGTATGGGGTGACGTAGGGGACACCGTCGGCGTCTCGATAAAGCTTGATCAGGTCCCCGTAATCCGGGACGTCGATTTCAACATTCCCACCCCCTCCGCCGTTGCCGACACCAGGAGGTTTGACTGCCAATGTATTTCCGCTGAAGACAATCAGTGCCGCCACAACAAGCAGCGGCATCCTGCCTAAGGCAGCCACCCTGATAGACCACTTGCCTTTTTTCTCCTTGTTCCGTTTGCTTTTCATGACGACTCCTTTCTGCCCTGTCAGCAGGGCTGGTCAATACTGCTTGATTCCCCGTAAAATTAGCCACTTTTAATTACGAGTATCTCACTCCGGCAGGAAGAGACAATGCACCGATGGGATGTATTTCGGCAACGAAGGTATCGATACTAAAGTTGTGAGAATTGATGCGATTGACAGGTCAGTTCGCTAAAACGCCTTCTGAGGCCAGCGCGACCAGTGACGAACGGTTGTTGACACGGAGGGTTTTATAGATGCGACTGAGGTGGGTTTTGATCGTCGCCTCGCTCAGGCAGAGTTGTGCGGCAATTTCTCTGTTTTTCAGGCCGCCGACAACCATATCAATGATGCTGCGATCCTGTGCGCTGACGCCCGGAAGACCGCCATTCATCGGCAAAGAACGTCCTTCGCGTAGAAGGGCCTTGATATGAGTCTGTTCCGCCCATATTTCACCGGCATAGACCGTACGCAGCGCCTTGCAGAACATGTTGACGTCCAGGTTTGGAGAGATGATGCCGTGCACGCCATGACAATAAAACATGCAGGCAAGTTCTGAATCTTTCATGCCGAGGTCAAGACAGATGAACCGGGAATGTGGAAACGAGTTCCTTAATTCACGGGCTTTTAACCTGGATTCAAACAGGACGATGTCGGGCTTGTCAGGAATCGTGCCGCAAGAATCGGCGCTGACGATGGCATCTGGTACATGTTCGCCGATCAGCGCTCTCAGCCCTTGAGAAAGGGTTAAATTATTAATGCAGATCAAAATGACCATGGTTCACACCCTTGCGGGGCCGTCATAACGTTGGTCCACACTCATAAACTTCTATCACATCATTCCCTGAGGTCAACTTCCGCGCTGTTTTCCGTTGCATATGAGGCAGGAACAAGAAACGGCTACTCAAGAATCGTCAGAGTGGCCGCAATCTCAGTCAAGAGTTTTAAATTTCAGTTCCTGCAATTCTCAACAGAAGTCTTTGACCGACGAATAATCATCGTCGAAATCACATTCTCCATCACGGTCAGCAGAATCCAGTGTCACTATAGAAGAACGATTCAACATCAGCCCGCCAGCCTTTTCTATTCGTTGAATGTCTGTTAGGCTGTGAAAGACTAAGAAGACTAAAATGAGTGACAAGCGTCGCCGGCAACATTGATGAAAGACGCATTCATTACCTGTGAACCCATCTTTTTTACAAGGCGTCAATGGACTATACCCTCAAAGAGCTGCTTGACATCCCCCGTCTCAGGGATTTGCTGGATTCCCTGGATGAAATCCACAGTATGCCTTCGGCTATTCTTGACACGGACGGCGTGATCCTTACTGCGACTGCGTGGCAGGACATCTGCACGAAATTCCACCGCATCAACCCAACCACAGAACAAAAATGCATCGAGAGCGACAGGCACATCGAGGGTGGACTCGACAAACGGGACCCTCATGTCATCTACCGTTGTCCGATGGGGCTTGTTGACGCGGCGATGCCGATCATTGTCGAGGGGGTACACCTCGGCAATGTTTTCACCGGGCAGCTTTTTACCGAAGAGCCTGACGAAGAGTACTTCATCAACCAGGCTCGCCAGTATGGTTTTGATGAACAGGAGTATCTGGCGGCCATGCGTGCGGTTCCTCTTTTTGCCGAAGACAAGCTCCGCAAGAACCTGACCTTTATTCATGGACTCACGCAAATGCTCGCAGAGCAGGGGCTGCAGTATAAACGCCAATGCGAGGCTGAGGAGTTGTTGCGCAAAAATGAGGGGGTCCTGCTGGCACTCAAAGAGGCACTCCAGGAGCAGTATGAGGAGTTGCAGGCCAACGAAGAACTGCTTCGCAAGCAGAACAGGAAGCTTTTAGCCGCAGAGGAAAAACTACAGGTTCAGATCAATGGCTACCAGATTAGCCAGAAGTTGTTGCAAGAGAGTGAACTGCGCTTCAAAACGCTCCATGACGCGTCCTTCGGAGGCGTCATCATTCATGACAAGGGCCTGATCCTGGATTGCAACCAGGCGCTCTCGGAGATCACCGGCTTCAGCCACGAGGAGCTGATTGGCATGGATGGTCTCAAGCTCATTGCTCCGGGATCGCTCGAACGGGTGCGTCACAACATCAAGAACGGTTACGCCAATCGATACGAAGTGGAGGGAGTACGCAAAGACGGTTCAGTCTATCCCCTTTCGATCAGGGGAAAAAATGTCTGTTACAAGGAGCGCGATGTTCGAGTCATAGAATTCACCGACCTCACGGTGCACAGACAGGCAGAGAACGCAATGCGTGAAAGTGAAGAACGTTTCCGGCAGATTTTTGAGGCAAACCCGGATCCGGTGATCCTCGCCAATTTGGCTGACGGTGCGATCATTGATGTCAACAAGGCGTTCGAAGCAGCAACCGGAATTTCGCGACTTGAAGCTCTCGGCCAGAACTCCGAAGAGCTTGGGCTCTGGGTGGAGAAGGAGCTGCGAGCATCTTTTCGTCAAGAGTTACAGGAGAGTGGTGAAATCAATAATTACGAGGCTGACTTTCGAGTCGCTGCCGGTCAAGTCCGAACGGGCTTGCTCTCAGCGCGCCTTCTCAAGGTCAGCAACAAGCCCTGTGTCCTGATCGTCATCCGTGACATCACCACTGAAAAAGCCGCGGAACAAGCCTTGATCGAGATGGATCGGATGAAAAGCGAATTTATCTCGACGGCGGCCCATGAGCTGAATACTCCATTGAGCGCCATGATGGGGTTCACTGAGCTTCTGCAAGCTCCCGATGAGTTCGGCGGATTCAGTGAGAGGCAGAGACAGGATTTTCTCAACGAGATCTACAACAGGGGAGAAGCTCTCAGTCGCATCATTGATGACCTGCTGGACATCAGTCGCATCGAGAGTGGCCACCCGATTTCTCTGGACATCCAGGACGCTGACATTTTAGACCTGCTGAACAAAGTCGTTGAGTTCTTCCAAAGGCATGAAAAGGGGCATCTCTTCAGCCTCGACCTGCCAGACCAGCCTGTCAATTCAATCGTGCAGGTTGACCGACATCGCATCAATCAGGTTCTCGAGAACCTGCTCAGTAACGCGGTAAAATACTCGCCACCAGGTAAAGAGATCGTCTTAACGGCCAGGATGAAACAAGAGGGTTGGGAGATCAGGGTCAAAGACCAGGGGATCGGCATGAGCCGGGAGCAGCTCGATTGCGTTTTCGACAAGTTCTACAGGGCTGATGCGTCAAACACCGCAGTGAGTGGACTCGGCTTGGGAATGAGTATTGCTAAGCAGATCGTCGAGGTACACGGCGGTGATATCCGTATTGAAAGCAGCCTCGGGAAAGGCTCAACGGTCATATTCAACCTGCCGTGTGCCGTGTGAGCCTTTCCACCGATTTCCCAACGGACTGATCTGTCGACCCTCAATGGGACGGCAGGTTTTCGATCTCCTGAATCAACCTGTCATTGTCCGGCATGCCCTTGTGCACGTACCGAATGATGCCAGCCTGGTCGATCACGTATGTTATACGGCCACTGCCATAGATATTGCGGATTGTGCCATCATCAACAAGCAGAGAAAAATTCAAGCCGAGCTTCTCGACAAAATCGTTATGTGTCTCCAGCGAATCGGAACTCACACCCAGGACCTGGGCGTTCAACTCTTCAAAACGCTTGATGTCGCTTTGAAAAGCCTTCATTTCACTGGTTCAGCCAGGGGTGAAATCGGCATAGTACAAAGCCAGCACCACCGGACCTTTCTCAAGGACCCTGCTGAGAGTCGTCTCCCCCGCGGTAGACATGGCGGTAAAGTCGGGAGCGGCATCACCGACCTGTAGAGCGGCCGCATTTGAGGCCAGCAGCGTCGCGGCGGCAACGCACCGGCCCGGATGAGTCGTTTCATTGGAACCTCCTTTCGTCTAATTCGAATATATCAGAAAAGCGGGTAAAGCCCAGAGACCGCCGCAATTTTTAAGGATTTTTGTTCCGACCGGACCTGAAGGGAAGGCTTTCTCATCGTTGAGATTGTGCCTTCGATTTTTTGGGATAGGCTTAAACAATATTCAAAACGCTTGAGAGGACGAGACCATGAATTTAAAGACTTTTTTTGCTCACGCCAAAGGCGTCGGCGTGCTGTCAACAGCAGACGAGAACGGCAAAGTCGATGCGGCAATCTATGCGAAACCACACATTATGGATGATGGGACGATCGCTTTTATCATGCGCGACCGTCTCACCCACCACAACCTCGAAGAGAACCCATACGCCGCCTATCTTTTCATCGAGAGAGCAAGCGGCTACAAGGGGCTTCGGCTCTTCCTCAAAAAGGTTAAAGAGGACACGGACGCTGAGCTCATCCAGAAAATGACCAGACGTTCTTTGAGTCCCGAAGAGGATGAGGCCAAAGGACCGAAGTTTCTGGTCTACTTCGAGATTGAAAAGGCGCTTAACTTGATTGGCGGCGACAGACCCCGGGATAGAACTGCCCTGACAGGAATGTCCCAGGGAGCAAAGTGAGAGGCTGCTGACACACTGCCGAGATGAAAAACCACCCTGCTTGGCCAGGTGATCTGACGATAAGACGCTGTGCGGACCCAACCGGAGCGACGAGGTGTGAAATGAATGCGATCTTCTATTTAAAACTCTACCTGTTGACGATCCCGGTCTTTTTTCGCGATCGACCTGCTCTGGCTCGGGGTTCATCGCCAAGGACCTCTACCAGAAGAACCTGGCGCCACCTGCTGAGCCCCGACGGTCAACTGGCCGGCGGCGTTTTGCGTTCTACTTCATCTACATCGCCGGCATCCTGCTCTTCGCCGTCAGGCCGGCCTTGACGATCAGTCCTTGGCCAAAGCCGCGGTCTGGGGCGCCCTGTTCGGCTTCTTCACCTATGCCACCTACGACCTGACCAACCTGGCGACGCTCAAGGATTGGCCTGTCAAGATCGTCGTTGTCGACATTGCCTGGGGCACCTTGCTCTGCACCCTGGTGGCTTCAGCCAGCTACCAGATCGGCCGCTGGCTCAATGAGCATCATTTTGTTCTGCACCAGCGATAGCGCCCCTCTTCCTTACCCAGTTGACCACTCAACCAGAGCAACGCGGGCGTCACCAAGGCCCAGATCACTGCCAGGCAGGACAGACTCAGGACCGGAGTCCCACCAAAGGTCGCGGCACCAAGTCTGACCCCACTCCAGTAAGCCAGCGGGCCACCAAGCAAGCCGAACACAGCGGCAAGCAGGTAGCGCCCCGACAGCCAGTGCAAGGCATAACGGAAGAGCGTCGCAAACTGGATCCAGATAACAAAGACCCAGAGTGGCAGCCAGAATGGCCAGGCGGGATCGCTCTTGAAGGTGATCAGAGCCAAGTGCCTGCTGGGCGCTGTCAACTGAGACGCCGAGCAGACACGCGCCGAGCATCAACATCGCTTCGCTCTTGCGTGAACCAGCCAGCAACAGATGCACCGCTGCCAAGAACAGGGCAACCAGGGCGCCGAGGAAAGAATAACCCCGGGCGGCGCCCAATACGCAGCAGAACCAGCCGAGCCTGGTAAAGTGAGACATTGAGCAGCTTGGTCGCAAATGGTGTCATCGCTTCACCGTAAGAGCGTTCAAGAGGGCTCCGGTTTGCTCAGGACAATCTGTGCCAGATCGATAATCTGAGCTGAGAAGCCGGCCTGGCAGTAGGCAAAGTAGTACTCCCACTTGCGCAGGAAGGCCTCGTCATAGCCCAGCGCCAGGATCTCCTGCCGGTTGTGGCAGCAAACTCTGGCGCCAGCAATCGAGAGTCTTCGCATAATCGAGACCGTATTGTTCGAGGCTGGTCAACTGTCAGCGTCGAAGTCCATGCCATGGCCTCCGAGCATCACCCCGACTGAAGGCACGTGACCGCCGGGGAAAATATGTTTGCGAATCCAGTCGGAACTGTAGCGATAGGCCTTGTATTTGCGGTCCGGAATGGTGATGACCTGGATGACAGCCCGTCCCCCGGGTTGCAGAGCCTTCTCACAGGCCGCAAAGAAGGGCCTCAATCCGGCATGGCCAACGGCCTCGAGCATCTCGATGGAGACGATTTTCGAATATTGTCCCACGATATGGCGGTAGTCACAGAGCTGAATTTCGATGCGATCCTCCAGGCCCGCGTCCCGAACGCGTTGCCGGGCAAACTCGAACTGCTCTTGCGACACGGTGATCCCGGTGACCCGGCAACCGGTCTGTCGCACGGCCTCGACGGCAAATCTGCCCCAGCCGCAGCCAATCTCAAGGACATGGTCCTCCGCCGTGATCCCGGCCTTTTTGATGATGGTGTGCAGTTTATTGCGCTGGGCCTGCTCCAGAGAATCATCACCGCTTGTATAGAGCGCGCATGAGTAGGTCATGGTCGGATCGAGGAAGGTCGCAAAGAACTCATTACTCAGGTCGTAATGCTCGCGAATATTGCGCGAGCTGCCGCTGATTGTATTGGGCCGTTGCAGATGACGGAAATAATTGACCAGGCGCCCGATCATTGAGGTCATGATGCTGCGATCGTCCATGACCTCCTCGTTGTCGGCCAGCAGGGTCAGCAGCCCGGCAGGTCAGAGGTTGTCCAGTCGCCATCGGTGTAGGCTTCACCAAAGCCGATATCACCGGAGAGCATGACGCGACGAAAGAAACGATACTCTTTAACCGACATATTGACCGCAGGCGCTGTCCCCGACTGTCCAAATCGATAATCCTTGCCATCCGGCATGGTCAGCGTCAGTTCTCCCTGCGGCAGGCGCGCCAGAAAGTTAAGGGTCATATTCATGCCGAGTCGATCGATGAAGGTCGGCGGGACAGGTCGAACGGTCATGGCGCTACTGGGAACAGGTTTATGAACACGGGTAGCCTCCTTTGCCAATGAAGTTTTGCCGCCTGCCAGAGAATCCTGGGCATGGTCAGGCTGGCACAGATCGGGTGTGTAAAAATCGTTCTGGCCAGATGGCTCGGGTCAATGGCTGGCCCTGGCCGTGAATACGGGCAACCAGCGACAAGCTGGTCATTGACATGATAGCTGGAGGGTATTGTCGATACGTTTTCGCCGGGCTTGGTCAGTCGAAATTCATAATGCCCCTGACGCGGGAAAAACGGCGAGACATGGAATTGCTTGTCGGCCAAAAACTGCATCCGGCCATCAACAATCTCTGCTCCGTTTGCATCGAGCAGATAAAGGTGCATCTCGCCGAAGGTATTGCTGACCTGCGCCACGACACAGACCAGACGACCCTCGAGGTCGTGACAGTAGAAAAAGCTGATCGGGTTGAAGATGTAGTTGAAATAACGCGCCGCTGTCACCAGAACGACCTTGCCCAGCGGAAATCCGATCGGCATTGCCTGAGAACTGTCGCTAGCTTTTCGCGGACCGAGCGCCTCTCCGAGGTTCAGGTAATCCTTGTCGTGAATGGCCACCGGCCGTATCTGGTTGTAGCCGAACAGGGGGTTTGCCGCGCCAGCTCCGGCAACTCATCCAGGTCAAAGGCATAAAAAAAGACCGGGTAGCGAAAGCTGTGTTTGACCGGCGACAACCGGGCATGGGTGACCTCGCCGAGGTACAGCTTCGAATTCACAATTCAACCCCGAAAGCATTTCGCCACGGCCACCCCGGCCTTGACGGCATCTTCATGAAAGCCGTAACCGAAATAGCTGCCGCAGTAATAGGTGTTTTGCTGACCGTTGAGTTGCGGCAGTTCGCCTGGGTCGCCATCGATTCGAAGCTGTAAAGCGGATGATGATAATCCATCTCGGCAATCACCGTTTCGCGGATCGAACGGTTGACAGCGATTGAGGGTGACGCAATAATCCCGTTGTGCCGAGAAACCCTGCAGGCGATTCATGTAATAGGTCACAAACACAGGCCGATCGCTTGCCCTCAGCCGTCACGGGTAAAATTCCAGGCCGCCCAGGCCTGTTTTTGTTCGGGCAAAAGCGAGGAATCTGTGTGCAGAACCGTATGGTTTCTCTGATATCGCCAGGGACCGAGAGCAGCCGTTGTTCCAGGCGCTCGGATCTTGCAGCAGCCGCAGGGCCTGATCAGCATGGGTGGCGATCACAACCTGATCAGAAGGGCAGTGTTTCGCCACCCTCCAAGAGTGAGCGTCACCCCGTTTGCCGTCTCGCAAGACTTGCCGCACCGGGGTCTGCAGACTGCACCCGGCCTTTGAAGTTGTGCGTAAACGCCTTGACGTAAGCATGACTGCCACCAACCACGGTTCTCCAATCCGGCCGGTTGCGAAAAGAGAGCAGCCCGTGGTTGCGGAAAAACTGCAGAAACGGCTCGGCGGGAAAGTCTGTGACCTGCATGGCTGGTGTCGACCAGATTGCAGCGGCCATCGGCACGAGATAATTATCGACCATGAACGATGAGAAACGTCCTGTCTTTCAGGTACTGGCCAAGAGTGACTGGCGGGATGCTGCCCTTGGCAAGATCGTCCCGGGCCTGTTTGCTGAATCGGACAATTTCCAGCAGAAAACGCCAGGAACGTCGGGCTGACCAGGTTGCGCCTCTGCGCGAACAGACCGTTGAGGTCGGTCCCGGCATAGACCAGTCCGGTCTGCCGGCACTGAAAACCGAATGACATCTCCGAGACTCGGCTCTTCACCCCGAGTCGAGCCAGAAACATTTGAAACAAGGGATAGGTCGCATCGTTAAGAACGATGAAGCCCGTGTCGACTTCCAGGCCGGCATCCGGACCGTCGGTGATTGTGATGGTATGGGTATGCCCGCCGAGGTAGTCGCTCTGTTCAAAGAGAGTGATGTCGTGCCGCTGCTGGAGCAGGTAGGCGCTGACAATCCCGGCAACCCCACCACCGATCACGGCAATCTTCTGACCTCGACCTGTCGTACTTGAGCCCTCAGTCATGTGCCTCTCCCAGGCTTTGGGAACCATGGCAAAGAATGCATTGGTTCGTTGTTTATAGGCTTCGAACTCGCATGGCCCTCGTACTTGGCCTCCAGCATCGGTATTCCGGAAACCTTGAGCAGCAGGAAGGTCGATCAAGACCGGGCTGACAATGGCAATGGTCGCCAGAGGTACACTCAGGGCGATCAGGAACAGACCCCACCAGAGCGTGGCTTCGCCGAAATAGTTTGGATGCCGCGTGAAGCGCCAGAGGCCGGTCTGGATAATATGGCCCCGGTTTTCGGGGGCTTTTTCTGAAACGCAGCAGTTGCCAGATCACCGACGGCCTCAAAAGTGAAGCCGATTAACCAGACCATGGCGCCCAACAGGTCAAGCGTGCCGAGTTCAGGCCCCGGGCTTGTTCATGACCAGCATGACAGGCATGGCCACGAAAAAGACCACGGCTCCCTGCAACATAAAAACCTGTAAAAAACTACGCCAGACAAAGGACTCGCCCCATTCCTCGCGCCACTGCCGATAGCGGAAGTCTTCTCCTTCACCAATTTTACGCAGGCAAATATGCACCGCCAGACGCAATCCCCATAGCGTCACCAGGCACAAAACGAGAATCTGTCGGGGATGACCGCTGGCATAGATTATATACGCGGCCCAGCACACCAACGCATAGGCCAGACCGTAGGCGATGTCGACGATACTGTTGTCGCTGAGAGACATGGCCAGAGCAAACACCCCAGTCATGAAAATCAGCAGGACAAACATGGCCAACAAAAAAACGTTCATCAAATGCCTTGTTCCGTAGCTATGCGGCGAGCAGCAGGTCATTCACACCCTGCCACTCATTAGTGTGCATTGAAAAGTGTAGCTGAAAAAGGTTTTATTGCAATATTTCCAGAGTGTTGAAAGCTGAGAGACAATCCCTTCCAGGCGCCGGCTGCCGGTCATAAGACTTCTCTGTTATAATGAGGGTCACAATAGAGTGGAAGGACTTTGTCATGAATATAGCGTCAAACCAGGGCTTCAAACGAACCTTGATGGTTGTGGTCATTCTTCTGGCGATGACCTCACTCAGCCTTGCGGCGAAGATCAAAGACGTCAATTTTTCCGAGACCCGTCACGGTCGGCCAGAAAGAATTAAATCTTCAGGGGGTGGCCGTTTTAAAATGGGCCCGTCTCTTTGATGTCTATGCAGGGGCATTCTACCTGCCAGAGGGCATTCCGGGTCTTTCATGGACTGAAGATCTTCCGAAGCACCTGGAACTCTCCTATTTCAGAGAAATCAAAGGCAGCGACTTTGCCGACACGTCGATCAATCTTCTGCAACGCAACCTCCCCGAGCAAGAATATCAAGTCATTGCAGAGCGTCTGCAACGGTTCTGCAGCCTTTTCAGGGATGTCATGCCGGGGGATCGATACAGTCTCTCCTACAGTCCAGGCACAGGAACCGAACTCAGGCTTAACGACAGGCCGCTGGGATCAGTTCCAGGCGCCGACTTCGCAGTGGCCTATTTCGGTATTTGGTTGGGTCAAAACCCGATCAACGATGATTTCAGGGACCGTCTTCTGTCTGGCCGATAAACTTTTTTGTCCAGTGCCTCCCCCGAACAATACTTCAAGTGTCATATAACGTAGCGTCTCTGGAAAATCAGTCAAAACAGGATATGATGAAGACTCTAGAGGGTTACCAACATAAAGCTGAAGGGAGGAGTTATGGGAAGCAGGGGACGTGAAATTGTCGATCTGGATGTCAATGAACTGCTGACGGTTCTGCGTAAGGCCTATGCCGATGAATGGCTCGCCTATTACCAGTATTGGGCGGGCGCAAAGGTCGCCAAAGGGCCGATGAAGGAGGCCGTGATCGCTGAACTTGAGCTACATGCCACAGAGGAGCTGAATCACGCTCTGCTGGTGACCAACCGCATTATCCAGTTGGGTGGAGATCTGGTCACCAACCCCCGCGACTGGTTCAAGCTGACTAACTGTGTCTACGAACCACCAGACGACCCCTTTGTAAAAACGCTCCTGATACAGAACATCGCCGGGGAACAGTGCGCGATTGGGGTCTATAAAGAATTGATGGACATGACCAGGGACAAGGATCCGGTTACTTACAACATGGCCCTGCAGATTATTGAACAGGAGGTCGAACATGAAGAAGACCTGCAGGCCCTGTTGGAGGATTTTGAACTGATGATCTCTGCGTTCAGGAGCTAAGCCGGGAGGTGTGTCACTCCTCTTCTCCAGCCAGCTCAATTTGCTTTAAATCGTTCTGGACCGCTGAGAATTGGTTTCCCCGAGGCTTTCCCTATGCCGTGCAACATGCCGTTGAAAACAAAATGATGAAACGGCAGCACAGCGTACCAGTAGAGGATGCCCATCAGCCCCTGCGGCAAAAACCGGGCAATTTGCTGTAACTCAACGTGACCGCTTTGCAGTCGCTTGAGTTTGAAGGAGAGCAGGGCTTTGCCGGGCAGTTTCATCTCGGCGGCGAGCATCAAATAGTCAGGTTTGCTCACGTCAATCACCCGCCAGAAGTCGATGGCATCTCCGGGGTAGAGTTCAGTTCGGCTGCGCCTGCCGCGACTCAACCCCACTCCGCCGCAGAGACGGTCCATAATCCCCCTGACTTGCCACAGCCAATCCGCGTAATAGTAGCCGATTTCTCCACCGATCGAGCTGACGGCCGGCCAGATCTCTTCAGGCTCTGCGTCCAGTATGATTCTGCGGGAATCATCGTAGAAACTTCCCCCCGCCCAGCTTGGGTCGCCGGGCACATTCCATTCCGCCGGATGAATTTCCCCGGAATCGGTCCAGGAGGTTTCGACCTGCTGCTGTCGGACACGATCAAGGGCCAGCCGAATCGCCTTGCGGGCATCGAAAAGTTCCTGCGGCAAGAGTTCTCTGATCCGGTTTTCCTGGCAAACAACCGGGTTGCTCAAACCTTCTGCTAACGGCCTGGCAATGGAAGCGGGAACCGGGGTGACCAGGTGGATCCAGTAAGAGCTGAGGCGTGGCGTCAAGACCGGCACCGGGATAATCCAGCGGCGCGGCAGGCCAGCCTCCTCGGCGTAGATCTCCATCAGCTCTCGATAGTTGGTGACCTCGGGCTGACCGATATCGAACGTCTCGCCGATCGTTTTGCGGCTCTTGTATGCAGCCGACCAGGTAGTGCAGAACATTTCTGACCCCGATCGGCTGACAGGGGGTGTCGACCCAGCGTGGCGTGATCATCACCGGCAGGCGGTCCACCAGGTAACGCAGGATTTCAAAAGAGGCGCTGCCTGAACCGATGATCATGGCCGCACGCAGAATGGTGACCGGCACCGTTCCC
>CAVPPD010000024.1:0-155046 GCA_963707155.1 uncultured delta proteobacterium | reverse complement strand
GGGGAGCTCGACATCATGAGCGTCGCCGACCTCCCGCCGGTGAGGAGACGCCCTCCGAGGCGCCCGACGACCTCGCGATCCACGCCTCGCTCAAGTTCGGCGACGGCGACCTGTTCATGGCGTCCGACGACCCCACCGGCGACGGGGCGGGCGTGAAGGGCGCCATCGAGCATCACGCTCCCCGACCCCGACGACGCCCGTCGCATCTTCGAGGCGCTCGCCGACGGCGGCTACGGTCGAGATGCCGTTGGGTGAGACGTTCTGGTCGCCGCTGTTCGGAGCATGTGTGGACCGGTACGGCGTCGAACTGGATGGTCAACGTCGGGAGGTGCGAGACACTGATGCGCGTCGTACTCAGCGAGTTCGTCAGCCTCGACGGCGTGGTGCAAGCTCCCGGCGGCGCCGAGGAGGACACCGACGGCGGCTTCGCCCACGGCGGGTGGTCGATGCCGTACTTCGACCCCGAGACGATGGGCGCGTTCATCGACGAGACCACGCAGACCACCGACGCGTTGCTGTTCGGACGGCGCACCTGGCAGTCCATGGCGGCGGCCTGGCCGGACCGTGACGACGACACCGACCCCTTCGCCTCGCAGATGAACTCGATCACCAAGTACGTGGTGTCGACCACATTCACCGACGACGATCTCACCTGGAACAACTCGATCCTGCTGCCGGGCGCCGACGCGGTGGCCGCTGTCGCCGAGCTCAAGCGACAGGACGGCGGCGACCTCGGGATGATGGGCTCGTCGCAGCTCGCGCGCACCCTCGTCGCTGCGGGTCTCGTCGACGAGTACCGATTGCTGATCGAGCCGGTCCTGCTGGGTGGCGGCAAGACCGTGTTCCCCGCCGACGGCGAGCGCCGACCGCTCGAACTCGTGCGTACCAGCACCAGCCCGACGGGCGTGTTGCTCTGCGTGTATCGCCCCGGCGAGACACCCCCGACGCCCGAGTGGGTGTCGGAGGGCTGAACGATGCCGCAGATCATCACGAACCTGTGGTTCGACACCGAGGCGCACGAGGCCGCCGAGTACTACTGCTCGATCTTCCCGGACTCCGAGATCACCGCGTCGCCCACTACACCGAGGCCGGCCCGGGCCCGGCGGGGAGCGTGGTGACCGTCGACTTCCACCTCGACGGCACACCGTTCACGGCGATCAACGGTGGCCCGGAGTTCACCTTCACCGAGGCGATGTCGCTGCTCGTCGACTGCGCCGACCAGGACGAGGTCGACCACTACTGGGACGCGCTGTCCGCCGGCGGCGAGACCCGGAAGTGCGGGTGGCTCAAGGACCGCTACGGGCTGTCGTGGCAGGTGTGCCCCGACGAGCTGGGCGGGCTGCTGGCCGATCCCGATCCGGCACGCGCCTCGCGCGTTCCGGGCGATGCTGACGATGGCGAAGATCGACATCGACGCCGTGCGGGCCGCGGTCGACGGCGACGAGCCGGTAGTCATGCCACCGCAGAGCTGCAGCCGTCGACGAGCTCTGCCGTCTCGCCCTCACCGCTCGGCGACTCGACTGCCGCATCCACCTCGCCGTCGCCGGTCCTGACCCTCGGGCGGTACCGATCGCCGAGGTCGCAGTGATCGGCCGCCCGCACGCCGACCGTCCAGACCGACCGAGCGACCTACGATGACCGACGTGACCGTGTCCGACACCGCCCCCGCCATCGCCGAGCTCGAGGCGCACCGGCGCGAGCTGACCGGCTACTGCTACCGCATGCTCGGTGTCCGGCTCGGAGGCCGAGGACGCCGTCCAGGAGACGATGCTGCGCGCCTGGCAGGCAGCGGATCGCTTCGAGGGGCGCAGCAGCGTGCGGACGTGGCTGTACCGCATCGCCACCAACGTGTGCATCGACATGGGCCGCAGTCCGCAGCGCCGCGCCCGGCCGATCGACCTGGGCCCGGCCCGGACACCCGATCCCGCCCACCTGGCCGACGTCCTGCCCGAGCACGCATGGATCACCCCGTCGCGGACCGGTCGGTGATCGACCTGGACGCCGATCCGGCCGAGGTGGCCGCGGCGCGCGACACCATGCGGCTGGCGTTCATCAGCGCGCTCGCAGCTGCTCGCACCCAGGCAACGGGCCTGCGCTCGTGCTGTGCGACGTGCTGCGATGGCCGCGCGGCCGAGGTGGCCGAGCTGCTCGACACCACGACGGCCTCGGTCAACAGCGCACTGCAGCGAGCCCGCGCCACGGTGGCCGCAGCGCCGGCCGCCGGACCCACGTCCGGTGCTGACGCCCGGAGCAGGACGAGCTGCTCGTGCGCTACGTCGACGCCTTCGAGCGCTACGACATGGCGGCGCTGGACGTCCCTGCTGCACGACGACGTCATCCAGACCATGCCCCCCTACGCGATGTGGCTGCAGGGGATCGACGACCTGGTCGCCTGGTACGTGGGGCCGGGCGCGGGTGCGCCGACTCGGTTGCTGTCGGGTGGGCCAACGGGTGCCCGGCGTTCGCCCAGTACCGCGTCGACCCGGCCGGCGGCCCGCAGCCGTGGGCGCTGCAGGTGCTCGAGCTGCGCGGCGGCCGCATCGAAGCGATCCACGCCTTCCTCGACACCGAGGCCTTCGACCGTTTCGGCTTCCCCGACCACCTCGACTGAGCCGACGGCGGAGACGGGTCAGCTCGTCAGCACCTCGAAGAGGTCAACGGTTTCTCTGCGTGGCGAGCCGACCGACGCACCGCTGATCCGACTGCTCGTCGAGGGCCACGAGGTGACCGGTATCCGAGAATCAAGTCGGTTGATGGTCGTCAAGATCACGACCATCTCACGTTCCGAGCTCGGCGAACGCATCGGCCAGCTGAACGACGACGACATGATCAGGCCGTCGCGTGCGCCCTGGAGTTCCTCGGACTCGCAGGGAACTGACGAACCCGCACACTTCACCCACCCAGAATCACGAACTCGCCTGACGACGCCACCTTGGAGTTTGTGTGAGCGCCGATCGTCAACGATCATCTCTGCGCTCACACAAGTGGCAACGCGTCTCGTGCCCGATGTCAGTGCTGCACTGTGAGTGATGTGAGGTCGCGCCTGGCGTAGCGGAGGTGCCAGAACTCCTCTTCGAAGACGGTGTAGATGCATTCCTGCAGCGGGTGGATGCCATTCTCGAGCACGTCGACGGGGCGCGCGAAGTTGGTCGCGTCGACTGTCGGGAGATGGTTGCGAAGGCGCGTGGCGTGATCGGCGTGCACCTCGAAGCGCTTCCGCGACCGATGGGGTCAGGCTCCTGTCGAGACCGGGAAATGGAAAGTCGACGGAACCGCTGTTCGGCAATCCGATCGGGTGGAACGGTTCTCCGACGATCGGGACCGTGAACCACTTGTCCATCGTGAAGACGAGATGTCGCAGCGTCTGGACGAACGACCACTCGCCGTCGACCGACTCGTGCAGCAGGTCCTCGGGAAGCGTCATGGCCAGGTCGATCGTCGTCGCCCATTCGTCCTCGAGCGTGGCCCACCCAGACTGCATGCCATCCCGGTCCGTCGGGCGCAGCATCGCCCGCAACGGGTACCACGGATCACCCTCGTTGATGTACGACGTGACGTCGACACCGTCGATGACGACCCTGTCGATCAGCGCGTCGATGTCGACGTCGACGAGCCAGGCGTGGCTGATCCTCGCACCGGTGAGGTTCACGTCGCGGAAGCGTGCGCCGCTGAGATCGGCACCCCAGAAGACGGCTCCGGCGAGATCTCCCTCGAACTCTCTCTGGCATCGTCCCTCCCCTCGCTGCTGTTCGGCGAACAGTTCGGCCAGTCTGCTGCAGATCGCCGTCCTCGCCGTGAAATCGAAACTGGCGGATGCTCCCGATCGTGGACATGCTGGCCGGATGTTCACTCCTGAGTTGATGGATGCGGCCGGCCGAGTCGGATCTGCGCTGCGCGAGCGTGGCGAAACGGTCGTGATCGCCGAGGGATCGGCCGGCGGGCTGATCTCTGCCGCACTCCTGTCGGTGCCGGGGGCGTCGGCGTACTACCTCGGTGGTGCCGTGATCTACACGGCGGCCGCGAGTCGGGCGTGGATGGCCGGAGCCATCGACACCCCGCCCGGACTGCGCGGTGCGACCGAGGTGTTCGCGGAGTACCTCGCCCGCTCGGCGATGGTGCGCCTCGACGCAACGTGGGGTCTCGGTGAGGCGGGAGCGGCGGGCCCTCCGAACCCCTATGGTGACCCGGCCGGACACAGTTGGGTTGCGGTGGCGGGTCCGATCGACGCGACACGCCACATCCTGACCGGTGTCGACGGACGCATCGACAACATGGTGTCGTTCGTGTGCGCGGCACTCGAACTCTTCGCCGAGGTGCTCGCCGGCACGGATCACGCCGCCTCGGACGGCTGATCGTGACCGGGTCGCGATGCGTCGGGGGTCGCCCCGAGAAATGGAATTCCGCCTCGCCCCGAAGAACGACTGGGAGTTCAACAACCCGCCCGAGCTGCGCCGCATCCTGGCGACGTGGAAGAGGTCCGGGCAGAGTTCAACAGCTCCGGCACGCAGGTGTCGCTGGCCGACCTGATCGTGCTCGGCGGGATGAACCTCGATCGCTTCGACCTCGCCTGATCAGCGCTGGGCCATCGCGGTGTCACTCGCGGTCGAGTGACGCCGGGATGCCCGGCAGTTGCACCCACGGCTGCTTGTGTTCGCACCACGCTTCGACGTTCGGGGCCACGTCGGACTTGTCGTCGAGCGTGCCAGCCTTCACGGCGATCACGCCGGCAGGCTCGACGAGGGCGGAGTAGATCGGAGAGCCGCACTGGCCGCAGAATCGGCGATACACGTACACGGCGTCGTTGTTCTCGCCGCGATCTTCGAACGTGCTGAGGGTGCCCGAGACCTCCATCTGGCTCTCGTGAGCGATGAGATTGACCGAGAACGCTCCGCCACTCTGGCGCTGGCAGTGGTCACAGTGGCAGACCGCAGTTGCGATGAGGTCGCCGGAGAGTTCGTAGGTGATCTGGCCGCAGAGACAATGTCCGGATCGTGGCATGCCAGCAAGGTAGCAGTGGCCGGTGTCGCGGTCGGGTGCCGGAGTGGGTCCCTCAGCTCCCGGGCACCTCGAAGGTGCCGGCCATGCCCAGTTCGCTGTGCGGCTTGTCGGTGCTCTCGTCGACGAGGATGCACTGGTAGCTGTACACGCCGGCCGACTCGAAGGTCATGGTGTCGCCGCTCGATGCGCCCGGCCCGGTGGAGGCGACTTCGCCGATCGCGTTCCCGTCAGGGTCGAGCACCTCGAACTCGTGGGCCTGCGATCCGGGGTTCGTCATCTCGAACCTGATCGTCTCGCCGGCGGTGATCCCCGAGAATCGAGGTCGGGATAGCGGAACTCGACCGCCTCGAACGCCACCGTTCGGTCGGGAGTCGCCTGTGCCGTACCGCCTTCACCGGTGACCGTGAAGCTCGACTGATCCCGTCGCCGACCTGCCCGGGCTTGCAGCGGACGCAGTACTCGCCGGCCGCCAGATCCGCCGTGAGCGATCGGGTGGTGCCGGAAGTGACGTTCTCCACCTCGCCGATCACGTCGCCGTCGGCACGCAGGACGTAGAGCTCGCTCACGTCGCTTCCGCGGTTGGTGAACTCGAAGTCGATCTTGCCGGCCGCAAGCCGGTTCGTCGACGACGGTGCACGCGTCGTCGGTGCCGGTGACGGCGACCGTGACATCGGCAGCGTCGATCGAGCAGGCCGCGAGCACCGACGAGCGTGGCGACGACGCGGCCGAGGCACCAGCTCGGTGCATCTGATCCGCCCGAGGTGGAAGCGGATCCGATCGGCGAGTCCGGTGCTCACGAGCCGAGTCGGCGACGGCGAGATCGGACGTCACCGGCCGGCGCCCTGCGACGGCGATGCGACGCCCGGCGACCACCGGCGCAGGAAGAGGCACATCGTCGGGGGCCAGGTAGCCGACGTAGACGACCACCTCGAGCACCGTCATCTGGGGGCCGAGGTTGAAGACCCCCTTGATGATCGATGCCGTACCAGCTGGTGACGCGGTAGCCCTCGATGTCCCACGCCAGGTTGTCGATCCCCGGGAGGACGCCGGCTTCTTGAAGGTCGTGGACGCCGTACGCGAGGACGGAATTGACGACTGAGGGCGGCCTCGATGTTGTCAAACACAAGGAGAAATTAACCCGGCAGATTGAACTCCTGCATCAGGCTGGCATCACGGTCAGCCTCTTTGTCGACCCGGATCTGGAGCAGTTGAAGGTCAGTGCCAGGGTGAAAGCCGATTATGTTGAGATCCACACCGGGACCTATTGTGACGCCAAAGGCAAGGCCAGAATTCCGGAATTGGCAAAAATAGATGAAGCGATCAAGGCCGGCAGGAGACTCGGTCTGGGTGTGAACGCCGGTCATGGGCTCAATTACCAGAATATTGTACCCGTCCTTGCCCTGGGTGGAGTCGAGGAATACAATATTGGCCACAGTATCATCTCTCGTGCGGTCCTGGTCGGGCTTGACCGGGCTGTGAGAGAAATGGCCGAAATGGTGCACGGGAGCTGAACATGCCGATCGTCGGTTTGGGAACAGACCTGGCCCGGGTCGAGCGCTTCCGAAGATTTGTTGCTGACAATAAGGCCGCCCTGCTGGGGCGGCTTTTTACCCCTGGTGAACGTGAATATGCTTTTGCCAAAAAAGATCCGGCTCCGCATCTTGCCGCGCGTTTCGCTGCCAAGGAATCTTGTCTTAAAGCTTTTGGCCTAGGGCTGCGGGAAGGGTTAAGCTGGCACGATATGGAAGTCGTGCCAGATGAGCTGGGCCGCCCTGATTTACGACTTTCCGGTCGAGCTGCGGAAATCGCGGCCGCAAAACAGGTTGAAGTGGTACACTTGTCTTACAGTCATGATGGCGACTATGCCGTAGCCACTGTGATTCTGGAACGTTTATGAAAGTTCTGACTGCCACTCAAATGCAGGAGGTCGATCGTCGAACCATTGACGAAGTCGGGATTCCCGGAGTCGTGCTGATGGAGAACGCCGGTCGTGGTGTCGCTGAAGAAATCATGCGGCGTTTCTCCACGACGACCCGTCGGCGTGCGCTGATTCTGGCCGGTAAAGGGAATAATGGCGGTGATGGTTATGTGATCGCCCGTTATCTTCTCAACAAGGGCTGGCAGGTCACCACCCTGATTCTTGCCGAGAGGCAATCGATCAAGGGTGACGCTGCCTTACATCTGACTGCGCTGGAAAATTGCGGCGGTCACGTCGTCTGCCTCTCCGATGACAACATGCTGGAAACGTTTCTTGCTGCGGCCGGTGAATGTACGGTGTTTGTTGACGCATTGTTCGGGACCGGGCTGACAAAACCGGCCCAGGGAGTCTATCGTAAGGCCATTGAGTGGCTGAATCAGCAGCGGGCTCCTGTTGTTGCTGTCGATGTTCCCTCAGGCATGGACGCATCGACCGGACGAATCCCTGGATCCGCCGTAAAGGCGAGCCTGACAGTCACGTTTGCCTTCCCCAAGGTTGGTCTTGTCAGCTATCCGGGAGCTGGTCTGGTCGGTGAACTGGTCGTTGTGGACATCGGCATTCCCGAGCAAGTTGCAAGCCAGGTCTCCTCAGAATGTTTGCTGGTTGACAGTGCTCAGGCAAACAGCCTGCTGCCGGTACGCAGGCATGATGGACATAAGGGCATTTTCGGTCATCTCCTGGTCCTCGCCGGTTCTGCCGGCAAGACGGGAGCTGCGGTTATGGCTGCAGAGTCCGGTCTGCGAGGTGGCGCCGGCCTGGTCACCCTGGCCTGCCCGCAAAGCCTCCAACCCGTTATCGCGTCCCAGCTCAAGGAAGTCATGACCGCGCCTCTCATGGATTCTCATGGCGAAGTCTCTCCGCAGTCCCTGGATCATCTTCTCATTCTGGCAGAAGGCAAACAGGCACTGGCTGTCGGCCCTGGCTTGGGAGTCGCTGCGGAGACCGGTGCCTTGGTCCGGAGTTTGCTGCAGCAAGTCGATCTGCCCATGGTGATTGATGCTGATGGCCTGACTGCGCTGTGTGGGCATACTCAAATTCTTGAACGTCAAGCAGGTCGACAAATTGTATTGACACCGCATCCGGGGGAAATGGCACGTCTGACAGCGCTGTCTGTTGATGAAATTCAGGCAGACCGCGTGGCCGTGGCGCGTGATTTTGCCCTTCGTCATCAAGTTGTACTGTTGCTCAAGGGTGCTCGCACTGTTATTGCATCACCAGATGGCCTGGTCCATGTCAACAGCACCGGTCACGCTGGTCTGGCCAGTGGGGGGATGGGAGATGTCTCTGACCGGGCTGATTGGCAGCTTGCTGGCTCAAGGTCTGACCGCTTTGGATGCAGCAACCCTGGGCGCCTATCTGCACGGGTTGGCTGCTGATCGACTTCTGGCTACATACGGTGATGCCGGACTGCTGGCGACTGACGTCATGTCCGAAATCCCTGCCGCACGGCGGGCTCTATCCAAGGAGAGTTAAATGCTGACAGCTGGTGATATCATGACGAAGAATATCCACACCGTCCATCTGGACACCGAGATCACAGACCTGGCAAAAACCTTTGTAAAACACAACGTCAACGCCATGCCGGTTGTCGATGATGATGGTGTTCTGGTTGGTATGGTCACCCAGACAGACCTTGTCGAGCAGGATAAACCGCTGCATATCCCCACGGTGATTTCTCTGTTTGACTGGGTTCTCTACCTGGAAAGCCCGAAAAAGTTTTCTGAAGAGGTGCGTAAAGTTACGGCGCGCAAGGTCGGTGAAATCTGTTCGAAAGATGTGGTTACCTGCACGCCGGAGACTCCCGTTGCCACGGTCGCCAGCCTGATGGTGGACAATAAGGTTCATCTGGTTCCTGTGATCGCCGACAACCGGATGGTCGGTGTGGTTGCCCGTCTCGATATTATCCGTAGTATGGGTGCGTAATCTTGCAGCGTTGGGAGATTACAACCGAACCGGGCAGAAGATACCCGGGCTTTGGGAAGATGTCTTGGTGAACTTGCGTATGCCGGTCTCGTTGTCCTTTTAAACGGAGATCTGGGTGCTGGGAAAACCTGTTTTGCGCAAGGGATTGCCAACGGATTGGAGGTCTCTTCTGCCTCCCCGGTCACCAGTCCGAGTTATACCTTGCTGAATATCCATCATGGCAGGCTACCTCTATATCATTTTGATCTCTATCGTCTTTCGCAAGTTGATGATCTGGCAGACTTGGGTTATGACGACTTTGCCGAGGGTGGCGGTCTAACCCTGGTTGAATGGGCCGATCGTATGACGGAAGGGTTAAACGCTTCCCTTGATGTTCTCATCGAGCATCTCTGCTGACGAACGAAGAAAGCTTTCTTTTGTTGCACGGGACGTCTGCGGTCGAGAGCTTTTGGAAAAACTTGCGAGAACCGGTTTCACTGACAGCAATCCCTCGTAATGCTCCGTGAAAACCTTTGACGAGCAGCGAGATTACTGTTATTAAAGCTATTGGCCCTTCGAGGGCATAATTCAATTGGCGCGCCTTGAGTGAGGCCTGCCGGAAGGATAGGACATAGATGGCACTAGTCGTTCAAAAGTATGGCGGCACCTCTGTGGGGACCGTCGAAAAGATACAGAATGTCGCCCGACGGGTGGCACGTACTTACGATGAGGGCAACGACATGATTGTTGTTGTCTCGGCCATGGCGGGAGAGACCAACAAACTGGTCGCGTTGGCCGAGGCGATGTGTGAGTTCCCGAGCGAGCGCGAATATGATGTTCTGGTCGCTGCAGGAGAGCAGGTTTCGATAGCCTTGTTGTCGATGGCTCTACAATCGATGGGCTACAAGGCCAAGAGTTACCTCGGCTGGCAGATACCGATTTATACGGATAACGCTTCTGCGAAAGCACGTATTGAAGAAATTCAGGATACCAATATCCGCGAAGACCTTCACAACGGAACGATTGTTATCGTAGCTGGTTTCCAGGGCATTGATCGAGATAATAATATCACCACCCTGGGGCGCGGAGGTTCTGATACTTCGGCCGTCGCAGTCGCTGCAGCGTTGAAAGCAGATGTCTGTGAAATTCTGACAGACGTCGACGGTGTTTACACCACGGATCCGCGACTTGTACCTGAGGCCACCAAGATGGAAAAGGTCTCTTATGATGAAATGCTTGAAATGGCGTCACTCGGCTCCAAGGTCCTGCAGATTCGGTCCGTTGAGTTTGCCAAGAAATACGACGTCGTCGTTCACGTACGTTCCAGCCTAAATGACAATCCAGGGACCCTGGTGATGAAGGAGGATGCTGATATGGAAACAGTCCTGGTTTCGGGAGTCACATACAATAAAGATGAAGCAAAAATTTCTGTGCTGCGTGTCCCGGATATGCCCGGAATCGCCGCTCAAATTTTTTCGCCGCTTTCTATCCGCGAAAATCACTGTTGATATGATCATTCAGAATGTCTCGCACGAGGGACACACCGACTTGACCTTTACAGTGCCACGAGCCGATTTCAAGAAGGCACTGAAGATTGTGGAGGAAACCGCCTCTAAAATTGGCGCTGCCGGCGTAGAAAGCAACGAGTCAATTGCCAAAGTTTCGATCGTCGGTGTTGGCATGCGTTCGCATTCGGGTATTGCCAGCAAGATGTTTGAAACACTTTCTGCTGAAGGCATTAATATCCAGATGATTTCCACCAGTGAAATAAAGGTCTCTTGCGTTATCGATGACAAGTACACCGAACTCGCCGTTCGTGTCCTGCACGCGGCTTTTGAGCTGGATAAGGTGAAAGTGACCCAGGGATAGCTGCCCCTTGTGAATAAGCGTATTTTTAGGAGTGGATTAATGAATAGAGTTTTTCTGTACGATACAACTTTGCGTGACGGTACTCAGGCTGAGGATGTCTCTTTTCTTGTGGCTGACAAAATCCGCATCGCACAGAAACTTGATGCCCTTGGTATCGATTATATTGAGGGCGGCTGGCCCGGTTCAAATCCCAAAGATATCGCTTTTTTCAAGGATGTTAAGAAGATCACTCTCAACCACGCCAAAGTTGCTGCTTTTGGCTCGACACGTCGGGCCAAGACGACACCGGCAAAGGACAATAATATCCAGACCCTGGTGCAGGCTGAGCCGGATACGGTGACGATCTTTGGTAAAACGTGGGATTTTCATGTTCGTGAAGCGTTGCGTATCAGTCTGGAAGAAAACCTCGAGTTGATCTATGACTCCCTTGCCTACCTGAAAGAAAATGTCCCGGAAGTTATCTACGATGCCGAGCATTTCTTCGATGGTTACAAAGCGAATCCAGAGTACGCCATTAAAACACTTGAAGCTGCACAGCAAGCCGGTGTTGACTGCATTGTTCTTTGTGACACGAATGGAGGCTCTTTGCCTCACGAAGTCGCCGAGATTATCAAGAAGGTCAGGAAAAACATCAAGGCACCGCTCGGCATTCATGCTCACAACGACAGCGAGTGTGCTGTGGCAAACTCACTGGTAGCGGTCGAACAGGGTGTGGTCCATGTCCAGGGGACAATCAACGGCTTTGGGGAACGTTGTGGTAATGCCAACCTCTGTTCAATCATTCCTGCTCTTAAAATGAAAATGGACCGTGAATGTGTTTCAGATGAGCAGCTCCGGAGTCTACGCATTACGTCCCGTTATATCTATGAACTCGCCAATCTGGTGCCCAATAAACACCAGCCGTATGTGGGAAACTCGGCTTTTGCACATAAAGGTGGAGTGCATGTCTCCGCTATTCAGAGACATCCTGAAACTTATGAACACATGCGCCCAGAAACGGTCGGTAATGTAACACGCGTCCTGGTCTCAGATCTGTCTGGCCGAGCCAACATTCTTGCTAAAGCTGAGCAGTTTAATGTGAACCTTGACAGCAAGGATCCGGTGACCCTTGAAATCCTTGAAGAGATTAAGGCTCTCGAGAATCAGGGCTTCCAGTTTGAAGGGGCAGAAGCCTCTTTTGAGTTGCTGATGCGGCGTGCATTGGGGGAATTGCGTAACTTCTTCTCAGTCATCGGCTTCCGGGTGATAGATACCAAGCGCCATGAAGATGAGATGCCGACTTCCGAGGCGACGATTCAGGTCAAGGTCGGCGGGCGAATTGAACATACGGCTGCCGAGGGCAATGGTCCGGTTAATGCTCTGGACCATGCCCTGCGCAAGGCTCTTGAACAATTCTATCCACAGCTGAAAGAGATGAAGCTCTTTGATTACAAGGTACGTGTCTTACCTGCCGGGAAAGGAACCGCATCGGTGACCCGGGTTTTGATAGAATCCGGGGACAAAACGGGTCGTTGGGGAACGGTCGGTGTCAGCAATAACATCATAGACGCCTCCTATCATGCCCTGGTTGATGCAGTACAGTATAAATTGATGCGCGACCATGCGGATTAAGCCGTTCCTGTCTGCGCCTCCAAAATCCATGATATTGGTGGCGCTGGTTTTTTTTAGTATACTCTTGAATCGGGAGGCTCTTTTGACGGAGAGCCTCCCGATTTTTTTGTCTTATGAACAGAATATTATTTATGTCGAGATGGAGGGTCATGGTTTGACCCCTGGCGTGTATCAATTTAATGACGGTTCATCACCTTTGGACGTCATTAAATTGACGAACCCGTTGCTGCTCGAGAATATAGACTTGGACCCGCGCTGGCACAAGCCGTTGCAAGATGGGGAAAGCCTCCGTATGGTTAAAAAAGATCGCGAAACCAGTGTCCTGCATCGTAGCTGGATGAAAGCGAGTCATCGATTGTCGATGGAGATCCCCTTGCACCCGGATCGTATGAGTCTGGGTGATTGGACCGTTTTGCCTGGGGTCGGCATTGCACTGGCAGAGCGGATTGAAAATGACCGTCAAAAAAATGGCGATTTTGGCTTCCTTGATGCCTTGATCAGAGTTAAAGGGATTGGCGAAAAGCGTGTTAATAGCTGGCGGGGCTATTTTGAAGACGTGTAAGTTGTTGTTTTACAGATACATTCAAATTTCGGCAGGAATTGTCGAGCTTTCAGTCCGTTAACTTGCATAAGTTGGCACGCCTTGTGTAATAGTTCTTGTTACATTCTGAAGCTAAGTTGTCCTTTGTGAAGTTATGGAGTTGGAGGAAGTGTTATGAGATGTCCCAAGTGTAAGGCCCGTATGTATGCTGAAAAGTATTATGATTTTGTCCGAGCATTCGATGCGTGGAAGTGTTGCTCATGTGGTGAGGTTGTCGATCCCACAATTCTGGCCAATCGTGCACGTAGCCATAACGTCTTTCTAGGCTGAGTCGGACTATATAAGCAATAGAAAAAGGCCCGTGACGTTTGTCATGGGCCTTTTTCTATTCTAAAGTTGTGCTTATCTCGAGACTGCGTCAGAGTCGTATCAGAAATCGCGACTGAGAAAAGCAGATTCCTACCTCTATTATCTGTTTCTGGCAATTAATAACGACCTGCTTTACAATGACTCTGGTTATTTATCAAAATGCGGCACGGAGCAGATAATGCTCCTGCTACAGTCCGCGGTTCAATACAACCGCAAAGGATCACCGTTATGTCTGATCGGGAACTTGGTGCCAATAGTTCTGCGGAGGCTGGCGCAACAGACAAGAAAGTTGTACGTATCCGCCGTTTGATTGAGCGTAAAATGGTTGATAGCTGGCAGAATGTACCACATTTTTTTGTCACCATTGCTGTCGACATGACAGATGTTATTCGTTTCCGTAAGGACCTTGGAATTACCATCAACGATTTTATTATGGCTGCGTCTACGGCTGCGCTCAAAGAACATCCCTGGGTGAACAGCCACTGGGTGGATGGTGAAGCTGTTGAACAGAAGCAGATAAACCTTGCAATGGCTGTCGCCACAGAAGGTGGCTTGTATTACCCGGTGATTAAAAATGTCGAGCAACTTTCTTTAAAACAGCTTGGCAAGTCTGCTGCCACTCTGGCAGAGAAAGCCCATCTTGGACAGCTCTCTGATGATGATCAGGCCGATGGCACTTTTACTATTTCCAACATGGGAATGCTCGGGGTAGAATCTTTTGCCGCGATTGTGACCCCTCCGCAAGCTGCTGTCCTTGCTGTCGGTACGGTCAAGGGTGAAGTTGTGGTTGACGAACACGAGGAATTGGTCGTTGCACCAATGGTGCGGGTGACTCTCTCTGCAGACCATCGGATTCTCGATGGAGCGGATGCTGCCGAGTTTCTGGATTCTCTGAGAAGTTACCTGGAGGCACCTGTCACTTTAATTGCGGGAACCTGCTTTGATGAAGCTTGATGCTTCAATGTAACGGCTTGAAAGAGTGAATTGAAAATGCCCACATCCCCGGTCCGTACTCATGAACCAGTTGATAACAGTACTTCTGCTTCACAGCAAGAGCTGAGTCGTCAATCGGCCTTCTTTGCCGATGCCTTTATGACCCGCCATCTGCTCGATGCCATGCCTGGAATGGTTCTTGTCCTCAACAGCCATCGTCAAATTGTTTTTGCCAATCGTGCTTTCTACCAAATCTCTGGCCGACCTGCTCCTGAGAACCTTGTCGGCCAGCTGGTCGGTGACGTGCTCCAATGTCATGTCGCGAGTGAATCGGAGGATGGTTGTGGTACAGGAGAATCGTGCCAGACGTGCGGAGCCCTCATGGCCATGCTCTCTGGTTTGGCTGGTGATGAGAATGTACAGGAGTGCGTTTTGACACGTCATGACGGGATTGTCATGCAGAACCTGACTTTGAGAGTCTGGTCGGCTCCTCTCCGTTATGGGAACGAAGATTTCACCGTTCTGGCTGGCACCGATATAAGCCATGAGCGCCGTCGACTTGCGTTGGAACGCACTTTTTTTCACGACATTCTTAACCTGGTCGGCAGTATCAGGGGGTTTGCAGAGTTGATGGAGCTCGATGAGAATGTCGACCCCATGGATGTCAGCCGTCGGATACAGCTGGCTTCACAGCGAGTCATCGATGAAATTGATGCTCAGCGTGTTCTTCTGGCGGTTGAAAAGGGTGAGATGAAAGTTGACAACCACATGCTGGGCAGCAGTGACGTTCTCAAAGATGTCGTGAACCTCTACGAGGGGCAGGAAGTTGCCCGACAGCGGGTGCTGCAGATTGACAAGGACTCTGTTGAGGTCCCTTTTATCAGTGATGCGACCCTTCTGAGACGTATCCTGGGAAATATGGTCAAAAATGCTCTGGAGGCTTCGCCGCAGGGGGAGACTGTAACCCTTGGAGTAGACTCTTCCGGTATTGGACTTGATTTTTGGGTCCACAACTCAGCAGTGATCCCTCCGTCGTACCATCAGAGAATCTTTCAACGTGACTTTTCAACCAAGGGATCAGGGCGTGGTCTTGGCACCTACAGCATGAAACTGCTCGGTTGTTTTCTCTCTGGTGACGTGTTCTTCGAGTCAAAGCCGGAATTCGGAACAAGGTTTACCCTCAGTTTGCCTGTCATGCGATCGGACTCTCGCTAACCGACCTAACCGATCAAAGACGGGGCTCGACGCTCCGCCTTTAAACCTCTTGTCATCGTCTAATCTTTACATCGTACGGTCAGAACCGGAATCCTTGACCGTCTGACAACCCGTTCAGCGGTGCTGCCAACCAGGACTTGCTCCACACCTCTGCGACCATGGGTGCCCATGACAATCATGTCGGCGCACACAGCCGTGCCGATTTCGAGTATCACTTGAAATGGCGAACCGACGACAGCGTGCGTCGTTGTGGCGAGTTCCTTAGCCGGTCCCTTACAGAAGCGATCCAACTCCTTGACAGCCTGGACCTCCAGTTCCTTTTCCAGAACCTGAAACGCTTCCTGCGGAATCATGACCCGTTGATGTTCGTCCAGTTCGTTGATGACATGGAGGACATGCAGATGAGCACCAGTTGAGCTCGTCAGGGTGAGGGCCCAGTCTGCCGCCTGCTGGGATGCTTCTGAGAAGTCAGTTGCGAAGAGTATGTTGTTGATCTTCTGTGTCATGGCAGTCCTCATCCGTTCATGCGGGAGCAATCATAGAACCATGTTCCTTCTTGTTTTTGGTGACTTGCATGAAGATCACAAAGCCGACCAGAGCGATCCCGATGGCATCGGTCAGCAATGTCGGCCAATAGAGGAAACAGGTGCCGACAGCCAGTATCAACCATTCAGGAACGGTGGTTCGCCGAAACCAGAACAACATGGTCGTTGCCGAAAAGGCAATTGTTCCCAGAAACGCAGAGAAGAAGGAGGATGCAGTTTGCAGGCCGGTGGCTGGATCAGAGGCCTCGATGATTGTTTCGCCCGGGTTGACCATGGCTCCTGCAAAGATTTTGACTTCGCTGATATTGCCACCTCTTTTCGCCTTGATATTAATGATTTCGTCACCGACCATGATCTTCGCAACCACGTCTCCCTTGACAATAGTTTGCCCTTCCTTGACGTCCACAGACATCACCGAGGCAAAGGGGACCTCGTCATCCAGGTTCGGGACCTTGACGTTTGCCGTATGCGGTTGGAACAGGATGGCCGGAGTGAATGCAAAAAGTAAAGGCATGACGTAGAGCAGCTTGGCGAACTTGAAACTGGTCCATCCTGTCTTCCATGGGTCGGAACCGGCAATGGCCGCTCCGGCGTAGGCTGCAACACAGACCGGCGGTGTGATGTTTGAGTCCTGGCTGAACCAGTAGACGATCATATGGGCGCAGAGAAGCGGAACTCCCATTTCCATAAGCGGCGGCACCGCCAGTACGGCTGTAATCAGGTAGGCTGCCGTGACCGGGACTCCCATACCGAGAACCAGGGAAGCGAGAGCAACCAGGAAAATGGCGGCAAGCAGGTTGCCGCTGGCCAGGGAAATAATGATGTCAGAGAATTTGAGGCCGATTCCGGTCAGAGAAATAGTGCCAACAATAATACCGATGACTCCAAGCGTGGCACCGATGATCAGGGTGTTGTTGGCCCCTGTCAAAATCGCTTCCCAGATTTCTTTAGGACCCATGCGAGTGTCTTTTTTGACCCAGCTGACCGCGATACACGTCAGGGTTGCCCAGAATGCCGCGAAACCGGGGGATTTGCCCATGATCATCAGGACAGTGATAACGACCAGAGGCATGGAAAAATACCACTGTTTTTTCAAGACTTCTTTCCAGTGTGGAAATTCATCGTCTTCAATACCTTTTAACCCCTGCTTCTTCGCTTCAAAATGAATCATGCAGAACACAGAAAAGAAGTAGAGCAGGGCCGGAAAAACGGCGATCATCATAATGTAGGCGTATGATGTTTCCGTCAGTTCCGCCATCAGGAAGCCGCCTGCGCCCATAACTGGCGGCAGGAACATACCGCCGATTGAAGCGGCGGGTTCTATTGCGCCCGCAACATGAGGTTTGAAACCGGCTCGTTTCATGAGCGGGATGGTGAATGCTCCAGTAGAGACAGTATTGGCGATGGCACTGCCGGAGACCGAACCGAAGAAGGCCGAGGCGATGACGGCAACTTTGGCAGGCCCTCCGGTGGTCCGCCCGGCCAGGGCCAGGGGGAAGTCGATAAAGAACCTGCCTGCTCCGGATTTGTGCAGGAAGGCGCCGAAGAAGATAAACAGGATGACGTAGGTCGCCAGCACGTTGGCCATGACCCCGAACACCCCGTTGGTTGTCAGGTAAAGAGCAGTGCAAAGGCGTTCAATGCCGAAGCCTCGATGGGCAATAATCTCGGGGAAAATCGGCCCGAGGTAGCCGTAGAGGAACATGGCGATGCCGATAAAGGTCATCGACCACCCAAGTACCCGGCGACACACCTCGAGAGAGAGAATAATGCCAACGATGCTGATCATGGCGTCGAGATTACTCTCCGCGCCGGCCCGGTAGTTGAGAACTTCAAATTCATGGATCCAGTAATAGACGACTGCGGCTGATGCGATGGCGTAAAGCAGGTCCGAAAGGGTCGGGTTGTCCGGCCATCTCTTCATCATAACGTTGTCGATGAGAGTCGCGGTCGCTCCGATGATAATTCCCCCCAGCACGATCGCCCCGATAAGCCCGGCGCTGCCACTCGTTATGGCCGTGTGAAATTCGTCAACTGTTTCAAAGAAGCCAAAGGCCGCAATGGCGCCAGAGAAAACGCCACCGATGATCAACGAAAGGGGGATGCGCATTCCTGTCTTGCCTGCGGGATAAAGCAGGAATACCAGCACGTATGTGACAAAGACATAGACTCCACGATGGTACTGAGTGGCGACAGCTGCCAGGCCGGCCGTGTAAAAATAGAAAAGGACCATCCCGGCACCAAGCACAGCGACCAGCCATTTAAAAAAGCCTGCTGGCGAACGGTAGGACTTGGAGTCCTTTTCCATCAGCTTCTTAAGCTTCTCCTGCTCTTCGGGAGAGAGGTCCTTGAGGTCTTCCTGGAGTTCTTCGGCCATACTGCCTACCTGTTTGTTGAGTGATGTGGATTCTGGGTTTGTGGATAATGGCTATAATCTAGTAAAAACGGCGCAGAGAATAGAAGCGGAGCCGATTGGCCCCGCTTCCTGAACGAACGGGATTACAAAGCCTTTAGTGACCCATTTGCTCCATGGTCAAAGTGAGACCCTGCTCCTTCCAGAATTTTTGAGCGCCGGGGTGGACTGGAGTGACGATGCCAGTGAGGGCACCCTCAACCGACATGGACTTAGCGGTGCTCTTGACCTTGACCATGTAGGAGAGCCCTTCTTTGGTGTAAATGTTGGCCAGGGCGTTGTAGACATGCTCAGGAGCTACGTCCTTGCTGGCAACCCAGAGAGCCGAGTCCTGGAAAGAGATAACATCGTAGTCTACGCCGCTGTAAGTGCCCGCAGGAATCGTGAGTTTAGCGTAGAATGGGTACTGTTCAAAGGCTCCACCTTTCTCGCCGGCTTCCCAGGTGGAGAGGATTTTGATCTTGTTGCTTGCGGCAGCCTGGATAACCGAACTGTTCGGGAATCCGGCAAAAACCCACATGGCATCAATCAGTCCGTCACCGATAGCGGCGGCGGCTTTGCTGTAGCCGATGAATTCAACATTCATGTTGTCCCACAGGCCGAGTGCGCTGAAATAACGTTGGGCAGCGGCTGCAGCGCCTGAGCCTGCTCCGCCAACAGCGATACGCTTGCCCTTGAGGTCAGCAACCGAGTTGATACCGCTTTTCTCGAGAACAATCAGATGGGCCGGGGCACCGTAGAGGAATGCCATGGCCATCACGTTGGGATACTTGTTGGTGTCGTTGGTCAGGCGACCGTTGCGCGCCAGATAGGTGTCGCCAGAGTAGGCAATGCCGAAATCGATCTCGCCGGAGTTGGCACGTCGAACGTTCTCAACCGAACCGGCCGAAGCCATGTTGGAGACTTCAAGGTCAGCCTGCATTTTTGAGAGACGTGATGCGATACCGTTTGAGAAGTACTGGAAGGTACCACCCTCGGGGCCGCCACCGAATCCGAGACGGGTTTTTTCTGAGAGTGCCGTGCTGGGCATAGTGAAAGCTGCGACCAGAGCGAGAGCACTGATCAGTGACAGAACACGTGTGACTGTTTTCATTGGTTGCCTCCTGTTGGGTTGTTGTCGCTGGATACCGGCCACGATCCAATTTGCCCGGTTAAACAAAATAATCACGCTAATACGAATCCCTCAAACTAGATTAAAACACAATGTTCTATTTTGGCAAGAATTTTGATGGTTTGGTTGTTGACTGTTCCTTCTGCGACGAAGGATTAAAGAGCTCACTTGACGTATAAAGGGCAATCTCTGAAGTTATATATCAGCGTTTTAGGGAGTGCCGTCTAAAATGGATGCAACCGGTGTCTCAAAAATGGGATATGTGTAGAGGATTACGAAAGAAGGGCCACAATAAGTGACCCTGTCTTGGTGAAAACAAGTTGGAAGCGTTAAGTTTAATCAGGGATGGGAATAACGAAAACCGGTTTTTTCGATTTGTGAAGAACTTGTTCCGCCACGCTGCCAAGGAATGTGTGCTTGAGAGCTCCCTTACCGTGCGTTCCCAGAACAATCACATCAACGTCATGACGCTCTGCGGCACGAAGTATCTGAGGGGCCGCATGCCCGTGGACAACTTCAATGCCTGCGATATTTTTCAAATCCTCGGGGCGATCCTCCAACTCGTCGTGAGCAAATGCTTCCAGGCGCTTCTTCAGGTCGATTCTCGCCTGCTCTTCGTGCTGTCCTTCAAACTCTTCAAGTTTTCCCCCCATGATTGTGGAAACATAACTTCGAAAGCCCGCATCGATTTCGGGAACAACATGCAGCAAATGGATTTTCGCCTGTGACTTTCTGGCCAGCAGGACGGCGTGTTTGAATGCGTATTCCGAGTTGGGTGTCAGGTCCGTTGCATACAGGATGTTCTTGTAATTCGGCAGCATAATGGTTCTCCCGGGAATGAAATTGTCTTGGTCTGTCTCTTACTTCAACAGCTTAACGTGAGGTTGTGAAAAGAAAAGGGAGGAGACTCGGTTTCTTCTCCTCCCTTGGTGTGTATAGTGCTTGTCGCTTAATATCCTTTGAGATGATCAATGTACTCAGGTAGCCACAACGAGATCTGTGGGATGTAGGTGATCATGACCAGGAAGACCAGAAGGATCGCGAGCCAAGGCAGTGCCGCTCGTATAACCCATGTGATGCTCTCACCGGTGATGCCGGAGGTCACGAACAGGTTGAGCCCGACCGGCGGTGTGATCATGCCGATCTCCATGTTGACGACCATGATGATGCCGAGGTGGATCGGGTCAATACCGAGCTTGACAGCGATGGGAAAGAGGATCGGCGCCATGATCAGCAGAATGGCCGATGGCTCCATGAAGTTCCCGGCGATCAACAGCAGGATGTTGACGACGATCAGGAAGCCCCAGGCGGGCAGGCCCCAACCGACGATCAGTTCGGCGATGTGGTGCGGAATCCGCTCGGTTGTCAGGACATGGGCGAACAGCATCGCGTTGCCGATGATGAAAAGCAGCATGATGGAGACTTTGGAGGAGTCCATCAGAACCTTCTTGGTGTCTTTGTGGAACACTGTCAGTGGCAGGGCCTTGAGAGACAGAAGCAGGTTGCGAATGACGACTTGTCGGCAGCCCGTCCTCTTTCTTCTCACGCCATTTCACCCCTTTGAGCGGACCCATGTCGCGGTAGATGAAGATCGCAATGAAAAAGGCATAAACAGCGGAGACCGCGGCAGCCTCGGTCGGGCTGCAGATGCCACCGTAGATCGAGCCGAGAACGATGACGATCAGCATCAATCCCCAGATCGCGCTGCCGCTGGAGCGGAATAATGACCTGAAGCCGACCCACTCCTGCGCTGGCAGGCCTTTGATGCGGGCGACGATGTAGATGACGATCATCAGCATGACGCCCATCATGATGCCGGGCAGGAATCCCGCCATGAACAGTCGGGCGGCCGATTCCTCGGTTGCGGCAGCGTAGACCAGCATGACGATCGAAGGCGGAATCAGGATGCCGAGTGTGCCGGCATTGGTGATGACGCCGGCCGCCATGGCTTTGGGGTAGCCGGCCTGGACCATGCCGGCGATGACGATCGAGCCGATGGCGGCCACTGTTGCCGGCGAGGAGCCGGAAACGGCAGCAAAGATCATGCAGGCGAGTACCGAAGCCATCGCCAGTCCGCCGCGAATCCAGCCGACACAGTCGATAGCAAAGTTGATGATTCGTGCAGCAACCCCGCCCGTCGACAGGAAGGTTGATGAGAGGATAAAGAACGGAATCGCCAGCAGGGTATAGTGGCCCGACTGCGATTCGAGCAGCTTCAGGGCAATGGACGCCAATGAGTCGCTGGAAAAGAGCAGGATCGTCGTAATGCTCGACAAGCCCAGGGCAAATGCGATCGGCATGCCGGTCAGCAGGCAGAGGAGCAGGATGAAAAAAAGTGCAACGGTTGTCATTCTGATTTTCCTCCCTGAAGAGCAGCTTTGGTCTCTTCTGCCAGATGCATGCTTTCTTTGGCTTCATCGGTGAGCGTGAAGCCTTCGTTCTTGCCGGTAAAGACTCCCCACAGCAGTATCAACAATCTGATGGCGATCAGAGCCATGCCGATCAGCAGGATGCTGTGCGCGACCCATTTGGGGATGGGCATGTCGTCGAGCTCAATGCCGATCTTGTGCATCTTGGCCAGATAGACCCAGGAGCCTTTCATGAAGAGCCCGGTGTAGAAGAGGCAGGCTGCAACCGCGACGCCGCCGACAACTCTGCGAACCATGGGAGGGAGTATCTTGACCAGGGCGTCGACGCCGATGTGGGAACCGACCTTGATGCCGTAGGAGACCCCGAACAGGACCATCCAGGCCGAGAGATGCAGGGTCAGTTCCTGTGCCCACATCATGCCGATGCCGAAACCGAAGCGCAGCACGACCTCACCGAAAACCAGTAGGGTCATCGACGCCAGCAACAGGGCAATGATCGCCTCTTCTATCTTGCCGATTATCGTGAAAAACATAAAATGCCTCGTAAAAACAGATCTTGAAAGAAATCACGGACCCTGCTGCCAGGGTCCGTGATGGCGTTTATCCTAGTTGTTGGATTGGACAGCTGCTTCGATGTATTCCTTGCCGATAGCATCTTCGAACTGCTTCCAGACCGGCTGCATCGCATCGACCCACAGCTGACGCTCGGCGTCGGTCAGGACGATAATCTCAGAGCGCTTGGAGTCGACGATCTTCTGGCGGTCCTCGACGGATTTGTCTTCGGAGACCTTGTTGCCGAAAGCGATTGCTTCATCGAGGGCTTTTTTGACTTCGTCACGGACGTCGTCCGGCAGGTCCATCCAGAACTCGGTGGAGGTGACGACCAGGTAGTCAAGAACACCGTGGTCTGTCTCGGTGATGTAAGGCTGTACTTCGAAGAACTTCTTCGAGTAGATGTTCGACCAGGAATTCTCCTGACCATCGATTGCTTTGGTCTGAAGCAGGGTGAAGACCTCGGAGAAGGGCTTTTTCAGTGGCATGGCGCCAATCGCTTCATATTGAGCGGCCAGAACGTCAGAGGTCATAATGCGGAACTTCTTGCCGTTGGCGTCAGCAGGAACGCGCAGCGGGTCGTTTGAGGAGATCTGCTTCATGCCGTTGTGCAGGTAGCCAAGACCGATCAGGCCCTTGTTCTTCATTGACATCAGCATTTTCTGACCGACCGGGCCTTGCTGGAATTTTTCGACTGCAGCCATGTTTTTGAAGAGGAAGGGGAGGTCGAAAATCTGCAATGAGGGGGTGTACTTCTCAAACTTGGACAGCGCCGGAGCCGCGATCTGGACATCGCCGAGCGCCATGGCTTCAAGGACTTTGTCGTCGCCAAACAGCTGAGAGTTGGGGAAGACTTCTACGACTGCTTTGCCGGCCAGGCGCTGGTCAACCAGTTCCTTGAACTTGTTTGCCATCTGCCCCTTCGGGGTGTTCTCTGCAACGACGTGAGAGAACTTGATCACAACGGGTGCGGCCATTGCGACAGCAGCCGAGGCGATCATCGTCACCGCGACCATCAGACTTACCATTAACATCTTGTTCTTTGCCATTTTTGTGCTCCTTAAAATAAAAAAGAGGTGAACTCCATGTTGCCACCAAAGCAACACCTTAAAGATTGTTTGATTCGTCACGCTCTGCGGCCATTTTTGCCTAACAGCGCGACTCCCTCTTGGCGAGTCTCAAAACAGAGCTTGATAACGGATCCCGTTTTGTTCAGTTCAGGGTACGAGAGCAAATTGAATGCCACGGGCGTGGCCGTTCTAAAACGGAATTTTGAAAAAATGGCTTTGCAGAGAAAACTTTGCCTGTAAAGTTAATCGTTTGCAGGTGATTGACGGACATTATTAAATATTATTAAATGGCTTGTTAGGGCGGCGCGATAGAGGCTCTTCTCCACCTGTGCCGGGCTCTGGGTGAACTGTGAAACTGCGCGGGTGTGTGAGCGCATGTCCCCCATAATGTGCTGAAAATATTCTTAAAATTCGTTTTGCGTGGATAACGCTTTGTGGGCTGGGGAGGCGCCCGGGGGAGGGGGGATTATAGAAAGCCATTTTATATAATGCAGGTTTACTCCAGTCGGGCTGATTCCGTATGAATTGACTTGTACCTGGTTGAATTTAGCCGTTTTGATGCGAGGAAGCGGGAACGAGATTCTTTCCTGTGTCTCGACAAGTTTTCCCCTACAAAGTGAATATGTTCAATAAAATAAGGCATTTGAGGTGCTGATCTGCCCTGCCTGGTGCATTCCGCCGTCGTTACGTTACATCGGTCAAGTTTGTTCGATCTGTTGCTCTGTAATGGCCTTTTATGATTGATTCGTACTGCTTGTACTGACATAAAGCTAGTAATAACAGTGAGTTGTCTTTGTTAAGTTCGTAGTATGGCTAAAAGTATCGTGTTGTGGCCAAAAACCGCCACACTTTACGGTCTTGAGCTTTGAAGATTAGAACGTGGTTTTCAGGATTTCCGAATGCTCTCTACCTCTCACCCGATACCGGCAAATGTTTGTGCTTGACGATACCCGTGCCTTGATCGTTATGATGCGTTCTTATCCATGGACTGCAAACGAGCTGGAATCGTTATGACAACTCAGAAAACGGTGTTCGCGCCAGCCAAGGTCAATCTTTGCTTGCACGTTTTGGGCAGACGACCAGATGGTTATCATGAACTCGCAATGCTTATGCAGCGGGTCGACCTGTTCGACCGGCTGGACATACAACTAGCCGATGGCGATGAAGTGGTCGTGTCCTGCCCGGGCCTTGATCTGGCTGATAGTGAACAGAACATTGTTGAGAAAGCCGCACGTTTACTGCTGTCATATGCCGGCCTGAAGCGGGGCATTACCATCTCTGTAGCCAAAAACATCCCCGCTGCCGCCGGGCTTGGTGGTGGTTCTTCCGATGCTGCGAGTGTTCTGCTGGCTCTTGAAGAGATGCTTGATCTTCGTTTGCCGCAGGCTGAACTGATGGCCCTGGGTGTGAGGCTGGGTGCTGATGTCCCCTTTTTTCTGTATGGTCAAACAGCCTGGGTGACAGGGATCGGGCAACACCTGCAACCTTGGCCGGGTGTACCGCCAGTCACCCTCCTGCTGGTCAATCCTGGCATAGCGGTTTCGACAGCGTGGGTTTTCCAAAATTTTGGGTTGACACGCCCAGTACCAACCGCTAGAATCCCGAGGTTTCCCGTGAGAGCGAGTGAACTCGTACCTCTGCTGCATAACGATCTTGAAGTTGTCACCTGCCACCACCACCCTGTGATCACGGCTATCAAGGAACGTCTCATTGCCAGTGGAGCAGACGGAGCACTCATGTCCGGTAGCGGTCCGACGGTGTTCGGTATTTATGCTGAGCGCTCACGTGCCGAAGAGGCCGCTCATAGGATCGCGATGGAAAACGATTGGTGGGTACAGGTTGTCAGCCCGCTATGAAGAGTTGCTGCACCGACTAAATAAATATAGGGGCGTCGCCAAGCGGTAAGGCACCGGATTTTGATTCCGGCATTCCCAGGTTCGATCCCTGGCGCCCCTGCCAGTTACAGAATTCGCATGTTGGGCTCTTGCCAGTCGCGATGTTGAAAATTAAGCCGAGATGAGCGCAGGCCATGATTATTCATGGCCTGAATATTCCTCAGGGAACAGGTGACGCTAAAGTGTTTAAAGAAATAAAGATCTTTACCGGTAATGCAAATCCTGCCCTGGCACAAGCTATCTGTGCCCACTTGTCGGTTCCTCTGGCTAAGGCAAAGGTCAAAACTTTTTCAGATGGCGAAATCATGGTTGAGATCAAGGAGAACGTCCGCGGTCGAGATGTTTTTGTTGTTCAGTCGACCTGCCAGCCTGCCAACGAAAATCTGATAGAACTTCTGGTGATGATCGACGCCCTGAAGCGCGCTTCTGCGGCCCGTATTACTGCCGTTATCCCTTACTTTGGTTATGCTCGTCAGGATCGCAAGGTCGCACCACGGACACCGATCACCAGCAAATTGGTCGCGGACCTGATCACAACGGCTGGCGCTCAGCGAGTTTTATGTGTCGACCTGCATGCCGGTCAAATTCAAGGTTTTTTCAATATCCCCGTCGATCATCTCTACGCCGCTCCAGTGGTCCTGGAAGACCTCAAATCACGATTCTCTGGTGAATTGGTTGTTGTCTCTCCCGACGCCGGGGGAACGGAAAGAGCAAGAGCTTTTGCCAAGCGTCTGAACGCCGGTCTGGCGATTATCGACAAGCGTCGCAGTTCTGCAAATGTTTCTGAAGTCATGCACATTATCGGCGATGTTAATAAACAGACCTGTATTATCGTTGACGACATGATTGATACGGCAGGAACCCTCTGCCAGGCTGCTGCAGCGCTCAAAGCGCATGGTGCTGGCGATGTTTACGCCACCGCAACGCATGCCGTTTTGTCGGGTCCTGCACTGGAACGCATCAACGAGAGTTCCCTTAAGGAAGTCCTGGTTTGCGACACCATCCCTACGGAAGAAAAGGTTAAAAACTGCTCCCGATTGCGGGTTGTCTCCGTGGCAAACCTGTTGGCGGAATCGATCCGCCGTATTCATGGTGATGAATCTGTCAGTTCTCTCTTTGTATGAGCACTGCTGGAATAAATAAAAGACACTCGAAGTTATTAAGGATGGAGGATAGATAAATGGCTAAATCGGTACTGAACGTAGAAACGCGAGTACGCATGGGTAAGGGCGGCTCTCGCAAAGTCCGTCGTGATGGCTTGGTGCCGGCAGTGGTCTATGGCAAGGGCGTTGATCCGCTCAACCTTCGTCTGGATCCCAAGGCTCTGCAGCAGGCTGTTGCCACCGAAGCAGGCTGGAACACTCTGATTACCTTGAAAGGCGACGGCCCGTTTGATGGTCAGGTCGTTATTCTCAAGGAAATGCAGATAGATGCGATTCGTCGTAATCCCAAGCATATCGATTTTCTTGCAATCGACCTCAAAAAGTCACTCGCTGTCATGGTTCCCGTGCAGCCGGTTGGCAAGTCCAAGGGCGAAATTGAAGGTGGTACTTTGCAGCTGGTTCGTCATGAACTGGAGCTCCACTGCCTGCCGACCAATATCCCGACTTCTATCGAAATCGATGTGACCGCACTGAATGTCGGTGATGTTGTGCATATTGATGAAGTCGCTCTTCCAGAAGGCGTCGAGTCTCATCATGATGTCAACTACACTGTCTTGACCGTCGTTGGCCGTAAGGTTGAAGAGGCTGAAGGGACTGAAGAGGGTGACGAGGATGTGGTCGTAGAAGAGGACACTGACGAAGACTAGGCGGCGCACTGTTGAAACTGATCGTCGGGTTGGGCAACCCGGGCAATCAATATGCCGAAACACGCCACAACATTGGTTTTATGGTGGCCTCTTGCCTGGCAGAACGGGCAGGAATTGCTCTGAAACGAAACGGCTACCAGGGTCTTTACGGTGTCGGCCGGGTGGCTGGACACGAAACAACAATCCTGCTGCCCCAGACATATATGAATCGCAGTGGCGCCAGTGTCGCCCCAGCTTGTCAATCCCTCGGCGTTGAACCGGGGGATTTGATTGTGATTCATGACGAAATTGACCTGGCATTCGGTTGCTTGCGCATCAAGGTCGGTGGTGGCCATGGCGGCCACAACGGTCTGCGCAGTATTGCTGCTGAACTTGGTGACACGGGATACAAGAGGCTGCGCATAGGAGTTGGTCGTCCGCCGGAGGGTGGTGATGTCTCCGCGCATGTTTTGAGTCGTTTCAATGGCGCGAACGAGCCGTGTTGGAGAAATGCGTAGAAACGGCGGCCGATGCCCTGGAAGATCTTCTTCTGCACGGGGTGCAGGATGCCATGAGTCGATATAATAATCGTGATTTGTTGACGAAATAAAAACGCAAGAAAGGTTAAAAGGAGACAGACATGCAAGCTTTAGCACCAATTTTGGGCGTCATCGGGTTCGTGGTCGCCGTTGTCCTGTACAACAAGGTCAAGCGCTATCCGGTCGGCAATGACAAGATGAGGGATATCTCTGAGGAGATTCATAGAGGCGCCATGGCGTTCCTGGGCCGTGAATATCGCGTTCTGGCCGTCTTTATCGCTTTGGTCTTTGTGATCATTGCTGTCGCTATGAACTATCAGACCGCCTTGGCTTTCCTTGGTGGTGCGTTCTGTTCCATGACCTGTGGCTTTATCGGCATGAAGGCCGCGACCCGGGCCAACGTGAGAACCTGTGAAGCAGCTCGCGAGTTTGGTCAGGCTGAAGCCCTGATGGTCTCCTTTAACGGTGGCGCAGTCATGGGTCTCGCGGTTGCCTCTCTGGGCTTGGTCGGTGTCGGCATCGCCTACATGGCATACGGCGGAGACCCCACGACTGTTCAATATATTAACGGTTTCGCTATGGGCGCCTCGTCCATCGCACTGTTCGCCCGTGTTGGAGGGGGCATCTACACCAAGGCCGCTGACGTCGGTGCTGACCTGGTCGGCAAGGTGGAAGCAGGCATTCCAGAAGACGACCCGCGTAATCCGGGCGTTATTGCCGATAACGTCGGTGACTGTGTCGGGGATACCGCCGGGATGGGCGCCGACATCTTTGAATCCTATGTAGGCTCCATTATCGCAACGATCGCCATTGCAGCTGCTGCCAGCCCTGAACTGCTCGCTAAACTGGGTTCTGGAGAAGATGTCCGGGCGGCTGCCATGTACTTGCCGATCGCTCTGGCCGTCGCTGGTTTGCTCTTCTCTTTTGTTGGCATCTGGTCGATGAAAATCCTCTGTAATCAGGACCCGGCCAAGGCGCTGCACTACACGACTTTTGTCGCTGCCGGTGGTTTCCTGGTCGCTTCGATCCTGGTTATCTGGGGCATGGGCCTCAACTTTGGCGTCTTTCTGGCGGTGTTAATCGGATGCCTGGCCGGTGTTGCAATTGGTCAGATTACTGAATACTACACGGCACATAAGCCGGTCTTCCGCATTGCCGAAGCCAGTAAAACCGGCCCGGCAACCAATATTATCACTGGCCTTGCTGTCGGTCTCGAAAGCTGTGCGGCTCCTATCCTTATTATTTGTTTCGCCATTGCTGTCGCCAATAACTTTGCTGGCCTCTACGGCATTGGTATCGCGGCCGTTGGTATGCTGGCAACGGTTGGTGTCACCATGACGGTTGATGCCTACGGTCCGATTGCCGATAATGCCGGCGGGATTTCCGAGATGGCCGGTCTCGGTCCTGATGTGCGCAAGATTACAGATGGTCTCGACTCCATCGGCAATACCACCGCCGCCATTGGCAAGGGCTTTGCCATCGGTTCCGCAGCTTTAACCGCTCTTGCACTTTTCTCTGCTTACGCGACGACAGTCAAGCTCGAAACGATCAATCTGATCGACCCGAAAGTAGTTATCGGCCTGCTCATTGGTGGTGCTCTGCCATTTTTTATCGGCGCATTGACTATGACCAGTGTTGGTCGTGCAGCTGGCCAGATGGTTGAAGAAATCCGTCGCCAGTTCAGAGAGATTCCAGGCCTGCTTGAAGGTAAGGAAGGGGTTAAGCCCGATTCAGCAAAGTGTGTTGATATCTCTGCCAAGGCAGCTCTGCGCGAAATGATCCTGCCTGGCGTTGTTGCTGTCGTTGCGCCGGTACTGATCGGTTTCGTCCTCGGCAAAGAGTCTCTTGGCGGTATGCTCGCCGGTGCCACTTTGGCTGGTGTACTGCTTGCCCTGATGATGTCCAATGGTGGTGGTGCCTGGGATAATGCCAAGAAATATATCGAGCAGGGCAAACTTGAGGGTGAGAAAAAAGGTGGCACCGCTCATGCGGCTGCGGTTATCGGCGACACTGTCGGCGACCCCTTCAAGGATACCTCCGGACCGGCGATGAACATCCTCATCAAGCTGATGAGTGTTGTAGCACTCGTTATTGCCCCTTTGCTGGTATAAGCACGTCTGACATAACAAAACATGACCGATAGCCGGGGCTTTAGCCCCGGCTATCGCTATTTACACGAATAGAGGAAATCATGGGGTTCAAGTGCGGCATCGTCGGCTTGCCGAATGTTGGCAAATCGACCATTTTTAATGCGATTACTTCTGCTGGGGCAGAATCAGCAAACTATCCTTTCTGCACCATTGAGCCGAACGTCGGTATTGTCGCTGTGCCGGATCCGCGGCTTGATGAATTGGCCGGCATTGTCAAACCACAGAAGGTTCTGCCGACGACCATGGAGTTCGTCGATATTGCCGGCCTGGTCAAGGGGGCGAGTCGCGGTGAAGGTCTGGGTAACCAGTTTCTTGGCCATATCCGTCAGGTTGATGCAATCGCCCACATCGTCCGTTGTTTTGATGATGATAACGTTGTCCACGTCGACGGCAGTATTGATCCATTGCGGGATGTTGAAGTGATTCAAACGGAATTGAATCTGGCCGATCTGGATACTGTAGAGAAACGCATCCAGCGTGTCGGAAAACAGGCGAAAAGTGGTGACAAGAAAATGCAGGAAGAGCTGGCGCTGTTGGAGAAAGTTCAAGTCTGTCTGAACAGCGGACAACCTGCGAGGAATGCTGACCTGACCGCCGCACAGTGGGGCACGCTGCGTGAACTTTGTCTGATCACTGCCAAACCGGTCCTTTACGTGGCCAATGTTGCAGAAGATGATCTCGGCGGGGCACACCCGTTTGTCGGCAGTCTCAAAGAACACGCAGCTGGTGAAGCATGCTGAACTGGTTGTCATTTGTGGCAAAATTGAGTCGGAAATCGCCGAATTGCCAGGCGAAGAAAAGTCAGAATTCCTCAGTGAACTCGGGCTCGACGAGTCAGGCCTCGATCGGATGATTCACGCTGGATATCAATTGCTTGGTCTGATCACCTATTTTACTGCCGGAGTCAAAGAAGTCAGAGCCTGGACCGTCAGTAAGGGAGCACGTGCTCCCCAGGCTGCCGGCGTGATCCACACTGATTTTGAAAAGGGTTTTATCCGCGCAGAGGTTATCGGGTATGGTGATTTTGTCACCTCCAAAGGTGAGTCTGGAGCCAAAGAAAAGGGACTGATGCGTCTGGAAGGTAAGGAATATGTCGTCAAGGACGGTGATGTCATGCATTTCAGATTTAATGTTTAGAAAGGGATTGGAGTCTGCCGGACAGCGTCTCGGCGCTCATAGGGGCCTCTTCTCATGTCTCGTGATAAAAATCCATTGCCTCGTCATGCGGGGTGTGGTAAACAACAAAGTTCTTTCGACGGAAGCATACTGGATGCTTTCGCTCCTTGCTCCGCACTAGACGGGGCTAACAACTCAAGAGGAGGTTATTAATGCGAACCTACGAATCAATCTTCATCGTACACCCGGATGTTGTCGGGGACGACCAGACCGCGATCATCGACAAGTACAAGACAATCTTGACGGATCAAGGCGCGGAAATCCTCAAGCTGGAAAACTGGGGTGTCCGGACACTGGCCTACCCGGTCAAAAAGCAAAACAGGGGCTGTTATGTCCTGGTGATCTTTGACGCCGAGGCAACCGTGATTGCCGAATTCGAGCGCCGTATGCGCATCGACGAAAAGGTGATCAAGTTCCAGACGGTAATCCTGGAAGGCGGCTATGTCGCCCCGCCTGTTGTTGAGGCAACTCCCGAGGACGCTTCCGACGGAAGCTGACGAGGACTGAGGCCGAAACCGATGCTGACAGCTGAGACCGACCGAGGAGAATACGGAAGAAGACTAACTTCCGTTCCAATCTACGACGATGAAGAGGAGAAATAATCATGGCATATGAAGGAAGTCGTTCCGCTGCACCTCGTCGGCGTTATGGACGTCGCAAAGTTTGCCGTTTCTGCGCTGACAAAAAAACAACGATTGATTACAAGGATATCCGTTCCCTGCGTTACTTTATCTCCGAACGGGGCAAAATTACACCACGCCGGATTTCCGGTACCTGTGCGGATCATCAGCGCAAGCTGACTGCTGCAATTAAGCGCGCTCGCAATATTGCGTTGCTGCCTTTCACGGCAAGCCACTCTCTCGAGAGACGTTAAGCTCAGAGTTCGTTCAATGACAGTACAACGGGGATTTTATGTTTTACTCGGAGCTTTGTCCGGGTATGTGCTGTTCGGCAGCTTTGCAGCCTTGGGCTTTGCAGCTGTTGCAGTAAGTCTCCTGACGCCTTTGCCGGCAGCTTTTGTTGGTATGCGTTTTGGGACAGAAACCGGGGTTGTGACTGTCGTCCTGACCGCACTTATGGTTTTTCTGACGGGTGGTCAGTCTGCGGGCCTTATGTACCTGGTCCAGTTCGGTATCCCAGGCGCAACCCTGCCGTGGTTGCTGAATCGTGGTGTCGCATGGGACAAAGCCGTTGTCACCGTTATTTGGGTGATGGTTGTAGCGACACTCTCTGGTCTCATGCTGGTTGCTGTGGCTTCTGGCCAGTCGCCTTTGGCGACAGCAGGAGATTTGATCGGCAAAGAAATTGCTCAGACCACGGTCGCGATGCAGGAGATGTTCGCAGAAGCAGACCTTCCGGCAAGCCAGAAGAAAGAAGTCAGTCTGGCCGTAGAAAAGATGGCGCTTTTCCTTCAGGACGCCTATCCGGGAATCGCGATATGCGTCAGTGGCTTGATGACTGTCGGCCTGGTTTTTCTGCTGTCGGTGCTTGCCCGTGGCAGATATACCGTGCCGGGCAAATCTTTTCCCGAGTGGAAAGTTCCGGAACAGTTGGTCTGGGTGCTGATCGCAGCAGGTTTCCTGGTCACTTTTGGTGGCGGTTTGCTGAAGGTTTTTGCTCTGAATCTGCTGGTTATACTGTTGCCGGTCTATTTTCTGCAAGGCTTGGCGGTGATCGACTGTTTTTTCCGCCGCAAGGCTTTTTCGCCTGCTTTCAGGGTGATTGGTTATTTGCTGGTCACGTTGGTTAACCCCTTGCCCATGGTGGTCACCGGTCTTGGCGTCTTCGATTTGTGGGCAGATTTTCGCAAACCAAAAGAACCTGAATCATAAAGATTTTAGGAGGATAAAAAGATGGATATCATTCTGACGGAAAATGTTAAAAACCTTGGGACCATTGGTGAAGTGGTTAAAGTCAAGCCTGGTTATGGTCGTAACTACCTGCTGCCGCAGGGATTGGCTGTCGAGGCGAATGACCGCAACCTCAACGAGATGGAACATCACAAACGCCAGCTGGCCCACAAGGCTGAGAAGCTGAGCAAGGAAGCTGCAGACATCAAGGCCAGAATTGAGGCCGTGGAATGCACCTTTGTTCACAAAGCCAGCGAAGAAGGCAAGCTGTTCGGTTCAGTCACCACCATGGAAATTGCCGAAGGTCTGGCTGCCAAGGGCGTTGAAATTGACCGCCGCAAGATCATTCTTGATCAACCGATCAAGGACCTCGGCACGCATGAGGTTGAGATCAAGCTGAATGCCGGTGTGAACGCAACGATCAAAGTGAACGTTGTCAGCGAAGACGCTGCTGCCGAAGCTTAATCAAAACACTTTCTGAATGACTCAGGGGCCTGTCACTCTACAGGCCCTCTTTTCCTTTGAGGGCGTACGTGCAAGATCGAGACGAACATCGCCTGCCACCGCAGAACCTGGAAGCAGAAATGTCTGTCCTGGGCGGAGTCCTTTTGGAAAACGAGGCCCTCAGCCGGGCTTTGGAAGATTTGCGTCCGGAAGACTTCTACAGACCATCACACCGTAAAATTTTCTCTGCTCTGATCACACTCTACGAACGAAACGAGCCCGCCGACCTGGTGACCCTGACGGCTGTCCTGAAAACCCAGGATGCCCTCGAAGAAGTCGGAGGCACCTCCTACCTGTCGACTCTGGTCGATTATGTGCCGACTGCGGCCAATATCACCTATTACTGCAAAATAGTGAAAGAGAGAGCCATCTCTCGTGAGTTGATCAGGGTGGCGACCGAGATTGCCAGTAAGGGGTACGAGGGCGGCGAGGTCGAGGCGTCGCTCGACTGGGCGGAAGGCGAAATTTTCAAGATTGCGAATATGAAGTCCAAGCAATCTTTCTATTCAACCAGGGATATCGTCAAAGATACGATCAAAACGATTGAGAAACTCTATGATCGTAAAGAATTGATCACCGGCGTTCCTTCAGGTTTTGCAGATCTCGATATGATGACTTCAGGCATGCAGGGAGGTGATCTGGTGATCGTCGCTGCGCGACCCTCGATGGGCAAAACAGCTTTTTGTCTCAATCTTGTCGAGAACGCCTCGATGTATGCTACGAAACCAGTCGTCTCACTCGTCTTTTCGTTGGAGATGAGTAAGGAACAGCTTGTCCAGCGTTTACTCTGCTCTGTCGCGCGCATAGATGCGACCCGGGTGCGTACCGGGAAGTTGGCTCAGTCGGAATTCCCGACACTGGTCACTGCCGCAGGTAAAATTTCCGATGCCCCGATCTATATTGATGACACCCCGTCGATCAGCGTGCTGGAAGTGCGTGCCAAGGCCCGGCGGCTCAAGGCAGAAAAGAATCTCGGGCTGGTTGTTGTCGATTATTTACAGTTAATGACAGGTAAAAACACGGAAAACCGTCAGCAGGAGATTTCTGAGATCTCTCGATCGCTCAAGGCGCTGGCAAAAGAGCTTAATGTGCCGGTCATTGCCTTGTCGCAGCTTAACCGTTCTCTGGAAAGCCGCACGGACAAACGACCTCTGCTCTCTGATTTACGCGAATCCGGCGCCATTGAGCAGGATGCCGACGTGATCATGTTCCTCTACCGGGAAACCGTATATTGCGATGCCTGTAAGAAGCGTGACAACAGTTGTACTGAAAATCATGAGCGCAACGCAGAAGTCATTATCGGCAAGCAGCGTAACGGTCCCCTCGGGATAGAGAAACTGACCTTTTTCGGAGAGTTTACGCGCTTCGAAAGCAGATCAAAGCGCAACGACGATTACGTCGCTTAGGGCCGGCCAGAGATGGTCGGCTTTTTCATGCTCGGCGTGGGTCAAAAGGGTGACAGACGGCTATGGTCGTCCTGGATTATTGCAGGGCTCTGAAGAAGTCAGGGTGCGTTCTTGCGACGATAGCGAATGTAGTGAAATGCAGATCGATCCATCTCCTCGCACGCAATCCAGTCTGTGAGGGCGAACTCGGGGAAGTAGACATCACCAGGGACAGAATCCTTGACCCATGAAACGTGCAACTCCGATGCAATTGGCAGGGCTTTGCGGTAAAGATTCTCCCCTCCGATAACAAATACCTGATGGCCAATTTTAGCTGCGCTGATTAATCCTGCCATAAAGCTGTTACAAACCTGTATGCCGGGCGGTGTTTTTTGAAATTGACCCAGGACAATATTGTGCCGTCCTGGCAGAGGACGCCCGATCGATTGATACGTCTTGCGTCCCATGATGATCGTGTGACCCATGGTCAGGCGCTTGAAGAGCTGCAAATCCTCAGGCAGATGCCAGGGGAGGGTGTCGCCGGAGCCTATGACCCGTTCGCTGGTCATGGCTACGATGATTGCCACTTTGGGGATGCCTGGCTTGGATGTCATGTCCTTATTCTGCAAGTCTTAGCGCCGAGTTATGACCCACCGCGCTTGGCCGTGATATCAAGGGCCTGGATCTTTTTCCTGAGCGTATTGCGGTTGATCCCCAGGACTTCGGCTGCCTTGACCTGGTTGCCACGGGTTTTCTCCAGGACAATATTGATCAGTGGTCTCTCCATCTGGTGGAGGACCATCTCGTAGAGATTGTTCATGTCCTGAAGATCGATCTGTGCCAGGGAACTCTGCAGCTTCTGATTGATTAACCCCTCCAGGGACGCTCCATTGCCCCTGTTGTCATGTCCCATGGCCAGGCTGGGGAAGTCCGCTGTATTGAGGAGCCCGTCGGGTGAGAGCAGCGCCGCCCGTTGAATGATGTTCTCCAGCTCACGCACGTTTCCCGGCCACGCATAATTGCAGAGCATATCCATCGCATCCTTGGCAAGTCCGGTTGCAGAAGTGCCGTACTCTTCGCTGGCCTTGGCCAGGAAGTAGTCGACCAGGTTCGGGATGTCTTCGCGTCGGTCACGTAGCGGTGGCAGCTCCAGTGGCACCACGTTCAGGCGATAGTAGAGGTCTTCGCGAAATTCCTTGCGTTGAACTTTATCCCTGAGATCCTGATTGGTGGCCGCCACGATGCGGGTGTTGACCTGAATCGTGGTGTTGCCGCCGGTCCTGGTGATCTCCTTTTCCTGCAGGACTCTGAGCAGTTTGGCCTGGAGCTCCAGGGGCATATCGCCGATCTCGTCAAGGAAAAGCGTGCCCTCCTTGGCCTGTTCAAACTTGCCTAATTTTTTTTCTGTGGCGCCGGTGAAAGCGCCTTTCTCATGACCGAACAGCTCGCTCTCCAGAAGTTCTCTGGGGATAGCTGCGCAGTTGAGGGCGATAAATGGTTTTCCAAGGCGGGAGCTGTTGAAATGAATGGCCCGGGCAATCAACTCTTTGCCGGTGCCACTTTCGCCGTAAATCAGAACCGTGACATCAGACGGAGCAATCTTGCCGAGGACCTTGTAGATCCTTTGCATCGGCTGGCTCTGGCCAATAATGGTACGTTCCAGCTGGTAGTGGCTCTTGATCTCCTGCTTGAGAAGTGAGACTTCGGCAGAAACATCGGCAGCTTTCTGCGCCTTGAAAATAATGGCGTCGAGCGCCTCCAGATCAAATGGTTTGGTCAGATAATCGTAGGCGCCGCGCTTCATTGCCTCAACAGCGTTGTTCATGGATGACTCAGCTGTCATGATAACGACCAGTGCCTGGGGACACTCCGCCTGGAATTTACTTAACAACTCCAACCCGGAGAGTCCGGGCATCTTGATGTCGAGCACAGCCAGGTCGTAACTTTGCTTCCTGCTCATGAGCAAGGCGTCCTTGCCGTTGCTGGCCAGGTCAACCTCAAAGCCCTGTTTGGTCAGCGATTTGGACAGTACCCAGCGAATACTCTCTTCATCATCAGCAACCAGAATTCGTTTGATCGACATTGAAATTACTCCTTAGAAATAAGACCTTCCCCTAGCGGCGCAGCGGCAGTGAAACAGTCATTGTTGTCCCCTCATCAAGGGAACTTTTGATTTTTAGTAAACCGTGATGGTCTTCAATGATTTTCTGGGAAATTGCCAGTCCGAGGCCACTTCCCTTGCTCTTGGTGGTGAAGTAAGGGGTGAATATACGCTCCATTTCCTCAGGATTAATTCCACAGCCGGTGTCACTGATGGTGATATCAACCATCGGTGACGAGCGTCTGCCCGGGCTGGTGATGTGGTAATTAGAGGAAATCCTGGTTTCTATCGACACCTCGCCTCCATGTGTAATCGATTCCCTGGCATTTTTGATCAGGTTGAGAAAAAGCCTGGTTAAAAGACTTTCATCGCCCTGGATCGGGGGGATGCTCGGGTCGAGCTTTAGCACGAACCTGATGTTGTGACCGCGCGCGGCCTCCCTTTGCAGGAGGATGATGTCGTCCAGGGTTTTCGTCAGATCGACGTTGCCGATCTCAGGTGGTCGTGGGTTGCCAAGATCCATCAGCTCCTCAATGATGAAGTTGATGCGCTCCACTTCCTTGATCATGATTTGCGTGTAATCCAACAGGGAACTTTCTTCGCTCAGTTCCATGGCGAGAAGTTGTGCCGCTCCCTTGATGCCGCCAAGTGGATTCTTGATTTCATGAGCGAGCCCGCCTGCCAGAGTTCCGAGCATCGACAGCCGGTCGGCACGGCGCAAAGTCCCTTCAAGTTCCTTGATGCGCGACAGGTCGCGAATGATCATGACAACACCATCCTGACTGCTTCTGCTGGTGTAGATTGGTGCGGCGTAAGCATTGACCGGCAATGGCGCAGCGTTTGATCTGTGCAGATAGAGCCCTTCGTCATCGGTGATAGAACGGCCTTCCTCCAGAGCAACCCTGACCAGGTAGAGCAGGGTCTCCTGCTCTTTGAACAGCATTCTGTAATCCTGGCCAACAACCTGTCGCGACGACCGCTCCATAAGGGCTTCGGCAGCCGGATTGAAAAGCGTGATCCGGCCCTTCTGGTCAAAGGCAACCACGGCCCGGTCAATATTTTCCAGAATCATGCCGTAAAGGGCTGAGTCGGATTGATGGGATGTTCCTGTCATTTTATTTGTTTTGCGCTGCTCAGGCGGCATCGGCAAAGAATCCTTCGAGCAGATCGCTCATCTCGCTGGTCGTTCCGGTCTGATTGATCTTGGTGCGAAAGCCGGCGGCGTTTTCCATCCCTTTGACATACCAGCAGAGGTGCTTGCGCATTTGTCCCAGAGTTTTGCGTGGTCCGAAGGTCTCCAGGCAAAGTTCAAAATGCTCACGTGCCACAGCAGAGACGCTCCGCAGGCGTCGGTTGCGTCAGTGGGCGTCCGGCGAGCAGAGCCAGAGCCTGCGTGACAATCCAGGGGTTGCCGTATCCCCCCCGGCCGACCATGACTGCGTCGCATCCTGTCTCCTCAAACATGGTTTTAATACACTCTGCAGAGAACAAATCTCCGCTGCCTATAACCGGGACTGACAGCTTCTCTTTAAGGGTCTTGATGTGCTGCCAGTCAGCCTGACCGCCGAACATCTGGGCGCGTGTTCGAGGGTGCAGAGTGACAGCATCGACACCTTCTGCGGCAGCAATTCGTGCAATTTCAAGGAAGTTGATCGAGTCGCTGTCCCAGCCGGAGCGAAACTTGATTGTGAGTGGGCGGGAGGTTGCGCGACGTACTGCAGATAGAATCCGGGCGACCTTGACAGGTTCGCGCAGCAAGGCGCTGCCTGCACCAGATCGGATGACTTTATTGACCGGGCAACCGAGGTTGAGATCGATCAAATCACCGCAATTTTCAACCTGTTTGACCGCCTCTGCCAGCCGTTCCGGGGTGTCGCCGAAAAGTTGGACTCCCAGAGGATGCTCTTCGAAGCGGGAATTCAACAGCTCGCGTGTGGCCTGGCCGTTATAGAAAAGACCATTGGCGCTGATCATCTCGGTAAAGACCAGGGCGGCGCCATGTCGCTTCATGATGAGACGGTAGGGTAAGTCAGAGACTCCCGCCATTGGTGCCGAAATGATCGGATTTATAAGTTTCAGGGAACCGATTTTCATGAATTTGTCTGCCTATTTTTTGTGCATATTAGCATGCTGATTTTGTAATGCAAATGAAAATGTCTGGGGTTACATAAAAAGAAATCGCATACTGTATACAAAATCGGCTTGACACTTCATGGGTGACTTGTTAGAACGTTATTTGGAAGATGAGAAAGGGTAAAGAATCACAAGCATGATTTGCCCCGATCGCTTTATTATTTTTCCCGTCGCGTTTATCCTCTGTCTGGTACAGGTATAACGTACCAGGGTTGGGTTGTCGGCGGGATGATTTGTCATATGACAGTTGATGTTTGGTAAACAAGGGACAGTTTTACACTGGTGGGTCTCCCGACTCACCGCCATTTCATTTCCCAAAGGAGAGAGAGTATGTCGACACTGAAACAAGTCCTGAGTCAGAAAATTGATGCGCATCGCCCACGGATCACCAAGCTGGTCAAAGAGTGCGGTGATGTAAAACTGGGTGATGTAACAATCTCCCAAGCTATCGGCGGCGCCCGTGGTATCAAGTGCCTGGTCACCGATATCTCCTACCTGGATCCTTTTGAAGGCATCCGCTTCCGTGGCATGACCATTCCTGAAACCTTCGCGGCTCTGCCAAAAGTTCCCGGCAGCGAATACCCTTATGTCGAAGGTTTCTGGTACCTGTTGCTGACCGGTGATGTTCCTACTCTTGAGCAAGCTCAGGAAGTGGTTGCTGACTGGAAAAAGCGCTCTACCGTTCCTCAGTATGTCTATGACGTACTCAATGCCCTTCCGGCTGACAGCCATCCGATGGCCATGTTCTCCAGCGCTGTCCTCGCCATGCAGAAAGATTCTGTTTTTGCCAGCAACTACGCTGCCGGCAAGTTCAACAAGATGACCTGCTGGGAAGACATGTACGAGGACGCCAACAACATGATGGCGAAACTCGGTCCGATCGGTGCTTACATCTACCGCAAGAAGTACAAGAACAACGAGCAGATCGCTGCTGATCCGAACCTCGACATGGGCGGCAACTTCGCTCACATGATGGGCGTTCCGGCTCCTTACGACGATGTCGCTCGTATGTACTTCATCCTCCACTCTGACCATGAGTCCGGTAACGTCTCCGCTCATACCACGCACCTGGTTGCTTCGGCTCTGTCCGACGCATACTATGCCTACAGTGCTGGTCTCAACGGCCTGGCTGGTCCGCTGCATGGTCTCGCCAACGAGGAAGTTCTGCGCTGGACCCAGAACTTCATGGAGCAGCTCGGTGGTGAAGTTCCAACCGAAGAGAAGCTCAAAGAAGCTCTCTGGGCAACTCTCAACAGCGGTCAGGTCATCCCGGGCTACGGCCACGCCGTTCTGCGTAAGACCGACCCTCGCTACACCTCACAGCGCGAGTTCTGTATGAAGACCGAAGGTCTCAAAGATTACCCGCTGTTCCAGTTGGTTCGCATGATCTTCGAAGTCGCTCCTGGTGTGCTCACCGAGCACGGCAAAGCCAAGAACCCCTGGCCAAACGTCGACGCACAGTCCGGCGTCATCCAGTGGTACTATGGTGTGACCCAGTACGAGTTCTACACTGTCCTGTTCGGTATCGGCCGCGCTCTTGGCTGCCTTGCCAACATCACTTGGGACCGTGCTCTCGGTTACGGCATCGAGCGTCCGAAGTCTGTGACCACCGCGATGCTGGAAGAAGCGGCCGGTATCTAATCAGGTCGTACCTATGCAAGTAGAAAGGGGTGCCTCATGGCACCCCTTTTTTTGCGCATCCGCAGTGGGCATCATTTCTTGCACCGTTGAGCTCCTTCATAGTCGCTGACCATGTCGTTCGTCGGCGGAGAGTTGCCAACGAGTTGGCGCTATAGACCAGTTGTGGGGATGAAAGACCCCGGTTCCTCCTGCTGGCTGTAATCGTGACGACGCCAGCGGAAAGGGAGATCGACGATCTCACCCGGAGTGGTGATTGTATAGAGCGCTCTGAAGGCTTCAAGAATGACAGCACGCTGCTGCCTGACGTTGCCAGGTTCGCCGAGGGGGTGACCGAATGGCCACTTCAGATAAATGCTGCGTGGCGGTTGGACCTTTTCTGTGTATTCACGCACGATTGTAACCCCCACGGTCGCAATACCGGCTTTTTCAATCTCTCTTTGTATCAATCCCACGGATTGATTGCAGATGCCTCACGCCGGGGTGAGCAGGACCACATCGACCCGGGCCTGCTTGAGTTGACTGACCACCTGCTGTGCGGTTTGACCTATCAGGGTGGCGATATGTCGTCCGTCTATATGGCCCATGAAGGAATAGTGCGTTTCGGCCAGCTGACCGATGACACCTTCTGCTTCCAGTTCCTGCAGCCTCTCGAGCGGAAAAATGATGTTGAGATCTTTCTCCGCGTCGCTGTGATCGTAGTAGTCGTGCGTGATTCTGTAGTTGTCGCCAATGGTGGCGCCATCAATGGGTCGGAATGACGGGTCACCTTCGCTGTCCTCCATATCGAAAGGCTCCTGCATAGTGTGGTGAATCCCTGATGTTGTCACCAGGGCCAGCCTGGATTCGCTCAGCGGCTTTTTGGGCGGAGACCAGGGAATGGTCTCTCCCGATTCCCATGGCTCGTAAGCGGTAATGAAACGCTGGGCAAAACTCGGATAACGGGTGATCACTTTGGCAATCAAGCGGTTTTTGATGCGCTGCACAGTAGACATGGAGCTCTCCTCAGTTATTGATCGACATAACATTATAGCCATTCTTTATCTCTGATGCCAGCGTACCCATCCGGGAGCCCGGATGGGTACGTTTTTCGTCAACTCAAGAGAATCCTTTCTCCGTCCGTCAGTTCCTCAATAATGCGATCTCGTCACGTTGCGGCGTGTTCGAACCTGCGACAATCGGCAAACTGGGATTGTTGGCCCATTCGATCCAGGAACCGTCATAGTTCTTGACCTGGTCGTAACCAAGGCCCTGCAGTACAAGGGTCGCGAAAGATGAGCGAATCCCGGTCTGGCAATGGGCGATGACTTCCTGATGCGAAGAGATACCGTAATCAGCAAGCAGTTTGCGGATTTCACTCTCGCTTTTCAGAACTTTGACGCCATTCACTTCATGCTGCAATTCTGTCCAGTTCAGGTGGGTCGCGCCAGGGATGTGTCCGCCACGGTCAGCTCTGACCTCGCTGCCATCATACTCCTCTGGAGTTCGGGTATCCCAGATGACGACGGACGGGTTGCCGAGTTGGGTCAGCACGTAGTCGACTTCTGCGCGTGCCTTGCCGGGAGTTGAGACGCGATAAAGACTGGGAACGGCGGCTGCGGTTGGCAGCAGCGACGTGGGATGCCCCTCTTTGACCCATTTCTCGTAACCGCCATCGAGCACCAGGACCTTGCTGTGTCCGTGGTAGCGCAGGGTCCAGGCCAGGCGTGCGGCGTACGGGTTGTTGTCTTCGGCGTATGTGATCACGGTCGTCTCAGGTGTGATGCCGAATTTTCCCATGAGAGTTTCGAAAGCTGTCGTGGTCGGAACCAGGCTCTTGACTCCGTTTCGTTTGTCGAGGAACTCGCTGCGTGGCAGATGATGCGCACCTTCGATGTGGCCCAGCAGAAAGAGCGGGGTTTGGCGGGCGTCAAGAATGACAACGCTCGAGCGATTTTTTGCCAGCCAGTCGGTCTGTACAAAATAATCCCCAAGTGCTGCGCTTGCCAGAGCCGGCAGGCCGATCAGAAGCAAGGTTGCGATTGTAATGGTTCGTTTTAGTGTGTGCATAATTGTTCTCCTGTAGTTGATTGTTGTGGTGTGTTTTAGCACAGCAAAAACACACTTACAAGATAAAAATAAAAATAACAATAATACAGATAAAATAGTGTAGTATATGTTTGTGGTCCAAATCAGGAAGGCCGAAATTGTTTTTTAGTGCCTGCATGTGCTAGGTTTGGTCAATCCATAGGCGGGTTGTCCGTTTATACGCAGAATGCTCCCAGTGCAGAGGTGTCTCACGTGGCGAAAAGAAAAACCATACTGGCGGTCGTCGCCGATGAGTGCGGAGAGGTTTTTGAACATCCCGACCTTCTACTGGCAGGGATGAATGGAGCAGAAGCGGTGAGGCCACAGCCGGACGAGATGATTCCCATGCCCGAAGGGAGTCGCCTCTTCACCATCCCGAAAACTCCGCCAATCGGTTTTGATCGTCGCAGCGGTAAACTGCTGACAGCCTCGCGTCTGCCTAAACAATGGGGCGGTGGTTCTATCCAGGCTGTCTCGGCCTTTCTGACCCCGGGTTACACGCGCACCCTGCTACCCGCTGCAGATTACTCGCGTAAAGGAATGACTCTGCCGCTCTGGTCTTATACTGCGGTTGGTTGGTGCGTTGAAGAGGAACGATTTTACGTGGCAGGGGTCCAGGTCGATCGCAACAGCCAATGGCAACCCGATCATTTTGATGACCGCAAACTTGAACCTCTGGTGCGTAAGGCCGTTCATGACAACCCGGACAATCGTCTGCTCGAGCAGTTGTCGCGCTGCGCTCTCGATTATCACTGCTTTGCCGCCAAGAATCTTTTCTTCCGTCGCTGGGAAGCGCCGTTGCCGAGCTCTCCCACCTGCAACTCCCGCTGTGTCGGTTGTATCTCCAAGCAGGAATCCGACTGCTGTCCAGCCAGCCAGGAGCGTCTGACCTTTGTGCCTTCGGTCAAAGAGCTCTGCGAAGTGGCCGTGCCGCATCTCAAAGAAGCAGAGAACGCAATCGTCTCCTTCGGGCAGGGCTGTGAAGGCGACCCGATCATGCAGGCAGATGTCATCAGCGAAGCGGTCCGCGAGATGCGCCGTCAGACCGGGCGCGGCACGATCAACTTCAACAGCAATGCCTCCCTTCCCGATGCCATCGACAAGCTGGCTGCTGCCGGCGTCGAATCGATTCGTGTCTCTCTCAACTCGGCCCAGGAAGATTTTTACAACGCCTATTACCGGCCGTGTCGGCTACCGTTTTGCCGACGTGGTTGAATCGTTGAAGCGGGCCAAAGACGCCGGTCTGTACACCATGCTTAATTACCTGGTCTTTCCCGGAGTGACTGATCGGGATGATGAAATTGAGGCCATGGCCGACCTGATCGACCTGGTCGGTGTCGACATGATCCAGATGCGCAACCTGAGCCTCGACCCGGTCCTCTACCTGAACTCGCTTGCAGTCACGGGGCAGGGCATTGGCATGCTCGAAGATGCTGAGAACAACATAAAGCACGGTTTCCAAAACTGCAGTACGGCTATTTCAATCGAACCAGAGAGAGCTTTTTCCCGCCGGGTTACGAGTCCGAGTGGCCGATTCTCCTGGATGATGCTGGCTGCCGTTCTCGTAAAACACTGTTCTTATGTGCATGAATGACTGTGTCGTTTGGCGCTGTGAACTTGTGTATTGACTTTCAATATATTCAGAAAGTATGATTCGCTTCGCATTCAATTCCCTTCCCAGGAGCAAATCATGCGTACTTTTCTTGTTACCATCCTGTTTGTCTGCTGTGCTATTCCCGACCGACGTGCTTTTGCCAAAGATTTTGGCCAGGGTGTCACCCTGTCTGAAGAAACGGCCATCTCTGCGATTCTTGACAACCCGGCAACTATGTTGGTAAGAAGGTCAAAGTCTCCGGACTGGTCGATTGATGTCTGCAGCACGAGAGGGTGCTGGATCTATCTGGCAGGTGACCGGGATTTTGAAAAAATCCGTATCAAGGTGACCGACGGCGAGATCGTCTTCCCGATGGAAGCCCGCGGCAAAAAGGCCACGGTTGAAGGGGTCGTGGAGAGTCTGGAACTGACCCGTGAGGAAGTGATCGAGCAGCGCAAGCATCATGCGGAAGAAACCGGGCACGCCTTTGATCCGGCGTCGGTGACCTCCGGTGAAACGGTTCTTCGTATCCGTGGTCTCGGTGCCGAGATCCCGGAGTCTGATACAGCATGAGCTGGCGGCGCTGGAATTACGTCCTGCACCGTGATATCGGTTTCCTCTGTATCGGACTGACCCTGCTCTACGCCATCTCCGGGGTGGCGGTCAATCATATCGCCCAGTGGAATCCGAGTTACAGGGTGGAGCGGGTCGAAACCAATATCGGCCCGGTTGTCGGCAACCCTGCCGATCGCCGCAACCATACGCACGATCCTTGCGCGCCTCGATGAAAAGGGCAAGCTCGAAAACAGCTATCGGCCCGACCGGAACAGCCTGCAGCTCTTTGTCGAAGGTCGCTCGATCCTGGTCGACCTGCCAAGCGGTCATGTTGTTCATGATCGTGCCATCCCCCGGCCCGGTCTGCGCGAGATGAATTTCCTGCATCTCAACCATCCGAAAAAAGCCTGGACCTGGTTCGCTGACCTTTATGCCGTTGCGCTGGCCTTTCTGGCCATCAGCGGGCTCTTCATGATGCGTCGACCAGCTCTTGCGCCGTGGCCTCTGTCCTGAGCGGTGTCGGGATCGCTTCTCCCGCTGTTTTTCCTCTGCTTCTACCTATAACCTCCGCATGCAGCTTTTGCGTTTGACACCTCGGCAGGCGCTGATGTAGAAACGACATCAGCGCCTGGTCGCCTTCAACCTGTATTCAGCTCTGAAGTGGATCGCAATGTTCACTGATATCTTCCTGCACGCCCTGACATCTTATTTCGTGGTCATCGATCCGATCGGCACCGCGCTGATCTTTCACGGTTTGACGGCGGATTGTGATCGGGCTTATGCGCGGCGCATGGCGTTGCGTTCGACGATGATTGCGGCGGCGATCGTGCTGGTCTCTGCCTTCTTCGGTGAGGCCCTGCTGACCAAGCTCGGCATCAGCATTGAAGCCTTGCGCGTCTCCGGTGGCCTGCTGCTCTTTATCACCGCGTTCAACATGGTCACCAAGGGGGAAACCGGCAGGAGGTGGGAGAGTGGTCAGGAGGTCGATATCTCGGTCTTTCCCATGTCGATTCCGTTGCTGTCCGGTCCGGGTTGCCTGACCGTCACGATCCTGCTCTTTTCCCAGACGCCGACGGTGTCCGGAAGTCTTTCCCTGGTGTTGGCCGTCCTGGTCATCTACGCTTCACCTTGCCACGCTCTCCTCGGCAAACCGCGTCAAGGATCTGATCGGTCGAACCGGTGATGATATCCTGCGCCGTCTGCTTGGTGTGATCCTCGCCGCGCTGGCGATCCAGTTTATCGCTGACGGCGTCCGTCAGATCATGATCGGTTGACGGATTCGCCATCCGCTTGACTCACCGTAATCCCAAATTCCTCTTTCACAAAATCTCTCGCTTCGTTCATGAAGCCCGAGAAATCCTGCCGTAATGAGACCTCGTGGGTGACAAGGTCGTCAACGCCTTCGGCGAGGGGCAGGGGCCTGCTCAAACGTTGGGCGATCCTCTGCAAGGCCTTGCCGACCACCCCGCGGTGTCGATAGGAAACCAGCCAGTTGTGTTCAATCATGCGTGGTGCCATCTGCTGCAGTCCTTCCGGCAGTTGATTGATGAGACCTGCGCAGTAACTGGTAAACCGTCTCAGCATAGCTTTCCAGGGGTTCCGGCGAATAGTCGACCAGTTTGAGGCGAGAAAGTGATCGTAAAAAATGTCGACGATGATGCCGCGACCGTGACCGAATTTGGGGTCAAGCCTTTGACGGCTTCGCCGGGTGTGCGGACTGTTCTGGGCGAGGCTGTCGATGCGACGATGTAGATGCTAGACCCAGGGCGATCTTTTCCGGGATAGCTGGCGGGATGGGACCCTTGATAAAGTCACCCATCAGGCCGCCGAGCTGTAAGCTCAGGATCCGACTCCGGACAGGTAGAGATGGACGAGGTAGTTCAAGTTCTGAGGATCTTGTTGTGCAGAATCAGGATTTCGAAGGCCATCAACGCTTTGCTGGACGAGTTGCTGAATGTCAACCACCGCTTGCGAGAGATCCGCCGAGGCGTCATCAACGTAGATCAGACCGACAACGCGTCCCAGCATGCTCATTGGCAGCAGCAGCGCGGTTTTGGGTGCAGGCTTGCCCAGAAAGGTGGTCAAGGCGAGGTTGGCACCGCTCTGCGGAACCGGGCCGAGGAAATAACTGTTGCTCTCCACGGCGGTTTTCAAGACCGACGGTTCGGAGAGCGGCAGCTGAAACTGATCAAAGCCGGGGATCGGTTGACCTTCTTTCGCTGACCGCCAACCGGTGACTTGACCGGCGACGACCATGAAGAGTGCTGCCCGGGCGTAATTGGCGCCGAGATACGCGATGACGGCATCGGCCACATCATCGCGGTCAGTGATGTTGATCAATGCCTGGGCTGTGGTTGCCAGAGTAATCTCTTCCTCTTCCAGCTCCTCGATCAGGTCGTCATCGTCAAGCTCTTCGATCTCTCCACATCCTTGTCGGCCTCTGACCTAGCGTCTTTTCATAAATGAGTTCTGAGCCGGGCTTTCCGAGCTCTTCACCTGTGTCGGTGGCTACGATCGGGCCGTCCGGCGTATTGAAGATGTGCAGCTGGTTCAATTCGTCGCGGACCTGTTTGGGCGGCGCGATATAACGCATGGTGCGTTTGATGCCGTAGTACTTTTCCAGCGCAAAAACCAGGCGGACTTCGAGAGCCAGAATCGGTCTCACGATATAGCCGGTGCGAAAGGAAATTTCGTCGATTGATTTGAGGTTGCGCGGGTCGGCCATAGCCAGGGTCAGCTTCTTGCCATTGGCTGCGACCGGTATGACCTTGTGCTTTTCAGCCAGTTCCGAGCTGATGATTTTGATGATGTTTTCGGGGATATTCTGGAGTTGCCCGGGCTTGGCGCAAGGGATGTTAAGGAGCTGTGCCAGAACTCCGGCCAGCGTCTTTTCGGTGAGCAGCCCCATCTCGATGAGAACTGTACCGAGTTTGCCGCCGAAGATGACCTGGGCCTGCAGTGCCTCTTCGAGCTGAGCCTGGGTCAACAGGTTCTTCTTGATCAGTAATTCGCCAAGTTTGACGGCCATGATCTGTCCTTTGTGGTGCTAGTACCCTGTAACCCCTAATCTTTCGCATCTTGCTGGTTCTTTGCCGGTCAGCTACGTTCCGATTTCAGCTGCTTAGCTACGGCTAGGCACCAGAAATCGCGCCTTGCTGACACGCCAAAGCCCTGCGCAATCTTGCGAAATCTTAAAGGACACAGGGTACTAGTTCGAAACAGCGCCGTCTTTCGATGGTGCGCTGGCAATCCTGGTGTTGTTCTGGCCATTCAGCAGGGCAACCAGAGCTGCTGTCCTGGTTTTGAAATCGGCCATGTTGATTTCAGAAATCGGCTGAACGGCAGGAGCCTTGACCTTCCCGGGATTAACCGGTGCACCGTTTTTATACATCCTGAAACAGAGGTGTGGCCCAGTTGCAAGCCCGGTGCTGCCGACGTAGCCGATCGTTTGCCCCTGCGCGACCCGCTTGCCCTGCGCAATGTTTTTGGCAAAGCCTTTCATGTGCAGATAGATCGTCTCGTAGCTGCTGTTGTGCCGTATTTTGACGTAATTGCCGTTGCCCCGGGTGTAACCCTTTTTGATGATGATTCCGTCGCCGACACTTTTGATCGGGGTCCCGGTCGGAGCAGCGTAGTCGATGGCAGGATGAGATTTCCATGTCTTGGTAATCGGGTGAAACCGCCGCATTGTAAAGCCGGAGGAAATCCGTGAGAAGGAGAGCGGCGCCTTGAGGAAGGCCTTTCGAAGGCTCTGCCCCTCTGCATCGTAGTAGTCCGGGTGGCGATCGCCATCCTGATAGAGGAACGCCTGGAAGGTGCTGCCCTGGTTGGTGAATTCCGCGGCCAGGATGCGTCCATAGCCCGCTGGGTTCCCTTCGCGATAACGTTTTTCAACCAGGGCCTGGAACGAGTCCCCTTTGCGGATATCGAGAATGAAATCAATATCCCAGGCAAAAATGTCAGCCAGGTTCATTGCCAGGACATCGCTCTCGCCGCTGCTGGTGACAGCTTCAAAAAGGCTGCTTTCGATCACACCCTGTACGCGAACGGTTTCCGTGGTGTACGGGATAGGAATCTTCTCGATAGAGAAGTCCTCGGCATTACGGGAAATGATCAACTGCTCGTCGCGGTCTATGTCGTACTCGAAACGCTCGAACTCATCGTCACTCAGGCAGAGGCGGTATGGCTGGCCGGCGCTGAGGCTGGACAAGGTAAAAACAGGCTGACACTGGCGGTTTAGCTCATGGATTTCTGCAGCGGTGAAAAAATTTCCCAGCAGGGCAGAGATGGTGTCACCCTGGGATATTGTGCCAGAGATGATTTCTTTCCGGACCTCCGGAATCGGTGGCGGCTGAAGTTCTTCCGGAGCAGCAGAATGAGCCTCGGTGCTGGTGGTGGTCTGTCGCAGGAACAGGGGGACAAGCAGGAGAATAAACAAAACGAGAAGCAGCCAGAGGCGGATGCGCGGCGTTGCTCTCCGTCGCTTGATCATAGAGTTTTTGGGGGGATGAAAATCGAAATCCAATGGTTCGCCCTGCACTTTGAAGAGTTGTTAACTTGCTGAAAAACAAAATTTCTTCATGATATCAGGGAGGCGGTGGATTTGTCTATAAGTCTGTAAACTCCGGCAAGACCTCCTGACTGGTTGACCGGTCCTGACTGTGCGGGGTTTTCTGTTGGTTTCTCTTGCCAGAAGATGTGATGATGCGTAACTTAGAGAGATCACATAGCAAGGAGATTTGTATGGTCAACCAGCAACGCCTCAGTGGAGAGTTTGCCCGTTTGGCAGCGATCAACAGCCCGTCTTTAAAAGAAAGGATGATCGCCGATTATCTGGCCGATCGCCTGGAACAGTTGGGTGCTGACATCCGCTTTGATTCTGCCGCGGCTTCGACCGGCGGTGAGGTCGGGAACCTGGTGGCGGTTTTGCCGGGCACAGGCAAGCAAAGCGAGCCGTTGCTCTTCTCTCTGCATATGGACACGGTTGAGCCGGGAGGACAGGTCGAGCCGGTTTTGCGTGATGGTATTTACTACAGCGCTGGAGAGACCGTGCTCGGAGCCGATGACAAGGCCGGAATCGCGGAGATGATCGAGGCTTTGGAGGTGGTGCGCGAACAAAACATTCCACATGGACCGATCGAAATCGTTGTGACGATCGCCGAAGAGATTGGCCTGGTGGGTGCGAAACATTTTGATGACAGCCTGGTCAGTGCCAGGCGCGGTTACGCTCTGGATACGGAAGGCGTTGACTGGATGGTTCTGCGAGCGCCGGGCGCAAATCATCTGAAAATCGAGATCGAAGGACTCGCTTCACATGCCGGGATGGTTCCCGAATTGGGAATCTCGGCGATTCAAACGGCAGCCATCGCCATCAGTCAGATGCGACTGGGCCGGATCGATGAAGAGACGACAGCCAACATCGGGCGTATTGAAGGTGGTGTCGCCCGCAATATCGTCCCCCAGCATCTTTCTGTGATCGGTGAAGCCCGCAGTCATGATGTGCGAAAGCTGAAGGAACAAACGGATCATATGCTTGGCTGTTTCGAGGAAGCCGCCGATCAGATGACGCGTCAGATCAACGGTGAGATGGTGCGCCCAAAGATTCGTGCAGAGATCACCTCTGATTTCCCGAGCATGTCTGTGGCCGAGGATTCTGCAGTGGTGACGCTGGCCAGAGAGGCTGCGGCAGCTGTCGGGCACGAACTCAAAGTTCGCCTGGGTGGAGGTGGCAGTGACGCCAACATCTTTAATGGCCGGGGGATCGAAATGATTATTCTGGCCACTGGCATGAAGCGTGTGCACAGTCATGACGAATTTGTCTCGGTTGCCGATATGGTGCATGTCACGGAGCTGCTGGTTGAAATTATTCGCCAGGCTTGAAGTCCGACCGTGGCCGGATCTCTTTAGCAAGGGTTAAGTCGATGGAGCTCTTCCCGGAAAGTGGTCAATCCCCGCTTTTTTTTGAAGCCATGGCGCGTCGTCAGGGTTATCGGGCTGTTGCCGGCATCGATGAGGCCGGGCGCGGACCACTGGCTGGCCCCGTGGTTGCTGCTGCCGTCATTTTGCCCGAGCAGTTCGAGCTCCCGGGCTTGAACGACTCCAAGCAACTTTCGGAAAAGCAGCGCAATCAACTCTACCCGTTGATTCATGAACAGGCCATTGCCGTTGGTATCGGCGTCAGCCGTCGGTATGAGATTGATCAGATCAATATTCTGCAGGCAACCCTGCAGGGGATGTCTCGAGCAGTCAGGCGACTTGCCATTACCCCGGATTTTTTGCTGATCGACGGGATCACACCCCTGCCGACTGAGATTGCCCAGAAAACCCTGAAGAAGGGCGACTCCCGTTCCCTCTCGATCGCTGCCGCGTCGGTGGTCGCCAAAGTGGTGCGTGACCGCATCATGGTTGCCTACGACCGTCTCTTCCCCGAATATGGCTTTGCCGGGCACAAGGGCTACGGTAGCCAGAAACATCGTGATGCTGTCGCACAATATGGCCCCTGTCTCTGTCACCGTCGAACCTTCGCCGGGGTCAGAGAACACTGTGAGACGCTATGACGCAGGAGAGGTTGACTCTGGGGCGACAAGGCGAAGACGCTGCCGTGCAGTACCTGAAAAGCAAGGGCATGAAGATCCTCGAACGCAACCTGCGCACCCCGGTTGGCGAAATTGACCTGATCGCACGCCACCGGAATATTCTTGTCTTTGTCGAGGTGAAAACCCGGCGCGGAACGGCTTTTGGTTCGCCCGGCGGAAGCGGTCGGGCCACGCAAACAGAGACAGATTGTCCAGACTGCCAAGTGGTATTTGAACGACAGTCCGCACAAGAAGTTGCAGCCCCGTTTTGACGTGATCGCCATCACCGTGAACGGCGACGATTTTCAGATCGAACATATCCCTGGCGCTTTTGAATGCTGAGCCGCGCGTTCTGATTGCATTTTCCCCGCTGCCACCTTAGAATAAAAATCCACACGTTCAATCTTGGTTTAGCCTCAACGCCGTGCAGAGAAGGATGAATTCTGTCTGCTAAGCCGAGCTACTAAGGAGGTTCAAGGTGACGATGTTACTGCGCGATTTGGGGATGATTCGGGTTGCTGCGGTCTCTCCGGCATTGAAGGTTGCTGATGTTGCCTTTAACCTGGCCGCGATCGAAGAAGCCACCCTGCAGGCCGCTGACCAGGGGGTGCAACTGATTGTGTTCCCGGAGCTGGCGCTTGACCGGCTATTCGTGTGGCGATCTGTTCTATCAGCAGAGCCTGCTGGAAAAGCGTTCGTGAGGGACTCACAGACGCTGACGGCTGCTGAGCGAACAGACCGGGATGATTCTGATTGTCGGTGCACCGGTTCGTCAGTCCGGCCGGCTCTTCAATGCCGCGGTGGTCATGAGTCATGGCCGCATCTGTGGCGTGGTCCCAAAAACCTACCTGCCGAATACCCAGGAATTTTATGAAGAGCGCTGGTTCTCCAGTGCGGTCGATCTTGTTGATGACCAGCTGACCTGGCTGGACGAAGCTCCGCCCTTTGGTACCGATCTGCTCTTTGATGTCGATGGCATGCCTGATTGCCTCTTTGGTGATCGAGATCTGTGAAGATGCCTGGGTCGCCAGTCCGCCGAGCGGTGCCATGGCTGCCGCCGGTGCGACTCTTCTGATCAACCTCTCCGCCAGTCCCGAGACCCTTGGCAAATGCAATTACCGCAGGGCCCTGGTCGAATCCCAATCCGCCCGTTGTCTGGCCGCCTATATCTATGCATCCGCCGGCCCAGGTGAGTCGAGTACCGACCTGGTCTTTTCCGGGCATTCCCTGATTGCAGAATATGGCCAGATCCTTAGTGACACGGAGCGTTTTCAGTTTACAACGCAGATCGCCATGGCCGACATCGACATCCAGCGCCTGGTTCACGAGCGTTTGCGCAACAACAGCTATGCCGCCAGCCAGGCCGATCAGGACTTTTTGCTGGTACCGGTCGAGGTCACCGAACGTCAGGCGGATAACCTGCTTCGTCCGATCACCAGGACTCCTTTCGTGCCGATTGGCGTTCCGGAACGCCAGGAACGCTGCGAAGAGATCTTTGCCATCCAGACCACCGGGCTGATGAAGCGACTGATGCATACCGGCAGCCAGAAGGTCGTTATCGGGATCTCCGGAGGTCTTGATTCCACCCTGGCGCTGCTGGTGACGGTCAAGGCTTTCGACCGCCTCGACTGGTCACGAAACGATATCCTGGCGGTCACCATGCCCGGCTTTGGCACGACCGGCAGGACGAAGGGCAATGCAGAAGCTCTCGCCGCAGAACTTGGCGTGAGCCTGCGTACGATCAGTATTGATGCCGCCGTTCATCAACATTTCGCCGATATCGGTCAGAATCCTGAAAATCACGATGTCACCTACGAAAATTCCCAGGCCCGTGAACGCACCCAGATTCTGATGGATCTGGCCAATCAGGTCGGTGGACTCGTGGTCGGTACCGGGGATTTGTCGGAGCTGGCTCTTGGCTGGGCCACCTATAACGGCGACCATATGTCCATGTACGGCGTCAATGCGTCTGTCCCGAAAACCCTCGTTCGCTACCTGATCGCATGGTGCGCAGAAGCTGAATTCAGCGGCAAGGCTGCTGAGGTTCTGCATGATGTCTGTGCCACGCCGGTTTCCCCTGAGCTGCTGCCGCCCGATTCTGCCGGAGACATCAGCCAGAAAACTGAAGATCATGTCGGCCCCTACGAGTTGCACGATTTTTTCCTCTTTCAGGTGGTCCGCAACCAGTTTGCGCCGCGCAAAATTCTCGAACTGGCCTGCAGGGCTTTTGCGGGAGACTATTCGCGAGCAGAGATCCTGAAGTGGTTAAAGCTCTTCTACCAACGCTTCTTTGCCCAACAGTTCAAACGCTCCTGCCTGCCTGATGGGCCCAAAGTCGGCAGCGTTTCCCTGTCGCCCCGGGGTGACTGGCGCATGCCGAGTGATGCCAGCGCTGCGCTCTGGTTGGCCGAGCTTGAACAGGAGGCAGGCAAGGCTGCCAAAAGCGTATGATAGAGGAGCAGGGCAGAGATGGCTGTGGCACTCTTTACGTTGTTGCAACCCCGATCGGAAACCTGGAGGATATCACCTATCGCGCGGTCAGAATCCTTAACGAGGTCGACCTGATCGCAGCAGAAGACACCCGGCACAGTCGCAAGCTCCTGGCCCACTTCGGTATTCAGAAAACGCTGGTCTCATATCATGACCACAATGAGCAGCAGCGCCAGAAAGAGCTGGTCGGGCGTCTCAAGGCTGGAGAAGATATCGCCCTGATCAGTGACGCAGGTACTCCCTGTATCGCCGACCCCGGTTATCGGCTGATTTCCTCCTGTCACGAAGCGGAGATAAGAGTTGTGCCGATCCCTGGACCCTCCGCCTTGATTACCGCCTTAAGTGCCGCAGGAGTGAGTACCGATCGCTTTGCTTTTGAGGGTTACTTGCCGAACAAAGCCAAGGGGCGTACCGATCTTCTCAAACAGTTGAACGGGGAGCAACGCACGCTGGTTTTTTACGAAACACCACACCGCCTGTTGGCAACCCTGGATGACCTGGTTGAGGTCCTGGGTGCTGATCGTCCGCTCGTCATCGCGCGGGAGTTGACCAAGATGTACGAGGAATTTTTTCGTGGCACGGCTTCTGAGGCAGTCGCCCGCTTCAGCAGGGAGCCGGCAAGAGGTGAGCTGGTCCTGGTGCTTCCCCCCGGAACTCAGGGGCCGCAGATGAATGTAAGAGAGGCACTGAGAAAGCTGCTGAGCGAAAGTGATCTTTCGCGTCGGGACGCTGTCAAGCTGATTGCCAGGGAATATGGTTTGACGAGCAGTGATGTCTATCGCGAAAGTTTGAAACTGACAGAGGAAGAAGAGAGCTCATGAGTGAAAAAGCCAGGATTTTACTGATTGACGACCATCAGACCGTCTTTCGTCTGCTTGAGGCCATTGTCCGAATTAAGGGATATACGCTTCTCTATGCCGAGAGTGGTCAGCAGGGGATTGTGATGGCTCGTCAGGAGCAGCCGGACCTGATTCTGCTTGATGTCATGATGCCGGATATCGATGGCTTCAAAGTCTGTCAATACCTGAAAGAGAACGCGGATACACGGGAGATCCCGGTCATGTTCCTGACCGCGCGAGGCGCCGATGGTGACCTGGAAACAGGCCGTAAAGCCGGTGCCGATGGCTTTATGACCAAGCCGTTCCAGACCATAGAGGTGCTCAAGCAGATCGAGCGGCTGTTGTCTGACAAGAGCAGACCAAAATGAGGAGTGTGCCGCGCGTTCGGCAACCCCTCGCGTGATTACAACGCGAAGCTGAAATCCTGCCCGACCTTACGGTCGTACTCATGTTTGTCGAACCGGTACAGCTGTGCTGCCCTGTGGCCGACACCGGTTTCGACCTCGTCCAGTGCCTGCAGAATCCCCATGCTCAAGATCTTCTTGCGGAAGTTCCGCTTGTCCAGGTCCCTCCCCAAAATTTTTTCGTAAACCTTCTGCAGCTTTCGCAGGGGAAACTTGTCCGGCAGCAATTCAAGGCCGATTGGCTGATAGCAGGCTTTGCCGCGCAACCGTTTTTGTGCCGCCTGTAGAATCTGGTCGTGATCGAACGCCAGGGCAGGGAGGTCGGCGATGCAGAACCACGCGGCATGGCTGGCGTCTGACGAGGCAGACACGTCATGGTCGGCGAGTTTCACCAGGGCATAGTATGCGACGGTCATCACGTGCTCTCGAGGGTCTCGATCAGGAGCGCTGAAGGTATGGAGCTGTTCCAGAGAGATGTCTTTCAGGCCGGTCTCTTCTTCCAGTTCCCGCCTGGCCGTATCCTCCAGCGATTCTCCTACCTCGGCAAAGCCACCGGGCAGTGCCCAGCGCCCTTTGAAGGGCTCTTGAGCTCGTTGGATCAGCAGGACTTTCAGCTCTTCCTCATCGAGAGCGAAGACGACGCAGTCTGCGGTGACGGCTGGTCTTGGGTATTTGTAAGTGTGACTCATCTTCTCTCCTCTGCGCTTTTGACGCTAAGATGGTGTTAATTTGACACTATGTCAAGGGTGATGATCTTTAAGTCATGTTTAAGCAGCGCCTTCACGAAATATACTGAATTTGACTCGCTGTCGTATAGATGTTAGCGTAGCGACTTCTTAAGTCTTGGCGGCGTTCTCCTTCCGAACGAACCGACCAAAGACTCGCAAACGAGGTGGACCGTTATTACCCCTGGTAATTCCGGGACGAACCCTCACTCTTTAGGGTAGCACTGGCTTGAAGCGTTCCGCTTTGAGACCGGGTGCAAGTGGCCCTGCCTAAAAAAAATCATCAATCATCGCCACCTTTAGACACTCTGTTGTCTGACGTCTCACTACCTTTGCCAAGGGAACCATCCCGTCGTTCTTCCTTGTACTCGTCTGCTGCAGGTGTCGCTGTCGTAACGTCTTCATCATCCTGTTTCGTTGGGTGTGGAGCGTAATGGCAGAACTCATCAACCTCCAGGAGACAAAGCACAATGCCCATTTATTCAAATGCACAACAGGAAATCGCTGAACACAAAAGAAGAATGGCAAAACCAACTGATTAACTTTGTTAACACCACCGAGCAATTGGAAGAGTACATCAATCTTACTGACGAGGAACGCAGCGTTCTCTGCGCGAATAAAACGACCTGGGGAACAACGCCTTACTTTGCTTCGCTGATGGACCCGGACGACCCCTCCTGCCCGATTCGCAAGCAGGTCATTCCTTCCCGTGAGGAGCAAGTCAATGTCCATGGTATGGAAAACTACCTGGTCTGGAAGGAAAACCGCGACAATGATGAGAACAGGCCGGATACCATCGCCCGTCAGTACGAAGACCGGGTCGCCTTCACTGTCACCCAGAACTGCGGAGTCTATTGCCGGCACTGCTTTCGCAAGGAACTGGTTGTGGATGGCGACCTTGAACTTGATTTCAATGTTGAGGATGGACTGGACTGGATCGCAATGCACCCCGAGGTTCGCGATGTCTTGATTACCGGAGGAGACCCGTTGTTGCTCCCGGACGAGCAGATTGCGTACCTGATCGAACGCCTGCGAGGAATTTCGCATATCGAAATGATCCGTATCGGGTCACGTGTGCCAATCGTGTTGCCACAGAGGATCACTGAAAATCTCAAGAAAATCCTTGGCGAGTATCACAGGGTGCCTATCTGGATCAACACCCAGTGTAATCATCCCAAAGAGCTTACCGAAGAAGTGGCCTGGGCCGTTTACGACTTGATGAACTGTGGCATCAATGTTGGCAACCAGGCCGTGCTTCTCAAAGGGATCAACGATGACGTGGAAACTTTCAGGGAACTGCACCAGAAGTTGCTGAAAGTACGAATCAAACCATATTATGTCTTTTACTGTGAGGCCGCTCCTGGTATCGACCATTTCAGAACCCCGGTGGAAAAAGGTGCGGAGCTGATACGCGATGCCCTGCGTGGCCATACGACCGGACTTGCCCAACCGATACATGTTGTCGCAACCAATATCGGTAAAATTCCACTGATGCCGGATTACTACATCAAGGGCAAGGATGCACGAGAATATACCTTGAACAATCATAAAGGTCAGGAGACAAAAATACCGAACATTCAAGAGTAACGTGTGAGAAATTGACGCTTTGTTTCCACTTTTGTTTGGTTTTTTTAGCTGAACCGCGGGATGGTCTTCGACTTTGTGCTGTTGCCATCGATGGTTGTTGGAAGTGCTTTGTCCATTATCACGACATCATATGTCGCGGTATCATATGCCACTCGTGTTCTCCCAAATAGAATAGAGAGGGACAATTGTCCCTCTCTATTGCTTTCTTCTCGCCGGCGTCTGCTTCTGGATACTGCTCCTGAAACTGGCATTTTCTCCGTTTCAGGCAGGAAGGTGTTCGCGGACTAAATCACCAATGGGATAGAAAAGCGGCCTATGTCTATTCATTGAACATAAATCCTGAACGTTCTCCTGATCAAGACCATTTTTGGCGGTCATAAAGCCCGGTGTCCATCAGACAAAGAGTAGTCACGCACTATGTGCCCTACTCGGATGCGGTAGTCATGTAAAAAGCTGTCGCGGCCATTCGTTTGAGCAATGCGGTGGCCTTCCAGGTTTCGCCATCTTGAAACAGATTCTTCGTCCTTCCAGAAGGACAGAGAAAGCAGCTTATCTGGATCAGTCAGACTTTGAAAACGTTCTATATATATAAAGCCAGGCATATTTATTAAGTTTTCAGTTAAGTGATCAGAAGTACTTAAATATTCTGGCTTACCTTCATCAGTAGGGGTCAACTCCAAAATAACTGCGACCATTTGTTCCTCCTTTTTGGACTGAATCAGTCGTGTTAAAATTCTTCACAGTCTCCGTACGCCCAAACCTCGGTGGTTTGCCCAATTTGGACCGTTAGCTCACGACCTTCACCTTTGACAACGATTCCCTGATTATCTGTCTTGTGATTCCTGACCCGGCGCAGATTGCCATGTTTGACCGCCTGACAAACGTTGATCAACCCTTCAGCATTCATTTGATTTAGACTCTCCTTTGATTGGGTGAGATGCACCCTTTTGGGTACATGGTGGGCCGTTCATTCTTTGCTTGAAAAAATCCTTACATCTCATAACCGCCTTGATGCTGCCGGGCAGCGTTAAAAGACAATTTATTGCAATGACCTGGATGTCAGAATCTTTGAGAGCCTTGTACACTTCCAGTCCTTGACGCTAATTTCAACCGGTCCGGTGCCAGAGAGTCACCTGAGAAATATTGTGATGGAACGTGCGCGTTGACTCGCCGACCACGAACTCTACCTCCTGCGGCTCACCAATAACTTTGTACTGTTGCGTCAGCGTCTTGCTTTGCCCTCCTAAAGAGGTTCGTGGTTGGCCAGCTTAGGAACGTTCACAGAACCACTGTTTCCTGGGAGTAAAGTGCTCCAACCAATTGTTGGGTGAAGCGATCGCCAGAAGGCCACCGACAACTAGCCTCTGGTGGATATTGACGAGGAACTCACCAGGGGCTAACTCCTCTCCGTTGCAAAGTTGGTCGCAGATTTTGCCATGTTTTTTAATCCGAAAGGCAATGTCGATGCAGCGAGTGGAGTCGTCGATACCGGTGACACGATCGAATGCAAAAGCGGTTCGACCGAGATAGAAGCCCAGGCCGAGGGCGGTGTGCCGCTGATTACCTGCTGGTGCAGCAATGCAGAGTCGAGCTATTTGCTTGCAAAAACGGGTCACACCGAACTTGTCAGGGCTGTAGTGGACACCGTCGTGCTGGGTGAAGGCAGGGTCCGAATGGTCTTGGGCGTGACATTCCACCGATGCCTTTGTTGCGGAGTGTTGCGACTGTAGGAGTACCTGCACCATTGATAAATTCTTTGGTCGTTACCCTGAGTTATTTGTGCAGCCTACAGGGCCCTTTGTTGCCTATGTCTTTTCGCCATTATAGTCAAATCCTGGTCAACGTAAATGCCATCATAATGCCTATTTATTGCCTATATAAAGTATGCATTGAATCCATAGATATGTTACAACCGTTTTTACGTTAAGCTCTTTTTTACATTCATGTGCGAGGAATCTCCGAAAGCTGGGAACGGATCAGCTGAAAAAATGAGGTATCAGGCCACTTAACGTAACGGGAGTGAACCTGGGCGTGTATTTTCTCCTTCGAAAGAAATGCGTGAACAACAATGACAACTGATAAAAAAGCAGACCAACTGGAATTTTTGCTGCGAGAAAGGATCAAGGAACTCGACTGCCTCTATAGTCTGGCGAAACTGATTGAGCAGAACGGGAACTCTCTTGACAAAATATTGCAGGGAACAGTGGAGTTATTACCCCGGTCTTGGCAGTACCCAGAGATCACCTGTTCTAGAATTCAGTTCGAAAAACAAATCTATAAGTCGCGTAATTTCAAATTGACTCCTTGGAAGCAGGAAACGACAATTTTTGTTTCTGCTCAGCAGCGTAGGAACAGTCGAGGTTTGCTATCTTAAGAAAAAACCTGATTTCGACGAGGGGCCGTTTCTCAAAGAAGAGCGTTTATTGATTGATGCAGTTGGTGAACGTATTGGAAAAGCTGCCGAGAGGATAGATATCCAGCGACAACTGCAGGTGGAGCGTAAGGCGCTGCAAGATGTCAACATTGCCATCCGGGAGTCCCTGGCCCAGACTCAGCGGGAGAAAAAGATGATAGGGGTGTCGATACAGTCAAACTTTGATAAAATCATCACACCAATCCTTTTTGCCATGCAGGGCGGAATGGGCCCCAGACAGCTGAAATATGTGGAGCTGCTTAAAAAAAATATTGAAAATATCATTTCACCTTTTGCGGAAAGAGAACCAGAGATCCTTTACAAACTCAGCCCCGCTGAGTTGCTGATTTGCAATATGATCAAACATGGGTTGTCCACAAAGGAGATCGCCAATCTGAGGAGTATCTCTGCCGCGACAGTCAATCGCCACAGAGAGAGCATTCGGCGCAAACTTGGCCTGACCAACTGCAGGGTGAATCTGATTTCTTACCTCAATAATGTTGAAGAGAACTTTATGTGAATGTGTCTTTTGTGGACGTGATGGTTTGAACGTAATCAGTCTCTATGTCTATGCTGACTCTGCAGTATAAGAATCGATGAGTCGTTCATGCCGTCATGATCTGTGAGAAAACTACGGCATCAGTTGACGGTTCTCCCGATTGCGTAGGGCAGGTCTTGACCCTTGAAAAAACTCAAAAATAAAGGGCCGACCCGGCCTTAAAGACATCCCTTCTGGTCGAATTAATCGCGGCATCCAGGTTCTTGGATTGCAGGATCTACAGCAAAAGTGTCATCCACTGGGAGACCCCCTGCATAATCATTTCGATGGAATAGGTCCCGATCACCAGGGCGACAACCCGTCCTGCGACTTCGATATAGCGTTCGATCAGAGGTTCGTTACGGGTCCGGACAATATCGTGGAGCTTTTTGAGACCGATCATGATAACGACCACTAAGCCGACAGCAAGCAGTATGGCAGCCAACGGCCCACAAGGGCTGAAGCTGCTGGCCGGCCAGAATCGAAGCGCTGACCGTGCCCGGACCGATCATGATCGGCATGGCGATGGCTCCGGCAATATGTTCCGGTTTGCCGCGCATGCTCTTGATGGCGTCGGGGCCCTTAAACACAAATTGCATGCCGATCATCAGGAAGATGATCCCGCCGAAGATCTGGAAGGAGGCGAACTGAGCCTGAAGCAGGTTCTCAAAAACAAGGTCGCCTAGAAGAGCAAAACCGATAAAGATTCCGGAGCTGATCCATCCTGCACGATTAAGCACCCTGAAGAAATCACGAAATTCCATCTCCTGAACAATATCGACCAGGTAGATGATGAGCAAGAACGGGTTCAAGAGCATGAACAGGAGCAGGAATGACTTTGTGAATGGATCCATGGGCGGCCTTGATCTTTCCGTTTCAAAAAAGGCCGGAGACGTACGTTGCCTCCGGCCGAATCTCTGTATGATGTAAATCTACATTGCCGCTTTACGGGCGGCATCAAGCCAACCGTTCCAGGTCTCCTGGTTCTTGGGCAATCCATGCTTTGACGTGACGCTCGATATCTTTCTGGGATTTTTCACCATCTTGCATAAGCGTGTTCTGTGCGTTTATGTCGTCCAGTGGCAGAGTGAACACCTTGAAGAATTCTTTCGCTGCTGGATTCTTGGCGAGGAATTCTTTGTTGGCAACGATCTGGATATCAGCGACGACAAATCCGAGCTTGACCGGATCGCTCACTGCGCCGGCAATGCCGCTGACTGTCAGGTACTCGACCTGAGGTTTTTGTGCTTCTGTCGGTTTGATTTCGGGGACATTGATCCAGACCACGTCTTCGCCGGGCTTGAATTTGAAGATCGTCCAGTTCGGGGCCCAGGTGTAAAAGAAGGCCGGTTTGCCAGAATTGTAGCGGGCCAGGGCGTCAGCCATGCTCGCCGAATAGGAGGCCTTGATCGGGTTGATGTGATCGTCAAGGTCATAGACATCCATGTGATGCGCAATCGTACCCTCGCAACCCCAACCGGGAGGGCAGGCTGTCAGGTCAGCTTTGCCATCGCCGTTGGCATCGAAGGCTTCTTTGACTTCAGGACGTTTGAAGTCTTCAAGTGATTGAATGTTGTATTTTTCCACGTCTCTTTTCGACACCAGGTAGCCTTGCAGGCCACCGGATTTGACGACGTAACCGACTTTTTCGCCCTTCTCGTAAAAATTCTTTGGCAGCTGTCCTTCATGGACCGGGAACCAGCCGTTGGTCCAGTAATCCAGGTCGCCCAGGGCGAGGGACTGGTAAAAGAGCGGGTTTGCCAATTCTTTTGGCTTCATCACCTTGTAGCCAAGCTCTTTGAGGCCGGCGCTCACCAGGGCTTCCTGGAAATATCCTGTATTCCAGGTCGCGCGAGCGGGATGGACCTTGATCCCCTTTCCGGGCTTTTGTTGATCTGCAATCGCTGGTATCGACAGCGATAATGCCAGTAAAACTAATAGAATTCGTTTCATGCGTTTCTCCTTTTTCTGGTTAAGAGTGAACAAAAGATTACTTACGAGCAATCCCCTGAGTTATTCGATCGAGGACCATGGCGAGCAGTACGATCGACAAGCCACCGATGGTGGCCAGGCCGATCTCCAGAGTGTTCAGCCCCTGTACAACAGGATTTCCCAAGCCGCCAGCGCCGATCAGCGCCGCAATGACGACCATCGACAAGGCCATCATGATGGTCTGGTTGAGTCCGGCCATGACCGAGGGCATGGCCAGCGGGAATTGTACTTTGCGCAGCACCTGCCAGGGCGTTGCGCCAAAAGCGACGGCAGCTTCGATCAGCTCCGGATGCACCTGGCGGATGCCGAGATTGGTTAAACGAATGATCGGCGGCAGGGCGAAGACGATGGTTGCCAGGATGCCTGACACGGTTCCGATGCTGAACAGCATCACCACCGGGATCAGGTAAACAAAAGCTGGGGTGGTCTGCATCGCATCGAGGCATGGGCGCAAGAGCATCTCAAAACGGTTGCTGCGACCAGCCATGATGCCAAGAGGGATTCCGACCGCCGCACAAAAGACTACAGAACAGATCACCATGGCCAGCGTCGTCATGGTGTCTTCCCAAAGACCGAGATAGCCAACCAGCAGGAATGAGAGAACGGTGAACACTGTCACGCGTTTTCCGACATAACGCCAGGCAGCAATGGCAAAGCATAGGATCACAACAAATGGGGGCAGGGCAGTGAACAACCACTCCAACCCTTCCAGGCTGATCTCGACCGGGACCTTGATGACCTGGAAGAATTCACGGTAATTGACCACCAGCCAGTCGACAGCCTCTTGCACCCATTCATCGAGTGGAATCAGCTGTTCTTCAAAATTAAAAATTTTCATTGTTTTTTCTTCTCTCTATAGAGTTGTTCAGGCCGTTGTCTCTTCCTGCTCTGCAGATTCTTCAAGTTCATTTCGTTGCAGGGTTCTTAAAAACAGGTTTTTGGATACCGCGCCAAGATATTCGTCCGCATCGTTCAGGACCGGCAGAGGCCAGGGGTGACTGGCGACTTCCGGCAGGATATCCTGCATCGAATCGCTTGCATGGGCGGGAACGATCCCATCGAGATAGGCCTTGCTGATTAACTGCGGTTGGTCAGGGCTGTCGATGATTTCTCGCAGCGTATCTGTTGAGACGACCCCTTGAAATTTGCGGTTGTTATCGATGACGTAACCGAAATCGCGATCATTTTTGATCAGTCGCTGCAGAGCTGCCCGGGGACTTTTGCCGTCGGTGATCATGATCGTGACCTGGGTGTCGACGGCAATATCGCCAGCGGTGAGAATGTTGGTGGGGTCTACACCACGGAAAAAAGCCCGAACGTAGTCGTCGGCGGGGTTTTGCAGAATCTCGTCTGGCGTGCCAACCTGGACAACCCTTCCCCCCTCCATGATGGCAATCCGATCACCAATGCGCATCGCTTCATCAAGATCATGCGAGATGAAAACGATGGTTCGCTTGGCTTTCATCTGCAGTTTTAACAGCTCATCCTGCATCTCGGCGCGGATGAGGGGATCGAGTGCCGAGAAGGCTTCATCCATTAACAGGATGTCGGGATCGACGGCAAGACCACGGGCCAGTCCGACCCGCTGCTGCATACCACCGGACAGTTCTTCCGGCATGCTTGCGGCCATAGCGTCCAGGCCAACTTGTTCCAGGGCCTGCAATGCCCGCTCTTCGCGAGTTCTCTTGTCCATGCCATCCATCTCCAAACCGAAGGCGGCATTTTGTAAGACGGTCATATGTGGCATCAGGGCAAAGGATTGAAAAACCATGCTCATCTTCTTGCGGCGCATTTTGACCAACTGATCGTTGTCCATGCTGATGATGTCTTCATCGTCGATGAATACCTGCCCGGACGTTGGTTCGATCAGGCGGTTGAGCATCCGGACCATGGTTGATTTCCCCGAACCGGAGAGACCCATGATGACGAAGATCTCGCCTTTGTAGATGTCGAAGCTGGCTTTTTGCACGCCTATCGTTGTCTCGGTTTTTTTGAAGATTTCATCTTTGTCGAGCCCTTGCTCAAGTAAACCCATCGCCTTTTTCGGATGTGGTCCGAAAATTTTGAATAAGTTTTTAACGGAAATCTTGACCTCTTGATTCATGGTTCTCCTCGTTGCCGGGATTTTCTGTGAGTTTGATAAGTGGTTGAAACCGGGGATGCGAATGCGCAGAAGCAGGCTCTTGGCTGGAGCCAAAAACACGCGGGGTTCGGGCTCGCCACTCGAAATCAGCAGTATCCCGGGAATCGTAATGATTTGATTGTCTCGTAGGGCAGAGCGACCCGCGACCCGATGCTGTGGATTGAACAGAACCTGGCGCAACTCTGAATGAAAGGGAGATCCACGAAGCAACACACAGGGTGATGTTCTTAACGATCCCCTTGCGGGACAAGGACGGAACACTCGGGCAGAGTGTCGCCTTATCAAACAACCATACAAGGATTGGGGGTAAAGGTCAAATTACGCATGATGGGCTCGCTGAACGGACAATCCTGGATGATTCAGAAGGTCTTGAGCTGCAGGTGTGAAACTATTGTAAAGTGAATCCTCGGCCAGAGCCTTTAGTCCCATTATTCTCTCCCCAAACACTCATCCCTGCTGCGGTGCTGCCACGGATGCGAGTGAGGGGCTAAGTTCGAATCTTAAATGTTGAATACTCATCCTGGAACTCCTGCCAGTCCACCGTCACCTCGGTGACGTGGGCTGCCGGCGGCCCCTGCCGACACCACGCAATCGCCTCGTCGACGGCTTGCCGCTCCCCTTCAAAAACCGCTGCAACAGTGCCGTCCGGGCAATTCCTGGCCCATCCTGTCAACCCCAACCGGACGGCTGTTTCTTTCGTCGACTGGCGATAAAAAACCCCTTGAACGCGGCCCTGTATTTTAAGCTCTGCGCGCACCTTGCTCATATCGTCACCCCGACCAGTTGGGCAAAAGTTGTTTCATCAAGGATCTCAATGCCGAGCTTCTCGGCTTTGGCCAGTTTGCTGCCGGCGTTCTCTCCGGCCAGCACGTAGTCTGTCTTCTTACTGACCGAGCCAGCCGCACGTCCGCCGGCTTTTTCAACCAACTCTTCCGCCTCTTTGCGTGACCATTTCGAGAGGGTGCCGGTGATCACGAAAACCTTCCCGGTTAAAGGCCCATCGTGCTGAATGACGACCTCTCCCTGCGGTTGGACACCGACCTGGCGCAGCTTGGCCAACAAGAGACTCTTCTCGGGGTCGGCGAAGTAATCGACGATCGATTGGGCCACTTTGTCGCCAATTTCATGAATTGCAGTCAGCTGTTCGATGGTGCAATTGGCCAAATCGTCGAGCGAGGCAAAACGGCGGGCCAGAATCCTGGCGGTGTTTTTGCCGACGTGACGAATCCCCAGCCCGAAAAGGAGTTTCGAGAGGGGCTGTGTTTTGCTGGCGGCGATGGAGGAGACCAGTTTTTCGGCCAGGGCGTCACCCATGCGTTCCATGGCAAACATGTCCTCTTCTTTCAGCAGGTAGAGGTCGGCAATGTCTGTGAGTTTCTCGCTCCTGAGCAGCTGCGTCAGTTGCTTCTCGCCGAGTCCCTCGATATCCATGGCATCGCGCGACACGAAGTGCTTCATACGCTCGATGGCCTGGGCGGGGCAGTGAGGATTGATGCAGCGCGGCACGACTTCCCCCGGGTTTTTGTGGACCGGGGCGCTGCACTCGGGGCACTCCTGCGGCAGCGGAATCGTTTGCTCCCCGCCTGTGCGTTTGTCCACTAACACCTTGACCACGTCGGGGATGACATCTCCGGCGCGTTCAACGATGACGTGGTCACCGATGCGCAGGTCGAGCCGGGCAATCTCGTCCCAGTTGTGCAGGCTGGCCCTGGAGACGGTCACGCCACTGACGACCACCGGTTTGAGATGGGCGACCGGGGTGATGGCGCCGGTTCGGCCGACCTGCAGCCCGACAGCTTCGATGACCGTTTGCTCCTGGCGCGGCGGGAATTTGAGGGCAATGGCCCAGCGCGGTGAACGGCTGACCATGCCGAGTTCTTCCTGCAGGGCGGTCTCGTTGACCTTGACGACGACTCCGTCGATTTCGAAGGGTAGTGTGTCACGCCGTTCCTGGAGCTGGCGGAACGTCTTGATAACCTCGTCCGCACCGGAAGCGCAGCTCGTCTCTTCCAGGTTGACGCGAAGTCCGAGCCTGCGAAGCAATTGCAATGTCTCGATCTGCGTGGTGGCATTGGCGCCCTGCATGCGACCGACCCCGTAGCAGAAGATTTTTAAAGGACGCTGTGCGGTGATGTTGGCATCCAGTTGGCGCAGGCTGCCTGCCGCCGCGTTGCGCGGGTTGGCGAAGGTCTTATCGCCGGCGTCCTCCTGGAACCGGTTGAGGGCCTGAAAATCAGAGAGTTCGATATAAATCTCGCCACGCACGTCAAGTAATTCAGGGTAGGGTGCCTTGAGCGTATCCGGGATGTCGGCAATGGTTCTGACGTTCTCGGTAATGTCTTCGCCGACAAAGCCGTCTCCACGGGTACTGGCCTTGAGCAGCTTGCCGTTTTGGTACGTCAGTTCGATGGCGACACCGTCCATCTTCATCTCGCAGGCATACTCCAGCTCGGCGCTGCGAGCGAGAAAGTTTTTGCGTAGACTGGTGTCAAATTCGTAGAATTCTTCAGCGTTCTTGGCGTTTTTTAGCGACAGCATCGGTACGGCGTGAGGCGAGGGGGCAAACTTTGATGCGAGCGGGGCTCCAACTTTCTGGCTGGGCGAATCGGGGGTGACCAGCTCAGGGAACTTCGCTTCGATCTCCTGTAGCTCACGAAACAGGGCATCGTACTCCGCATCAGTCACTTCCGGTTGATCCTGATTGTAGTAGAGCTGGTTGTGGCGGCTGATCTCTGCGCAGAGGTCGGTGTGCCGTTGTCGGGTGAAAAGATCGATCATCATGCGGCTCCAAAGCAGAGAGTATAGAGTGTCGCCAGGTCACTGCCATGACAATATATCACCGCCCTTTCCATCTGTGAATGATTTTGAAGGGATTAAGGGCTCCTCGGGCGGGGCTGCTTTTGCTGGTCGGTTTGAAAAGATTGAACTGTATTTAAATACTTAGCCGATTGTTTTTCTCTTCATGCTCAGTTAATATCTCTACTCATTACGAATCTCCGTGAAACGACAGGTGCTTTGACCCGATGACGACAGACCAATGGCTACATATCGTGGGACTCTTTTTCCTCTTCCTCTGCTCTGCCTTTTTCTCCAGTTCAGAGACCGCGCTGATGTCGATGGACCGCTTGCGGGTCAGGTATCTGGCCGACAAGGAGCGCCCAGGGGCCAAAGCACTGGAACAACTTCTGTCCAAACCGGACGATCTGCTGAGTGCTATCCTGGTTGGGAACAACCTGGTTAACATTATGATCTCGGTGTTTGCGGCGGCTTTATTTATTGACCTCTTTGGTCATGGCAGCGAACTGATAACAATTTTGGTCCTCACGCCGCTTTTGCTGATCTTTTCAGAAGTCTGTCCCAAAACCTATGCTGCGACATATCCGGAAAAACTTTCTTTTCGAGTGTTGCATCCAATCCGTTTCTTCATGTGGCTGTTGCATCCGGTGACCATGGTGGTCAGCGGCATCTCGCGGCTGCTGAACCGATTCCTGCGTGGTGAAGAACAGGCTCCCCTGATCTCCGAGGACGAAATTCGCTCGATTATCGGGTTCGGCGAAGATGCCGGGGTCGTCGCTGAAAATCAGCGCCGCATGCTGCACAGCATTTTCGACCTTTCGGAAATCCGGGTCCGTGACGTTATGGTGCCACGTACGGAAGTGATCGGTATCTCGGTTGATGCCGACTTTAAGGATGTTGTGCAGTTGACCGCCCAGGCCAGGCATTCGCGCTTCCCGGTCTACGACGGCGACCTTGATAACGTGGTCGGTGTGATTCATTCAAAAGATGTGTTGAGTTATCTCGATAAACCCGATCAGTTCTCGCTGCGGCAATTGGCCCGACCTCCCTATTTTGTGCCGGAAGCCAAGCCGATAGAGACCCTGATGCAGGCTTTTCGCCGCAAGCACCTGCACCTTGCCATGGTCGTCGATGAGTATGGTGGTGTCGAGGGGATCTGTACTCTGGAGGATATTGTCGAAGAGATTGTCGGTGAAATCCAGGACGAGTATGACGAGGAAGAAATTCTTGTCAAATCGCTTGCCACGAATCTTTACATGGTCGATGGCAGCACTGCAATTCGTTACATCAACAGGCGTTTCGGGTTAAGCCTGTCCGAGGAGCATGTGACCACACTGGCCGGTTTCCTGCTGAATGTTTTGGGGAGCATTCCGGAGGTTGATGATGTCTGTGAAGCGGATGGTGTTCGTTTTACCGTGCGTGAGATCGAAGATCGTCGTATTGAGAAAATAGAGTTGCAAATCCTTCCACCCAAGGTTTGAACCTGGCTGGTTGCAAAACCCATGTCGCCTTGTTATGTGAACGGTTTATCCCCTGCCTTTGCCCCTTCATTCTTTTCGTGCTGCCTTCGCAGAAAGTCCCCATGCTTCAGGCGTTTTATTAAGCTTCTGTGCTATCTGTCTGAAAAATATGGTATTGTTCGTGAGACCCTCTTTGGCCATGGCTTGTTTTTGTCTCGCAAGCTGTTCTTCCTCCTCCGCAAAGTGGGCTAACCCCTTAAAAAAATGAAATAATTCCTTGACAGTGTTCCCTCCGCCGACTATATTTGCCCAGAAGGTGGTGAATAGTGTAATTTTAGGCCAAAGAGGGCCAAATGGAATTTCAGGGCGTCTATTATAATTCAATCGATCCAAAAGGACGGGCGAGTATCCCTGCGAAGTTCCGCGAGCAATTGAAGGAACTCTGCGGGGATGATGCTCTGGTTGTTACGCAAGATCGCTGTGGAGTCGTCGCTTATCCTGTCTCGGAGTGGGAGAGCTTCCTCAGCAAATTCTCACAGCTCCCGAACGACCAGTTCCGGGAAGACCTCTACTTTACAACAGTAACCCCTGCTGCGCACTGTACGTTTGACAAGCAGGGCAGAATTCAATTGCCGCAATCCTTACGCGAATATTGCCGTCTCGACGCAGATGGCGTGCGTGACGTCGTTATTGTCGGTGGCGGCAAAAAAATTCAGATTCTGAATAAAACCCGGTATCTCGAAATGCTCGCCGAAGCAGAACAGCGCCAGGCTGAGGACAGGCAGAAGCGTTTCGACCTGGGGCTTTAGTTTTGGCCGCGGATACGTTCAGACATGTGCCGGTGATGGCAGACGAGGTCCTCGAGTTCCTCGCTCCCCGTCGCGGCGGAATCTATCTGGATGGTACCCTGGGTGGCGCTGGTCATGCACGATTGGTCCTCGAGGCGACCTCGCCTGATGGCATTTTAATAGGTATGGACCGCGACTCCGAGGCGATCAGCGCAGCAAAGAACAACCTGGCTGCCTTTGGCAACAGAGCGATATTCAGGCAGGGTAATTTTTCTGACATGAACGCTCACCTTGATGCTCTCGAAATTGATCAGCTCGACGGCGTCCTGCTGGACCTGGGAGTCTCTTCCCACCAGCTTGACAGCCCGAACCGTGGTTTCTCGTTTCGTGACGATGGCCCGCTCGATATGCGCATGAACCCGTCGGAGGGGGTGTCTGCTGCGACAGTCGTGGCCGAAGCTGATGCCGATGAGTTGAAGCGCATCTTTCGTGACTACGGAGAGGAGCGCTGGGCGGGCAAGATCGCGAGGGCGATTGTGGCCGACCGGGAGACCTCCCCTTTTGTGACCACCCTGCAGCTGGCAGAGATGGTCAGCCGGGTCGTCCCTGCGAGCAAGGGGCCGCAGCGCATCCATCCCGCAACGCGGATATTCCAGGCCTTGCGGATCCATGTCAACGGTGAGCTTGATAGCCTGCGGGCAGGGCTGGATGCTGCATGGCAGAGACTCAAGGTCGGTGGCCGGCTGGTGGTGATCAGCTTCCACTCTCTCGAAGATCGCATGGTTAAACAGACCTTTCGCGATTTGGCTGCCGGTTGTGTGTGCCCCCCTCGTCTCGCCGTTTGTGCGTGCGGTCAGTCGCCCTCGGTTCGAGTGCTGACGCGTAAGGCAGTTCGGGCGACCGAGGAAGAAATAAGCAGTAACCCGCGAGCGCGAAGTGCCGTGCTGCGGGCGATGGAGAAACTCCCTTTTGAGGTAACCCGGAATGCCTGACGTAACCGTAAGAACTTTGCCGAAAATAAACGGCTTTGTCCTGCGCCGCCCAAACCTTTTGCCGGTATTGGGCTTTATCGCTTTATTGCTGACCGTCTCCCTGTTTTTCGTCTGGTCGAGGGTGCAGGCCACCAGCCTTGATTACGAAATCTCTCAACTGGCAAGCAACCTGCGCGCTGTGCAGCAGGACACTGCGAAGCTGCGCCTGGAGGCGGCCAGTCTCAGAAACCCCGAAAGAATTGAGCGGGTGGCACGGAAAGAATTGAATTTGCGCCTGCCTTCAGCCGAGCAGGTCATAACGGTGGAGTGATGAAAGAACTGGGGAAAGGTGTTCGTGTCCGTATCCGCATAATCGGGGTCGTTTTTATCCTCGGTTTCGTGCTGGTCGCGACGCGCGCCTTTGACCTCCAGGTTCGACAGGAACAGCAGTGGGACGAGCGCGCCGAGCGTCAGCATCAGAAAGTCATCCCCCTGACTCCGCAGCGCGGCACGATCTTTGACAGTCATGGAGAAGAACTGGCCGTCAGCGTCGATGTCGAATCAATCTATGCCGAGCCTCGCAAAATGGAAGATCGCGCGACGGTCGCGAAACAGCTGGCCAAGGCTCTCGACCTCCCTGCGAAGACAATGAATGCCAAGCTGAAGACAGATAGCAACTTTGTCTGGTTGAAACGTCAGGCCTCTCCCAGTCAAAGCGATGCGGTCAAGGCCATGAATCTGAGTGGCGTCGGTGTGATCAAGGAGCCGCAGCGTTTTTATCCCAACGCCGGCATCGCGGCGCACCTGCTCGGATTTACCGGTCTTGACCCAAAAGGTCTTGAAGGGCTGGAGCTCGAGTACGACAAAATCATCCTCGGGCGTGGCGGTTACCTGGTGATGGAGCGTGATGCCCTGGGCCGTGGTATCGGCTCGGGACAGCCGCAGGTTCAGGGCGCGACGCGCGGCCATGATCTCTACCTGACGCTCGATAAGAATTTACAGTATATCGCCGAGCGGGAACTCGCTGACGGTTTACGTAAGACGGAGGCCAAGGCGGGAACCGTCGTCATGATGGAGCCCTCAACCGGCAAGATCCTGGCAATGGCCAGCTACCCTGAATACAATCCGAATGCGTTTTCCCGTTACAAACCTTCCCAGTGGCGCAACCGGGCCGTCTGCGACAGCTTTGAGCCAGGCTCAACGTTCAAGGTTCTGGTGATGGCTGCGGCACTCAATGAAGCGGTTATCAGTACGAGTCAGAAAATTGATTGTGAGAACGGCAAATTCAGGGTCGGTGGCAAGGATATTCACGACCATAAAAAATATCAGAAACTCACCCCGGCCGAAATTATCAAGTACAGCTCCAATATTGGCTCTGCAAAAATAGGCAAACTGTTGGAAAGGGAAGCACTCCACAGCTATATAGAGGACTTTGGCTTCGGTCAGAAAACCGGCATTGATCTGCCCGGCGAAGCCGTCGGTTTGGTGAGCTCGCCAGACCGGTGGTTCGAGATCGATCTTGCAGCGATCTCTTTCGGTCAGGGGATCAGTGTCACGCCGATCCAGTTGACCGCGGCTATCGCTGCAATCGCCAATGGCGGCAACCTGATGGAGCCTTACGTTGTCGACAGGGTTGTTGACAGCCAGGGGCAGGTGACCCAGCAGAACGGGCCGAACGTGGTACGCAAGGTGGTCGCCAGAGACGTCGCGCGGACAGTGTCACAGATGATGGAGATGGCGACGGACGAGGATGGAACCGCGAGCAAAGCAAGGGTCCCCGGATTCAGGGTCGCCGGCAAGACCGGCACGGCACAAAAGGTGGATGCAGTGACCGGAGGCTACTCGGCCGATAAATGGGTGACCTCCTTTGTCGGTTTTATCCCTGCTGAAGCGCCACGGCTTGTCATGCTGGTTGTTATCGACGAGCCGAAAGTCGGTCACTATGGCGGCTTGACGGCCGCCCCTGTTTTTGCGCGGATTGCTGCCCAGGCGATGCAGTCTCTCAAGGTGACTCCGAATGAGGAGATGAACGCCGGTGGGGCCTTGCCATCCTTGGAGCAGCTTTTCGAAGAGACCGCGTCCTCACAGCCATCAAAAGTCAGGGACCTGGAGACAGCTGAAGCCATCGATGGACCTCAGATGCCTGATTTTGTCGGTTTAAGTTACCGTCAGGTTCTTGAGCGTATGGAATCGGAGCAGCTGAATGTCAATTTCCGAGGCCGGGGGCGGGTGGTCGAACAATCTCCACGTCCTGGCAAAGCAATCCCTTACGGGGCGCCTGTGTGGGTGCGCATGGCGCCACCCTCCTGATGAATGTTGAACGATTGATGAGTCTGATGAAACTATCGCATCTTCTGAAAAATTGTCCTGTGCAAAAGGTTCATGGTGACGTGGACATGGACGTGACCGGTCTGCACTATGACTCTCGGCAGGTCATCCCCGGTAACGCGTTCTTTGCCTTGCGCGGAGTTGTCAGTGACGGGCACAGCTTTATCCCCAGCGCGATCGCAAATGGCGCCAGGGTCGTGTTCTGCGAAGAGATGACAGGGGGCTCGGAGCCGGTGACCACCGTCCTGGTGAAGAACTCGCGTCAGGCCATGGCGCTGGCCGCTTCGGAGTTTTACGGTAACCCGACCAGGAAGATGAAGGTGGTCGGCGTGACCGGTACCAATGGCAAAACAACGATCACCTATCTTCTGGAGGCGGTTCTTGACCGGGCGGGGTTGTCGCCTGCAGTGGTCGGTACGATCAACTACCGCTATGGTCGTGACCTGCGTCAGGCTCCACATACGACTCCGGAGTCAAACGATCTGATGAAGCAGGTGCACGATTTTCGTGAACAGGGAGCACGTTCGCTGGTGATGGAGGTGTCCTCGCACGCATTGGACCAGTATCGGGCCGATGGGGTGCATTTCCAGGTCGGTGTCTTTACCAACCTGACTCCCGAGCACCTCGATTACCATAAGGATATGGAGCGTTACTTTGCGAGCAAGTATCACCTTTTCAAGGAACTGCTTCCCCGTGATGGTGGAAAGGCCGTAGTCAACATTGATGATGTTTACGGTCAACGCCTGGCACAGATGCTGCCCGAGGCTTTGACCTGCGGTCGCAATCGCGAGGCCCTGATCTCTCCTGAAACACTTGCCGTGACCTTGCAGGGCATACATGGACAGGTGAACACGCCGCTTGGAGTCGTTGATGTCGCCAGTCCTCTGCTCGGTGAGTTCAACGTTGAGAACCTGCTCTGTGCCATTGGCGCTGCCGTCGCTTTGGGCTTGAAGCCAGAGATAATCTCTGCAGGCCTCGCCGCATGCTCCGGGGTGCCGGGCCGTCTTGAAAAAATAGAGAATGAGCGTGACGCCGTTGTTCTCGTTGACTATGCCCACACTGGTGATGCTCTGCGCCGGGCGATTGAGGCGATGCAGGGGCTGGCCCCGCAACGGATTCTGACCATTTTCGGCTGCGGCGGAGACCGTGACCGGAGTAAGCGCCCGATCATGGCAGAAGTCGCTGCACGAGGCTCTGACATTGCCATCGCGACCTCGGACAACCCCCGCAGCGAAGATCCTGAGCAGATTCTCAAGGATGTGTGCAGCGGATTGGCCAAGGTGCATACGCGAGAGTGGAGTCAGTCTGAGGCGGCCTCCGGTCAGGGTAAAGGCTACGTTGTCATACCGGATCGTCGTCAGGCGATTCAATTTGCAGTCAGCATCTTGCGCCCCGGAGACCTCTTGCTGGTTGCCGGGAAGGGGCACGAGGATTACCAGATTCTCAATACCGGGCGGATCCATTTTGACGATCGGGAAGAGCTGCGCAACGCACTGCGGGCAGGGGGACGGTCATGATTCGCATGGACATGCGCGCAGTCGCCGAGATCACCGGTGGTCACCTGATGCAGAATGGTGCCTCTGTCGCATTCCAGGGGATTTCTACCGACAGCCGTACACTTCAGCCGGGTGATCTGTTTGTGCCGCTGCGTGGTGACAATTACGATGGTCACGATTACCTCACCCAGGCGATACAGAATGGTGCTGCTGCTTGTCTCAGTGAGGAGATGATCGGTGGTTTGCTGGTACCTGTGGTCAAGGTCGTGGATACGCTCAAGGCCCTTGGAGATCTGGCTGCCGCCCTGAGGCGTCAATTCGCTGGTCCGGTCGTCGGGATTACCGGGACCTCGGGGAAGACCACCTGCAAAGAGATGCTGGCGGCCATTCTTGAGCATAGCGGACCCGGATTGAAGTCGGCAGGGAACTTCAATAACCTGATTGGTGTGCCCTTAACCCTGTTCGAATTGAAGCCTGAACATCGCTGGGCTGTTGTTGAGATGGGGATGAGTGCTCGCGGCGAAATAGCCCGATTGGCTGAAATCGCCGCACCCAATATCGGTCTGATTACCAACGTTGGCGCGGGGCACCTGGAAAATTTCGACGAAATCTCCGGTGTGGCGAGGGCCAAGGGAGAGCTGTTCATCTCTTTGCCGGCGGACGGTGTTGCCTTGATTAATGCAGATGATCCAGAGGTCTGCCAGTTGCCCGTGGCTAACGGTGTTCGCAGAATCTTCTTTGGCGCCAGGGCTGACGCTGACGTCAGAGCGGACAAGGTCGTGGCTCAGAACGGCTCGGTCGGTTTTGACCTGACGATTGAGAGCGTCACGCAGAGGGTTGTCCTGCCGCTGCCTGGCCGCCACAACGTGTCCAATGCTCTTGCTGCCGCCGCAGCGGCCTGGGTCCTGGGTGTCGGGTTACACGAGATCCGCGCAGGGCTGGAAGCCTTTAAGCCCTGTCCGGGGCGTATGCAGCTGCTGGAGCTTCCTGGCGACATTGTTGTACTTGAAGATAGTTACAATGCGAATCCCTTGTCGGTTCATGCCGCGCTTGATGCTCTTTATGATCTCGGCTCTCCTGGCCGGCGAGTCGCGGTCCTCTCGGATATGCTCGAACTCGGTCCCACGGCGCCTGAGTTGCATCAGCAGATAGGGGTTGTCGCGGCTGAGCGAGCGGACCGACTGTTCACTTACGGAACCCTGGCGGAAGAGATTGCAAAAGGTGCCAGAAATGCGGGATTGCCCGCTGAAATGATTTTTGTCACTCAGAGTCATGACGAGTTGACGGCCAGGCTTATTGAAGCGCTTCAGCCCGGTGACCGCGTTCTGATCAAGGGATCGCGTGGCATGCGGATGGAGAAGGTGACTGACGCTTTGCGCAGGTCACTGCAAAAGACAGCCGTAAACGGCGGCTGACGGGAATTAATCAAGTGCTCTATCACCTGCTTTACCCATTACATACGGAATTTTCCGTCTTTTATGTGTTTCGGTTCATTACCTTCCGGACCATCTATGCGGCGATTACGGCTCTTGTGATCAGTTTCCTGCTGGGCCCATGGCTGATAGAGAAACTCTCTTCATTGCAGCTGGGGCAGACAATCCGACGATTGGGGCCCGAGTCGCATTTTAAGAAGGAGGGGACGCCGACCATGGGCGGTTCCCTGATTCTTTTAGCCATCGTCCTGCCAACCTTGCTCTGGGCGGACCTGAGCAACATATATGTCTGGTTGGTGTTACTGGTCACGGTTGGTTACGGTGTCATTGGCTTTGTCGATGACCTGCTGAAGATTCGCAAGAAGAACAGCGACGGGCTCTCTCCTCGACGGAAAATGCTCTGGCAGATGCTGATTGCCTTTGGTGTCGGCATGATCCTCATGACCTATCCGGGGTTTCAGACGACCCTGGCATTCCCTTTCTTCAAGGGGATCAACCCTGACCTGGGCTGGTTTTACGTGCCCTTTGCGATGCTGGTGATTATTGGTGCCAGCAACGCCGTCAATCTCACCGATGGACTGGACGGGCTGGCCATCGGCCCGGTGATTATTGCTGCCGGAACCTATCTGCTGTTCGCTTATGTGGCCGGCCATGCAAACTTGTCGAGCTATTTGCAGATCGATGGTGTCAAGGGGGCTGGAGAGCTTTCAATTGTTTGCGGCTCCATGGTTGGCGCCGGACTCGGCTTCCTCTGGTTTAACACTTACCCGGCGCAGGTCTTTATGGGTGACGTCGGCAGCTTGTCACTCGGAGGCGCAATTGGCACCATCGCCGTAATCACCAAGCAGGAGATCGTCCTGGTGATTGTCGGTGGCATCTTTGTCATGGAGGCCGTGTCCGTGATTGTGCAGGTCACCTCATTTCGACTCTACGGCAAACGTATTTTCCGCATGGCGCCGATTCATCATCATTTTGAACTGAAAGGCTGGGCGGAACCGAAAATTATCGTGAGATTCTGGATCATCAGTATCATTCTGGCCCTGATAGGGCTCTCAACGCTGAAGTTGCGCTAGATGAATACAGACACTCGGAATAAAGAAGCCGTGATCGTGGCGGTCGGTTCAACCGGCTTCAATTCAGGATTCAAACGGGAAGAGCAGTCATGGAAATAAGGCAGGGCACCGATCATTCCATCCTTCTGCTGGCGGTCTGTCTGACTTGTCTCGGTGTGGTTATGGTCTTTTCTTCTTCGTCAATTATGGCGGTGCGAGATTACGGTGACAGCCTGTATTTCCTCAAACGTCAGGGTGCTTACGCCGTGTTGGGCTTTGGTGTGATGGCGCTTCTGATGAGAATCGACCTTGAGCTGCTGCGCAAAGCTGCCTGGCCGGTGCTGATCGTCTGCGTTCTCCTGCTGATCGCTGTTTTGATACCGGGAGTCGGGAAGAAAGTCGGTGGTGCGGCCCGTTGGATAAGGATTGCCGGTTTTACTTTTCAACCGGCAGAATTTGTCAAGATCGGCCTGGTGCTGTTCATGGCGCATTCTCTGGCTCGTAAGCAGGACAAGGTCAAAAGCTTCCGCCTGGGGTTGCTGCCTTATATGCTGATACTGACGGTCCTTCTCGGATTGTTGCTGGCCCAACCTGACCTTGGCAGCGCCCTGACACTGGGCGTTGTGGCGACCGCCATGCTGCTGGTCGCAGGCACACGTCTCAGTTATCTGGTTGGTATCGGATTGTTCACTTTGCCGTTTCTCTACTTCATGGTCATGAGTGTTGACTACCGCCGTCGGCGGATCCTGGCCTTTTTGAACCCGTGGGAAGACCCCAGCAACACCGGGTTCCAGATTATCCAGAGTTGGATCGCATTCGGTTCGGGAGGGGCCTTTGGACAGGGCCTGGGTGAGAGCAAGCAAAAACTCTTCTTTCTGCCCGAGGCGCACACTGATTTCATTTTCTCCGTGATTGGTGAAGAGCTGGGTTACATCGGCGTGCTTGTGATCGCCGCCATGTTCCTGCTGCTGATCATGCGAGGATTAAGGACGGCGCTCAACGCTCCGAATGAGTTCAGCTGCTTTTTGGCCTTCGGGGTCACATTGCTGGTCGGCATGCAGGCCTTTATCAACATGGCCGTCGTTATGGGGATGGTGCCAACCAAAGGCTTGGCGCTTCCACTGATCTCTTATGGTGGCACAAGCCTTGTGACCACGCTTGCGGCCATAGGTCTCCTGCTCAATGTTTCACGACATCTCCCGGGGGAACTGCGATGAAACTTCTTCTGGCCGGAGGCGGCACTGGTGGACATCTCTTTCCGGCAATTTCGCTGGCAGAACAGCTCAGGCTTGAAGAACCACAAAGCGAAGTCCTCTTTGTTGGTACTGAAAAAGGGTTGGAGTCCCGCATGTTGCCAGAGCTCGGCTGGAAACTGAAAACAATTGAGATGAGCGGCTGGGCCGGGTTGGGTCCTATGGCCCGGCTCAAAGTGCTCGGCAAACTGCTGAAAAGTTTTGGCCAGTCCCGGACAATCCTGCGAGAGTTTGCACCGGATATCGTCGTGGGTGTCGGTGGCTACGCGTCGGTGCCGGTCCTGCTGGCGGCTAAAACTTTAAGCATCCCGTACCTGGTGCACGAACAAAACGCCTGGCCAGGACTGGCCAACCGACTGCTTGGCCACTGGGCAAAAAGAGTTTGTCTCTCCTTTGACGAAGCCGATCGCGCTTTCCACAGCAGCGCGACGGTTTTGACCGGTAATCCGGTTCGTGCGGCCATGGAGAGCTGTCCGGGCATCGCTGAAGAGAAGCTCTGCCTGCTGATCTTTGGCGGCAGCCAGGGGGCAAGGGCGATTAATCGGGCTGTTGTCGCCGCTCTGCCGGGGCTCGAGGAGTGGCGGGGCAAGCTGGAGATCGTCCATCAGTCTGGACAGCCCGACTATGAGGAAGTTGTCCGCGGTTACCAGGAGAATGGCTGGCCTGATGTTGATATTCAACCGTTCATTGTCGACATGGCAGAGGCTTACGCAAAAGCAACCCTGATCGTATGCCGTGCCGGAGCAACAACCCTCGCTGAGTTGACCGCTTGCGGTCGGCCGGCCGTGCTGGTGCCATATCCGCATGCGGCAGCAGGCCACCAGTCTGTGAATGCCCAGGCGTTGGCCGCCAAAGGGGCTGCGCTGATGATGGAGGAAGCAGATCTGACGCCGGAGAGACTGGCAAAATTGTTGAGCGGCCTTCTTCACGACCGGAGCAGTCTCCTGACGATGGCGGCTGCGGCCAAAAGGTTGGCCCGAAAGGGCGCGGCCGCACGGTTGTTAAAAGAATGCCGGGCCGTGCTTACCGAAACGGCCTGAAAGGAAAAGCATGTACGGAAAGATTCAAAAAATACATTTCGTCGGCATCGGTGGCATCGGCATGAGCGGCATTGCTGAAGTGCTCATCAATCTTGGTTACCAGGTCTCGGGATCGGATCTCAAAGAGAGTGCGATTACCGCACGCCTGGCGAGCCTCGGCGGCACCATCGTCTATGGCCATCGTACCGAGAACCTTGCTGAAGTGGATGTCGTTGTGACCTCCACAGCGGTCAATCGAGACAATCCTGAAGTTCAGGAAGCGAACCGGCGCAAAATACCAGTGATCCCCCGGGCTGAAATGCTGGCCGAGCTGATGCGCATGAAGCATGGCATCGCTATCGCCGGCACGCATGGCAAAACAACCACCACCAGCATGGTGGCAACGGTCCTTTCTCACGGGGGCATTGATCCGACCGTGGTGATCGGTGGGCGCCTCGATTCAATCGGTTCCAATGCCAAGCTCGGTCAGGGGGAGTTCCTTGTGGCTGAAGCCGATGAGTCAGATGGCTCCTTCCTGAAACTTTCGCCAACAATTGCCGTGGTGACCAACGTCGATGAAGATCATCTCGACTACTACAGCGGGCTCGATGAGATCCGGTCCACATTTATAGATTTTATCAACAAGGTGCCTTTCTACGGGCTGGTTGTCCTCTGTCTCGACGATGAAAACATTCAGGGGATGATTCCCGAAGTTAAAAAACGCCTGGTGACTTATGGCCTGACCAGCCAGGCAGATTTCATGGCTTCGGAAATAGAGCACGAGTGCTGATCGCACCAGCTTCATGGTGCAGTACCGGGGGGAGCGGCTCGGTCGTTTGAGTATTCGCATGCCGGGACGCCACAACGTCCTGAATGCACTGGCAGCCGTTGCTGTCGGCGTGGAGCTGGATATGACCTTCGATGCGATTGCCGAAGGGTTTCATGACTTTGGTGGAGTCGGCCGACGATTCCAGATTAAAGATGAAGTCCAGGGCATCATGGTGGTCGACGATTACGGCCACCATCCGGTGGAAATCAAGGCCACCCTGGCGGCTGCGCGCTCCGGTTGGAACCGACGGGTCATAGCGGTATTTCAGCCCCACAGGTACAGTCGCACCGAGGCCCTGTTTGATGATTTCGTGACGGCATTTTACCAGGCTGACCATATTGCCGTGATGGATGTCTACGCCGCCGGTGAGGATGTGCGTCCGGGAGTCACAGGTGAAAGGCTTGCCGAGGGAATCAGCGAACATGGTCACAAGTCCTGCTGCTTCACCGGAGACACCGTGGCCACGGTAGAGCATTTACAGGCGGTTCTGCAGCAGGGAGACATTGTCATAACACTCGGGGCAGGCAATGTCTGGCAGGTCGGAGAAGAACTCTTGCAGGTTTTGCATCAAGGTCGCTAGGCGGAGATGATGACTCGGACTGAGCTGATGAGCAAAAAAATTGCTGTTTTGATGGGAGGCTTCTCAGCTGAACGGGAGATCTCCCTGAAAACAGGCCGGGCCGTGCTCAAGGCCTTGCTTGAAAGTGGCTGCGCCGCGGTCTCTATAGATGTCGAACGTGACCTGCCGGGTCAATTGCTGGCAGCGGAAGCTGAAGTCGCATTTATCTGTCTACATGGTCGCTATGGCGAAGATGGGACTGTTCAGGGCTTGCTCGAGATGATGCAAATCCCCTATACCGGCAGCGGCGTGATGTCATCGAGCATGGTCATGGACAAGGTGGTGACCAAGCAGATCCTGCTCTATCACGAAATATCGACGCCGGGCTTTGTCGTCTGTCGCGCCGGGGATGATGTCGAAGACGTTCTCAGGAACTGCAGACATTTCCCGCTGGTTGTCAAGCCGGCCAGGGAAGGCTCGACGATCGGTATCAGCATTGTCCATGACAGGGAACAGCTTGTTGCCGGCCTTGCCGAAGCGCGCAAGCACGACGACATCATTCTCATCGAAGATTATATCCGGGGTGACGAAGTGACGGTCAGTGTGCTGAATAACAAGCCTCTGCCGATCATCAAGATCGTTCCGAAAAGCGGGTTTTACGATTACGAATCGAAATACACGCCCGGGCAAACCGAGTATCTGCTGCCGGCACCACTGGAAGCAGTCCTCTATAATCGACTTCAGGACGTTTCCGTGGCGGCTTGCAAGGCGCTCGGCTGTCGGGGGGCTGCAAGGGTCGATTTTATGGTGCGGGAAAGAGAATTCTTCTGCCTGGAAATTAACACGATCCCCGGCATGACCGAGACCAGTCTGCTGCCGAAAGCTGCCGCAGAGGCGGGTATCCCCTTTAACGAACTGGTCATGGAAATTCTTGCGGATGCAGGTTTGAACAAGTAACCAGAAGTCGGATGAATTGATGCACGATCTGAAGTCCAACAAGCAGAAGAAGATCAAAACCAACCGTCGCAAGCAGGAGAAGCTGCCGCGCGATTGGAAAAAGATTTTCCATCGGCTGTTGCGTATCAGCATTGCATCGGGGAGTGGTTTCCTGCTTGCGAGCGGTTCCCTGCTGACAGCCCAGATGCTGCTGGAATCAGGTTATTTCGGCGTGCGTCAGATCCGCGTGGAGCAACAGCTGCGAGTCAGTGAGGACGACATCCTCGATGCCTCAGACATCGAGGTCGGCGACAGCCTGTTCGATCTCGAGCTGCACATGATCGGTCGCAAGATCGAAGAGCATCCATGGATTGCCCGGGCCGATGTGGAACGGTCCTTTCCCGACCAGGTCGTGATCCGGGTCGTGGAACGAGAAGCCAGGGCGATCATCGACCTGGGTTATCTCTACTATGTCGATAGGACCGGCGAAGTGTTCAAGATGCTTGATGCTGATGACCAGCTCGACTACCCGGTGATTTCGGGGATTGATCGCCAGTACCTGCTTGATCATCCCGAGCAGACCCAGGACAGCCTGAACCTGGCGCTGCAGCTCATGGACGCACTGGATGACAGGACTCTGTTCAACCTGGAAGATGTCTCGGAGATCCACTACGACCAGCAGGAAGGGCTGATCCTGCATACCAGGATCGGTGGTGTGCCTGTGCGCATGGGGAGGCTCGGGTTTGACGTCAAGCTGAATCGCCTGGAAAAAATTTATGATGAGCTGGAGCCACGCTTGATGGCTCTCAAGTATATCGATTTAAACGTGACCGACCGCGTTATCGTGAAGGTGGATGTGAAACGCACGGTTGGCAGAAGTTAGCTTACAAGACGGGGAAGGGGAGTGACATGAGCAATAAACGGGAAAACCTGGTGGTCGGGCTGGATATCGGCACAACCAAAATCTGCGCCATCGTCGGTGCCATGACAGGAGACGGTCTGGACATCGTCGGTATCGGCACCAGCCCCTCGCGCGGTTTGCGCAAGGGCGTGGTCATCAACATCGAGAGTACGGTCAGTGCGATTCGCAAGGCGATCCAGGAAGCCGAGTTGATGGCCGGCTGTGAAATCAAGTCGGTCTTTGCCGGGATTGCCGGTGGGCACATCAAAGGCATCAACTCCCAGGGTGTGATTGCGATCAAGAACCGTGAAGTGACCAACGAAGATGTCCGGCGGGTGATTGATGCCGCCAAGGCCCTGGCGATTCCAATGGACCGCGAAGTGATTCATATCCTGCCCCAGGAATTTATTATCGACGATCAGGACGGCATCAAAGAGCCGCTTGGCATGAGCGGAGTCCGCCTGGAGGCGCGTGTGCATATCGTCACTGGAGCCGTTGCCAGCGCTCAGAACATCATCAAAAGCTGCAACAAGGCTGGTGTCGATGTCGGAGATATCGTTCTTGAACAGCTGGCTTCATCAGAAGCCGTGTTGACTCCGGATGAAAAGGATCTCGGCGTGGCGCTTGTCGATATCGGCGGTGGCACGACAGACGTTGCTATCTTTGTCGATGGAGCGATCAAGCATACCTCGGTCCTGTCTCTCGGCGGCAACCACCTGACCAACGACATCGCCGTGGGCCTGCGGACCCCGACAGCTGAAGCGGAAAAAATCAAGCAGATCTCGGGCTGCTGTCTCTCTTCGATGGTCGGTAAGGACGAAACGATTGAAGTGCCGTCTGTGGGGGGGCGCGAACCGCGCATCCTGTCGCGCCAGCTTCTGGCGGAGATCCTCGAGCCACGGGTCGAAGAAATCTTCACCCTGGTGAACCGCGAGATCGTCAAGAGCGGTTTTGAGGATCTGATCGCGTCCGGGGTCGTACTGACCGGTGGCTCGGCGATTCTGCCGGGGATGCCGGAACTGGCGGAACAAATTTTCGATCTGCCGGTACGGCGCGGAAAGCCAACCGATATCGGTGGTCTGACCGATGTTGTCAATTCACCCATCTACGCCACCGGCGTGGGCCTGGTGAAGTATGGCAGCCGCAACATGCAGACGCGGAACTTCGTGATCGGCCAGGAGAACCTCTTCGATCGCGTCTCGCGGCGCATGAAAGAGTGGTTCGGAGAATTTTTCTAAAAGTGAACATTAAGGAATGAGTCTGAAACATAAATCGACCGGGGCAACGGAGAAGACCGGTCACAACAATGGCGGAGGGAGTCATTATGTTTGAATTTGACGAGAATGTAGACCAGGTAGCAAAGATTAAGGTCGTTGGTGTTGGTGGTGGTGGCAGTAATGCCGTCAATACGATGATTGTCGCCCACATTGATGGTGTGGAGTTCATGGTCGCCAATACCGATGCCCAGGCACTGCGGGCCAACCAGGCGGCGCTGCGTGTCCAGCTTGGTCCCAAGTTGACCAAGGGACTCGGTGCCGGGGCCAACCCGGAAGTCGGTCGCGAAGCGGCCGAAGAGGACCGGGCTCGGCTTGAAGGACCTGCTGCAGGGCGCAGATATGGTCTTTATCGCTGCTGGTCTGGGTGGCGGTACCGGTACCGGTGCCGCTCCGGTGATTGCCGAAGTTGCCAAGGAGGTCGGTGCGTTGACTGTTGCTGTTGTGACCAAGCCCTTTGCTTTCGAAGGTAAACAGCGCATGGCCAAGGCAGTGCAGGGCGTCGAAGAACTGAAGCAGATCGTTGATTCACTGATCCTGATTCCCAATGATCGTCTCAGTGGTCTTGCCGACAAGAAGATGGGGATTCTCGATGCCTTTAAGCCTGCAGATGATGTCCTGCGCCAGGCGGTACAGGGGATCTCTGACCTGATCACGACCCACGGCATGATCAATGTCGACTTTGCCGACGTCAAGTCAGCGATGAGCGAGCGTGGCATGGCGATGATGGGGATCGGCGTCGGTGAGGGTGAAAACCGTGCCGTGACCGCAGCCCAACAGGCAATCAGCAGTCCGCTGCTCGAAGAAATCGATATTTCCGGGGCCAAGGGCGTGCTGGTAAATGTCACCGGTTCTTCCAGCATGACCATGGACGACTACCAGGAAGTGGCCAATATCATTCATGAGAAGGTTCATGAAGATGCGAATATCTTCATCGGCCTGGTGATCAACGAGGAGATGGGCGAAAAAATCCAGGTCACGGCGATTGCCACCGGATTCGGTTGTTCATTCGAGACCGGCCAGCGCACCAGCCCTGAACTGGGTCGACCAAACATTCCGGGGCCAGCCAAGATTGATCGTGACATCCCGGCCTTCATCCGCAAACAGAACCAGGACAAGCCCCGCGCCAGCATGCGGATTGGTGCCTACAATGAAGAAGAGGAGTACGATATCCCGACGTTCTTGCGTAAACGCGTCGATTAAGGGAAAAGGACATTCTCCTGACGGACTGCACGAACGGTCCCGATGGCCAACGACTGGAATTTAATTCTGTGCTTGTCAAAGAGTGGGCAGCCGTGCCGGTTCTCCGCCCGGCGTCTACGGTTTGCTCTCTGTGCTCTGCGCTTGCCTGTGATGTGACTCCCTCAACTCCTTTGGACCGCCTTGTGCGGTCCTTTTTTTTGAGTTAAGGGCACCCGAATCGGTTCTGGCTGGTTGCCATTGACGATGACTACTTCCGGTCAACTCGTGGTTTTGCGTTTGACTTGCCATAGCGCCTTATTGTAGAAGTTGTCCAGTGTCGCGGACCTTGGTGCAATCAAGGTAAAATGCCGGTGAAATTAGCAGTTTTCCCGATTCACCGTCGAATGAATCAGAAGCCCGTTGCCGTCAACCGTTGCCAACCCGGAGACAACACATGGCCCTGTCCAAAGATCTGCTTGAAATACTGGCCTGCCCGCAATGCAAAGGCGAAATTGTCGCTGATGAAAATCAGGACAAGCTGCTGTGTCACGCATGCAAGCTGGCCTACCCGGTACGCGACGGAATCCCTGTGATGCTGGTTGACGAAGCGTTGCCGTTGTCATAAATCCATTGACCCTCGAATTACAGTCTTCCTTTATCCTTTTGAAAAAACTCGAGCCAGAAAAAATCCGTCGTATCATGATCAGGACTGCCAACTGGGTTGGAGACGCTGTCATGACCTTGCCGGCGATGGCGGCTGTCAGAGAAACCTGCCCTGATGCGCATATCGCCGTGGTGGCGAACCCGCTGGTTGCACAGTTGCTGGAGAACCATCCCGATTGCGACGAAATCATTGTCTTTAACAAACGTAAAGAACATGCCGGCATCCTCGGCTTGTTGCGATTCGCAGCGATGCTGCGTCGCCGGAAGTTTGACTGTGCGATTCTCTTCCAGTATGCGATTGAAGCCGCATTGATGTCCTTTCTGGCCGGAATTCCTCGCCGAGTCGGCTTTACAACGGACAACCGCCGATTCCTGTTGTCCCACCCGGTGCCTTTCTCTGCGGTTGATAAGACCATTCACCAGACCGATGCCTTCCTGCGCATCGTGAACCATTATGGCCTCGAGGCCAGCAGCAAGGTGCAGAGCCTGGCCTTGCTGGACGAAGAGCGATTGTGGGCGAAAGCACAGCTGCCTGAAGGTCCGGTCGCAGTGATCAACCCCGGTGCCGCATACGGCGCTGCGAAGCGCTGGTATCCGGAACGTTTTGCGGCGGTCGGTGATTTCCTGGCCCGGGAATATGGCATGACGGCCGTGTTGACCGGAGGCCCCGGCGAAGTTGAGATCGGTCGTGATATCGCGGCAGCGATGCAATCCCCTGCACTTAACTTTATCGGCAAGACCTCGGTTAGGCAGATGATGTCCCTGATTGATGCGGCCTCGTTGATGATCACCAATGACTCCGGCCCCATGCACGTGGCGGCCGCGTTCAAGGTGCCGATCGTCGCGATCTTTGGTCCGACCAACCACACCACGACCTCTCCCTTCACGGACAGCTATCGTATTGTTCGGCATCACGTCGAGTGCTCGCCCTGCATGCTCAGAGAGTGTCCCATTGATCACCGCTGTATGGATCGGGTCACGGTTGACGACGTCACCAACGCCGTGCGTTCGTTTTTGCTGGATCTCTCCTGACCCCTGTCGTGAGACCGGCCTGGTGTTGTGAGACCTCCCTGGTGTTGTGAGACCGCCCGGTTGTCATCTCACGCCTGTTCACCGTAAACTGGAGCATATGTCGCGTCAGCTGATCGAAAAATACCGCCAGCGCTTTGCCCTTGAGACGGGATTGGTTGCCAACCCCTGGGGTGGGCGTCTGAGCGTTGCCCTGGTTTATCCGAACACCTATCACCAGGGGATGAGCAACCTCGGGCTGCAGAGTGTCTATAAAATGCTCAACAGTCGGCCGGATACGCTTTGTGAACGTTTTTTTCTGCCCGATCCGGATGACCTCGATGAGCATCGCCGTACCGGTTTCCCGCTGGTCTCTGTCGAATCGCAGCGCAGCCTGAATGATTTTGACCTGATCGCTTTCTCCATCTCCTTCGAAAACGATTACCTGCACCTGCCGGTGATTTTCGAGCTGGCCCGTTTGCCGTTGTGGCGCGAAGAGCGTGATGAGTCCCAGCCACTGGTTCTCTGCGGAGGAGTCTGCGCATTTCTCAACCCGGAACCCCTGGCCGACATCATGGACCTGTTTGCAGTCGGTGAAGCAGAAGAGCTCCTCTCGCCCATTTTGGCAACATTGCTCGACCCGGAGTCGAAGAGCCGCAAAGGGTTGTTGAACAGCCTCGCGCAAGCTGCCCGGCGTTTATCTCCCCGGTGGCTACGCTCTCAAATATCTGGAGACCGGCGAATTGCAGGAGATGGTTCCGTACGCGGGGTACCCTGATCGTGTCGAACGTCGGTGGCAAAGCCATCTCGATGACAGCCAGAGTCGCACCTGCGTGGCGACGCCGGATACGGAATTCGGCAGCATGCAATTGGTCGAGGTCTCGCGCGGCTGTCCCAGGGCCTGCCGGTTTTGTGCGGCAGGTTTTATCTATCGCCCGTTTCGTGAACACTCGCTTGAGCACTTGAGACAGGAAATCCTCGTTGAACAGCCGCATGTCGGCCGAGTTGGCCTGGTGGCCGCCGCTGTCTCCGATTATGGCGACCTGGCCGATATCGGTCGTGCCATTCTCGATCATGGTGGAGAGGTCTCGGTTTCGAGTGTGCGTATCGACGCGATCACGGTCGAGCAGGTGCGTGTGCTTGCCGATGCTGGTCACAAAACCCTGGCGCTGGCACCTGAGGCGGGCAGCCAGAAGATACGCGATGTGATCAACAAGGGGATTGATGAAACGCAGATTCTCGCAGCAGTGAAACTCCTGGCAGAGTGCGGGATCCCGAATCTCAAGCTGTATTTCATGATCGGGCTACCGACGGAAACCGATGATGACATTGTCGCGATTGCAGATCTGACTCTGAAAATCCGTCAACTCTGGGAGGGCTTCGGTCGAGAGCGCGGCCGTCTCGGTCGCCTCCACCTCTCGGTGAACCCTTTTGTGCCGAAGCCCTGGACGCCGTTACAGTGGTCCGCTATGGAGCGTCGTGGCGATCTGGAAAAAAAGTACCGCCTGTTGCAGAAACGTCTGCGGCCGTTACCGAATGTCGATCTCAACTTCGAGTCACTGCGCCAGGCCGAGATACAGGGGCTCCTGGCTCGCGGTGATCGTCGTGTCGGACGTCTTCTGCCGCTGCTTGCTGATGGTTCAAGTTTAAAAGCGGCATGCCGCAAGGTCGGTCTTGACCCGACGTTCTATCTTCACCGGGAGCGCGGTCAAGGTGAACTCTTCCCCTGGGACATCATTGCACAGGGGGTTCGGCGTGAGTACCTGTACCGTGAATACGAACAGGCGATGTCAGGTTGCTCCGGTCATGTCTGTCATCCGGGTTGCAGCCGCTGTGGCTTGTCCTGCTGAATCAAACCGAAGCTGCCTTTGATTGCCGCAGCGGTGTCTTCTCTGGGAACTTCCCAAACTTTTTTGTTATATTAGGCGCTTGACTACATCCTTTCACTGTAGTATCTTTCCTCCAACAAAAGTATGACACTCTGTTGGCCCCCTGGGTCACAGAGATTTAGCCCCGGCCTTCCCCTCCAGGAACCGGGGCCTTTTTTGTCCGAAATTGCTACCCCGATAACACCAGAGGTCATGGTCAGAGGGAGTTCTTCTTGACACTGCTCGCTCGGTTTGCTAGAAGGAATCGTTTAGGAATTTCTCATCTTTAATCCCCTCTTGTTTGCAGGAGCCGAGATAGTCAATGAAAGATTGCAATAAGTACGATCTTCCGTGCCGCTTCCTCCGCCTGATCACTTTTATCGATCTGCCGATCAAGCACAAATTTCGACTTTTTTCTATCGGGGTGCTCTTCTGGTTTTTGGTGATGGCTGTCCTGACCGTCGTCGGCATGGTCGGCATCAATATGCGTTACGACAAGATCGTCAACCACGCCGTTCCTCAGGATAAGGTTGTGCAGAAGGTGATCCGCAATCTGCAGGCGATGACGATCGACTCCAACAACATGCTGAAGGCGTCTGATACTGTGACCGTCGAGCGCTTGCAGGATCTCTCATCCAAGCGTCTGCGGGATGTGCGCGATTTTGCCTCCGCCCTGGCCCTGGGCGGCGCTATTAATGACTACTCCCACGATTCCGGGAAGCTTCTGGAAACTCTGCATACGACGTCTCTCTCCATTGACCCCGAAGGGGTTGCCTATCTGAAAGAGTTGAACCTGCTCCTCGATGAAATCGACGCGAGTTACAAAGATTTTTTCCAGTACAAGCTGCAGGTGCTTGATAAAAAAGCTCCGAACGGCGACAACCTGGAAGGTCGATACGAAATTCTGGAAGGCCACATCAGTCAGGCCAGTGCGATTTCAGTCAGTTTCTCATCAAAACTCTCAGAGCTTTACCACACCTCCTCAAGCAAGATCTCTGAAATTATCGAAGTCACCATCATGTCGATTCTCGGCGTGCTGCTTCTGGCTGTCCTGCTGCTGGTGGTCTTCACCCGCTGGATCGTGCAGTCGCTGGCAAGACCGATCAAAGCCATTATCGACCAGATCCATTCCGTCGGTACCGGAGACGTCGATCTCACAAATAAAATTGAAATCACTTCACGTGACGAGATCGGCACCCTCTCGCAGGAATTCAACGGACTGATGGATACGGTCTATTCCATGAGCACCTTCAAGCGCGTGATCGAGGAGGATGCCACCCTTGAAGATGTTTATGCACGTATTGGAGATGTCTTCCGCCGCGAGCTGGGGATTGACGATTTCGTCATCTATGAAGTCAATGACAACCAGCGCGACATGGCTGCCGTCTATCCCCTGGCGCTCTCCTCCAAGGCGATGGCCTGTAACCCGGATATCCTGACCAACTGTGATTTGTGCCGCGCCAAGAAAACCAGCCACGATATCTCGTCGCTGGCCTACCCGCAGGTCTGCAAACAGTTTAAGGAGGAGACTGGCAAGTCTCACATCTGCATGCCGATGATTATCGGCGGCCGCACCGGTGGTGTGGTGCAGTTCCTTTTTGAAGGGCAGAAGGCAGAAGAGCTCGATACCGTTGACATCCAGGCTCGCATCTTCAAGGCGGAAACCTATATCAAGCAGGCGCTTTCGGTACTCGAAGCAAAACGCCTGATGAATACTCTGCGCGAATCAGCGCTTAAAGATCCACTGACCGGCCTCTACAACCGCCGCTTCCTGCAAGATCATGCCAACCATGTGATCTCCGGCGTGCTGCGTCGCAAGAAGACTCTTGGATTGGTCATGTGTGATCTGGACTACTTCAAGCAAGTCAATGATCAGTATGGTCATGATGTCGGCGACCTGGTTCTGAAAGAAACGGCGACGCTGATCAATAAGGGTGTTCGCGATACTGACATCGTTATTCGCTTCGGTGGTGAAGAATTCTTTCTCCTCCTGGTCGACATCAACCCGGGGGATGCCATCCTGGTTGCGGAGAAAATCCGCAAGATCTTTGATGAAGCGAAAATCAAGATACCCAATGGCTCGATTCACAAGACCCTCAGCCTCGGCGTCAGCGAATTTCCCGGAGATGGTGAAGGTTTCTGGCAATGTATCAAGTATGCCGATGTCGCACTCTATAACGCCAAGGATACCGGTCGTAACAAGGCCGTTCGCTTCAATGAGGAGATGTGGTCCGGCGAAGAATTCTGATTTGTTTTTACAGCAAGAGAAAAAGCCTCCGTTGCAAGACGGGGGCTTTTTCTCTTGTTACCCTATGGATGGTGCTTCAATAGCCCATCGGCTATACTGTGATCGTGTCACTATCATTTGCTGTTTCGATACATTATTCACTTCGAAGGTTGAGCGGGAGGAAATTCATGACGGACGCAAAATTGCTGCTTGAAAAAAATGGGCCTTTGGCAACGATTACTTTCAACAATCCAAAAGCTCTGAATGCTTTGACTGTGGCCACCTTCGAGGAACTCGAGCGGACGCTGGGTGAATTGGAGGGAGACAAGGAGGTCCGCGTGGTGATTCTCACCGGGGCGGGCGAGAAGGCCTTTGTTGCCGGGGGCGATATCGGTCACCTCGGCACCCTGAACGCGGACAGTGCCCGAGAGTTTGCTCTTCTGGCCCAGCGTGTCATTGATCGTATCGAAGCTTTCCCCAAGCCGGTCATTGCAGCCATTAACGGATACGCCCTCGGTGGTGGCTGTGAACTTGCCATGGGCTGTGATCTCCGGATTGCGGCGGACTCGGCGAAGTTTGGCCAGCCGGAAGTCAAGCTCGGCATTATCCCCGGTTTTGCCGGGACTCAGAGGTTGTCACGCCTGGTTGGCAAGGGGCGGGCCAAGGAGCTGATCTTTACCGGTGAGATGATTGACGCCGAGGAGGCATGCCGGATCGGTTTGGTCAATCGCGTTGTGGCGAAAGAGGATTTGATGCAGGAGGTGCGGGCCCTGGCTTTGAAAATGTGTGACAAGAGCGCTTCGGCCATCAGGCTCTCTAAAGAGGCCATTGATAACGGCCTCGAGATGGATTTCGCCCGCGCCGCACGTTACGAAGCCGACCTGTTTGCACTTTGCTTCACGACAGAAGACTGCAAAGAGGGTATCAGCGCCTTCCTGGAAAAGCGACCAGCCAGGTTCTGAAAAAGCAGGACATCATGAGACGTTTAGTCTGACCTGCAGCGTCTTAGAAATATTGAATCAGTCCATAGATCAACGGCAGAGTGACAAAGGCGAGGACAATGCCGAGGCCGGCCATGGCGATAGCCAGCTCCACGCCCATGCCGGCCGCCGCCGCCAGTGCGCAGGCTGTCACCATTGGTGGCATCCCGGCTTCGAAGATGGAGATGTCGGCGGCGAGGCTGTCCAGACCTAAGATGCGACAGCCAAGCAAGGCGATCAGAGGGGCAATGATCAGTTTGATGGCGAGGCCTGCACCGAGTGGTTTGAGGGTCGTCCGCTGCAGGCGCAGTTTCATTTGAAAACCAATGGCGGTCATCACCAGGGCGGTCAACACACCGCCCAGATCCTCCAGAGTATTGACGATAACCTGGGGGTAGGTCCAGTTGCGTAGCGACAGGCCAATGATAAGGGCCGTGGTCGGAGGGAAGAGAAAGGCGCGCTTGATGATGGTCGGGACGTTGCTTTTCTCACCGCTGTAAAGCGAGAGGATGACTGCTCCATAGGTGGCGAATATGAGCATGGTGCCGATCTGGTCGTACAAAATCAAATGCGGGATTCCGGCTCCGCCGAAAAAAGCATTCACCATCGGCACGCCCATGAACGATGTGTTGCCGATCGGCACGACCAGCAGCAATACTCCGGTTGTTGCGCGCGTCCATCGCATGCTCCTGGCCAAAACTATGACCAGGATTGCCGAGAGTAACAGCATGCACCATGGAACGATGGCGGCCACGATTGTTTCTCCCGAGAAGGAAAGTTCCGGCACCTTGAGCAGGATGACCGCGGGCAGGGAGACGTAGAGAGCAAACATGTTGAGTACATGTGCCGTCTGATCCGGGAAAGCCTTTAGGCGCCGGAACAGCACGCCCAGTAACACAAAGATGGCGATCAGGGTGAAATTTGCCAAGAGTTGCTCCGTGATAGTATCGAGTTGAATGAACCTAGCCTAAATGATGAGGCTTTTCCAGCCTGAAAAATGTTTGTAACTGAACAATGAGGTTTTCTTGTCAAAAGGCAGCAGAGATGTCTGTCTGAAAAATCCACAAAATATCTCATCTCAATCAGGAGGAATCTTCCGTGCTGTTCAACAAGAGTATTACCACCCTTGAATCAGTTCTCGAACTGTCTGACGAGATGAAAAGCGCCATATCCAACATCGGCTGAACGGCGTGAGATGCTGCAGGAGAATCACGGGGAGAGGTAAATAATACCTCACTTGTCATCTATTGGTGAAAGCTGTTAGAGTGCTGGTAGTCGTGACTTTAAAAAACAAAGGGAGATGCCAATGTGTAACAGACGTTTTGCAATTCACCTGCTGGTTATGATAACGACGCTTCTTCTGGTCTCCAGTGTCACCGTGCTGGCCGCAACAGTACCCAGGATGGGGAGCGATGAACTGAAAACACACCTTGGTGACGAGAACTTCATTGTCCTTGATGTGAGAACCGGTGGAGACTGGACCGGGTCGAAAGAAAAGATTCTCGGTGCCGAACGTGTTGATCCGGGTACAGTTAATCAGTGGGCCGACAACTACGACAAAGAGAAAACGATCATCCTCTACTGCTCCTGAGGCAACGAATACACCAGTGCCCGTGTGGCACTGCAGCTGATGGAAAAAGGTTTCACCAGGGTGTACGCTCTTAAGGGCGGATGGCACGAATGGCAGAGTAAAAATTATCCGATGGAACCGAAATAATCCCTTTCAGGAAAACGACACTCAATATTCGAGGGGCTTCCATGCGGGAGTCCCTCAGCTTTTAGATCCCCGGTGGCCTTAGTTCTCTTATGGAAGAACAAAATTTGACAGAGCAGCGTTCGATGCTAATGTGATAATACATTCATTTTCCTACCTCCTGTTGTGAAAATGAACTTGAGCCCTGCGGTGATTATGAACAGATCCGCAGGGCTCTTCTATGTCACGACTGCTGAGACGAAAAAACAATCAATTATTCGGTGTGACTTGAAGGGGGCCTTTTCAGTACAGGCATAGCCATCGAAATGACAAAGTGAGAAAGCAGCAGGGCGCTGACAAGTGAAGTGATGACAATTGATAATGTGCCGTTTAAAATAGTGCTGAAAACAACCAGAAAACCAAAAAGATAGACAACAAAGCCACCGGGCATATTTGCTTTCAGCCTTTGTCTCTTTTCTGCAGGATCCCGCTCAAAATTACATTCTTTTCCGCAAACCCAGCAAAGTCTTGTCCCGTACAGGAAACACACGACCGCTGTTACAAAGCTAAACATACCCCCAAGCATATCAATCATAAACAATCCTTCTTTGAGTGTTGCTAATTATGCTGACAGGAAACCAATTGTAAAGGATTTTAATATTAGTTCTGATCTTCTGCGAGGTATCGGCCTTAAGGATGCTTACGCGGGGGAGCTTACATATGCAAAGATAACGGTTTTAGTATTAATTGATATGTGTTAAAAGAATAGAATGATAACTGATGTTTAGCTTCCATGTTGACATCAGATCGCTATGGCCCATAATTACAGTCCTTGGTGATTGTCTAAACAAGTGCCCTTCAAACATAAGAAAGCTGAGACATGAGCGCAAAAACCCTGTACGACAAGCTCTGGGATCGCCACGTGGTTCGTTGCGACGATGATGGAACCTGCCTGCTCTACATCGACCGACACCTGGTTCACGAGGTGACCTCACCCCAGGCCTTTGAAGGCCTGCGACTTGCCGGACGGCTCCCCTGGCGGTCCGGAGCCAATATCGCGGTTCCGGATCACAACGTGCCGACTACGGATCGCAGTATCGGCATCTCTGACCCACTATCACGAGTCCAGGTTGAAACCCTGGACGCCAACTGTGCAGAATACGGCATCACCGAGTTTTCCATGAATGACGTCCGCCAGGGCATCGTCCATATCATCGGACCAGAGCAGGGCGTCACTCTTCCCGGCATGACGATCGTGTGTGGCGATTCGCATACCTCGACTCACGGCGCCTTAGGCACCCTTGCCTTCGGTATCGGGACCTCCGAGGTCGAGCATGTTTTGGCGACACAATGCATCATCCAGAAGAAGGCTCGCAACATGCTGGTCAGCGTCGATGGCCAGGTCGGCCCGGGCATTACCGCCAAGGATATTACGCTGGCGATTATTGGTGAAATCGGCACCGCCGGCGGAACCGGTTACGTCATCGAGTATGGTGGTGATGCAATCCGTGCATTGTCGATGGAAGGGCGCATGACGGTCTGCAACATGTCGATTGAAGCCGGGGCACGTGCCGGCATGATCGCCGTTGATGACAAGACGATCGACTATGTCAAGGGTCGTCCCTATGCACCGGCTGGAAAACTCTGGGATCAGGCTAAGGCTGACTGGCAGCAGCTACACAGCGATCCTGATGCTGACTATGATCGTATCGTACATCTTGACGCAGCTTCAATTCAGCCTCAAGTGACATGGGGGACCTCTCCGGAGATGGTCGTTGCCGTGGATGGATGCGTTCCGGATCCCGCGGAGGAACCGGACCCGGTCAAACGCGAAGGGATGCAGGCCGCCCTTGCTTACATGGGGCTTGCCGCGAAGACGCCGATCACTGACATTTACCCGGACACGATTTTTATCGGTTCCTGCACCAATGCCCGCATTGAAGATTTACGGGCGGCGGCAGCGGTCGTCAAGGGACATAAGCTGGCGGCCAATATTAAACGGGCCATGGTCGTTCCCGGCTCGGGACTGGTCAAAAAACAGGCCGAAGCCGAGGGACTTGACACGATTTTCAAAGCCGCCGGATTCGAGTGGCGCGAGCCGGGCTGCTCCATGTGCCTGGGCATGAACGATGACCGACTCTCGCCGAAGGAACGTTGTGCTTCGACCTCGAACCGTAACTTCGAGGGGCGACAGGGACCGGGGGGCCGCACTCACCTGGTCAGCCCGGCCATGGCTGCCGCTACGGCCATTACCGGTCATTTTGTCGATGTCCGAACGCTGGGGGTGTGAGCATGGATGCATTTAGTACCTTGAATGGGCTGGTCGCGCCCCTGGATCGCTCTAATGTCGATACCGACGCCATTATCCCGAAGCAGTTTCTCAAGTCGATCAAGCGGACCGGCTTCGGTCCCAACCTGTTTGATGAGTGGCGCTACCTCGATTACGGCGAGATCGGCAAGGACTGTAGCAAACGTCCCCTGAATCCTGGCTTTGTTTTGAACCAGGAGCGCTACCAGGGCGCACAGATTCTGCTGACTCGTGAAAACTTCGGCTGCGGTTCTTCGCGCGAGCATGCCCCCTGGGCTCTGCTCGACTACGGCTTCCGGGCGATTATTGCGCCGAGCTTTGCGGATATCTTCGCCAACAACTGTTTCAAAAATGGTATCCTGCCGGTGGTGCTTTCCGCTGCAGAGGTCGTCACCTTGTTCAGAGAGGTTGAGGCGACTCCCGGCTACCTGCTGAAGATCGATCTTGAAAAGCAGCAGGTGACAACACCCGCTGGCGCTGTTTTTGAATTCACCGTCGATGAGTTTAGAAAAAAATGCCTGTTGCAGGGGCTTGACGACATCAGTCTGACCCTGCAGCACGTCGCAGAGATTAAAACCTTTGAGGAGGCGCGCAAGGTTGCCGAACCATGGCTGTTCGGCTCCTGATTTTAACGAAAATTGCCGTAGACTGAGTCCTATTTCAGGTGCAGAAAACCTCCGGACACGGATAAGATCTGATTGACACGGATTGAACAAAACCTGACGCTTTGAGACCTTGCTTGTAATCCGTATAATTACGAAATTTAAACACACATTTTTTTAAAGAGGTTGCAATGAAAGGAACAGAGCTGGTTTTACGGGCACTTCACGCCAAGGGTGTGAAATACATCTTCGGCTACACGGGCGGAACGATCATGCCGGTGATTGATGAAATAGGCAAACAGGACCATTTTACATTCATCATGCCGCGGCATGAACAGGGCGCGACCTTCATGGCTCAGGGTCTGTCTCGCGCTTCGCTTTCGACAGACAATCCCCAGATAGGCGTGTGCATGTCGACCTCGGGTCCGGGCGCCATGAACCTGGTGACCGGCATTGCCGATGCGCATATGGATTCCGTGCCGATTATCGCCATTACCGGGCAGGTCGCGACGGGTGTTATCGCGACAGACGCCTTCCAGGAAAGTGATGTGGTCGGCGTCATGATGCCGATCTGCAAGCAGACATACATGCCGCTCTCCGTGGAGGAAATCGAGAAAACGATTCATGAAGGTTTCTACGTCGCAACGACCGGACGCTTCGGTCCTGTGGTGATCGATATCCCCAAAGATGTCCAGTTTCAGGAGACGGGGAAAAAATACCACTTTGACCCGAAGAAATTCCGTCCCAAACTCCCCGGGTTTTACTACCACCCGTCACCGGAACGCGATGTTTTGCACAAGGCCATCGAGCTGATCAATCGCAGCGAGCGGCCGGTGATGTTCTGCGGCCATGGCGTGATCTCCAGTAATGCCGGGGAGATGCTGCAGGAGTTTGCCGAGAAGACCAATATCCCGGTGGCTTTCACCCTGCACGGTTTGTCAGCGATACCGATTGATCATCCGCTGAGCCTGGGGATGATGGGTATGCACGGCACGGTCGAAGCCAATCGCGCCGTGATGAATGCCGACCTGATCATCAGCTTCGGTATGCGTTTTGATGACCGCGTGACAGGCAAGTTGAGTGAGTATGCGAAAAATGCCGATGTCATCCATGTGGAAATCGATCCATCCGAGCTCGACAAGAACGTCGCGACCTCGGTTGCCATCAATGCCGATGTCGGGCGAACCCTGCACGTCATGCTGCACGACCCTGAGCTGACGAGCAAGCCAAGAAAACGCTGGCTGCAGGAGATCGCGGAGAACCGGAAAATCTCGATAGCCGAAGCTGAAAAAGAACTGTCCGTAGGTGTTGGTGACGACGGCAAGCTCCTGATGAAGACGATTGTCAGCCGCCTGTCAACAATCACGGAAGGCAAGGATATTATCGTCCCCGATGTCGGCCAGCACCAGATGATGGCGGCCCGGTACTACAATTACCAGACCAACAACAGCTGGTTCTCCTCAGGTGGCGCCGGCACCATGGGTTGCTCCCTGCCGATGGCCATTGGGGTCAAACTGGCACGCCCCGATGAGCGGGTCTGGTCGATCAGCGGCGACGGTGGTTTTCAGATGAACATCCAGGAACTCGGCACGATCCTGGAGCATGGCACCGATGTCAAAATCATGATTCTGAACAACGGCTATCTGGGCATGGTGCGGCAGTGGCAGACGCTCTTCTTTGATGGTCGCTACGCCGGCACGCCGATGATCAGCCCTGATTTTGGTCTGATCGCCAAGGCATACAATATCCCCTATCAGAAGGTGACCGAGCTGGACAAGGTCGACGCAGCCATTCGTGCTGCTGCCGAGTACGAGGGCCCTTACATGCTCGAGTTCATCTGCGATCCCTCCGAGGTGATCCTGCCGATGATTCCCGCCGGGGGTGGCTTTGGAGATATGATCGTGTCGCGGCCAAAAGCATAATTTTAACGATTTTACGGGGCTATAAAAGATGACAGTTAAAAAAATGAAAAGACGGGCCATCCTGGCCTTTGTGCAGAACAAACCGGGGACTCTCAATAAAATCTCCATGATGATTCGCCGCAAGATGTACAACGTGGATACGCTGACCGTCTGCAAGGCGAAGGCTCCGGGCGTCAGTCGCATGACGATTACGCTGCGCGAGGATAATGAGGCGAAAGTCCTCCAGGTTATTCGGCAACTGGAGAAGTTTACCGAAGTCATCCGTGCCAAGGAATTGGACCGTGACGAGAGTTACTGGCGCGAAGTGGCGATTGTCAAATTTGAACTGGCGAAGAAGGCTTTCGAAAAACTCCAGAAAACCTACCAGATCGAAATTCTCGACAGCCAGCCACATGATATTTACATCGTCCAGATTGCCGGACCAACAGAGAGGATTGACAACTTTCTGGAGGAGATTGGCGCGGAGCATTTCATCGAAATCGCCAGAACCGGCGTGACCGCCATGGATAAGTGAGTTCTGTCTGTGGACGACCAGGGTGCACCCTTTGGCTGCTATTGAAAGAAGAGGACGACGATGAAACGCCGCAGTGAAGAGATTACCGGTCGACGTGATACGGCGAAATGGGTGGAACGCACTGCCGCGCGTACCATGCTGAGGGCTGTGCGTTTCACCGATGAGGATTTTACCAAGCCGATCATCGCCCTGGCGGTGCCCTACACCAACGGTACGCCGTGCAACGATCATGTGCGGGCGCTTGGCGACCTCGTTCAGCAGGCGATTGAAGAGGCCGGCGGCAAGGCGATCATCTTCGGCACCCCGGTAGTCTCCGACGGCATCTCCATGGGCACCGAAGCCATGAAGTATTCCCTGGTGAGTCGTGAGGTCATCGCCGACAGCATCGAACTGATGACCGAGGGTTATCGGGTCGACGCTGTCATCACCCTCTCCGGTTGCGACAAAACCATCCCCGCGGCCCTGATGCCGATTGCGCGCAACAACCTGATTGGCCTGACCCTCTACGGCGGCAGCATCCTGCCCGGCGAATACCAGGGCAAGGCTCTGAACATCGTCAGCGCCTTCGAGGCGATCGGGGCTCACTGCGCCGGCAAGATCGATGCGGAAGAGCTGCACGCGATCGAGTGCCACTCCTGCCCCGGGGCCGGCTCCTGCGCCGGGATGTACACCGCGAACACCATGGCTTCCGCCATCGAGGCTCTCGGCATGAGCCTGCCCGGTGCAGCGTCCAACCTGGCTGTTGACCAGGGCAACCAAATCTCGGCAGACAAACGTGATGATTGCGCAATGGCCGCCCAGGCTGTTGTCGCGCTGCTTCAGTCGGATCTCAAGGCCCGTGACATCATGACCCGTAAAGCCTTTGAGAATGCCCTGACCGTGGCCTGGGCCCTGGGGGGGTCGACCAACGCGGTGCTGCACCTGCTGGCCCTGGCCCACGAAGCGGATGTTGAGTTGACCCTTGCCGATATTGAGCAGATCACCGCCAGAGTCCCCCTGCTGGGGAACTTCAAGCCCTTCGGCCAATACCTGATGAACGATCTGCACAAGATCGGAGGTTTGCCGATGGTCATGAAGACTCTGCTGGACGCCGGCTACCTGCATGGTGATTGTCTGACTGTCACTGGTCGAAGCCTTGCAGAAAACCTGGCCGATGCCCCGCAGAGGCCGGAACACCAGGACATCTTCTATAGTCCGGAGCAGCCTTATGCGCCAGCCCGTCAACATATTCGGGTGCTGCGCGGCAATCTTGCCGCTGAAGGTTGCGTTATCAAGCTCAGCGGCAAGGAGTTGAACCGCTTTCGTGGCCCGGCCCGGGTCCATGATCGTGAAGAAGACGCCCTGGCAGCAATCCTGGCTGGACAAATCAATGCGGGAGATGTGGTGGTCATCCGCTATGAAGGCCCCGAAGGTGGGCCCGGAATGCGTGAAATGCTCTCTCCTTCGGCCGCCCTGATGGGGGCTGGCCTTGGCAAGGATGTCGCGTTGGTGACCGATGGCCGATTCTCCGGAGGCACTCACGGTATCATGATCGGCCATGTGGCCCCGGAGGCCCAGGTCGGTGGAGTGCTTGCCGTGGTGAGAGAAGGTGACACAATCGAAATCGACCTTGAACGCGGTGAGTTGAACCTCTTGCTTGCCGAGGACGTGATTGCCAGGCGATTAACGGAGTGGCGAGCACCTGAACCCCGTTACAAGAGAGGCGTGCTGGCGAAGTATGCTAAACTGGTTTCGTCTGCATCTCGCGGAGCGGTGACCAGCTAACCACAACCAGAGCAGCAAGAACATAAGTCGCAGTCTGGTTGCAAATTAAGGGGGCTCTCCACGGGGGGACCTCTCTTTTTTTTGCCGGGCCGTGGAGAATGAGTAAATGTCAGGTACAGTCTAGTATGTCCTTTTGAACTGTTAAACCACGAGACAACATCTTTTATGAAATGCTTCCGCAGCACAAAGGAGCGCTAAACCATGGCAACAGAGCATCACAAATCAACTGATAATTTGAATGATATAGAAAACGCCGAGTGGCGCGAGTCGCTCGATTATGTCCTGCAGACCCAGGGTGAGGAACGGGTCCGCCAGCTGCTCAGGCTGCTGCAGGTGCGAGCCCAGGAGCAGGGGGTGAGCATCCCCTTCACGGCCAATACCCCCTATATCAACACCATCCCCAGGAATCAGCAGCCGGTTTTCCCCGGTAACCGCGATATCGAAAGGCGCATCAAGTCGATCATCCGCTGGAACGCCATGGCCATGGTGGTTCGGGCCAACCGGGAGAGCTCCGGTATCGGCGGCCATATTTCCACCTACGCCTCGGCAGCCACGCTCTGGGAGGTTGGTTTCAATCATTTCTGGCGAGGGCGAACAGACGATTTCCTGGGGGACATGGTCTACTTCCAGGGACACGCCGCCCCGGGAGTCTACGCCCGGGCGTTTCTTGAAGGCCGTCTCACAGAGCAGAACCTGGAAAGATTCCGCAATGAGCTGGCTCCTGAAGGCGGCCTTTCCTCCTACCCCCATCCTTTCCTGATGCAAGAATTCTGGGAGTTCCCGACCGTATCCATGGGGCTGACGGCCATCTCCGCGATCTACCAGGCTCGCTTCAATCATTATCTGGTTGACCGGGGGTTGCGCAAGTCGAGCGGCCGCAAGGTCTGGGCGATGCTTGGAGACGGCGAGATGGACGAACCGGAATCCCTGGGCGCCATTACCCTGGCGTCGCGGGAGAATCTTCACAACCTGGTCTTCGTCATCAACTGTAACCTGCAGCGCCTCGACGGGCCGGTGCGCGGCAACGGCAAGATCATCCAGGAGCTGGAAGCGGCCTTCCGCGGTGCGGGCTGGAACGTCATCAAGGTGATCTGGGGCGATGACTGGGACAATCTGCTCGAGATGGACAAGACAGGGTTGCTGGTGAAGCGCATGGATGAGGTGCTCGATGGTGAAATGCAGCACTTCACCTTGAAGAGCGGCGCCTATGTCCGCGAACATTTCTTTGGTAAATACCCTGAATTGCTCAAACTGGTGGAAAATTACAGTGACAATCAGCTCGGCAGCCTGACTCGCGGCGGACACGATCCGGACAAGGTCTACGCCGCCTACAAGGCCGCGTACGATCACAAGGGCTCACCGACGGTGATCATGGCACAGACCGTTAAAGGCTATGGTCTGGGCGAGGCTGGTGAGGGCAAGAATATCACCCACTCGCAGAAAAAACTGAACGAGGATGAGCTCAAAGAGTTCCGCACCCGCTTCAATATCCCGATCAGCGATAACGAGATTGCCGAAGCTCCCTTTTACCGGCCGTCCGAAGACAGCCCCGAAATGAAGTATCTCAAGGAACGCAGGGCCGCTCTCGGCGGCTCAGTGCCAAAACGCTTTGCCGGCAGCCAGCCGATGGCCTGTCATACGGACGAGTTGTTTCGCGAGTACTTTGCCGGCTCCGGTGAGCGTGAACTGGCGACGACCATGGCTTATGTCCACCTGCTCGCCAAACTGCTGCGGGATCCGGAACTGGGCAAGCTGATCGTGCCGATCGTTCCCGATGAGGCGCGGACCTTCGGCATGGAATCACTCTTCCGCCAGGCCGGCATCTACAGCCACGCCGGGCAGCTCTATGATCCTGTCGACAAGGGCAGCCTGCTCTACTACAACGAGAAGAAGACCGGCGCAATCCTGGAAGAAGGCTTGAGCGAAGCCGGTTCGATGGCCAGCTTTATCGCCGCTGGGACCGCCTATTCCAACAACGGTGTCCAGACCATCCCCTTCTATACCTTCTATTCGATGTTCGGCTTCCAGCGGGTCGGTGATCAGATCTGGCAGGCCTGCGACAGCCGCGCCAGGGGCTTCCTGATCGGTGCCACGGCAGGTCGAACCACCCTTGCGGGTGAAGGCCTGCAGCACCAGGATGGCCACAGTCACGTCCTGGCGATGACTCCGCCTAAGGTCAAAGCCTACGACCCGGCCTTTGCTTACGAACTGGCCGTGATCATCCACGATGGTCTGACCCGCATGTACTGTCATCAGGAGGACCTGATTTATTACCTGACCGTGATGAACGAAACCTATCTCATGCCTCCCATGCCGAAAGGCAAGGGGGTTCGCGAGGGCATCCTCAAAGGCATGTACAAGTTTCAGCCCTCGCGGCTCAAAGGCAGTAAAGCCAAGGCCCATCTGTTGGGCAGCGGTGCCATCCTCAACGAGACGATCAAGGCACAGGCCATCCTGGAGAGCGACTTCGGAGTCGCAGCCGATGTCTGGAGTGTCACCAGCTACAAGGAGCTCTACCAGGACGCCATTGAGTGCGAGCGCTGGAACCTGCTGAATCCTAAAAAGCCAGGCAAGACTCCCTATGTGAGCAGCCTGCTCGCCAAGGAGAAAGGGGTCTTTGTGGCCGCCTCGGATTATATGAAGGTGTTGCCCGCTGCCGTGGCCCAGTGGTTTCCGAGGCCGCTGCACTGTTTAGGTACGGATGGCTTCGGCCGCAGTGACAGCCGGGAGCTCCTGCGCGACTTCTTCGAGGTCGATGCCCGCTACATTGTCCTTGCGACTCTCAAACAACTGGCGGCCAATGGCGATCTCTCCAAAGATGTCGTCACACGAGCAATTGCTGATTTGAACATCAATGCGGGCAAGCTGAACCCCCACACCGACTAGGGACTCATGCCCAGGGACTGTCCCCGAATGGGGACTGTCCCACCCCTAGTTCAAAACAATAGGTAAGTGCCCCGGCTGTAAAACCGTGATGCAAGAGTCATTTGAACCAGAAACAGGTTAAGGAAAACATATGAAGCACGAGATAAAAGTCCCGGAAGTGTCGGATGGAGTGACCGAAGGAACCGTCGTTGATATCGCTGTTGCGGTTGGTGATCGTGTCGAATTCGATCAGACCCTGCTGGAGCTGGAAACGGACAAGGCCGTGATTGCAATCCCTGCACCCATTGAGGGCACGATTGCCGAGATCAAGGTCGCGCAGGGCGACAGCGTACCGATTGGTGCGGTCATCATGATCGTAACGTCAGAGGAGTCGGGCAGTGACGCGGTCGCAACAGAAGAGGAACCCGAGGCCGAGGAGCAGGTCAAGAGCAGAGGAGCAGGGACAAGGACCAAGCGAGGAACAGGTCAAGGCTGAGGAGCGGCCCGAACCAGAAGCCGCAGACACCTCTGTTGAGTCGAGTTCAACGGACCAGTCCTCACCGGACACGCCGACACCAGTTGAGCCTGCCGTTGATCTGAGTACTTTACGGAGCGGCGATCGTGTCGCCCCGGCAGCGCCTTCCGTGCGCCGCCTGGCGCGGGATCTGGGCGTAGATATCTACCAGGTTCAGGGCAGCGGTCCCGGCGGTCGCATCAGTGAAGCTGACGTACGCGGATTTGTCCGCGAGACCATGCAGCGCATCACTGGCGGAGGTCCGGCCCCGGCTGCTTTTGGCGAGTTTGCCGGTTTGCATGCCCAGCGGCCTCTTCCCGACTTCAGCAAGTGGGGGCCGGTGAGTCGTGAGCCCCTCTCGCGTATTCGCGAGCTGACGGCCGATGCCATGAGCTATGCCTGGTCAACCATCCCCATGGTGACCCAGTACGACCGGGCCCGTATCACAGGGATCGAAAAATTCCGCAAGGAGTTCAACCTGACGGCGGGCAGCGACGACCGATTGACGATGACCGCCATTCTCACCAAGGTCTGCGCGGCAGCGCTGCATGCTTTTCCCCGCTTTAACAGCAGCCTCGACCTGGCGGGCAAAGAGCTGGTCCTTAAAGAGTATGTCCATATCGGCGTTGCTGTCGATACCCCTGCCGGCCTGCTGGTGCCGGTGCTGCGTGATGCCGATGCAAAAGGGCTCGAAGCGCTTGCCACGGAGCTGAACGCAATCGCCGGGAAAGCCCGCGAGCGTAAAATGACGCCTGCTGATATGGAAGGCGGCACCTTTACCATCAGCAACCTCGGTGGGGTCGGTGGCACATCGTTCACGCCGATTGTTTACGCCCCTCAAGTCGCGATCCTCGGTGTTTCCACGGCTGCGATGCAGCCGGAATGGGATGGCCAACAATTTGTCCCGCAGCTGGTGATGCCGCTCTCTTTAACCTATGACCACAGAGTGATTGACGGCGCCGACGGTGCCCGCTTCCTGCGCTGGATCTGCGAGGCGCTCGAAAATCCCCTGCTGCTGGTCATGAAAGGATGATGATGTGAGTCACACAGAGACGATCCCCGCCAGCGCACAACTGGTGATCATCGGCGCAGGCCCGGGCGGCTATGCGGCTGCCTTCAAAGCTGTCGAGTTGGGTTGCGATGTTACCCTGATTGACCCTGAAGCCAACCCCGGAGGTGTCTGCCTGCATCGCGGCTGCATCCCTTCCAAGGCCCTGTTGCACGTCGCCAAGCTGGTCGCCGAAGCTGAAGAGTCTGCGGAGATAGGTGTCGCATTTGCCAAGCCGAAGATCGACATCGAGCGGGTGCGCAGCTGGAAGGACGAAGTCGTCGGCAAGCTGACCGGTGGACTCGGTGGCAAGGTCGGCAAAATGAAGATTACCTACGTGCGCGGCATGGCGAAGTTCAAGGACGCGCACACCTTAATGGTGACGACCACGAACGGCGACAGCGGTGAGATGAGCTTCGAGAAGGCCATCCTGGCGACCGGCTCGCGTCCGATCATGCTGCCGGGTGTTGCTGCAGGGAGTCAGAAGATTATCGATTCCACCGGTGCGCTTGACCTCCCGGATGTACCGTCCTCGCTCCTCGTTGTTGGTGGTGGCTATATCGGGCTGGAGCTTGGCTCCGCCTATGCTGCTCTTGGCAGTCAAAGTCTCGGTGGTGGAAATGACCGATGGGCTGTTGCCCGGCTGTGACCGTGACCTGGTCTCCGTACTGAAAAGACGGCTCGACAAAAAGTTCGCCGACATAAAACTCAGTACACGGGTGACAGATTTAAAAGAGCAGAAGAATGGTGTCATGGTGACCCTGGAAGCCAAGTCCGGTGAGACGACTAAAAGCCGCTTCGAGAAGGTCCTGATCGCTATCGGCCGCAAGCCCAACAGCGAAAACCTGGGCCTTGAGAACACCGCGATCAAGGTGAGCGGAAAAGGTTTTGTCGAGGTTGATGCACAGCTGCGGACAGCGGAAGCTCACATCTTCGCTATTGGCGATATTGCCGGAGAGCCGATGCTGGCGCATAAAGCTTACGCCGAGGCGAATGTCGCCGCCGAAGCGATCGTGGGCAGAAAGGCTGTCTTTGATCCACGGGCCATTCCGGCGGTGGTCTTCACCGACCCCGAGATTGCCTGGTGCGGCCTGACCGAGACCGAGGCACGTGAGCAGAAGATCAAGATCAAGACAGCCAAGCTGCCATGGCGAGGCAACGGACGGACCTTGACGCTTGGCCGGGATGACGGCATGACCAAGCTGATCGTCGATCCGGAGACCGATCGCGTTCTCGGGGTTGCCGTTGCCGGTCCCGGTGCCGGCGAGTTGATTGCCGAAGGTGTGCTGGCGCTGGAGATGGCTGCCGTCAGCGAGGATCTGCGCAAAACCATCCATCCTCATCCGACGCTTTCCGAGACAATTTACGATGCGGCGGAGATGTTGTTTAAAAGCTGAGTTAATCGTTTGTTCCCGGGGTTGTTAAGGCCAGTCCACGTCCACGTATAGACAGCCGTTTTTGCCACGATATCACTGTAAGACTCATAACCTCCCACAAGTCAGAATTCTTCCATAACCGGGCCGATCACAGTGTGATCGGCCCGATTGCCGCCTGAGCAGAAAATCTGAAAAACCATGAAAAGATATTCAGGGAACCGTCCGCTGGACGGTCAGAAGGCCCCGATACCAACCATTCTCACGTCATTAGCGAGTGTTTTGGGCGTACGCTAAAAACTAATGTTGATGTGTGAAAGTTTTTTCACTAAAGTGTGTGAGCGAATGTCCATGATAATTGTCTTAACCGGGTGCCCTGCTAAATGAGCGAGAATAACGCTTTTAAAAATAATGTTTTCTCCGGGTTTCATCAGAACAAGAGCAAAAAATTATTGATGCTCATGGGCCTGTGGTCGCTGCTGATCATGATTTTCCTGGCATGGGATATCTGGGTCACGTTCGACAACATGTACAAGTCCACTCTCATCCAGGCCCGATCCATCTCTGACAAAGATTCACTTCACCGGCGATGGGCTTCCACCAGCGGTGGGATCTACATGAACACTGCCGGTGGCGTCAAACCGAACCCTTACCTCGCCGACCACCCTGATCGAGACCTGAGAACCGAGAATGGCATTGAGCTGACCCTGGTTAATCCCGAATATATGAGTCGAATGGTTGCAGAACTGCAGGAACAAAGTTCCGGTATCCGGACGCGCATGACACATCCGACGCCGATCAATCCTCAGAACGCTCCTGACACCTGGGAGAGAAATGCCCTGGATAAAATTTTTCAGGGCGAAACAGAGGTTGCGGCAATCGAGGAAATCGGTGGCGAGAAATTCCGTCGCCTGATGACTCCACTGTTGGGAGAAGAGGGATGCGTACGCTGTCACAACAATAAGGACTACCACAGGGGCAATATTTTCGGCGGACTCAGTGTCACCATCCCGCTCAGGCATTTCTGGGCGGGAACGATCCTTGATGTCCTGTCCCACAGCGTCACCCACCTTCTGATCTGGTCATGTGGAGCCCTGGGAATTTTTGCTGCATGGCGCAATTACACGAAGGCAGAGCAGGCGCGGCAATGCGGCGAAGTCGAGCTCAATAAGGCAAAGATTTCGGCGGAAAAGGCCAACGAAGCCAAAAGCGAGTTTCTTGCCAACATGAGCCACGAAATTCGTACGCCCATGAACGCAATCATCGGCATGACTGAGCTGACCCTGGAGTCAAGCCTGGACCGTGAGCAGAGAGAGCTCCTCGATATGGTGCATACTTCATCAACGGGTCTGCTCAAGATCATCGATGACATTCTCGACTTTTCTAAAATCGAGGCAGGCCGTATTGACCTTGAATCAATTGATTTCGACTTGCATGCGACGATAGAGCGGACCACCAAAGCACTTGCGGTCCGTGCCCACGAAAAGGGCATAGAGCTGCATTACCATATCGACAGGGATCTCCCTGCTCATGTCAAAGGCGACCCGATCCGCTTGCGCCAGGTTTTGATCAACCTGATCGGCAACGGGATCAAGTTTACCAAGAATGGTGAAGTGACACTGCATGTAGAGGCTTTGCAGCAAGAGCCTGTCAGCGCAGCTGATGAGAGACAAATCCGATTCACCGTGAATGACAGCGGCATCGGCATCTCAAGTGAGCAGATTCATCAGCTTTTTGAAAGCTTCAGGCAGGCAGATTCCTCGACCACGCGGAAATTCGGCGGGACGGGCCTGGGCCTGTCCATTTCCCGCCAGCTTGTCGAGATGATGGGTGGCAGTATGACCGTTGACAGCCGTGAGGGACTTGGCAGTTCTTTTTCATTCATACTCCCTTTCAAGAGCGCGACCGAATCACCTGCCGAAGGGCTCGTCTCCGGAGCTGGTGGATACAGCCTGACTTCGCACAAAGTCCTGGCTGTTGTCGATAACCCCACCTGTCGTTTGTCAATCGAGGACATACTGCTCAGCAGCGGTGCTGACAACGCGCTGGTTGAAAACGGAACGGACGCTATTGAAATGTTGATGGATGCGACCAGGGAGAACAAGCCGTTCGATCTGATCATCATCGATTCACAACTGCGTGAAACCGATGGCTTGAGCCTGGCTGAAGCTGTTCTTGCAACGCCCTCGTTGAAACTGCCTGTGCTGATGCTGTTGCCTACGGCAAGTGACCGATATACAACGCGGATTTGTCTGGAAATTGGGATCGACCATTTCCTCTTTAAGCCCGTTGGTCGTACTGAATTACTCTCCGAAATGAACGCAATCCTCACAACGCCTCCTCTTGTCAGAGGAGAGGCCGATGTGCAGGAGAGGCGAGACGTCGCATCACACCAACCGGACGCGGCAAAGAATTCCACTCGAGTGCTGGTTGCAGAAGACAACCCCTTCAACAGGAAGGTCATACAGACGCTGCTCAAACGCACAGGTTACAGCGTTGACACAGCAGACGATGGCTTTGAAGCGTTGAACGCATGGCAAAAGGGAGACTACAGTCTGATTCTCATGGACGTCCAGATGCCCAACATGGACGGCCTGGAGGTCACAAGGAGAATCCGGCGCATTGAGGCCGGGTCCACCAGGCGGGTGCCCATTATCGGGGTCACCGCACATGCCATGAAAGAATACAAAGAGAAATGCCTGGATGCAGGCATGGATGATTACGTGACGAAACCGATACACAGGGACGTTCTTTTTACAGCAATCAATAGTCTTCTATCTCTCCCTGTCAGAGAGAATTCAAGGTTCATTTCGGATCGCGAGCGGCAGACCATTGACTCGACTCTGCAAACAGATCGTGATCTTATGAAGGAGCTTGCTGAAGACTTTCTTCGGGACATCAATCAGGATGTCGAGGATCTGGAAAAGACGATCAGGGAGAGAAACGGCAAGGAGTTGGAGCGCCTGGCTCATAGCATGAAATCTGTCGTCGGGTTCTTCAAAGCGACGACTCCCTACAAAATGGCCCAGGAGCTTGAAGCGCTGGGCAGGGAAAAGAACTACGACGTCGCGGCGAAAAACTATGCTGCGTTCAAGGAAGCCCTGTTCGAATTAAGCGGATTTCTCGCCGAAAGGGTTCGGCAGGAAGGTGTCAGGTGACAAAAGCCGTGAACAGGCAGGAAACGACTTCAGCCGATGGCGATCTGCGTAATTTGTAGTAGCTCAAACCTGATCTGATAGTCAGTGTAAGATATCGTCAAAATCATTGGGTCTTGGACAGGTGCTCCTGGAAGTCAGGGGTAGTAGGAATTTCGCATTTCTGCCAATCTGAGCACCCTGAAACAATGCAGTAGCAATTACGAGAAGAACATAAACAGCCTAGCAACACCTACTTGGTTTTGGGTTTAACATGGTTTTCGGCATGCGAAAGAAGGGAAAGACGGTTGAGCTTGCCAAACAGTCGGTGGTAAATTAGGAGATACAAATCAAGTCTACTCAATCCACGAAAAATAAATTCCTGTCACTATAAACACGAACAGAACCGGCCAGAGTCACTTCTTTGGGCCGGTTCTGTTTGTACTGTTACCGTCTCTTTCTTTGGCATACAACAGGAAAGCTAGCATGCGGGGATTTCTTGCTGACGTGAGGCCGTTGCCTCTGCCCGAATCAGTCCCCGCCTTTGTCGATCTCTTCGACCTCGATTTCGGAATGCTCAGCGTGCATCCGCTGCTTAACCTTCTTGCCGAAGAATATAGGCAGGACGAAACCGATGATCGCAACAACCCAAATACCAACGGCCAAGGGACTGCCAACGAAAATCGACCAGTCACCGTCCGATATCTGTAGCGCGCGGCGCATGTTGACCTCCATCTCGTTGCCGAGCAGGATACCGAGGATGACCGGTACCAACGGAAACCCAAACTTACGTAACCCCCAGCCGGCAAAGCCGAAACCAACCATCATCATCACGTCGAAGGTCGAACCGGTGAGACCGTAGATACCAACGAACGAGATCATTGCCACCACCGGCATCAGGATCCGCGTCGGAATCAACAACACCCGGGTAAACAGGCCAACCAGGGGGAGGTTCAGGGCCAGCAGCATGAAGTTACCTATAAAGAGCGCCGCGATCAGGCTCCAGACGACATCGGGGTTGTTACTGAACAACAGCGGCCCCGGGGTGATGTTGAGCTGAAGCAGCACCGCGAGCAGCACGGCGGTGGTGCCGGAACCCGGCACGCCGAGGGCCAGCATCGGCACCAGTGCCCCGGCAGCGGCGGCATTGTTGCCGACTTCAGGTGCTATGAGGCCGCGTGGATCACCCTTGCCGAAGGTCTTGCCTTCGGGGTCGACAAGGTTCTTTTCCACCGAGTAGGAGAGGAACGATCCCAACGACGCCCCTGCCCCCGGCAGAACACCGGCAAGAAAACCGATGGAGGTTGACCGTGCTATCGTGCCAATAGAACGCTTCAGCACACGGAATTCAGGCCACCGGTGCCGGCCGATCTTCGAGCGGGACTTAGCGGCAGCGCCACCCTGGTGATGTTCGATGAAGATAAGGACTTCGCTGATGGCAAACAGGCCGACAATGGCGATCAGAAAATCAATCCCGTCGTACAGGTGGATATGGCCGAAGGTAAAGCGCTCGGAACCAGTCTGCGAATCGCTGCCGATCATCGCGATGCCAAGACCCAGTGCGGCAGCGAAGGCCGATTTCGCCTGGTTGCTGGCAGTGAGACCGCCCAGGGTGGCGAAGGCCATCGTGAACAGCGCGAAATACTCCCCCGGGCCGAACAGCAGGGCGACCTTGACCAGTTGCGGCGCGAGCAGGACCAATCCACAGGTGCCGAAGAAATCGCCGGTAAATGAGGCGACGCCGGACAGTGCCAGCGCCTCCCCCGCTTTCCCCTGCAGGGCCATCGGGTGGCCGTCGAGGCAGGTCATCATCGCCGGTTCGTCGCCGGGGATGTTGAGCAGGATCGAGCTGATCCGCCCGCCGTACATGGCGCCGTAGTAGACGCTGGTCAGCAGGATCATGGATGGGATCGGTCCGAGTCCCAGGGTAAATGCGATGGGGATAAGAATCGCCACGCCGTTGGCCGGCCCGAGTCCCGGCAACGCGCCCATGAGCGTACCGAGAAAGCAGCCCAGAAGCGCCAGCAGGAGGTTTTGGGCGGAAAGGGCGATAGCGAATCCGTCAGCCAGATTTGAGAAAATTTCCATTGCCTTATCCCCTTAAAAACCGAGCGGGCCCTTGGCCAGCGACAAGCCGAGGATCAGGTGAAAGACCAGGTAGATGCCCGCGGAGGTCGCGACCCCGGTGACCAGAGAACTAAGCGGCTTGGTTCCCAAACGCCACGACAGGTAAGCGGTAGCGAACACGGTCGCGATCACGAATCCGACTTTGGATAAAGCCCAGCCATACAGAAACATCACCGCCGTGGCGAAGATGATCTCAATGAAGTTGGTCAGATTCGGCCAGTCCGGCTCTGCATCGGGACGTAGCAGGATGTACAACGAACAGATTGCCAGTACGGTCCCGACGATATAAGGGAAGGCCCTCGGGCCAACGACATCGATCATGAAACTGTCAGGAATGATGGACGTCGCCCAGAAGTAAAACGCAGCTAGCGCCAGCCCAAATAAGCCGAATATCCGGTCGCTCATGAGATCCTCTTTTCTTCAAACGATTTGCTAACAAATCGAGAGGCTGCCCCAATTTCCGGGGCAGCCTCGATGCTGTAATTACTTGAGGATACCGATTTCCCTGGAAAGATCGGCAATGTCCTTAATGTCACTTTTGGCAAACTTTTCCGCATCCTCACCGAAGTTATTGAAGGGCTCGATCGCTTTGGCTTCCAGATCTTTCTGGAACGCCTCGGACTCGGTCATCTTTTTAATCGCATTTGCCCAGAACGCCTTGGCTTCAGCCGAAGCGCCTGCAGGCATGTAGAGACCGCGCCAGTTCGCGCCGATTGCGTCATAGCCCTGCTCCTTGGCCGTCGGAATATCGGGGAAGCCCTTCAGACGCTCAGGCGCCAGGATCGCGAGAATCCGACAATCGCCCGACTCATAGAAACCACGGAGTTCAGAGAAGTCGCCGGACATAACTTGAACCGCGCCGGAAAGCAGCCCGGTCATTGCCTCGCCGCCGCCCGCGTAGGCGACGTACTTGAGCTGGCGCACATCCTTCAGGCCCGCCTTACGCGCAACGAGCATCGGCTTGATATGGTCAAAACCGCCGACCGACGAACCGCCCGCAAAGGCAACCGAACGCGGGTCAGCCAGGACGGCGTCCATCAGTTCCTTGAGATTCTTGAATTGCGAATCCTTCTTGACGGCGAGAACACCGTACTCGGCGCCAAAGGTCGCCAGCCAGTAAACGGAATCGGCGTTCGCGCCCTTGAAGATGCCCTGCGCCAGTCGCGCTGTTGTGCTGGTCGAGGCCGCAACGATCAGGTCGTTATCATTGTTGCGCTCTTTGGTGACGTGGGCGAATGCCACGCCGCCACCGCCACCGGACATGTTGGTAACCTGCATTGAGTTCTTGATCAGACCCTGTTGGAATAAATTCTTGGCCGTTGTACGGCAAATGAAATCCCAGCCGCCGCCCGGGCCTGCGGGTGCAATACACTCAGGATTTTCAGGCTCGAAAGCCATGGACTGGCTAACCGGAATGATCAGCATTGCGGTTACGACCAGCAGCAGAAGTTTCCCGATCCAATTTTTTTTCATTCTGTAACTCCTTTTCGGTAGTGATTCGGCTGAATAGCCGAATATTTATGGTGAATAGTTTCTCTGGCTAATCGTCTAATACGGATTAGACTAGCCAGCCCTGGAGTACCTGTAAACAATTGCTCCATAATGAGTTTTTTCTCCATTACGGGCATTTTGTGCATACTGTTCATGGTGAAACACAGGTATGCTGGAAGAGCAATCAGGAGAAGAAGGAATAATGATTACGCGAGCCAAACGAAAACTACTGGAACGACCTCCGGCCAGTCTGAAAACCAGGATGATTCTGCTGGTCTGCTTGCTGGTGCTGTCGCTGACCCTGGTGTCCGGGGGGATGTACACGGCGATGATCGGCGAAATCCTAGAAGAGAAAATCGGTAAACAGGCGCTACAGGTTGCTCAAACGGTAGCCAAGATTCCGCTGGTGCGTCAGCAAATCATCAAACTGCAGCCCGAAGGGAAATTGCAGCAACTGGCGGAAGAGATCCGGCTACAGACCGGTGCAGAATTCATCGTCATCGGCAACATCGAAGGGATCCGCTTTTCACACCCGAAACCTGAGCGGATAGGCAAAAAAATGGTTGGCGGCGACAACGCCCAGGCACTGGAACGAGGCGAATCCTACATCTCACGCGCGGTCGGCACGCTCGGTCCCTCGATCCGCGGCAAGGCGCCGATCACGACCAAAGATGATGGCATCGTCGGCGTCGTTTCGGTCGGCTACCTGTTGGAAGATGTGCGCCACATCGTCCATGAACAGCAACTGAAAGTCGGTGTTCTGGTCGGCGTCTTAATGCTGATCGGGATATTCGGGGCGGTCCACATTTCCAACCACCTCAAACAGAAAATCTTCGGCCTGGAACCTGAGCAGATCGCCCGTTTGTTCAGCGAGCGGGCCTCGATCATCGAATCGATCCGCGAGGGGATCGTCGCTATCGATCGCAATTCCAACGTCACTGTCGCCAACCGGATGGCGATCGATAGCGTCGGCTGCAATACTGAGGAAGAATTGCTCGGCAAACATATCCGCGATGTGCTGCCCGGAGCACGATTAAGCAAGGTACTCGACGGCGGCGAGCAGCACTTCGACCACGAGTTCGAGGTACAAGGAACCATGATGATCCTCAACACAGTGCCGATGATCGAAAACGACAAGATTGTCGGTGCGGTTGCCAGCTTCCGCCGCAAGGACGAGCTGGATATTCTGGCCAAGCAGCTTTCGCAGGTCAAAGAATACTCGGAAATGCTGCGGGCCCAGACGCATGAGTACTCCAACAAGCTACACACCATTGCCGGGCTGATCCAGATCGGGCATGAAAATGAGGCGTTGGAGTTGATCGGCAAGGAGGCGGCCGGCTATCAGGGGCTGATCGCTTTTCTCGCCAAGGCAGTGCCTTTCCCGGTACTGGCGGCGTTCATCATCGGGAAGTACAATCATGCTCAGGAATTGCGGATCAATTTTGAAATCGATCCAGAGAGCCAGTTGACCGACGTACCTGAAGACCTGAACCGGGAGAAACTGGTGACCATCCTCGGCAACCTGATTGACAACGCCTTTGACGCTGCCCTGCACGGCAAGAACCAGCCGCAGGTGTCCCTGTCGATGACCGATAGCGGCAACGATCTGGTCTTCGAAATCGGCGACTCTGGCCTGGGAATCCCACCAGAGCTAACGAAAAAAATCTTTGATCGCGGATTCACGACCAAGCAGCAGGACCGAGGTCATGGCCTGTACCTTGTCATGTCTGCCTTGAAAGATCTGAATGGGGAGATTACTCTTAATGACAGCGAACTGGGAGGGCGCTCTGTTCACCGTCTTTGTCCCGAAACGAAAGAAGGCTTGAGATGGATTTCAACGTATTGATTGTCGACGACGATCCGAAAATTGCCGAGATTCATCACCACTTTACCGAAAAGGTTGCAGGCTTCTCGGTCTGCGGCATCGCCGATTCGCTGGAAGATGCCGAGAAGATGGCGCTCTTGCTGGAACCGGACCTAGTGCTGCTCGATCTCTATTTTCCGGAAGGACTGGGGACTGAGGTCCTCTGGAAAATCCGCGCCAGCCGCCAGTCGACCGACGTCATTCTGATTACAGCGGCAAAAGAGGTGGAACCGCTACAGGAAGCGATGCGCGGCGGGGTCTTCGACTACATCATCAAACCGGTGATGTTCCCCCGCTTTCAAGAAGCGCTGAAGCGGTTCCGCGATCATCGTCAGCAGTTACAGAACGAAGCCTGCCTCAATCAGCAGGATGTCGATCGGCTGTTACATCCTTACCAAAGCAGTAGCCCGGGAGAACCGGACTATCCGAAGGGGATCGATCCGCTGACACTAAAAAAGATACGCACCGTGTTTGACCAACCACATCCGGAGGGTTTAAGCGCCGAGGAGGTAGGTCAACATATCGGCGCCAGCCGCACGACCGCACGGCGCTATCTCGAATACTTGACCGCCATCGGTCAGTTAACAGCTGAGTTAATCTACGGGGCCGTTGGTCGGCCTGAGAGGAAGTATTTTCGGACAAGAGCCTAATCAAGGTCACCGGTGACAAAAATCGACAAAGTCGATAACAGTTACGCTATTCAACCGATCCCACAAACAAACATTCCCCCTGCGCACAGAAAGAGACCAGTGTCGGGTCTTCACGATGCATTGATCAGGAGAGATTTCTTATATAAGTCACCATTTATAGAATGAAAAATGGCCACCTGGAAACGGGTGGCCTTTTCTTGTTTGAAAAACTAAACAAAGGGGTCTTACAATATGAAGACCCCGGAGGCATAAGAAAGGTTGTTCAGGAGGTTCAATACGATTGGTTAGTTCGTATTGTTGAGTGTACTTTAAACGATGCCATGTGACAGGGGTGTTGAAAAAAAGTGAATAAAACGTGAAATGTGTTTTTCTCAAAAATCACGACATATAGAACGAAAAATGGCCACCTGGAAGCGGGTGGCCACTTTCTTGGATTGCAGGGTTTGCAAGAATGACTTGATTTGGTCAAATTCACACCCTCGATTCAATTCAGCAATATAAATAAGGCGCGCATCTCTTTGACATCTCCTGTTGACTGAGTATTGTTGACAGGTATCTGATTTATGTAGAGATCTAAGAATACAGATGGTACGTCTAAAGATGACAACTGGTTATCCGTAAAGAAGCGGGTAACTTGTCTTGTTTTGACTGTCTATTTTACTGTAATTTTATAAGGTTGTAACCATTTCCAAAAGGAGAAGAGAGATGAAGAAACTTCTGTCAATTAGCACAATACTGATGTTGTTGGTATCTTTTGGCTGTGGCCAGTCCGAGGAATCGAAATCCGTACAGCAATCCGCCGAGGCAGCAAAGGATAAGGTGACTGAGGCAGCCAAGGCCGTGGCCGGGGAAGTGAAAGAGGTGGCCGGGGCAGCCGCAGACAAAGCCATCGAAATGGAGAAACAGGCTGAACCAGTGATCAAGGAAGCCGTCCAAGACACCAAGGAAATGGCCGTTGCTGCAGCCGACAAAACCCATGAGATGATGACAGATGCCAAAGACGCAACCGCGAAGGCTGCCGATACGGCCACCGATAATATAAAGGCTGCCGCAGTCGCAACTACAATGGCAGCGGATAAGGCAGTCGGGGTGGCAAAACAAGCGGTCAGCCCCGAGACTCTCGTTCTTGAAGCCAGCTACGGTAACGTCACCTTCCCGCATTCAATGCATTCCGAAGAGTATGAATGCGCCACCTGCCATGGTGAGGAGACACCCGGCTTATTCGGTCTAGACAAGGCAACAGCCCACGAGCTTTGCAAGACCTGCCACAAGCAGAAAGGGGCAGGGCCGACCGATTGTAAGGGTTGTCACAAGAAATAAACCTCCAGATTTGTAGATAAACCAGCGTTTAGTAAAGATTTATCAAAAGTCACGACTTATATAATGAAAAATGGCCACCTGGAAGCGGGTGGCTATTTTCCTTTCTCATCGCCTTGTAAATTTAACTTTTTGACTAATACTTTCCCTAACAGATTCTCAACAGTTTTGACGACACAGAGAGATCAAGAAAGGAGTTTACTTATGGGTATATTATCTTGGATCGTCATGGGTTTGATCGTAGGAGTGCTCGCCAAGTTCATCATGCCAGGCAAAGATCCCGGTGGCCTGATTGTGACTATCCTGCTCGGAATCGCGGGAGCATTCGTTGGTGGGTTTATCGGGACGGGGTTGGGTCTGGGGCCAGTGACTGGATTCAACATGGGTAGCATATTTCTAGCAACAGGCGGCGCAATTGTATTGTTGATACTATACCGGATGATGAAGAAGTAGCCTCTGCGAATTTAGCTATTGATCAAATGTACCCGGAAGCAAGATGGCCACCGAAATAAATCCCTCGATTGAGTTTCTCATAGGTCACGACTGATAGGACGGATTAAAGGGGTAGGGCATTTTCTCGGAATGCAGCATATTTCACTCTTGAAAAAATGCCCGCACAGGCTAGTGTTTATTGACCTGTGTTTACAAAAACAGGCCCTGCTGAAGCGGCCCCTAGGGATTGGCTCTAGGGGTTGTATTTGTCAGTTCTCAAATGTCACAAGTTATACGGGTCGACACATGCAAGTTTACTTTTTTTGGGCGGCTTCATTTATGAGCGTTGTTACTTTTGCAGTGCACACCTTTATTGGTGGACCTCGTGTTGCGGTTCCTTTACTGGCAAATACCGACTTACCAAGGGCCTCTAAGTGGCTTAATTATTACTGTTGGCATATCACTACCATATTCACCTTCGCAATGGGCGTTGCTTATGCTTACGTCGCAATGCATCCGGATCGACCAGAATTAGTGGTTTTTTTAACTGCTGTGACAGGGGCCCTATCATTACTAAGTGCAAGCGTAGCCCTGAAAGGAAATATTAATCCATTTAGGTTTCCATCAACATCACTCTTTGCGGTGGTTTCCATTCTTGGTTTTTTGGGGCTCATCACTGGTTAGTAATGAGTAAAAAAACCTTATAACCATCAAATCGGACGGGAAATAGTTAGCAAAGAACAAAACTCAGATTTACATTCTTATATGTCACCATTTTCAGTAAACATCAGCCCCTCCCTTGCTTTCAGGGTAGGGGCTTTACTATAAGTATTACTGCAACTATATGTTCTCAGATTATCCAGGTATCTTCAGAACAATTCTGATATAGAGAAAACCGACAGTGTCTGTCAGATCAAGTCCAGATTACTGCACATAATTGAGATGGTCCTGGCTTGTAAAATTGACCAAAGTCATATTCCTGTTGGTCATTTCGGTGTATTTTCAACAAATCATGAATCAATCAACTTATTGGCAAAAAGCAGGCCACTGGCGGCAGCTGATTCAGTGGCTTTTCCTCGGCTGGTGCGTTTTTCTTGGCGTCCAGTTCGGTCTCTTCGTCAGGCACTTCGAGACGGCAGGGCAGGCGGGGTATTACTCCCGGCCGCCTGGCGTCGAGGGCTTCCTGCCGATTGGTGCCCTGGTGAGTTTGAAGACCTGGTTGTTTACGGGCCATTTCGACACCATTCACCCGGCGGCGCTGGTGCTCTTTCTGACGTTTCTGGCCATGGCGCTGCTGACGAAGAAATCCTTCTGCTCGTTCATCTGTCCGGTCGGCACCCTCTCGGAGGCGAGCTGGAAGTTGGGGGGAAAGCTGTTCGGACGCAACTATCGCATCTGGCGCGGGCTCGACCTGTCCCTGCAGTTTGCCAAGTACGCTCTCCTGTTCTTTTTTGCCAAGCTGATCCTGTTTGGCATGCCGGTGGTTGCACTTCGGGAATTTCTCAACGCTCCCTACTGGGCCATCGCCGATGTCAAGATGCTGCACTTCTTTACCCGGATGTCGACCACCAGCATGGTGGTGATCGGTCTGCTGTCTTTATTGTCTGTCGTCTACAAAAACTTCTGGTGCCGTTACCTCTGCCCCTATGGCGCGTTGCTCGGCCTGTTGAGCATGCTCAGCCCTTTCAAAGTGTCGCGCTGCAGAGACAAGTGCATCGATTGCGGCCTCTGCAGTCGTGTCTGTCCGGCTCAGATCGATGTACAGCATAAGGTCCGGGTCCATTCACCGGAATGTACCGCCTGCCTGACGTGTGTGAGCAACTGCCCTGAGAAAGGGGCTCTCTCAATCGCGTTCTGGAAACGGCCCGTGCCTGGAGTCGCATTTGTCGTGATTGTGATGGTGCTGTTTGCAACGGGGGTATTCACCGGCATGTTCACTGAACACTGGCAGACAAGTTTAACCTACGATGATTACCGTCAACTGGTTCCGCTGGCCGAGCGTCTGGGGCATTGAATAAACCCGATAGCCGGGCAACGTTGAGTGTGCTTTCGCGCAGTTTCTTTTCGTGAGGTCCCGATTAAATCTTTACGGAGGCACACGTAGATTTTACCTGGAGGATTCGCTAGACTCACAACCATCGAAGGCTTGCTGTGGCAGGCGGGTCCGAGATAACCTTCTTCAAAACCTCCTGAGAACATAGAAAAACTTGCCCCGCCGCTCTCTACCTCCTGAGCGGTGGGGTTCTTTTTTGGGTGATCATGCAGGCAGCCATGATTCACCTCTCTGGAAGCCGATAACCTTTCCCTGCGAATTGAATATTGGCCGCATCGTCAGCGCGTGGCGGAGAGACTGCGTGAACGCCGCCACAGGCGGGGCAGTGGCCGACAAAGGTTGCCAGGGTGAATGCGCTCCCGCAGCCCCGACAGGCTGTCGCCAGGCCGTTGCCGGAGACCGGTTGGTCGCGGAGGCCACCGCCATGCGCATGATAAACAAACTCAACCAGTTCTCGGCCTTCGGCAAAAGGCCCTGTTTTGCCATCGTTGTTTGAACAACATCCCATGACGATTCTCCTTAAAGTTGCTTGATTAGAAGCTATAAAGCAGGACACGGATTACACGGATAAACACAGATTTAAATGCTAAGGAATCAAGGTATTTGATTTTGTTCAATCCGTGCAAATCAGATTTTTATCCGTGTCCAGAGGTTCTCTTCGTAAACTGAATAGTTACCTGGATTATTAACCAATCATCGCTCAGAAACAGTCTTGGCAACATGACTCAGGTCAATTCGGACGGCAAAATTATCCTGTCCGGTTGATGTCCAAATCTCCTCTGAAAAAACGTCAACGCAGGTATTGACCGGTTTATTGCAAATTCTGCAAATGATGGCAATTTTCAGTTTGCAAACCAATATGTAGTGCCTTATACTCTTTACTTCTACAACATGTGGTGTTTAATTGTGCGGGCGCTGGTGGCGTTCCAGCCCGTAATTGTGTGTGCTTACCCGGCCTCGACAGGGCAGGAGTGGAAAAAAGGATGCAGAATCGATGTCAGGAAACGTGATCAAGAAAACGACTGAGCCGGTTGAAATCCCCTGGCAGGAGGCCTCTCTGGATATCTGGGACAGCAAGTACCGTCTCAAGGATGCGTTGGGGAACCCTGTTGATGCGGACCTGACTGCAACGTTCGAGCGTGTCGCCAAGGCGCTGTCAGCCGTCGAAGACGACGAGATGAAACGGCACCACTGGTACAAACGATTCCTCTGGGCCCTGGAAAACGGTGCCATCCCTGCCGGGCGCATCACCTCCAACGCCGGAGCGCTCGGACACAAACCGGCCACTTCGACGATCAACTGCACCGTCTCTGCGACTGTCGAGGATTCGATGGACGATATCCTCGGCAAGGTGCACGAAGCCGGCCTGACCCTCAAGGCGGGCTGCGGCATCGGTTATGATTTCTCGACCCTGCGACCGCGCAACGCGTTCGTCAACGGCGCAGGTGCCAACACCTCCGGTCCGCTCTCGTTCATGGACATCTACGACAGCATGTGCCGCACCGTTGCTTCGGCCGGGGGGCGGCGCGGCGCCCAGATGGCGACCTTCGATATCTCCCACCCGGACGTGATCGATTTCATCAAAGTCAAGCGCGAAGACGGCCGCCTGCGCCAGTTCAACCTGTCGCTGCTGATCACCAACGAATTCATCGAGGCCGTCAAACAGGACGCGGAATGGCCGCTCTGCTTCCCGCTCACAGCCAAGGAACTCGAACGCGACAAGCTGGATCTGCATGACCCCATCCAGGTGATCTGGAAGGACTGGCCGGTTAAGAAGGATTATGTGCAGAACAGTGTCGGTGAAGTGGCCTGCAAAGTTTACCGGACCATCCGTGCCAAGCAGTTGTGGAACATGATCATGTCTTCCACCTACGATTTTGCCGAGCCGGGTTTCATCCTGATCGACAAGGTCAACGAGATGAACAATAACTGGTTCTGCGAAGAGATCCGCGCGACCAACCCCTGTGGTGAGCAGCCGTTGCCACCTTACGGTTCCTGTCTGCTCGGCTCGATTAACCTGACCCGTTTCGTTGAGCAGCCGTTCAGCCCCGACGCACGCTTCAACTGGGAGCAGTTTAATGAGGTGGTTGCTGTCTTCACGCGCATGCTGGACAACGTGGTCGAGGTCAATGGCCTGCCACTGCAGCAGCAGCGCGATGAAATTTTCGGCAAGCGCCGCCATGGCCTGGGCTACCTGGGCCTTGGCTCGACCATCACCATGCTGGGGATGAAATACGGCGACGCGGATTCTGTGGCCTTCACCGAGCAGGTGACCCTGCAGATGGCCCTGGCCGGCTGGCGTCAGGCGGTCGAGCTTGCCCGCGAAAAAGGACCGGCACCGGCGCTCAGTCAGGAGTACGAGGTGACCGCCGAGATGCTGCGTAAGCGTCCGGAGATGGCCGCCGACGGCATCAAGGTCGGCCAGCGTGTTCCCGGCCGGATTCTGCATGCCCGCTACGGTCGTTATATGCAGCAGCTGGCCGACGAGGCCCCGGAGCTCGTTGCCGAGCTGGCCGAAGTTGGAGCCCGCTTTACTCATCACAGCTCGATCGCCCCGACCGGAACCATCTCGCTGTCGATTGCCAACAATGCCTCCAACGGCATTGAACCCAGTTTTGCACATCACTATTCGCGCAATCTGATTCGCCAGGGTAAGAAGAGCAAAGAAAAGATCGATGTCTTTTCGTATGAGCTTCTGGCTTATCGTGAGCTGGTGAATCCAAACGCGATGCCGGACAGCGATAAGCCGGAAGAAAAATTGCCCGACAACTTCGTCACCTCGGAGGACATCACCCCCAAACAGCATGTCGACATCCAGGCGGCAGCCCAGAAATGGATCGACTCCTCCATTTCCAAGACCGCCAACGTACCCAGTGACTATGCCTATGCGGATTTCCAGGATATCTACATGTATGCCTATGAGCAGGGGCTGAAGGGGTGCACAACCTTCCGCTACAACCCGGAAGCCTTTCAGGGTGTTCTGGTCAAGGAGAAGGACCTGGCGGAGACCATCTACCAGTTCACCCTGGACGACGGCACGGTGCTCGAAGTCCGCGGCAACGAAGACATTGAATATGATAATGAGACACATTCCGCAGCGAACCTCTACGATGCTCTCAAAGAGGGCTACTACGGCAAGCTGTGATGAAAGGATAAAACAATGCCCAGAAAAATTGATCGGAAGATCGTGGCTTATGATGTCGTCAACCTCGATGAACAACGCAAAAAAGCCGCCCAGGAAGCCAAGAGCCAGATCGAGGACATGCACGAAAAGGTCGCACGGCCTGAGATGCTGGTGGGGGCGACCTACAAAATCAAGACTCCGCAGAGTCAGCACGCCCTCTATGTCACGATTAACGACATGGTCTTGAACCAGGGCACTGAACATGAAGTCCGTCAGCCTTTCGAGATTTTCATCAACTCGAAGAACATGGATCATTTCCAGTGGGTTGTTGCCCTGACCCGGGTGATCTCGGCGGTGTTCCGCAAGGGCGGCGATGTCACCTTCCTGGTTGACGAGATGAAAGCGGTGTTTGATCCCCAGGGCGGTTACTTCAAGCCGGGCGGCGGAGGTTTCATGCCCTCGATCGTCGCCGAGATCGGCTTCGCTCTCGAGAGCCACATGAAGATGATCGGCCTGATCAAGGAAGAGCAGATGCCAGAGGCGCAGCGGCAAATGATCCTGGCCAAACGCGCAGAGTACGACACCCTGAAAGGGCAGCAGAAGGGAGAAGATGCGGGCAGCTTCCCCGCGGACTCGAAACTGTGCGCCAAGTGCTTCGCCAAGTCTGTGATCATCATGGATGGCTGCCTGACCTGTTTGAACTGCGGCGATTCCAAGTGCGGCTAAACACCGGGCCTTCGGTCCCGACCTGAGATCCTCTTAAAACAACTCTGAGGAGAGAAGAGTGACGAGTTCAAACTGGGACGTCCGCTGGATGGCGCTTGCCCAATTTATAGCGACATGGAGTAAAGACCGGGGCCGCAAGGTTGGCGCAGTTATTGTCGGTCCCGATAACGAAATCCGCTCCACCGGTTACAATGGCATTCCCCGCGGGGTGAATGACGACGTGGAAGAACGTCACGATGCGGCCACGGGGGAAAAGTACCTGTGGGTCTCCCATGCCGAACGAAATGCGATTTACAACGCGGCCCTGCTGGGAGTCTCGACCAAGAACTGCACCCTCTATGTCCCCTGGTATCCCTGCATCGAGTGTGCAAAGGCGATTGTCCAGTCCGGGATCAGCAAGATCGTCTGTTTTGAACCGGACCTTGCTGACAGTAACTGGGGGAAAGGGTTTGAAAAATCACTGATCATTCTCGGCGAGGGTCATGTCGTCACAAAGATTGTGACCCAGAAGAACTATCTGCATAGTATCCTCGACCAGGAATTCCTGGTCGGTAACGTTCCGGTCGGGCCTGTGCCGTAGAGATTCCAACGTCTACCGCGAGTGCATCTGCCTCTGGCGTGCGGTCAGGTTGCGTGATGTGCTGGTCTGTCAACCTACGGAATTCTTGCAAAGCACAGCGCAATAACTTAAGCCCTCGCCAAATAGCTTAAATTCCCTCCATCCGGACTCGACTAACTGCAAGCTCCCACGAGCTCATTGTTTAATTAGATATATTGTCGAGATCGTTGATTACAAAAAAAATTGTATATTATTCTCCATTTAGGTGGTGAAAAGATGAGTTTTGACGGCGGGTTGCTCAGGTTTGGCTGGGTAATCTTGATCGATGCTGTATTTGTGAGTTCTGTCATGCTTTTGGCCTTGATCTTGCTCTTGTTCGTCAGTCGTTATAAGTTTCCTGGGGGGGAATGAAAAGAACCGTACTGGCTGTAGATGATTCCGCTACTGTTCGAGAGCTTCTTCGGACAACCCTGAAGGGGGCCGGCTACCAGGTTGTGCTGGCCACTGATGGGCTTGATGCTCTGCGTAAGCTTTCAGACTCGCCAGATAATCAATTCGACATGGTGTTGACAGATCTCAATATGCCAAAGATGAATGGCATAGAGCTGATCCGTAAGGTTAGGCAACAACCAGGTCATCACTTTCAACCCATCTGATGCTGCTAACGAAATCAGGCTGATGCACCAAAAAAGGGAAAGGCCGCCGGTGCTTCCTGTTGGTTGACAAACCGTTCAGTCCGGAAAGACTGGTTGCAGTTCTCCAGATGGTATTGCCTGCATGAATCGTTGAATCCGTAACGCAACAATGGCTGGTCGAGATACAATAAAGTAATGCCAGCACTCAGCCCTGAGGAGGACAACGATGAAAGCCCTGACGAACCTGTCAATGATCACCCTGCTGCTTCTTTGTTTCTGTCTGTTCGGCACTGGCCGCAGGCGATTTCCCTCTGCGTGAGAAGTACCCGGATGTCAAACCCATTTCTCTGGAGCAACTGAACCAGAATTACGACAGTACCATCATCATCGATGTGCGGTCTAAAGAGGAGTTCGACGTTATCCATATCAATAAAGCGCTGCATCTGCCCGTTACCAAGGCTGATTTTTTGACCTCTTTGGAGAAAGTCCGGGCAAAGGATGGCGCTGCGGACATCGCTTTCTACTGTAACGGTCACACCTGCGCCAAGAGCTATAAGGCCGCACAAATGGCTCTCGAACAGGCGTTCCAGAATATCTACTGCTTTGACGCCGGCATCTTTGAATGGGCCAGCACTTATCCGGACAAGGGCACTCTGCTCGGCAAAAGCCCCGTTGCCACCGATAAATTGATCAGCGCGGCCGACCTGAATGCCCGTAAAATAGAGTTCGCCGACTTCAAGGCCAAGTCCGCAGCCTCAAACGCAATCGTCATTGACTTGCGCGACCCCTTCCAGCGTTCCAAGGACGCCACCCTTGCTCAAAACAAGAACGTCGATTTAGCAGGGATTCGCAATATCCCGATGGACCGTTTGACCGGCCTGCTCAAGAAAGGGGAATTCAAGGACAAGCAGCTGCTGATCTTTGATGCCGTGGGCAAGCAGGTGGATTGGCTGCAGTACCATCTTGAGGATGGTGGTTACAGTAACTATTACTTCCTGGCTAAAGGTGTCTTGAGCGCTGCCGATGCCGGTGCCGTTAAATAGCAGAGACCGCGGGAGAAGAGCATGAAACTCTTAGGTGCGACAGGCATTACGGCCAAGTTCCTGGCTTTGGTCGTGGTCATTACTGCGACGATGCTGATCGCGATTGCGGTTGGCACTATCGTGACGACCAAAAATGAACAAGAGAGCCAGGCCAGGAAAGTTAGCTCGTTGTTCGAGACAGAAGGGAAGCATCAGCAGGATGTCCTGCTGGGTAATCTTACCGAAAAGGGTGAGTTGCTTGCCACTCTGATGGCACAAACCGCGGTCAATATGATCTTTAATTATGATTTTGACAGTCTCGCTAAAATGGAGGCCAACGCAGAGTCTGACAAGGACATTGTCTCTGCGGTGTTCTACGACCAGGACGGCAACCCGTACACCGCATCCAGGACAACAGATAAATCCGATCAGACCATCCGGAAAGATATCGTCGTTGAGCAAGATGGTGTTGCCGAGGTTGTTGGGCAGATCGAATTGGGGTTAAGTACTGCGGCTGTCAAAAAAGAGATTGCCGACATGGAAGCCCGGATCAAGGACATGGTTACAGAAACCGAAAAAGCCAACAGCAATGCGACTGACAACATGGTTGCACAGACTGTCATTATGTCGATTGTCGGGCTTGTTTTCCTCTGTGTGGCCATTTACTTGTGGTTTGCTCGCACGATTGTCCGTCCGCTGAACCAGAACAAGGCTCTCGCCCAGGCTCTCAGCGAGGGTGACCTGACCACGCAGCTGGTCGTAAAAGGCAGCGATGAGTTAAGTGAAATGTCACGAGCAATGAACCTCCTGACTTCTTCCCTGCACGAGGTCACGGCGCTGGCGAAAAGGATCGCGCTCGGGGATCTCGATGTTCGGGTCGACAGCCGCTCAGACAAGGACGAGATGATGTTTGCCCTGGCCGAAATGGTTGCAAAACTGACGGAGGTCGCCGGCTCGGTTCGCTCCACTGCCGCCGGTGTCTCATCCGGGAGCCAGGTTGTCAGCTCTTCAGCGCAGCAGATGTCAGAAGGTTCCAGCGAACAGGCGGCTGCTGCGGAAATCGCATCTTCATCTATTGAAGAGATGGTCGCCAACATTCGACAGAACGCCATCAATTCATCAGAAACAGCCAAGTTGGCCAGAACCGCAGCCAGCAACGCGCAAAACGGAGGCCAGTCGGTCTTGAAGACCGTTGCGGCGATGCGCAACATTACCGAGCGGATTCAGGTGATTGAAGAAATTGCCCGACAAACCAATCTGCTGGCGCTCAATGCTGCCATCGAGGCTGCCCGCGCCGGTGAACATGGCAAGGGTTTTGCCGTTGTTGCCGCGGAAGTCCGCAAGTTGGCCGAACGCAGTCAGAACGCGGCCGGTGAGATCAGCGAGGTCTCGCGTAGCAGCATCGAAACAGCGGAGCTTGCTGGCCGGGTCCTTGAAGAGATTGTCCCGCAGATCCAAAAAACCGCGGAACTGGTCGAAGAGATTAACGCAGCGACCCAGGAACAGGATATTGGCGCGGAGCAGATCAATCAGTCAATCATGCAGCTTGACAAGGTCATCCAGCAGAACACCGCCGTAGCGGAAGAGATGTCATCAACGGCTCAGGAGCTCGCCGAACAGTCTGGGCAAATGGAGCAGATGATCGCCTTTTTCAAAATCGCGAAAGCCTCGAATAGCCCCTCTATACCATTGCCTGCTGCAAAAGCACATACCGGCAGGGCGTCTGCGCAAAAGGTGCAAACCAACAAGGCGTCCGCGCAAAAGGTCCTGCCTGTGCCTGCTGTCAATCGAAACCTTCAAGGTCGAGCTGATGAGCTCGATGAGGAATTTGAAACTTTCTAGGAGAAAATATGCAGTTTGTCAGCTTTGTTCTGGCAACGGAAACCTTTTGCGTGGAAGTCGCCCGCACCCGGGAAATATTGAATTTAATTCCCATCACTAAGGTGCCGCAGACCCCGGCATACATGCTCGGGGTGATCAACCTGCGCGGGCAAGTTGTACCCGTTGTCGATATGCGCCTCAAGCTTGGCATGTCTTCAGGTGCGCACACTGAGAACTCGTGCATCATCGTTCTGGAAATCCTGTGTGGTGAGGAGCATGTTGTCGTCGGGGCGCTTGCTGATGCTGTCAGGGAGGTGCTCGATATCACGGATGAACAGATCGAGCCGGCCCCGCGTATTGGGACCAGGCTTAATACCGAATTCATCCAGGGCATGGGAAAAGTCGACGACCAGTTTTTGATTATACTGGATGTTGACAAGGTTTTTAATGCCGACGATGTTGCCATGGTCACGGACCTGGGCCAGACGGATGTCTCTGAACACGAAAATCGGCTTCATATGGAAGGTTGAGCTTGTTGCACGGCCACGCTGTCGGCCTGGTTTCGTGCGGGCTGATTTCTTTCTCCGCTGTTCTTTTAAGTTCATACCATTAAGGCGACCCGATGCGGTTTCGGGTCGCCTTAATTTATGCTGTCGCGGGCCCCGTTTTTTAGATAGAGAAAATGAAGGCGAAGGAAATGGTCAGGGTTATTTAACCTTGAAGATTTGAATGTGATCATGAAGTGGTATAATTTACGGCAAAATAATACTTGTGCATGTCAACTAGATTAGATGGGTCGCTTTTCGTGTTTTAAGGAGACGCTTTGAAAATGGCTGAAACTGAATCTCAGAGAAAAAGTTTGAAGGCGGAACTGCGTGTCTACTATGGGTCCTCTCAAGAAAAAGTTCTCAGTGGATTTAGTGTCGATATGAGTAGCGGAGGCCTTTTTTTGGAAACAGACACGACATTTTCTGTCGATGAAAAGGTGTTGTTGAGTTTCACTTTGCCAGATATAAACAAAATAGTGAACTGCAGAGCGAAGGTCGCCTGGGTGAACTCGAAAGACGAACCCAAAAAAGCAGAGCTCCCGGCTGGTATCGGCCTTCAGTTCTTGGACCTTTCTGAAGAATACCTCAGCTCAATTCAAAGTCTTCTCAGACATGATGGTGTAGAACCATTCTGCTGACGATCAGGGGAACTCACCTCAAATCATTTTTACCGGGCACATCACTCCTGCTGGAGCATGTCAGATCATCTTGCGATCGTTTTGCAGGTCTCACCTGTCCCAGTCCGAAATGAGCCACGTGCGATCCGCAGGGCTCCGACCAACATGTCCTGTCTCTGGATCAATCTGTCAACGAAAATCATTGACCCTGCTTGCGACGTGACGTGATCGTCTCTCCGCCAACACCGTAGTTGTCGGTGTCGATTTCATCGATGACGACGACGGTTGTCTTCGGGCCACGGTTGATGACGTTGACCAGCAGATCGGTGACGCCTTTGATGATGGCCGCTTTCTGTTCTGCAGTGATCGGTTCCTGCTCGCGGGTCAGTTTGATGTTGACGTAAGGCATGGGTTTTCTCCTCCATATGGTTCTGATCTATGCTTTAGGCAGTGCCCAGTTATAGTGAATCGCCAGGAGTCGCACAACGATCACCGTGCCAGAAGCAAACAGGGCGGCAACAAGACGCCCCGTGCCGAGAGACTCGAGAATGACCAGCAGCACCCCGCCGGCGATGCAGGCCGAGGCATAAATTTCACGACGCAGAATCAATGGAACCTGGTTGGCAAGCACGTCCCGGATGACACCCCCGGCGGTCCCGGTCATGACCCCCATCAGGATCGCTCCGAGCAGCCCCATTTGAAAATCGAGAGCCTTGGTCGTGCCGATGACCACGAAGGTGCCGAGGCCGATCGCGTCGAAATAGAGCAGCGGTTTCTCGAACCGTTCGAATTGATCCCGGTTTGCAAAGACAGCCAGGGAGACGGCAACCGAGATGAAGATGTAGGTCTCGTCTTTGAGTGAGAAGGGGGGGACGTCTCCCAGCAATAAATCGCGCAGGGTGCCTCCGCCGACAGCGGTGACGAGACCCAGCACCAACACGCCGAACAGGTCCATGTGTTTGCGTACTCCGACCCAGGCGCCTGAAGCGGCAAAAGCCGCAGTACCAATGAGGTCAAGGACGTAAATAATGTTCATGCCATTCTTTCTTTAAAAAGCCCTGCTTCAACGAGTCCGTCAGCACTCCGCATGTGGTGCCGTTGTTTCGTTACGATGACGGAGTCGCTGTTTAGAATACACTGGATTGAAGCCGACTGCATCAGATGTCGTTGTTTTTCTCGACATCACACCGAGGTTGGGATTGATGCCGGTTTCTGATTCAAGTACACTCGCCCTGTGTTTCGTGTTAATGAATTCCGGATGCTCAATTCGGGTCGATATTAACTCCCTGACAACCTTCTCCCGGAGTAACAACGATGATTGTAGGCTTTGCCGGTAAAGCGGCCACAGGAAAAACCACCGCAGCAAAACATATGGCGCCACTGCTTGATAAGGAATGCATGATTGTGCCGATGGCGATGGTGCTGCGCGATGAGGTGGAAGCTTTTCTGCGTGCGATCGGTGCTGACGAATCTGTGCCCCTGGTATACGGTTGCCAGGATGACAAGGTGCGGGTCTTCCATGTGGACGAGCAGAAAGCCCTGGCTCAATGTCCAAAGTGGCCGCATTTTATCGCCGAGCATCAGGACATTCAGGACCGCCCCGGCCAGACAGCCGTGACGGTCAGACGTATTCTGCAATGGTGGGGCACAGAGTATCGAAGAACCGAGGACCCCGATTACTGGACCAAGGCCTGGGGGCGCAGGGTCGAACAGCTCGACCTGGAGCAGATGCATGTGCTGATCGATGATGTCCGTTTTATGAACGAATTGAATGTGGTCAGGGAACACGGTGGTCTGATTGTCAAAATCGAACGACCTGGTTTCGACGGTGCGAACAACCATGCCAGCGAAACGTCTCTGGATGAATACCACGACTGGGACGGGGTCCTGGTCAATGACGGTACCCTGGAGGAGTTCGAGGGAAAAGTGTCGCGACTCGCCAATCAGTTGATGACACCAGTCGACTGACTCAGCGCAAGTTTCCCTGTCATGACAGGCCTCGGTCGCGTCATCCTTCCTGCGGTCTGTCGTGGAATCTTGTCAGAGAGCGTTTGCCGCTTGGCGAAATGGTGATAGAATCAAGCTTAGAGGTTTCTCATGCTTGGTCCTGTTTATTCCTGTCTATCCGTTCAAAAGAGCCGACCTTGAAGCATTGCTTGATCATGTGAAAAAGTGTCGGGCTCTCTGGTCTCCACAGACCGGTGCTGATGGTCTCTGTCGGCTCCTGCCGATGTCCGACGACTCGTACCCGAGCCTGGCGGTTACGACCTTTCTTCCCCTGAAAAAATTGCTGTTGCCGCCGCGTGAAGAGGTCTGGACCTATTCCGCCGGGCGATTCGTCGCGCCCCGGGTTGACGGATCCTTTGCCGTGGTCGGGCTAACGCTCTGTGATTTGCAGGCGGTCTGGTATCTCGACCAGGTCTTTGCCGATGATGAGCCGTACCAGGCCCGGCGTGCGCAGATTTCTGCTGGTGGGGATGGCGTGTGAGCCGGGTCCGGAATGCCGCTGCGACTGGACAGCTGATGCCCCTGGCCGGTGATCTGTTTTCGCCCAGGAACGGGCCTGGGCCCTCTCTCCTGCAGGCGAGGCGCTGTTGCATGCCAGCGGTTGCCGAACTTCGCGAGACATGTCCTCTGCCATGGCCCGAGGGTTGTCGGGAACGCAGGCGCTGAACTTGCACTGGAGCGCTTTGCTGCTGCAGACCGATGCTGCCGTCTGGGCCGAGGAGGCGCAGCGCTGTCTTTCCTGCGGGGCCTGTTCCGCGGTCTGTCCGACCTGCTACTGCTTTGACATGCTCGATGTAGCCGCAGTTGAACGGTAGCGTGACCCGGCATCGCGTCTGGGACAACTGTTTCTTCGCTGAACACGGCAAGGTCGCTGGAGATTACGATTTCCGGCCAGGCCGCGCCAATCGCCTGCGTTTCCGCATGGAACACAAGCGTTTCGGTTTCGGGGCACTGCGTGGCCAGGACTCCTGTGTCGGCTGCGGCCGCTGCCGCAAGGTCTGTCCGGTCGATATCGACCTTGACCGGATTGCCGAACAGTCTGAACGGGGAGGGTGGCTCATGAACCATGCAATGCAGCCGGTTCCAGCCGTCATCGAGCGTATCGAGCGGAGTGTTGTCGACAACCACCTGTTTACTTTCCGGCCGGAGCATGCCGTTCAGATTGGCTCCCGGGCAATTTTTCGAAATCAGCGTCCCCGGTGTCGGCGGTTTTCCGGTGTCTTCCTGCGATCTTGTACGCGAAGGGCTTGTCAGCTCCTGCATCCGTCGTACCGGTCGGGTGACAGAGGCGCTCTACCAGCTCGAGCGTTGGAGATACCGTTGGGCTGCGCGGGCCTTTCGGCAACGGTTTCCCCCTCGAATCGTTTGCCGGCCAGGATGCTCTTGCTGATTGCCGGCGGTCTCGGCATGGCGCCCATGCGGGCCCTGTTGCAAGCCCTGCTCGACCATGCGCGGAACGGGCAGGATTATTCTGCTCTACGGTTCGCGTGAACCCGGTGTGCTGCTGTTTCGCGAAGAGCTTGTCGCCTTGTCCCGTCAGGGACGGATCGATGTGCGCTTTTCCGTCGATTTTGCCGAGACACTGCCTGCTCCATACGATGGAGTCTTCTGCAAGATCGGCCTGGTCACCGAACTGCTGGTCGATCTTGATTTCAACCCGCGCAAGACACGGTGGCCGCGGTCTGCGGCCCGCCGGCCCTCTACCGCTGCGTTCTCGAAGAGCTGGCCTTGATGGGCTTGCCGACAGCAAGGATCTTCGCGACCCTCGAACGGCGTATGCGCTGCGGCATCGGCGAGTGCTGCCACTGTGTGGCCGGCGGCCGCTACATCTGCAAGGACGGGCCGGTCTTCAGCCTTGAAGAGTTGCGCGGCATGGCGGGGGCGATATGAAACTAAAGACTCCGATTAAGCTGGCCTGGCTTCGTTTTACCTCGTGCAGCGGTTGCCAGCTGACGTTGGTCAACTGCGAAGCATCGTTGGCGGCGCTCTCGACGGTCGTTGAGCTTCACAAGTTTCCCGCTGGTCTCTTCTGCCTGTGACAAGAGCGACGCGGTCGATATTGCGCTGGTGGAAGGCTCGCTTGACCTCTCCCGCCGAAGTCAGAACGGCTGCTGGCCATCCGCCGCACAGCGCCGATCTGCTGGTGGCCGTCGGTGCCTGCGCCCTGACCGGCGGTGTCAATGCCATGGTCAAGGGTGAGCGCCGCAAGGCCGTGGACTCGATCTACGGTCAGTCGCGGTGCCGAGTGGGATACTTTCCCACCGCAGCCGGTGCACCACTTTGTCAAGGTCGACGGGCAGATACCCGGTTGTCCACCGGAGCGGCACGAGCTGCTGGAGACCCTTGCCGCGATCCTGCACGGCGGGTGGCCCGGCCGCCAGGTGATGCCGGTCTGCATGGAGTGCCGCATCAACGAAAACCGCTGTCTGCTGGAAGAGGATCGTGCCCCCTGCCTCGGGCCGGTGACGCACGCCGGTTGCCGCGCCATGTGTCCCGGGAATCGGTGTCCCCTGTGAAGGTTGTCGGGGGCTCGTGGCGGAGGCGAACCGGGATGAACTTGTCCCGCCTGTTTGATCGCTGCCGGTCTCTCGGAGCAGGACATCCGTCATCGCCTGGAACGTTTTGGAGAAGCGCCATGACCCGACTGATCGTTGATCCTTTAACCCGCGTCGAAGGGCATGGTCGGGTCGAGCTGCTGCTCAAGGACGGTCGCCTGCGATGATGTCAAGGTGCGCCTGCTCGAGTCGCCGCGTCTCTTTGAATCGCTGGTTGTCGGCCGTCGCTACGATGAGGTGCCGGATCTGGTCTGTCGGATCTGCGCGATCTGCTCTGCAGCCCACAAGCTGACCTCCCTGCAGGCCCTCGAAAACGCTATGGCCGATCACCATTCCGCCTGCCGCCAGCGCTCCGTGAGCTGCTGCTGCTGGGCGGGCATATCCAGAGCCACGCCCTGCACCTCTTCTGCCTGATCCTGCCCGATCTGCGCGGTACGCCGGATATCGTCGAACTGCTGCGGCAAGAGGACCCTCTGGCAAAAGCCGGACTCGAGTTGAAGGCCTTCGGCAACCTGATCCAGAAAATCGCCGGTGGACGGGTGATCCATCCGATCAACCCGGTGTTCGGTGGTGTCGCCTATCGTCCCGGCCAGGACGAAATCGAAACCCTTGCTGATGAATTGCAACGCTGGCAGCGTGACTGGCCAGGTTTGGCCGCCGGATTTTTACGGCCAACAACTATCCCGAAGCCTCATCCGGCTGATCGGCAACGCAATTGCGGCCGTCGGTGCGGACCGCCTTTGCCTTGAGCGGTGATCGTCTGTGGCATGAAAAGATCGGGATCGTTGCCTGCCGCCGACTATGCGCAACTGCTCGGGGAGCAGGCCAGGCCGGACTCCCACGCCAAGGATGCTGCCGGTGAATCAGGTCCTTTTCTGACCGGTGCCCTGGCGCGAGCCCGGCTGGACGGCGCTCAGGTCTTGCAAGGTGTCCCATCGCCGAACAGCTTCGGCATCCATGGCAACAATATTGCCCAGATCAGGGAAATCGACTGGGCTTTGCAGAGGGTCGGTCAACTGCTGGACATCCTGCTGGACGATGATCGTCGCGAACCGTTGCAAGGCCGAAGTGCTGCATAGTCGGCGGCGGCACCGGTACGGCGGTCACCGAAGCGCCGCGCGGTCTGCTGGTACATCACTATGTTGTCGATGAATGGGGGATGGTCGTGTCTGCGGATGTCGTGACGCCGACCTCGATCAATCAGCGGGTGATGGCAGCCCAGATCATGGCCGACCTGGCTGATGAACAGGATCATGCGCGCTTGATGGCTGGCGCGGAACGAATCGTGCGCGCCTATGACCCGTGCATCTCCTGTGCTGTGCATCTGGTGCCGGTCCGCCGTTTGAACGATCTGAGGACGTCAGTCAGAGTCACAAGTCGTCGGGCCTCGCTTTCACCCGATAACCTCCATAATCCGGTCGGCAATATGTTCACCGATGCTTAAAGACGCGGTCGCCGCCGGTGACGGAGCATTGAGGACATGAACCATGCGACCCTCGGTCTGGATGCGGAAGTCATCAACCATCTTTCCCTCTCCATCAACCGCCTGGGCGCGCACGCCGCTGCCCCCCGGCATCAGATCGTCACCCTTGATCTCCGGCATGAGGCGCTGCAGGCTTTTGACGAACAGCCTTTTCGAGAAAGAGCGGCCATGCTCCTCAAGGCCCACACGCCAGAAGCGGGCGGACAGTTTCCAGAAGCCGGCAAAGGTCAGCGTCTCCGCCAGGTCACGCAGCGAGATGTCGCTGCGCTGGTAACCCTCGCGCCGCCACGCCAGCACGGCGTTGGGGCCGGCCTCGACGGTGCCGTCGATCATGCGGGTGAAGTGGACGCCGAGAAACGGCATCTGCGGATCGGGGACCGGGTAAATGAGATGTTTTACGAGGTGGCTGCGCTCCGGTTTGAATTCATAGTATTCGCCGCGGAACGGGACGATGTGCAAGTCAGGGTGCAGCCCGGCAGAACGGGCGACCCGGTCCGCATGCAGGCCGGCGCAGTTGACCAGGCCGCGGGCGCGGAAGGTCTCCTTGCCGGCCTGGAGCAGGTAGCCGTCAGCCTGCCCGGTGACTTGCGTGATCGGCGTCTGCAGGTGGATGATGCCGCCGCGCGACTCGGAAAATCTCGGCCATCTTGTTGCGTGACGCGCACGTAATCGACAATGCCGGTCTGCGGCACGAACAGGCCGGCAGTCCCCCGTACGTGCGGTTCGCGCTCTTTCAACTCGGCGGCGGTCAGCCGCTGCAGCCCATCCAGGCCGTTGGCCCGGCCCCGGCGTTCGAGTTCGTCCAGTGAGGGCAGCTCGGTTTCGTCGACAGCGACAACGACCTTGCCGCAGCGCTGGTGAGGGATGTCGTGCTCGGCGCAGAAGCGATAAAGCGCCTCGCGCCCAGAGGCGCAGGTCGTGGCCTTAAGGGAGCCTGGTCGGTAGTAGAGACCGGCGTGGATGACGCCGCTGTTGTGACCGGTCTGGTGGCTTGCCAGTTGCGCTTCTTTTTCGAAGAGGACGATTTTCAGATCGGGGTTGCGCGAGGTGATTGCCAGGGCGGTGGCGCACCCGACGATTCCCCCTCCGATAATGGCCAGGTCAGCTGTTGTTGTCATGGCTTTGGCGTCTCGCAGATGAAGAGTGCGTGATCGTATTTAAGCGCGGAATAGATGTTTCTCAGCATCACCACCGACTTCAATAGAGAAGAACTTTGCTCTCATTTATAACCTGCGCTGCGGAGAAAAATCCTCACCACAGCGTACACAAAATATCCATATCTCTCCCTCTAGGGGACTCTCAACGTATCGCTCGTTTCAACGTTATCAACTACACTGTAAACCCAGTTCGCCAGACCGACCTGATTGACCGTCATGACAAAAGTCGTGCCGGATGGTGGATTTAAAAGTTGACTCGAGGTCATGGTCGCCTGCCCATTGGCACCGGTCACTGCGGTGTTGCTGCCGCTTGTCGCCCCGCTCCAGGAACCCGTCACGGTCGCCCCTGGCACCGGCAAGTTATTGGCATCAAGAATGGTGATTCTCGCGGTCACATCGACGAAGCTGAACCAGAAGAACCGGGTTCGATTCAGCACGAGGTCGATCGCCGCGACGTGCATGGTTAACTCAGGAGGATCGGCCACTGTAACTTTTGCCTGACCTGTTCCGGTCCCGCCCTGATTGTCAGTCACCAGTAGGCTGACGTGATATTCTCCGGCACTGGCATAGGTATGGGAAGGTGAAACGCCACTGCCCGTGGTGCCGTCGCCAAAATCCCAGAAGTAGGAAACGATTGTCCCATCAGGATCACGCGAGCCGGAACCATTAAAAGTGACGACTTCCCCTGTCGTCACCGTGCGATCTGCACCCGGGGCAGCGACGGGACTTTCATTCACTTCTTCGATGCTTGCCGTGGTCGCGGCTGCAGAGGAATCCAGGAGGCCATCATTAACCACCAGGGACACGGTATAGACACCACCAGCCTGATAAATATGGCTCGGATTACGGTCGCCGCTGCTCGTGCCGTCGCCAAAATCCCAACGATAGCTCAAGGTCGAACCTTCCGGGTCGTTGGAACCGCTGGAATCAAAAGTAACGGCGATTCCTTCAGTTCCTGCGTAGGGGCCATTGACAACAGCAACCGGCGCAATATTGATGGCCTCGATCACCGCAGTGGTCGAGGCTGGAGAAGAATCCAGGCTGCCGTCATTTACGATCAAAGAAACGGTATAGACCCCGTCTGCCTGGTAGGTATGGGACGGACGGAGTCCGCTGCCAACCGTAGCGTCGCCAAAATCCCAGAGATAGATCAATGGAGTCCCTTCCGGATCGTATGAGCCTGAGGCATCAAACGTGATGGGGGCCTTCTCTATCCCATTGTAGGGGCCATTGATGACAGCGACTGGTGGATCCGGAACCTCCTCGATGGTTGCCGTGGTGGTCACCGTGGCGGAATTTTCCAAGCCATCGTTAACGACCAGCGAGACAGTGTAAACAGCTCCGGCCAGGTAGGTGTGAACCGGAGTAGGCCCGCTACCTCTTGAACCGTCCCCAAAGTCCCAGCTGTAGGTCAGAAGCCCGCCTTCAGGATCAAAAGAAGCCCCTCCATCGAAGGCGACAACCTGGTCCTCGGTGCCGGTGTAAGGGCCACCGGCCGCCGCGACAGGTGGACTGTTCGGGGTGGCGGTATAGTTCAAGGCTGCGGCTGCGTCGAGCAGCCCCCAGCCATAAGCGGGGTCCCAACCTGGCGTCCCCTTGTCTTCGGCCGTTGCCTGCAACACTTCCCGCACCTCATCGGGCGTCACCGCCACTCCGGAGGCAATTAACAGGGCCGCGACTCCGCTGACGTGCGGCGCTGACATGGACGTTCCCTGGTAAAAGTAGTAACCGAAGCGCGTCGTGCTGCCATCCAGAGTTTGCTGCAGGATACCGTCACTATAACCGTCACCGTTCTGATCAACGTTGAGATCGCCTCCTGGGGCGGTGATGTCAAGTGACGCTCCCCCGTTAGAGTAGAAGGCGATTGTTTCATCGTAACGAGTCGAGCCGACGGCAATACAGTAGTTGTCATAGGCAGCGGGGTACTCAACCACAGTCGGGTTGCCATCGTTACCTGCGGAACAGACAATGGTGACCCCTTTACCGTGAGCGTAGGCCAGCGCATTTTCAAGCGTCTGCGAAGCATTCGGCCCCCCAAGGCTCAGGTTGATCACCTTGGCACCGTTGTCAGCCGCATAATAAATTCCTTCGGCGATCGCCGAATAGCTGCCGCTACCATTGCTGTCGAGAACCTTGATCGGCATGATTGCCGTATCGAAGGCGATCCCGGCCGCCCCGATGCCGTTATTGGTGCTTTGGGCAATAGTGCCTGTCACATGGGTACCGTGTCCTTCATCATCGTTCGGATGCGCATCGTTATTGATAAAATCGTAACCAGGCACGAAACGGGTGTCGGCCAGATCCGGGGCTCGGGAATAAGAGGTTCTCCACAACCAGAACCTGGTCGTGTAATTCTCGTAGGCCACCCCCGTATCAACGACTGCAACAATCACATTCGGACTGCCGGTGCTGAGCTCCCAGGCCTGTTCCATGTGAATACCGCCGAAGGCAGGATTATCGAAATTCCACTGGAGCGGGTAGTAGGAATCGTTCGGCATGGCATGGGCTCTGGCCAGATAGTTAGGTTCGGCATATTCGACTTCGGGCAGTTGCCGATAAGCTGCAACCAGTTCAGCGACTTTACGCTTCGCCGGGATTCCCAGTCGCAAGAACTTGCCGTATCGGCCTAATGCTCTCATGGTCGTCTCAAACTGACGATTGGTCTTTTCAATTGTCAGGTCATCGACATCCCGCTTGAACTTTACGATGATTTCATCCGTCATCCAGTTTGCCTGGGAATCTGAAGTTGTTGCTGCGAAAATATCCTCTTGGGCCACGGAGAGTGAGCTCACAAGCAGCGGCAAGAGCATCAACAAGAAAATCAGTAACCAACGACATCCAGTATTCATATTTACTACCCCTAAAATGATTGACCCTTATTGATGGATACTCACAAGGATTAATCTCAAGCAACTCTTTAGTCTTGAGTTACGGTTGATAGTCTGCCGGCCAGTCCCACTCTTAACAGGATACACTATCGTAGTTTGTCGTGCCAACCGCTGTGACTGGTTTCAATTTATACTATGGAAAAGATTAATGTCCTTCAGTCGGAGACAGAAGACGGAGCAAAAAAAAAGCCCCACAGCCAGGAGTATGTCTGTGGGGCAAAGGGTTTATGGGTTTTTCTTAGGAGGTAGAACATGAAGAATCATGCTCCGTTGTGAATATATTACCGAATTAGTCACATATGTCAAGAACTAAAATATCAACCTTCGTAAAAAGCTATCCTGGGGAAAAGATAGAGCAGCAAAAGAGCACCCGGGGGACCGGGTGCGCTTTTGAGAATTGCGTTGTGGTCTGTTCCCGAGTAGTTAGTGCTCACGTTGCTGTGGCAGGATCAGGTTGAGAAGGACACCGATAATACCGGCCAGGCCAATGCCGCCGAGTTTGACAACAGCCAGGTCGAAGCTCATGCCGCCGATGCCGAAGACCAGGATGACTGCAACAATGGTCAGGTTGCGCGGCTGCATCAGGTCGGTGCCTGCCCTGACCAGGGTGTTGATGCCGATGACCGCGATGGCGCCGAAGAGCAGGACCATGATGCCGCCCATGACCGGCACCGGTATGGTATTCAGGAAGCCGCCCAGCTTGCCGATAAATGCGAGCAGGATGGCCGTGATCGCAGCCCAGGTCATGACCACGGGATTAAATGAACGGGTCAAAGCGACCGCTCCGGACACTTCCGAATAGGTGGTGTTCGGTGGCCCGCCCAAAACAGCGGCCAGGCTGGTCGCGAGGCCGTCACCGAGCATGGTTTTGTCAATGCCTGGATCGTCCACGTAATCCTTTCCGGTGATGCTGCCGATCGCGAGGACATCGCCGAAGTGTTCGATCGCCGGAGCAATGGCGACCGGTACAATGAAGAGGATGGCCTCCAGGTTCCAGACGGGCAGGGTGAAGTCGGGTATGGCCAGCCAGGGAGCATCGAAAACTTTTTGCATCGATACCAGGGTGGGGCCGGTCCAGTTCTGCAGGGTGCCGGGATCAAAGGACGCTTGAAGAGAGGTCGATATTCCGGTCGTGTCGAGAATGATCGCCGTCAGGTAGCCGGCAACGATACCGCACAGTATCGGGATCAGTCTGAAAAGGCCCTTGCCGAGCAGAGAAACCATGACCGTGACCAGCAGCGCAACCCCGGCAATCATGTATGCGGTCGGTTGCGGCACCAGCCAGGCAGACCCGTCTCCGGTTCGCCCGGAGGCCATGTGCACGGCAACCGGAGCCAGAACCAGGCCAATGACCATGATGACCGGGCCGGTTACGATCGGCGGTAGAATACGGTGTAGAATGTCTGAGCCGAAAATGCGAATGGCGGCGCTGATCGCAACGTAAAAGAGCCCTGCTGCAAACAGGCCGCACATGGTTCCGGGAATCCCCCACTGTTGTACACCATAGATGATCGGGGCAATAAAGGCGAAGCTGGATGCAAGGAAAACAGGCACTTTACCGCGTGTAACGATTTGAAAAACCAAAGTGCCGGCACCAGCGGTGAAGAGTGCGACATTCGCGTTGAGACCGGTCAAAAGTGGCACCAGAACCAGCGCACCAAAGGCGACGAAGAGCATCTGGGCGCCGATCACCATTTCTTTAGGATTGAGGCTGAAGCGATTTCTCTGCAGGTTGTCAGACATTGAAAATCTCCCGGGTAACGTTATTTGGTGCCGAAAATCTTGTCTCCGGCGTCTCCAAGCCCGGGCAGAATGTAGCCAACATCATTCAGCTTCTCGTCGATGGCGGCAACGTAGATATCTACGTCCGGGTGTTGCTTTTGCAAGGCAGCGATCCCTTCAGGTGCCGCAACCAGGAACAGGCCCTTGATCCTTTTGCAGCCGGCTTTCTTGAGCATGTCAATGGCGGCGATCAGGCTGCCGCCTGTAGCCAGCATCGGATCAAGCACCATTGCAGTGCGGTCTTCCATCTGGCTGGCAAACTTCTGGAAGTAGGCCACCGGCTCGAGTGTCTCCTCGTTACGGTAGAGGCCGATAACGCTGACCCTCGCACTCGGGATGAGATCGAGAACGCCATCCATCATGCCGAGGCCGGCACGCAGGATCGGTACCACGGTAATCTTCTTCCCTTTGATCGTGTCCACCGTGATCGGTCCTGCCCAGCCGTCAATTGTTTCACGCTCCGTTTCCAGATCACTCGTTGCTTCGTAGGTCAGCAGTCGAGCGACTTCTGATGCGAGCTCGCGAAAGTCCTTGGTGCTGATTCCGTCCCGGCGCATCAGGCCAAGCTTGTGACGCACCAGGGGATGCTTTATCTCGTGAACAGACAAAATATTCTCCTTTATCGAGGGTGTCTTTGCGGTTTCTGAAAATCACGACAAACTATCACGGCAACTGCTTTTCAGCAAGAGCCTGGAAGCACAGAACAGGGTGCGTGCTTTTCCATCGCTTTATAGATTTATCTGCAGCATCAATGCTATCGTGAACACATGGTCAAATTGAAAACATCAGACGATGCGGGAATGCCCTTGCTGGTGACCGCCGCTGTTATCTTCGAAAAAGGTAAAGTTCTGATCACCCGTCGGCCGGACCATAAGGCCCAGGGAGGGCTGTGGGAGTTCCCCGGAGGTAAAATCGATCCGGGGGAAAGTCCCGAAGAATCTCTGCGCCGAGAGATCCGTGAAGAGCTTGATGCCGAGATTCGCGTCATCGAGATTTTCGAGGTGGTCCATTACCGTTATGACTGGGGACCGGTTCTGATCCTTGCTTACTCCTGTCAACTTCTGACGAAGACTCTCCGCGACATCGGCGTTGCCGAACATCGCTGGGTTCACCCTCACGACCTGTCAGAGTTCGACATCCTTCCCGCCGACCAGCCAATTCTCGCCCGCTTGAATCGACATTCTTGACTTGTCTCCTCTTTTCTCGGTGCCTTGTGAGATAATAAAACAGTATTTTTGTCTTTTGGGCTGCTCAAGCGAAAATCTGATAAAAATCAAAAGAACTCTTTAAAAACTAGCTTTTTAGAGTTTATAACCCAATAAATGTTATTTTTTACACTCTCTTTTTTTGCCTGTCTGATAACTTTTTAAAGCAAATTGTTGACAATAATAAAACGTCGTATTATTTTGATTCATGCTCGTTCATTTGACACTTTAATTCGATTCCATAGGAGTTACCTGTGCCCTCCAGAGATAAGGAATCTTATTCAATACAAGCTGTTGAAAACGCTCTTGATGTTCTCGAAGCGCTCAGCGAGATTGACGATGATGTCCGAATCAGTCAGTTGAGCGAAAAGCTTGCGATGAATAAAACCAGCGTTTTTCGTCTTTTGGCAACGTTTGAAAACCGCGGTTATGTAGAACGGGAAGAGCTCTCCGGGAAATACCGACTGGGCCTCTCGGCCTACGAAATCGGCCAGAAGTTCCTGTCCCGCATGGGCTTGCTGCGCCACGCCCGCCCCGTTGCGGAACGCCTGGCGCGCAGTTGCAATGAGGCGGCCTACATTGCCGTGCGCCGCGGCAAAGAAGTTCTCTTCCTCGATATTGTCGATACCACGCAGAAAGTGAAAATTGTGTCCCTGGTCGGTAATCGATATCCCCTCGATACGACAGCTGCCGGTCAGGTCCTGTTGTCCTTTAGTCCTCTCCAGGGCACGCAGGATTCCGATAAATCTCAACTCCTTCCCAGCCAACTCTCCGAAGTCAGCCGACGTGGTTACGCCCAGGATAGCGGCGCACTTGGAGAAGGCATCGCCAGCGTGGCTGCCCCTCTCTTCGGTAACGGCGGCAAACTTCACGGCGTGCTCTGCATCGTCGGCCCGGAGTTCCGACTCCCCCAGGAGGTTATCCAAAAGCAGATTATCAACCCGCTGATAGAGACCTGCAGCATCATCTCCTCCAAGTTGGGCTGGCACTCTCCCCACAGCCCCCGCAGTCGGGCCTGAGCAACGTCCTCCCTCTTTTCTGTCCGATGGCGCTGTTGCACCGCTTGCTGGTCGTACCGGGTGGTTTACGACGGATGGCTTTCCCTGTAGAGATTAAAGCGATTGCCCTTTCTGTGTGACCAATGGTAAATTAGCCCTGAATTGTGAGAGCGGGTCTCGCAAGAATGAATCCTCAGCCAGCACGACCTCCATGCCACTGATCAAGCACTTACAGGAAACAGAACCTTTCAGCCAACTTCCCGACTCTGTTTTCGCAGAGTTGCGCGACGCGGCGATTCAAAAAAAATACCCGGCCAATCACGATATCTTTCAGCAGAACAATCCGCCCACCGGCTACCTTTATGTCATTAAAGAAGGCCTGGTTACGATCACCCTGGTGTCGCCTGGCGGTATTGACATGGTGGTTGATTACCGTAAGGAAGGGCAGTTTTTTGGTGGTACGCCGATCTTTACCGGCGAACCCTACGCCGGTGGTGCGCGAACTGTAAAGCCAACGGTGTGTTACCTTATCCCGGCGGACATCCTCCATCGATTACAAAGGGACAATCCCCAGATCAGCAGCTTCTTTACCAGCGCTGTTCTCTCCAGGGTCCGCAAACTCTATTCCGAAATAGTTTCAGAACACTCCGGCTCGGCACTGACCCAGATGGAGGCATATCCCTTCAAAAAACGTCTCTCTGAAATCATGACCTCCGCTGTTGTGACATGTGCTCCCGATACACCGGTGAACACGGTCGCGCGTCGGCTGACCGAGCATGGTATCAGCTTTCTGGTCGTGACCAATCCGGAGAACGAGCCCATTGGTATCATTACCGGAAGTGACCTGGTGGCAAAAGTCCTTGCCCCGGAGAATGTCGATGCACAGGCGATGACCGCCCAGGATGTCATGCGTATCAGGCCCCGGACCATGACCCCCGAGACCTACATGTACGAAGCTATGGCTTACATGACGAGACACAGTCTCAACTATCTGCCGATTGTCGATCGGAACCAATTGGTCGGTGTTGTCACACCGCGGGACCTGATGCGCTACCGCTCTCAAAAGGCTCTTTTGCTGCTTGGCAATATCAGGGAAGAGGAGAAGCTGGAAGGGTTGGCTCTGATCCACAGGGAGATTGTCCGGGTGGCCCGTGCGCTGCTCTCCGAGACGCGCAGTACCCCGGAAGTCATGGAGATCTTGTCGCACATCCATCACGCAATCATTCGCCGGACCTATGAGATCTGTCTTGATGAGATGACCGCCGAAGGGATGACGCTACCGGATATCCGGTACTGCTTCATGATTATGGGGAGTGCCGGTCGCCGTGAAATGCTGCTCTATCCAGATCAGGATAACGGTTTTGTCTTTGAAGATTTTGCTGACGAACGCCGCCCCGAGGTGGACGCTTTTTTCGTGCCTTTCAGTGAAAAGCTCAACCAGGCCCTTGCCAGGGTCGGCTACCCTCTCTGTGACGGTGATGTCATGGTCCGTAACGAGGACTGGCGGGGACGACTGGTCGATTGGCAGAAAAGAATTCACAACTGGCTGCTCGATCCGGAACCGACCCATGTAAGGAATTCGTCAATATTCTTCGATTTCCTGCCCTTGTTGGGCGATGTCGAACTGGCTCATGAATTGCGTGATATTGTCGCCAGGGGGATCGAGGTTCATCAGGGCTTCCTTTACCACATGATGACACTGGATCTGCGTTACAAGGTCCCGCTCGGTCTGTTAGGACGTTTTCAGATCGAGAAGGAGGGCGATCATGCCGGCCTGCTCTCCGTCAAGTATGGCGGTTGCGTTTATATTGTCGATTGCGTCAGGATGTTTGCACTCGAGCGGGGGATCCAGGCTATTTCCACCATGGAACGCCTGCAGGCCCTGGTGGCCGAAAACGTTTTCGCAACAGAAACCGCCGAGCATATCAGGGCTGCCTTTGAAGCGTTGATCTTCCTGCGCTTGCGACACGAGATTGACCTGATAGAGGCGGGGCAAAAACCTTCACATTTCCTTGACCCGCATGCGCTGAGCAAGACAGAGCAGGACCTTTTGAAGGAATCCTTCCAGGCGGTTTCAAAACTTCAGGATGCCACCAAGCGCCACTTCTCCCGTACACCGTTCTAGATCTTTACACTCAGACCTTGAGACGCGCGGCCGCACATTCCGTACTGCTCCGGGGCGTTGACCGCCGCCAGCTGCTCAGCCAGACGCCACAGAACACCAGGCCGCAGGCCAGCCATTGTGATGAGTTGAGAGTCTCGCCGAGGACCAGCATGCCGAGCATGACACTGAAAACCGGGATCAGGTTGACGTAGCCGACGGCCTGGCTGGCCGGAATGCGACTGACTCCGTAGTTGTAGCAGCCGTAGGCGCCAAAAGTGATGAAGGTGCCGAGGTAGACAACAGCCAGTAAGCGGGTAAAGATTCCAGTCAGCCGGGAAGCCAATGCCCGGATGGAGCAGAAAAGGGAAGAAGAACAGGCTGCCGACAAAGGCCTGGAAAGCGGTCAGAAAGAGTGGCGGGTAGTTGTCGGTCAGGTGTTTGAGAGAGACGGTGTAGCCCGCAGCGCAGACCATCGCGAGGAATTCACTGAGGTTGCCGAGCATCGGGTTGGGAGCGTCTGCGCTTGTGTCGCTGGCCAGACTCAGCCAGCAGGCGCCGAGAATCGCCAGCCCTGAAACCGGCCAGGGTCTGGCGGGTGATCTGTTCTTTAAGCAATCCCCAGGCCAGGATTGCGACCAGCAACGGCAGCATGGCGGTGATCATGCCCGCCTGTGACGCGCTGGTCAGCTCCAGGGCCTTGGCTTCGAAAATAAAATAAAGACAGGGTTCGCAGACAGCCATGATCAGGAGATATTTCAGGTCCCGTCGGCGCCAGTTGAGTTTGCGGAAGGACGGGATGAAGATACATAAACAGAGGCTGGCAATGAACATCCGGCCAAAGATCACCTGCATCGGATGATAGCCGCGGAAAGCGAGTCTTGAGGGCGACAAAAGAACTGGCCCAGAGCAGCATGGCCAGAATCAGGCTGCAGAACGGCAGCATGCGGCGGGTTTCTTCAGTCACAAAAAACTCCTGGATTTACAGGTGATTCGTCAGAGTTAAGTGTCTGACAGGGTATTGTACCTGACATTATTGCTGGTCTGTCTGAAGAAAAAAGATACAGCCTGTTGACTCAGCAGTTGGGACACTCGTTGCCCTGAAGTTTTGCGCAGCACAATCAAGGAACAGCTTGTTTCACGATCGACGGTCGCTGGTTGTCACCGACATTTTTACTGACATAAACACCTGTCGCCATGTTACATAACCGGCGTTTTCCACCGACTTTGAGGTAAAAGGATGAAATGACCAAACTCACCGATAAAGGTCGCGGCATTCGCGACATGTTCGATCGGATCGCACCACGCTACGATCTGCTGAATCGGCTCCTGTCGCTGGGAATCGACCGGCGCTGGCGGACGTTTTGCCGTCCGGCAACTCGCCTGTGCCCAAAGGTGGGAGGGTTCTGGATATCGCCACCGGAACCGGTGATGTGGCCCTGGAGATCGGTCGTCAGACTGATGCTTCCGTAAAAATAGTCGGCTCGGATTTCACCCAGGGGATGCTGGTCCTCGGTCGGGACAAGGTCGCTGCCTCACCGTACCGTGACCGGATTGTGCTGGTCAATGCTCCCTGCGAAGCGATGCCCCATCCGGGACGGGATCTTCGACGGCATTACCATCGCTTTCGGCATCCGCAATGTGGTTGACCGTCAGAAAGGTCTGTGCGAGATGGTCCGTGTTCTCAAGCCTGGCGGGCAGGGCGGTGATCCTGGAGTTCGCGACCCCTCGCAACAGCTTCTTCCGCGCTGTCTATCACTTCTATTTTCTGCGCGTACTGCCCTGGTTGGGCGGCCTGATCTCCCAGCGCAGCGCCTACCAGTACCTGCCGGATTCCGTTCTGGAATTCCCTGATCGTGAAACCTTCAAGGCGATGATGGAGCAGGCGGGATTTGTCGACGTCAAATCCACGACCTGACCGGTGGCATTGCCGCTGTACATGTCGGCACGCGGGCCGCCTGACGTTTCCCCCTCCAGTCTCATCAATGGTTCAAATCGTCAATGTATGTAGCTCGGTTCATCATGACCGATCAACCCGAACAGTTAACAGGTGGCTGAATCCATTGTCGTCCACACAGTACCGAACGTGAAGTCTCCGTGTAAGTGATGCTGACTATTGTGACGGTGGAATTCAACGTCGCCTCTCCGCCCGTTCTTTTCGATTAACCGATATATTATTTATATTCTTGAGTAATATAATGTTTATGCTACAAAGACTCATAATAGAAATGATATAAGGGTTAATAACATGCAGTCAAAACATCGTCCGTCATGCGTGATCAGCTGGATAAGACGTTTTCCCAGCTGAGTAAAATCAAGGGGATGCAGCCTCCCGTCAAAGGGTGGTTGCGCTCAATCCGTGAAGCCATGGGCATGTCTGGCAAGCAGCTGGGTGAGCGAATGGATGTCAGCCAGCCGCGAATCGTACAGATGGAGAAAGACGAAGTCTCAGGAGCGGTTACTCTGAAAACCATGGGTCAGCAGCAGAAGCCATGGATTTGATCTTCGTTTACGTAGTGAACCCTCAAGCAAGGCGGACGAAACCATGTCGCCAGCGAGCGAGGATTTTTGCTGAAAAGCGTTTCTCGCGAACAGATCACGCGATGCTCTTGAAGATCAGGACTTTCTCCGGACCGGCTATCTTCTTCGATCATTTTGAGTAAATCATCAATCGGTTGAGAGATTGCCCTCCAAAACCTCTTTCCATGATTTCAAAGTCATAAGGTCTGCCTTACGCTCCAGGATATCTTCCTGAATCAATCGTTGCGCTCCAGATTAGAATAAACCTTGAGGTGTCATACCGTGTATCCGGCAGTATTCATTGATATTTTCATTTCTGAGTCATCAAGTGTAAGATTGATTTGGTTTCGTTTTGCCAGAGCTTTATACCTCCTTTACGTATTTCTAGCAATCCTAGCGTGTTGCCAGTGAGAATGCCAGAAAAATAATTGCACCACGATTTATAGCGTCTGGAATTGACGTAGTTCACTGAAATAAGGGGTTCAATTGTCGTTATAGATACAAAGAGGATAACAGATAGTTGTCTTGATCCGCGTCTGAGCCCGGCTGGCAATTTCGAGTGGTCAGGAATTTTCTTTTCGTGGTTTGCGCCGGTTATTCCTTCGTCCCTTCCCCACCCCATAGAATCTGTGGATCTTCAATCAGCTTGACCGGAAGCTTCAGGACGCGTCTGAGAAAACCGAAGGCCGGCCCCGTGAGAGTGCCCAGGGGAAGGGGGGTGACAAAAGGGTCATCCGCTTTGCCTTGAACAGCAAAGTGCGCGGTCAATAACGCTCTGTCTTCTCCGGTCAGCAGCCAGCCGGCCACCGGAATTCGTGAGACGACCTTGTCGACCGTGCCGAGTGGGTGAATCACCAGGGTCAGGTCCAGTTCACGATCCAGCAGGTTGAATTGCCCGGTGTATGACTGGTTCATGGCATCACTCTGGATTTTCAAATCCTCGCTCTTGAGGAGACCCTTGTCCAGGTGAAAATTTGCAGTCAGGAGGTCAAACGGCATGCCGTTGGCGTCCATATCTGGCAGCTGCAAAGCAAAGATCTGTGACACATTCAACAAAGAAAACACCTTGCTCAGAAACGGGAACTGGTGCAGTACGCCATCGTGGATCTGGACGCTGAAATTGCCGTAGGATGTCGGCAGATAGTTCGGACCGATTTCACCGTTCAGGTAAAAGTCGCCACGAAGCTTGCCGCGCACGATATTCTTCTGCTTCAGAAGCTCACGGTAAACCTCGAGGGCATCGACGTCCTGGGCATGACCTGAAATACGCAGCAGGGCCGTCCCGTCATTTGAAAAGTCGGTGAGCACCTGGGCATTGCAGAAGCCTTCACCAACCGAGAAGTCAAGAGGGTGAATAATCAGCTGATCTCGTGTCGGTGTGATGACACCGGTGGCATCATGAAAGCTCATCCCGTAGAGGTCGCCGTTCTTGACCGAGGCGTTGATCGTGACCCTTGCCCTGGGTTGAGTGCCGTCGGAATGAGCTCTCGCGGAGGCGGAGCGTTTTTTCGATGCCTCCGAGTGGTTTGTCCATAACCCGATTACTTCACTGATGTCGGCGAATTCGAAGCGATGTCGAGCCGGATATCAAATGGCTCGTGGAAGGGGATTGTGCCCCGTACCGAGGCTTTTGTGCCGCCATCCAGACGGACATCGACCGGCTCAAAGATAAGCTCATCAGCGTTGATTTCCAGGTGGCCGTCGATGTCGCGAAGGATGGCTTTTCCGGAAGAGAAAACCAGCTCGTCGGCGCGGATGGATGGCGCCCTGACGTTGAGACGCAGACGCGGATCGGCAAAGTTTACCACTGTGGCCTGAACCACGAGGGGGACTCGCCCAGGTGAACCCGCAGATTGTCAGCGGTCAGGCCGGCGGTGGTGAGATGGACACGGCCGTTTATTTGACTCAGGTCGGCGATGTAGCTGGTGGCGCGTAAACCGGCGTCGCGTAGAGTCAGTGTCACCACCGGCGGGCTGTTTTAACGGCCCTTCCTGTCTGAAGCTCATATCTGCCTGACCGTGAAGTTGCAGCGTTCGAGAAGGGCGTCACCTCGGCCAGTCTGCCAGACTGCTTTGCCTTCAGAAATGCATCGGCAGTCCAGTGACCCAAATCCTCCGGAGAGACAGCTCCTGAAATGTGCCCCTTCACAACGGACCAGGTCATGGCACCATGGTCAAGACTGATTTTCTGGGGCGACAAGGTCGCGTGCAGGGAGAGTTCTAATGATTCGCACCCGGAGCAATCATCCAGCCGGCCGGGTGAACGAGATGAAATTGAGACAGGTCCGCCTGCAGATCCAGGTTGAGCTGATCGAGGGGGCCCTCAAGGTGCCCGCTGAAATCAATGCTGCCTTTTGTCAAGAGTGAGTGTTGTGGAACCTGCCATTCTTTCAGGAGCTTCAGGATCGGCTTTGCCGCCGAAATCGAGCGAGGCCAGGACAAACTTGCCTTCGTGATATTTTCCGGCTCCATTGAGCGTTAACGGCAGGGACCCCCACTGCATCCTGCCATGCTTGAGCTGCCAGAGCCTCTTTGCATAGTTTAAAGGCAGTGAGATGAGCTCCAAGGCCGGTGCTGTCTCCAGGTCCCAGGTCACCTGCTCGAGCTCGCCGCTGAAGCTGTCAAGCCGCCACTCCAGCTGTGACTCCTCGCTTTCAAAGAGGGTGAAGTCGACCTGCTTCACGGCAACGGCGCCCTGGTTGCCGAGACCTCGTCGGAGTGATCGCCATGTCTCCGTGTTGTCGGGGAGCCATGGCTTGAGCTGCGCTATTGTCATTCTGCTGTCAAGAAGAGTGACCTGGGTCGCGAAAGGTTGCCGATCTGCGGGCAGACCAGCCGATACGGCCCGCAAGGCGTGAGTCGTCGATCTCTATAGAAACGTTTTCTATACCCCGTTGCTCCCCATGCATTTGCAGCTGCCCGCCCAGCAGAATTTTTCTGAGGATGATGGGGCTTTCATAGGCCGGGGAAGGCGACAACTCTATCTGCTTCGAAGACAACTCAGACTGGAAACTCAGTGCGGCCATCAGGGGTCTCTTCGAGATGAAGCTGCAGATCACCGCTCCCCTTGATGGAAAAATTCGTCAGATAGTCGCTGAAATAATTTCTGACTGCGCCGAGATTCAGCTTCTGTAAGCTCAATTCGAGGTTGATCTGTGGTGCAATCCCTCTGTCACGGCGTAATTCCAGAGAACTCCTGCCCTGTAATTGCCATGAGCTTTCTCCTGATGTCCAGGGATGATGAGTTCACCTTGCAGAGCGAACTGTGTGAGTCAGGCTCTGGACAGATAACTCACCATTGATTTTACCCAAGTCGATCGTCTGCCCGGGAAGGTCGGGAGGGGGCTTGATCCCTACGCTGCCGGCAATAATTTCCAGGTGGTCGATGCTGATAATCTCCAACAGGTCAGATTCAAGCTCTTCGTAAACGGTTTCCTGCGGTTGATCACCGATGGCGGATTGTCTCTCGATCCAGGGCCTGACCCAGACCTGTGGTTGAGTGACGCTGATCTTGCTGAACCTGAAGTCGCGTTCAAACAACCCTCTCCATTGCAGGTTGATCATGATGTCAGGCGCGTTGACTTGCAGGAGAGAATTCTCGTTGCCGATCTCCAGGTTGGCAACATGCAGCGCCAGGTTGGTCTCGTGAAAATTGTAATGCAGGGTGCCGATGTGCACGGGAGATGACAGCAGGGAGGCGAGCTGATCCTCCATTTCCTGCCTGTAATTGTTGAGATCGAGAGTGAAGAGAAAATAGCTGACCCATGCGATCATCAGGGCAAGCGTTGTCAGTATGAAACCGAACAGAAGACGCTTGAACGATGTCCCGGTCTGGCGTTGCTCTGTCATGATGGGGTGCTACCGGGGTGAATCACGCTCTCAAGATTCTCACTGCCGGACGGAGAGGGGAGCAGGATTGTAAAGGTGCTGCCCCGCCCCGGAGTGCTTTCGACCTGTATCCTGCCACCGTGCAAAGCAATAATCTCTCTGGCGACGCTCAGGCCAAGGCCAACCCCGGATGTACTCCTCCGGTCACCAGTGTCAAGCCTGTGGAATGGCTTGAAGATTGCTTCCAATTGACTGGAGCACCCATGCCCTGATCGCTGACACAAATCGAGATGTCTTTGCCGATCAAAGAGGAGAGAGAGATTGTTCCTCCTTTGGGTGAATAGCGGCAGGCATTGTCCAGAAGCTGGGTGATGACCTGGGTGAGCTCCTGGCGGTTGCCATAGACGGTTAAACCTGCTTGAGATTGAACCTGGACGTTGTGATGCTCCTTGCGGTCACGACATCCATCGAGTGCTTTTTTCAACAGATCATGGACAGGCAGCTGCTCATAATTAATCCGTGACCGATTTGTTTTCAGACGTCGAATGTCGAGGAACCTGTTGACGAGCGCGTTAAGTTTTTCGCCTTCCTGATAAATGATCTCGATATGGCGTCTCTGCGGCTCGGGAATTTCCTGGTCGTCTACAAGCAGTTCGGCAGATCTGCTGATAGCTGTCAGGGGGGTACGCATCTCGTGGCTCACGGAAGAGAGAAGTTCGTCCTTTATCTTTTCAAGCTCTTTACGCTCGGTGATGTCCAGGGCAACTTCAAGTCTTACCAGGCGGCCATCTGTCCAGGGAATGGCCTTGTCGAAACATTCGTACCAGCGCCCGTTCCTGTGTTCTGAAATTCCCAATACCACCGAATCTCCCGATTCGCCATGATTGGTCAGTTGTTGATTCGTGCAGAAATCACACGGTTGGCCAATGTTGTCCTGCAGATAATCGTAACATTTGCGACCACTCCAGTTCTGGCCGAAAGACTCTGCGGCAAAACGATTGATATAGAGCAGCTCATAGCTCTCAAGGTCTGAAACGTAGACAACCGCGTTCATCGAATCGAACAAGGTGCTGAGTTGGTTGATGCGGTCACGGATCTCTCGCTGGGCCTTGTCTCGATCCTTTCCAAGCGATTCTTCCCGATCGCTCAAGATCCGAAGACAATGTCTCAGGTAGAGGTAAAGCAGGGTCGCGGTGACAACGACAAAGAGTCCGCCCTTGATGGTCTGCGCCTGGGTCAGCAGGGTCGGGTCTTTGACAAATAATGCCAGGATCGTGTCGGAGAGTAGAGATCCACAGTCCTGCAAAGGTCATGTACAGCAGAACGGTGCGCGTCGCGGTGCGCCTGTGGAGTCTCTCTCGTTGCGGGTCGATCGATGACATGTCGGGGTGGGAAGCCATTTGCCCAGTTGTTCACTGATCCCCCCGAGAGCCCCGGGGGGAGATCTTAAGGTTAGTGAAGCACGCACATTATAGCGGCATTTGTCTCGTATGGGCACTCCTGCGATCCTTTGCCCGTTCTGCCCCTTGGCTCAGCTGGTGGCGCTGTCCCTGAACGATACCGGGTCAGGTTGCAACGAGTCAGGTGAAAAACCAAGGTCTTCGAGGAGCAGCAACAAACTTGTTGGCAGCGGGGACTAGATGTCCACCGTTTGTCCTGTTTCAGGATGCGGGAAAGACAAACGGTGGCAATGCAGAAAGGGCCGGTCCAGGCTGTTGATGGTTTTGCCGCGGTAGCGCCCGTCACCGTGAATCGGCCAGCCGACTTTTGCCAGTTGATAGCGGATCTGATGGCGCCTGCCAGTCACCAGCTCCAGTTCGAGGAGGGCGTGCTCATCGAGGGCGGCGACCGGCCGGTACCTGGTCAACGCTTCTTTGTTGCTCCCTTTGGCCGGAACAGCAGAGCTCAGCTCTCCTGGTGTGGTGACGAAGGCTCCAATCAGGGCCAGGTATCGTTTGGTTGCATCACCGGCCATGATCATCTGGCCCAGTTTGCCAATAGCCGCGTGTCCCTTGCCGAACAGGGCCGCTCCCGATGTGCCAATATCCAGGCGCTGGATGGGTGCGACTTAAAAAATGTTTCACCCCGCAGACGTAAGAAATCCTGCACTTGCCACAACAGGTTGTCCTCATGCCCATGGGCGCGGTGGATGGCAAGCCCTGCGGGTTTGTGGATGACGATACACTGCACATCTTCGTAAAGGACCTGCCCGGGTAGAATGCGCGACTGTTCCAACAGCTCCTGCCAGCGTTGAGAGGCCTTGACGGCGATTGTTTCGCCTGTGCTGACCAGGTCGCCCGCTTCGCCTTGTCTGTCGTCCACAGTGACCCGGTGTTTCTTGCAGAGCTGCCTCAAAAAAGCGCTCGGAGCCGCCGGGACCCGAAGAGACAGAGCTTCCAGCAGGGAAGGCCGTGCTCACGCTGATTGATTTTCCATTCGGTTGTTGTCATGGCTACAGCATAGATGGAACCGCTTTCCAGAGCAACCATTTGGGCGGCAAAAAGAGACGGCTCATCATGCATTAAATCTCCTTTACAGTATTGCCAGAGCTTGCTACATCACCGGCTACTTCAGCTGAGGATTCAGACCGGTCAGCCGCCAGTTTGATGCCTGATCTCCTATGAAAATAAAGCGCATTGAAATCACAGGTTTCAAGTCTTTTGTCGAGCGCACCGTGCTGGGCTTTGAGGACGGCATCACATCGATCGTCGGCCCGAATGGCTGCGGCAAGAGCAATGTTGTCGACGCGATCCGCTGGGTGATGGGTGAACAGAACGCCCGCTACCTGCGCGGTAAATTGATGGAAGACGTTATCTTCGGTGGGAGTGAGAGCCGCAAGCCACTCGGTATGGCCGAGGTGACCCTGATGGCGATGGATACTCGTCTCAGGCATGGCCCCGGCTGCTTTCCGAGAATACTCCGAGATCCAGATCACCCGACGCCTCTACCGCAATGGTGAGAGCGAATACCTGCTGAACAAGACCCCCTGCCGACTACTCGACATCACAGAACTGTTCATGGATACCGGGGTGGAAACCGCGCCTATTCGATTATAGAACAGGGCAAGATCGGCATGATCATCAATGCCAAGCCCGAAGACCGCCGTAGCCTGATCGAAGAGGCTGCCGGTGTCACCAAATTCAAGGCACGTAAAAAGTCCGCCCTCCGAAAAATAGATGCAACCCGCCAAAACCTGCTACGCCTCGGTGATATCGTCAGCGAGGTGCGACGGCAAATGAACAGCCTGAAGAGACAAGCACAAGCGCGCAGAACGTTTCCGTGAGTTTCGCGAAGAGATGCGCGAGCTTGGAGCTGCAGTTTGGTCTGCGGCAGCATGCGGCGCTAACCGAAAGATCCGACCAGGTGGGCGGCTCGGCTAAAGAGCAAACCGGGCAGGTCGACGCCGTGATGCGACGGCTCGAGCAAGCGGAGCTTGATCTGGAGCAGGCCCGTTTAAAGCATGCCGAGCGTGAAAAGGAAACCACCCAGGGCCAGACCGGAGTGTTTCATCTCAGCAGCGAGATTCAGCGAATCGAGGGGCGGATCGAATTCGGCAACAAAGAGTTTGAAACCCTCGAACGCCAGCAGGAGAGAGTCACGCTGGAGTTGGCCGAAATTGAGCGTCGCCTGCACTCTGCCGATCAGGAGGAGGAGTCTTTACGTCAGGCTCAACAGGAGCAGAGTCGAGTTTTTGCGGAGGAAGAAATCCGCCTGGCGGAAAGTGAAGACATGCTGCTTGACTTCAGTGAGCAGGAGGATAACCTGGGGCGCCAACTGGACCAGGCCCGCCAGAAGCTGTATCTCCTGCTTGCTGAACTGACCCGGATGAGCAGTCAGCAGGAAGAGGCCGATCGGCGACTCGCAGTCCTTGCAGACGTGACTGAGCGAAATCGTCACGAAGCGATCACTGTCACCGGCCAGCTTGAACGTCTGCAACACAGCAGCAGTGACCTGACCAGCACTCTCGAAATCATTGAAAAATAAGAGCGCGCTGTTCTGGTTCAGAAAAAACGCAGCCTGCAAGAGTGTCAGCTCAAGCTCAGGGATCAGCTGGAGCAGGTCGAAAATGAATTGCTGCAGCGACGTGAGGAATTTAGCCGTCAGCGTTCACGCCTCGAATCCCTGCAGCAGCTCGAGCACAACCTCGAAGGCTATGGGCGTGGCGTCAAGACGCTCTTTTCCGATGAACACCACAAGGCGCGCATGAAGGGGCTGGTCG
>CAVPPD010000023.1:0-73377 GCA_963707155.1 uncultured delta proteobacterium | reverse complement strand
GCGGCCTTGACCATTTCCCGGGAAGCCTGTTGCGGTGAAATACCCTTGAAACGATGCATGGTGAAGCCGCTGATCAGCAGCGCCGGGGCCTCCGCGGTCGGGAACAGGCGATAGGTGCGGCGGCTGGACTCGGAATAGCCGCGGATTCCTTCGCTGCTGCCGTTCAGAATTCGAAAACAGCCGTTTTCCGACCCGGCGATGGTTTGCAGCTGCGGCCAATCGAGCAGCGGCTTCCCGGCCGTGCCAAAACCGAACGCATCGAGCCAGACTTCCTGCTGGCTGAGCCCGAGGTCAAGGGAGGTCTCGGCCGATTTCCGCCCGCTCTCCCTGGCCTGCAGCAGCCCTGCGGCCTGGAACCTGGACAGCACGGCGAAGGGTAGCGGGAATGGATTGGACCTGGTCATGGATCACCTGCTGAAGATCGTCGCGCCCGGTTGGCTGGATTGCCTCGGAGACTACTTCAGCGGATCCCAGTCCGCGATCATCTCCAGCCGCAGCTGCACGGGACCGTCGGCTTCCCAGTCCTCCGAGGAGTTGCGGATCCACTTCAGATATTCCGATCCGCCGCCGCCGTCGGTGGTGATGAGGAAACGGTTTTCAAGGTGTCCGAAGAAATTGGCCTGGTCCCTGGGCCATTCCTGGTCGCCGCCGCTCGGGTCCACCGGTACCCAGCCGTATCCCGGCGGGCACACTTCGACCAGCGGTGGTAGACAAAATCAAAACTCGCATCCTCTCCCCGCACCACCACCGAGCCGGCATAGCGGGCCGGTACTCCGGCGGCACGGCACATGGCGATGTAGACGAATGCGAACCGGAACAGGAACCGGAGCCGCGCTGGAGCACCGTGGGTGCGATGTCCCAGCCGCCGATGCGTTTGTAGAACAACTTGTCCCTGAGATAATCATAGATATTGCGGGCGATCCAATAGGGATTGTCCGTGGCGCCGACCGCTTCTTTTACGGCAAGCTGGATGACGGGATCCTTGAGCCGGTATTTGTCATCATCGGCCAGAAAGCTGTTGCGGATTTCAAGCGGTATTTTTTTCAAGGGCCCGACTTTTTCCGGAAACAGGTGGTACATCACGTCGTAGATCTTGGCCCGGACCTGCATTTGCGAAATGAAGCGCTGCTGCGGCTTCAGGGCGGTTTTGCTGAAACGGGCCGCCTCCTGCCCCCATTGGTCGGTTTGCATGCCGTCAGGATCCTGAGCGTAATCGATCGCGAGAATCTCCTGGGTGGGGCGGTCTTTGGGTACGGCCAGGTAGACATTGAGAGCGGTTACGGTGCCCGGACCGAAATTGATGACATCATGGCTGATGGTGATGGCGGCTGACCGTTCTTTGGAGCGGGTATAGGGCTTGTCGTCAAAGACGGTGATCTGCGCTATTTCATCATTCTGGTAATCCGCGATCCAAAGGGAGTTTTCCGCCCAGGCCAGGCCCCAGGGATAGGGTCCGGGAGACGGCAGGATCATGATGACCCGGCCGGTTTTCGGATCGATGCGGTACACTTCATCCGGGAGCGGTCGCACGCCCACAGGTAACTGCCGTCCCAGGTCAGCCCCCGGGGATCTGACGACGGCGCCTTGAACGTGTTGATGGTGGTCCCGTCATCGGCACTGATCTGGTACAGCTCGTCGGTTCCATTGTCGGCCACCCACAGATAGGTGCCGTCCAAGCCAGGCCTTGCGGGTCAGAGGCCGGGGCCATGATTACTTTCAGGGTGCGGCCGCTTTGCACATCCAGCTGGTAGATTTTGCCGCTGTAGGATTCCGTGGATGTGTTGGTGAAGTCCATGTCCGCGACCCAGAGATACCGGCCATCCCAGGCCAATCCGGTGCAGAAATACCCCGGAGCGGTCAAGGAAGCCAATACCTTGCCGCTGGCCGCATCGATCTGGTACAGCTTGTCGGTATTGCGGTCCACTGTCCACAATGTCTTGCCGTCAAAAGCCATTCCGGTTGTCCAGGCTGAGGGAGAAGCCATCTGCTTGATTATATCCCCGGGACCGGCTGTCAGCGCTATGGTCAAAACGAAAAAAAACAGAGCCAGCACGGATAAATTTTTCATCTTATAAACCTCCTGGTCGGCAAGGCGATAAAATAAACGGGGGGAGAGCCCATATCGGCATTTTAGGGATCATTGCCGGCGATGTCAACAGGCAGTAGGGCATGAGGACACAAGGATCAGGTTTGGCGATCCTGCAGAAATCTTTCCCGACCCTTGACTTCCCTGTGACAATCCTATAGGTTTACCGGGGTTGGTCCTGAAGACTGCCGGGAGTTTTGCCGCCATGGAACCAATAAGCGCCTTGTTTTTCAGTTTCTGCCTGCTGGGTGTTTTCCTGCTGCTCGGCAAAGCGCTCCGGGTAGCGGTACGCCTCTTCCAGGTCCTCTTCCTGCCGGCCTCGATCCTTGGCGGTTTCATTGCCCTTTGCTGCGGGCCCTACATCCTCGACCTTCTGCCATCCTGGGTGGTGCAGAATTGGGCGCAATTCCCGGGCCTGCTGATCAACCTGGTTTTTGCCTGCCTGTTTCTCGGCGTGGCTTTGCCCGGAGCCCGGGCCATCTGGAACCAGGGCGGAGCGCAGCTCTGCTTCGGCATGGTCACCGGGCTGGGACAGTACGCCTGCGCGCTGCTGGTCACCGGCCTTTTGCTGACGCCTTTCTTCGACGTTCCGGCCGTCTTTGCCTGCATCCTGGAAATCGGCTTTTCCGGCGGTCATGGCACGGCGGCCGGCATGACGGAAGTTTTTAAGGAGGTCGGCTACCCGGCCGGTTCGGCCCTGGCCCAGATGTCGGCCACCATCGGGATCCTTACCGCCGTGATCGGCGGCATCCTGGTCATCAATATCACTGTGCGCAAGGGATACCGGACCTTGGCCGTCAAGGCCGACGGCAAGCAGGCCCGGCCCGGATCGGGCCTGTTGGCAAGGGCCGACGGATTTTCGATAGCCAGGGCCACGGTAGCCCCCGAATCACTGGAACCTTTCGCTTTTCACTTTGCCCTGGTCGCCCTGGCCGTTCTGCTGGGCTGGGCCATGCTGGGCCTGGTCCGCGGCCTGCACCCGCTGCTGCGCGGTTTCCCGCTTTTTCCCCTGGCCATGATCGGAGGCCTGCTCATCCAGGCTCTGGCCAGACCCACGCGCCTGGACCGTTACTTCGACCGCGACACGTTCGAAAGAATTCTCGGCTTTTCCCTCGACCTGCTGGTGGTGGCGGCCATTGCCACCATTCGACTCGACCTCTTCATAGCCAACTTCTGGCCGTTTTTGATCCTGATGGGCACGGGAATCGCCTGGCTGCTGTTCACTCTGGTCGTCCTGGCCCCGCGCATGTTCCCGCAGTTCTGGCTGGAGCGCGGCGTCACCGAATTCGGCATGCAGAGCGGCGTCACCGCCATCGGGCTGCTGCTGCTGCGCCTGGTCGACCCCCTTTACGATACCGGTACCGCCGAGGCCTTCGGTTTCAAGCAAATGGTTTACGAGCCCTTCCTGGGCGGCGGCCTGTTGACGGCTACCGCGCCTTTCATCATTATCGAACTGGGGCCCTGGTGGTCCCTGGCCCTGGCCGGCGGCGGCATGGTTTTCTTCTGGCTTGTTTCCCTGCTGAACGGCTGGTTTCGCCTTTCACCCTGGCCCGGAGGCGGCCGCCAGTTAAAGTACGGAAAAGACAGAGACAGGACAGTGACTCCACAAGGTGCCCGTTGAATGTTTCAGCCCCAAGCCGAGTCCAGGACCCAGGGTTCGCGGCCGCGGCCATGAATGATCCCGGTTTGCAGTCCCAAAACTAAGGAATGGTAATGCCATGATTTATGAAAAATTGCCAGTACTGTTCCCGGCTCCCTCATGACGCCATCATTCATCGCCATGATCTACGGCATAATCGGCTCGGTGCTGTTCAATATTTCCAGGGGGATGCAGCGGCAGGGCATCGAGGCGATCGCTTCTCTCTTCCCGGGCAGAAAAGTCCGGGGGCAAGGGAAGCGCCATCCCAGGTCGGCCGAAGATATCACGCTCTATGCGAGCGGCTTTATCCTGAACAACAGCCTGGGATTCTTCGCCATCCTGGCCAATCGCTATGCTCCTGCCTCTTATTTTACATCCATGTTCGGTCTGGGACATCATCGCCCTGATGCTTTATGCCAGGTTTGCTTCTCAAGGAGCCGCTCCATCCTTTCCAGTATGCCGGCGCGGTCGTTCTCACCCTGGGGACACTGCTCCTTGGCTATGATGGCATAGTCAGGGAAAGGCTGACCATGGCCCGCATCAATCTGCCGGCCGCGGGGATTGTCATCGGGGCTTCACTTCTTCTCGTGATTGTCATTCTCATCTATGCCCACAGGACCCGCAGCCTTCTAGTTCTCGGCGCTGTCTACGGGCTGGTCAGCGGATTTGTCGCCAGCCTGGATCCCATCCTTAAGGGCATCGGGCAGAACCTGGGGCAGGGAGAGCGTTTTTTGCCGAGTCGTTCCCTGGGCTGGATCTGACTCTTCCCGGCCGATTTGCCATGATCACCGCGTTCCCGGCCGTATTCGCCGGGAGCACCATAGTACCTGGCGGCCCTGCCGGACCGATCGTTGAGTATCACGCCATCGATCCTGGCACCGACCGACCGTAGTGTTTCAATCAGCTTCTTCGCCATCGGAAGCGGAATACGGCATGGCTCCAGGACCATCACGCGCAGATCGCACAAGGGCGCAAGGAGCTGGGTGTCGGTCACCGCAAGCACTGGCGGCGCGTCAAGCACCACGTAGTCATAGTCTGTCCGGACAGAGGCCAGATACTGCCGCATGCGCTCCGAGTCAAGGAGCTCAGCAGGATTGAGGGGAATCTCACCGGCTGGCATAAAATCGATCGCTGGCGAGGTCAGCTTTCGAAGCCCTGTGCTGTCACCTCCCGAGAGCAGGTCCGACAAGCCCGGCTGGTGGGTTTCTCCGAACAGTTCGCCCAGGGTCGGTCGCCGCAGATCACAGCCGACCAGCAGGACTCTTCTGCCCGACTCCGCCAGGGTCACGGCCAGGTTCGCAGACACCGTTGACTTTCCTTCACCGGGGATACAGCTGGTGACCATCATCAGCGTACCTTTTTCACCGTCTCTGTATGACTCCAGCCTGGAACACAGGGCGCGATAGCAGCCGACACCCGGCTCTTCGGCAGGAAATGAAGTGATCAACCGCCGTTCCGGCCGGCCGTCGTGTTTGCTCACCGCGGGCAAACGCGGCAGGGTACCGAGAAGGGTCATGCCAAGAGAGTGACGGACGTCATCGGCCCGCTTGATGGTCTGGTCCAGGTACTCAAGAAAAAGAGGCAGGGAAACGCCAAGCGTCATTCCGAACGCCAGCCCCCAGGCCAGGCCGAAGAAGAGGGCTGTTCCGCCCCCCACAAGCAAGCAGATGACAGCCCCTATTTTCCAGCGACGGCGCAAGCCAGTGATCAACATCAGTCAAGTCTCCCTTCGATTCGGGCATCACAATATCATGAACCAAAACCAATGGTTAAGCTTTTTCATCAGGCAAATGGCCATGTCAAACTCAAAGCCTGCCGGCGGCCTGATCCGCAAATATACTTGTGGTTAGCAGGCCGGCATGCTAGAAATTTCTCAACAAAACAGCATCTCCGCAAGGAACATATCACCTGAAATGAAAACTCCTTACACAGAAGAACGGCCAAGGGTCATGCCAACACTTTTACTGCTCCCCGGACTCGACGGTACGGGCAAAATCTTCGGACCGCTGTTAAGGCACCTGCCGGCAGAGATCAAAACCCGGGTTGTCTGCTATCCGACCGATCGCGCCCTGACTTTTCAGGAGCATGTCGATTTCGCCCGCACACAATTTCCAAAAGGGCCCTTCGTACTTCTTGCAGAATCTTTCTCCGGGCCGATCGGACTGCAACTGCTCGCCAAACCTCCCGAAAACCTGGTTGGCGTCCTGTTCGTTGCGACCTTCGCTCGTCACCCGAGTCCATTTATACTGGATGCCGCTCAATTCCTGCCACAAAAGCTGCTCCTCAACCTTTTCTCGAAAACATTTTTGGGCCGATTTGTCTGCATTGCGGGGGCCTCGGCCGATGCCACGAAAATTTTTCGAGAGGCCCTGAACTCCGTCAAACTGAGTGTGCTTTCAAACCGTCTGAAGATTCTTGCCGAGCTTCCGCCACCGCCTGAGACCAGCTTCTCTGGTCCCTGTCTTTACCTGCAGGCGAGCACAGACCGACTGGTTCCCCAAAGGGCCGTGGTCCCTTTACAGCAGCTCTTGCCACAGTTACAGGTCGTGCAGGTGCCCGGACCACACATCATCCTTCTGGCTCACCCCGAAACCGGAGCACGATTGATCGGTGACTTTATCGCCAACGCGGCGGACGCGTGATGAAAGAGCTGCAAACACCCGAGCGTGAGGAACTGCATCAACTCCTGCTGGCGCTGCGGGAGGAGCTCCGAAAATTACTCGAGAGTTCCAGTGACGGCGCGCAACCGGTCAGCCTCGACCAACCGATCGGCCGGCTGTCGCGTATGGATGCCCTGCAGCAGCAAAGCATGCTGCAGGCCAACCGTCGGACGGCCCGGACCAGGCTGACCAGGGTAGAGGCCGCTCTTCGTCGACACGATAATGGAGAATATGGTCTGTGCGCAGGATGTGAAGAAGAGATCGGCTTCGCCCGTTTGCAGGCCCAGCCGGAGGCACCTTTCTGCATCGACTGCCAGAGTCACCAGGAAGCGAAGAACGCGTAACACCGAATGAGCCCCCGTATTCGTGCGCGAGTCCTTTCCTCGTTCCACAAATTGCGCTTCGCACAGATGAGATGATGAACCGTTCCTCGAAAAATCGTTTAACAGAAAAAGAACTCTTTCTCTTTCCAACGGAGACCCTTTTCGACAGGATCGGGCGAGCAGTCTGTCTGGCAGGCTGTCTGCCGCGCAAAGAGCTTTTCGAATCCTGGGAGGTTGCCAGGCGTGTCCGACGCCGGTTTCGTGGTGGACGTGTGCTGGACCTGGCATGTGGTCACGGCCTGACGGCAGCCCTGTTACTCCTTCTGGATGACACCTCCACAGAAGCTGTTGCTGTTGATCGCACCATTCCAGCGTCTGCGAAACATCTCAATCGCGTTTTGCAGGAGACATGGCCGAGGCTGGAGAACCGGATCAACTTTATTGAAGCATCGCTGGAGGAGGTCGCACTGGAAGCAACAGACCTGGTGGTCTCCGTTCACGCCTGTGGCAGCTTGACCGATGTCATCATCGAGCGCGCGTCAACTGTCGGCGCGCGCCTTGCTGTGCTGCCCTGCTGTCACAACCTGGATGAAGCGGACCTGGGTGGCCTGGGGGGCTGGCTCGAGGGTCCACTGGCGGTCGATGTTGTCAGGGCCAACAGGTTGCGGGAGCAAGGGTACAAGATCTACTGCCAACAGATTCCGGGTGATGTGACACCCAAAAATCGCCTGCTTCTCGCCGAGCCTGTCGGTGCGCGCGCATCCCTTTGACCCACCGACCCAATTGCGCTACATTTCTAACAGGCGACACATTCACTCTCTGAGAGGAGACTCCATTGAAAACTCTGTACTGTCTGCTCATCATCCTGCTCTGTGCAGTGCCACTTTACGCCGAGCAGGCACTGGTGCTGACCGAAATTGAAAAAATCCAGGAGAGGCTCTGGTATCTGCAAAAAGATTTGGCTGCGCAAAAAGCGGAGCTGGAAAAACAGCAGAAGCAGGTCGGAGTCCTTGCCGCCCAGGGCAAGGAGAACCAGCTTCAGCTGGACAAACGCATCAACATGGTCCGTGAGCAGGTCGAGACTCAGCAGGCTGAAGCCATCAAGGTCAGTCAGAACCTGGAGACCCAAGGAAAGACCCTGGAGGCCCAGAAAGAGACCCTGGCATCCCTGACCACGGGAGGCGACACTCAGCAGGAAGCGGTGTTGGCACAAGCGGAGAGGGTGAGAGCTCTGGAAGGGTCTCTGCAGGAGTTACGGACTCAACTTTCATCGACTCAGGCAAACACACAGGGCGCTTTAGCAGAGACGCAGGCAGCTCTAACAGAGACACGGCAGCAGCTTGCGGAGACACGACAGCAGCTCGCAGAGGCACGCTCTCAAATGACGGGACTGGAGCAGAATGTCGGTGGAAGAGTCGAGCAGATCGGACTCTGGGGAGCCGGAGCATTCCTGGTTTTGGCCGTCGTGCTGACCATCGGTTTTGCTTCCCGTAGAAAAAGCCCCGGGATATTGTCTTCCGACCAGAAAGCACCCCCCAGGCATGAAATGTAAAGGGCGACATTCGTATCTGTCGCCCTGGTTTATTCATGTTTTGTTCAGCTCAGTGTCATTCTGTAGACCTGATGAATTCGACCATGTCGTGGAGCGCATCCTCGGCCTCTTCGTAAGGGACCTGGCAGGTGCCCACAACCTTGTGACCTCCGCCACCGTATTTGAGCATCAAAGAGCCGACATCAACTTTCGCAGTCCGATTCAGGACGCTGTAACCGACCGAAAAAGAAACAAATTCACCGTTTTTACCATCGATCATGCGAATAGAGATGTTTGCATCAGGGTAAAGGGAATAGATCAGAAAACGATTCGAGGGAGGAGCCATACCGGCAATGCGGAAATCCGAGATGACGATCGGTCCATCGGTCCAGGTGCAGGTTTTGTAAAATTTCTTGGCTTTTTCGGTGCTCTCAAAATAGAAATCAACACGTTCCCTGGTATCCGGATGGGCCAGGATTTCATCAATCGACATTTCCCCGATCATGTCGACCAGGTCACGGCAAAACTGCAGGTTGCTGATGGTGTATGACTTGTTGTATCCGAGGCCGGTGCGCGGATCACAGAGAAAACCGAGCAGCACCCAACCGGTCGGGTTCAGAATCTCTTCCTCACTCAGCTGCGCTGAGTCAACCTTGTCAACATACTCGAGGAGTTCCTGGAAGCGGCTGAACTTCTCTGCGCCGTAATAATCACAGATCACCCGGGCGGCACTCGGTGCCTGTTTACTCATGCCAGTGTAGCGACCTTCGAGATCATTGCGCTCCATTTCGCTGGAGTGATGATCGAACCAGAGACCGCAACCGGGGACAAAGGGCACGTTGGCCAGGATGTCATTCTCAGTGACAGGAATCTTGCCATCCTGAAGGTCTTTCGGGTGGGCATAGACCATTTCCTGCATTAATCCGATTTCTTTCAACAGCACGGCACAGCAGATACCATCAAAGTCGGAACGGGTTAATAATCTCATGCGTAAATTCTCCAGTGCGGGGAAGTCCTTCCTGATAAAAAGTCTGCGGACCATTATAGGAGCGCCAACCGAGACTTGCAAGAAACTTAACTCCGGCAGTGACTAAACGGACCTGTCGGAAAAGCGCTTTTGTGTTTCGGCAAGAGCTTTGACCATGGCCGCACTCTGCTCCATCGACAGCTTACCCAGTGTCTTACGGGCACGCGCGGTGCCAACATATCCCAGGGCCTGAACCACAACAACACGCAGGGTTTCTGAAGAGCTTCCTTTTCGGGCACCGACACCGAAGAAACCTCCACTGCCGAGCAAACCAAGAAGAGCAATCTCCAGTGACGGATCCTCTGGTGGCTGGGGCTTCAGGCGATTGAGAGAAGCGACGATCTGCATCGCCAACTCCTCGGGGCAATCTTTTGCCGACAACATCCTGGCCAGGGTTCTATACACACCCTGATCACGCACCCCGGTCACTGCAAGACAGGCCGCTGCTCTCTTTTTAACCTCCGGGTCGATATCAGCAAGGGCCGCGGCGACCTGGGTTGCAGCCCTCTCCTTAAGCAACCGTGCGACCCCGGGCAAGGCTTCTTTGCGAACATTGGCTTCCTGGTGAGTCAGACATCCGAGCAGAAGATTTTCCACCCGGGGGCCACCAGCATTCAACTGCGCCAGCAGCAGCAGCATGTTACGCAAAAAATGCCAGCCCTTCTTGGTCGGCAAGATGTCGAAAAGGACCGGCACGATCGGCTGGCCTATTTTCAGCAGTGCATCAATCGCCGCACGCCGCACCGAACGATTGTGGTGATCGGCAAGATCGATGAGCAGATGCACCCCTGCTCGTCCCATGTGCGGCAACGTCTGCATCAAGGCGACCTGCTGTGCTCGTTGTGTCTCAGTCAGAACACCCGCGGCAGCTTCCATCATCCGTGCCATAATCGCCGGGTTATTCTGCAGGTCAAACGTAGGGCCAAAACGTTGTGAGAACTCGAGGACCTGACGGGCGACATCAAAACGCAGCGCCTGTACCAGCTTCGGCAGCATTTCCAGAATTCGCCACAACCGGGTTTCCAGAACTTCAGGGCTGTGACTGTTCTCCACTTCAGCGAAGTATTTCTGCGGATTGGCCAGAAAGCTGGTCAGCACCTGCAGGCTGGCGACCCTCGGTCGCATGTTGCGGGGAATCTCTTCATAGAGCAGAATCTTGTGCAGCACCAGGGCATGCAAATGTTCGGGACCGGCCTGTTCTTCTTCCATCAATTGTTCCGCCAGTCGCCTGGAGATCCACTTCAACGCTGTGCGTCTTTTTTTGAGAGGCGGATCCTCAACCCCATCGTCATCGGGCGGCAATTGACCGATCTTGTCACAAAGCCGCAGGCAGAGTTCTGCCGCATCGACACCTTCAAGGTGCTCCAGCAGGGCGAAAACCAGCTCGTCTTTGTCGTAGTTGTCAATCTCTTCGGCAATCAGGTCCAGGTGCCCGAAGAAATCGGTCAGAGAACCTGAGAGGCACGCGAGTTCAAGCGACGAGCCCAGTAAAGACTCTCTCCAGTCAAGTTGCTTCCGGATCGGTAAATTCTTGGCACGCGACAAGAGGTTGAGATCATGATGGAGCCAGCCAAGTGACACCCTGGCCGGCCAGAGTATCGACGAATCAGCATCGGGGAGATCATCGAGAAAGATCAGGCTGACGTGCGGCAGATGCCCACGGGCCTGTTCTTCAAAAAAGCGATTACGGAGAAGCAGACCTTTGCCGGCGTGATGAGTCAGCAGGTGGAGGAGGTGGTCGAATTCAGAGGTCGTAAGGCCCTGTCGCAGAGAGATCAGGGTCAGTCGACGGTCGCGCCAGAAGCCGCCCAGGTGAAGCCGGCGATCAGGGTTCTGCTCATCGCCATCCAGCGCCGCCAGATCAACGAGTTCGGCCGAGAACCCCGTTGCTGAGCAGGCGATTGGAGCGACCGGGTTGCCTCCGATGAGAACAATCCTGGGGTGCTGATCAAGCCAGCGGCACAGGCGCAATCCCAAACCGGCCAGGGCTTTCTGCCCTGCAGGCCGACCCGGAGTAAAATCTCCCTGGCCGAGCAAAGCGGTCAAGAGGTTCTCCAGCAGAGACCGGGCAGCAGATGGAAGGGGTTCAGCGACCATAGCCCTCTTTGGCATTGAAACTTCCGGAGCCTTTCATCACTCCGGAGCATGGAATTCTTAAAACTCGTGTTACTCCGCCTGCAGGTAAGCAAGGACCTGTTCTGCAGCCTTGTTTGCAGCATTCACGCAGTCGTTCAGACCGATCCCTGAAAAGGCGTTGCCGGTCAGGACCAGACCGGGACAGCCCTTCAGCCGCTCGTCAATGGCAACCAGTCTCTCGGCATGGCCGACAACATATTGGGGAATCGCACGCTGATGTCTGAAAATGCGGACAAAATCGGGTTCGGCCTCTATTCCCATAATCTTCTTGAGCTCCGCCATGGTGCGTTGCTGAACCTCGGCATCGCTGAGTTCGATCGCTTCGGGAGTCGTGGCCCCTCCCATCATGGAACGCAGCAGGACATGACCCTCGGGAGCCCTGCGCGGGAAAATACTCGAATCCCAGAGCGTGCCAAGAATTTCACAGCCCTCTTTCTTGGGGATCAGATAACCGAAGCCATCCAGATCACGGGCGATCTTCTCCTGTTCATAACCGAAACAGATCACGTTCATCGGGGCGTAGGGGATCCCCGCGAGGAGTTCAGAGAGTTCACCATCAACAGCCCAGGCAAGTTCCTTGAGTACATGGGCCGGCGCGGCCGAGACGACCACATCGACATCAAAGTTGGAGCCGTCAGCCAGACGCAGTTCCCAGCCACCATCGATCTTCTTCAGGCCTGCAACCGCCTTGCCGGTTTGCACTGAACCTTTCAGGCCGCTGACTGTGCCATCGGTCAATTCCTGGATACCACCGACAAAAGAAGTCAGCACGCCGCCCGGGCCTGCCGCGCTGGCCACCTGCTTACCAGCCTTGACCTCGGCCTTCTTCTGTTTGGCGAGCAGGATCATGGCCTTGAGCAGGCCACCGTATTCCTGCTCCAGCTGGTGAATCCGGGGAAAACAGCTCTTCAAACTCATCGTTTCCGGATTGCCGGCAAAGATACCCGAGACCATCGGCCCGATCAATTTGTCCAGCGCCTCCGCGCCGAGGCGACGACGGGCAAACTCGGCCAGGGTTTCATCAACACCGTCGGTCCGTTTCGGCTTGATGAATTCCTGGGCCAGACGAATTTTTCCGGGCCAGCTGATCAACTTTGACTGAAGAAACATCGGCCCGTTTTCCGGCAGTCGATTGAGAATCCCGCCGCTGTAGATGAACCGTTTACGGGCGTTGTCATTGGAGCGTTCGAGCTTGTCGTAAATTCCGAGGTGCTTGCATAATTCGAGAGTCATCGGCTTGCTGTCAAGAAAGCCGTTCGGGCCCCACTCGCAAAGATAGCCTTCCTCCTTGATGCTCCAGATCTTGCCACCGGTGCGCTCTTCGCGCTCGAAAACCGTCACCTCGACGTCCAGACCAAGAGAGCCGGCAAGACGTTCGATCGTATAGGCCGTACTCAAGCCGGAAATGCCGGCACCGATGATCGCTATTTTTTTCATGATTGACTCCAAAAGATTCGGAACACGGTTTGCAGAACACTTTAACCGTAAAGCCTGTTCCCGTTAGCCATTACGACGACATAACCATCTCATCAACAGCCTGCTGGGCAGTCATTAATGCCCGACCGAGCCGAGATACCCCATCTTCGGCTGGTCGAGCTGTGCCACAACGTTTTTCAGACCCGACTCCAGGTCGGGATATTTCAACGTCACACCAAGCCGTTCCATCATCTTGCGGTTATCCATGCGCCGGCTCTCCGTCAGGTAGGAGAGCATCATCGGGTTCATGACCTGCTTTGCCTCCTGCATATCGATCTGCGGCAGTCTCGGCAAGCCAAGCAGGTCTGTGATGACGTTGAAATAATGCGTCATCGTTCCCGGATGGCCATCGCTGACATTGAAAATATCACCGTCGTCCGCTTTTTCAGCGGCCGTAACACAGACTTCAGCCAGGTCATCAGCATGAATGCGGTTGGTCGGTGGAGAGTCCGCTTCAAGCAGAATCGGGTGACCCTGCTCGATTCTTGCCAGTGGCAGACGACCTGGTCCATAGATGCCGGTCACCCTCAGGATGACCACAGCAACGCCGTTGATCCTGCCCCATTCCTGCAGGGTCTTCTCGGCATCGGCACGACGTTGCGCCCTGCTGGTCTGTGGTTTGATCGGGGTCTCTTCAGTCACCCACTCGCCACCACAATCACCGTAGACGCCACTGGTGCTGACATAAACCACCCTGGCTGGTGCACGGTCTTTGCCGACAGCCTGGCAGAAATGACGCATCCGGGTATCCAATGGCCCGCCCCCGGGGGGAGGCGCAAGATAGAAGACCAGTTGACCAGAGGCATTCAAGCTATGTAACGCATCAGGATCATCAAGATTGCCCGACACGACTTTCAGGCCCTGCTCTTCGAGGCGGGCTTCATTGCTGTATGACCTGGAGACAGCAGTGACCGTTCCGCCACGGGCACGGATCAAACGAGCCACGCGCACACCGATGTCGCCGCAACCGACGATCAGGACATTTTTGAAAATTTCATTCACTCTTTCACCATCTTTTCCCTGGTTTCGTCAGTTTAAAGATTTCTGCACAATTTCGCCAACGTCTGAGGATAACGGCTCTTGCGCCCGGACACGCTCCAACTGTGCTCGCATCAAAACCTGCCGGTCACTTTCGTAGCGACGCCAACGGCTCAATGGGCCGATCATCCGCGCTGCGACCTGAGGGTTGAGAGCGTCGAGCTCGATCACCCGGTCAGCGAGGAACCGGTAGCCGGCCCCGGACGGGTCATGAAAGCGGACCGGGTTGCCATGGGCGAAAGCACCAACCAGGGCGCGGACCCGGTTCGGGTTGCGCATGGTGAACGCCGGATGGTCCATCAGGGATTTGATCTCGGCGAGCGTCTCCGGTCGTGGCGATGTGGCCTGCAGGGAGAACCACTTATCGACCACCAGGGGATCGCTTTCGAATTGATGATAAAAGGCCGCCAGCGCCTCTTCCCACTGCGGCAGGCGGTTGTGCACCAGGCAGGTCAGGGCCGCCATGCGGTCGGTCATATTGTCGGCTTCGACGAAACGTTCAAAGCAGTTTCGTTGTATCACGGCTGAATCAAGCAACGCCAGATAGCTGAGGCAAAGGTTTTTCAGGCTGCGACGACCAATCGCTTCGGATGTGAGTGAATAAAGGCCATGATCCTGCATTTCTTCCAGGGTCTTTGTGAACTCAGCTTCCAGCGTTAAAGCCAGGGTCTTGCGCAGATTTTGTCGGGACGCATGTATGGCGCCCGGATCAGCGATCCCCATGGCCTCTGCCAGCTCCATCTCGCCAGGCAGGGTCAAAGCCAGGGCCTTCAGAGCAGGATCCGCCTGCGGATCCTGCAGCGCAGCACGGAAGGCCTCCAGGAACTCATCAGGGACCTCTGCTCGCTGGTTCTCCCTGAGTCGACCAGCCATCTCCAGGATGACTGCGGTGGCCAGGCGCTGGCCAGCCTCCCAACGGTTGAAAGCATCGCTGTCGCAAGCGAAGAGAAAGGCCAGCTCGCTGCGATGATAGGGATAGTTCACTTTCACCGGTGCAGAGAAATCCCTCAGCAGCGAAGGAACTGGCGGGACGGGAATCCCGACAAAGACGAACGACTGCTCCGCACGGCTGAGTTTGAGAACTCGCGAGCAGCCCCGGGGTTGGCTTTCATCAGACAGCTGCAGAGGCAGATCGCTGCCGTCCGGGCCGAGCAGACCGATGTGCAAAGGGATCAGAAACGGTTGTTTGTCTGACTGACCGGGCGTGTCAGGGCAGGATTGCCGCACTGTCAGACGGAACGTCTCCGGCGGCTTCATCGTAATCGCCCACGACATCCAGAACCGGGGTCCCGGCCTGGCTGTACCAACGCTGGAACTGTGACAAATCAGCCGAGTTGGCATCCGCCATGGCGGCAAGGAAATCATCCGTGGTCACGGCCTGACCGTCGTGTCGCGCAAAGTAGAGTTCCATGCCCCGCTGAAAACCCTCCTTGCCAAGCAGGGTCTGGTACATGCGAATCACTTCGGCGCCTTTGTTGTAAACCGTGGACGTGTAGAAATTATTGATCTCGATGTACGCTTCAGGGCGTACCGGGTGCGACATCGGACCGGCGTCTTCGGGAAACTGGACGTTGCGCAGCAAACGCACGTCGTCGATCCTCTTGACCGCCCGCGAACCCATATCGGCAGAGAACTCCTGGTCACGGAAGACCGTCAGCCCTTCCTTGAGGCTGAGCTGGAACCAGTCGCGACAGGTGACCCGGTTGCCGGTCCAGTTATGGAAGTATTCGTGGCCGATGACCCCCTCAATGCCCTGGAAATCGACATCCGTGGCCGTCTCAGGCTTGGCCAGGACATACTTGGAGTTAAACACATTCAGGCCCTTGTTCTCCATCGCGCCCATATTGAAATCGTCAACCGCGACCACCTTGTACTCATCGAGGTCATATTCCAGGCCGAACACCTGCTCGTCCCAGCGCATGGCGTTCTTCAGCGAAAGCATGGCGTGCTCACACTTGTAGCGATTCCGCTCCTCGACAAAGATCTGCAGGCTGACGTCACGCCCGGACATGGTGGTAAAGCTGTCGTTGATGGCGGTGAGACGACCTGCCACCATGGCAAAGAGATAGCTCGGCTTCGGGAAAGGGTCTTCGAACGTGGCGAAGTGGCGTCCTTCATCCAAGAGGCCGGAGTCGATCAGGTTACCATTGGCAAGCAGCACGGGAGTGCTCTCGCGATCACCGACCAGGGTCGTGGTGAAACGCGCCATGACATCCGGCCGGTCGGGGTAGAAGGTTATTTTCCGGAAGCCCTGGGCTTCGCATTGGGTACAGTAAATTTCGCTGGCTCGATAAAGCCCCTCCAGGGCGGTGTTGGCATCCGGGTTGATTGCGACCATGGTCTCCAGAACAAAACGTTCCGGTACCGCGGCGATCGTTAAACCCTCGCCGTCCAGGGTGTATTCATCGGAGGTCATCGGCCGGCCATCAAGCCGGAGGCTGAGCAATTCGAGCTGTCGGCCGCAGAGATGCAGCCCCTCATTGCCTGCCGGAGAGTTCGGGTTAAGCTGCAATTGCATTCTGGCCCGGACCGTGGTGCGGCTCGGTGCAAGTTCAACGTGCAGGTCTACGGTTTCAACCAGGTATTTCGGTGAGCTGTAGTCTTCGAGATGAATCGTTTGCAAATCCTGCTTCATATAAGATCGGTCCTTTAAAGTTAATGCCCCTGAGAAAGATACCCTAATTCCACGACGGTGGCAAAGCGCAATCCCCTGAAATGACAGGATCAGCGGAACGAATTCGGAAATTTTCCGGCAATCATGGCAACTGATTGTTTTCCCTGTCACTCTCGCTCCTGATCAGCCCCCTGATTGCTGCTTGACTCGTCGCTAATGGCAGGTCAGAATATCGCCCTATGCTACTCTAACCGGATACTCCCCGATGGTTTATACACCAGCCTTCTGGATCATGGCACTGGCCAACCTTTGCCATACGGCCAGTTTCAGCGCGTTCTTCCTGCTGCCTCTCTACGTTCTCGACCATGGCGGCAACCAGGGTGACATCGGGGTCGTCATGGGGATCTTTGCCCTGGCCTCGGCAGTCTGTCGACCCTGGGTCGCAGAGATGATCGACCGGATCGGCCGTAAGCGCAGCTATACCCTGGGCAGCATCCTTATGGTTGCCGCTCCATTTCTTTATCTCTCCATTCAGGAGCCGCTCGGTTCATCCTACCTGCTGTTTCTCTTTCTGAGAGCCCTCCATGGTGTGGGCCTGGCGATCTGTTTTACCGCGGTCTTCACATTCATGGCTGACATTCTGCCCCAGGATCGTCTCAACGAGGGCATCGGCATGTTCGGCATCTCCGGGCTGATCGGCATCGCCATCGGCCCTGTTGTGGCAGAAATCACCTTGAAGCACTACGGTTTCACAGGACTTTTCCTGACGGCTGGTCTCCTGGCGATGGTTGCGTTGCTTGTCCACCAGCCACTCAGGGAAAGCCACGCCGAACGGACGGCAACGGGTCGAGCAACATTTTTCCGCCTGTTCAGGCGTGAGAAGTTTATTGTCGTGGGATTGCTGGCGCTGCTGTTCGGCTTTGGTCTCGCCGGGACCGGCGGCTTTGTTGCTCCGCTTGCCGAGGAACGCAGCCTCGGCTTCGTCTCCGTTTACTTCTTCTGCTACTCGGGCGGTGCCATCGCCGTACGCTTCGCCGGCGGTCAACTGGCCGACCAGATTGGAGAACGCCGTGTCCTGCCCTACGGCATCTGTTTATACACGGCGGGGCTTCTCCTGCTGCCCTTGACCTACAGCCAGATGATGCTCTGCGTTGCAGGGGTTTTGTCCGGAGTCGGGCATGGCCTGCTTTTCCCTCTCCTGAATACGATGGCTGTGCGAGACGAACCTGCTGCGAATCGTGGTAAAGCGACCGGCATCTTTACCGGCGGGCTGGATGCAGGAATCTTTGCAGGATCATTGATGTTAGGCTATATTGGCGACTGGTTCGGCCTCAATGCGCTCTTCTTTTGCGCAGCGTTGGGTATGGCGATGGCATTGTTTTGCTTCCGTTTTTACAGTTCAGGTCCGGCTACATGATCTCCACTCCATGAAGAGACTTCGGAGAGAAACGAGGCTCAGAAAAGACTATGGTCAAGGTTAATGCTTTCTACCAGGGCACCGAATATCACACCCCCGTGAATAAAGCGGGCTGGCTGTCGCGCCTGCTGCCATCGCTGTTCTTTTACTGCAGGGCCGTGCTGATCGTCTGGAGTGCAAGCCGCAGGGTCAGAAAGGGAAAATACGATTCCGCAGACTGGCATGACGACAGCGCCAGAACGATCAAGGCTCTGGAAAAAAGTGGTTGTCGTCTCCATGTCACAGGACTGGAGCATCTCAGGGGTATCGATCGCCCCTGCATCTTTATCGGCAACCACATGAGCTCTTTTGAAACCTTTGCCTTGCCGGCGCTGATCATGCCTCAAGGCTTCGATCTCTCCTACGTGGTTAAGAGCAGCCTGGTCAACTACCCGATTTTCGGCGACGTCGTCAGGGTTCGGAATCCCGTGGTGGTGGATCGGACCAATCCCCGCGAGGACCTTAAAGTCGTCATGGAAGAAGGTGCGAAACGCCTGGAACAGGGTCGTGCGCTGATTATTTTCCCCCAGCACACGCGCACAGTCGATTTCGACCCGAAGAAATTCAACAGCATCGGTATCAAACTCGCGGAAAGGACCGGTGCCGTAGTCGTTCCGTTCGCCCTGCTGACCTGGGCCTGGTCTGCAGGTAAACTGGTCAAGGACTTCGGACCGATCATTCCCTCACGAGACATTCATTTCGCCTTCGGCAAACCGATGGAAATCACCGGCAAGGGGCAAAAAGAACAGCAGGAAATTGTCGATTTTATCCAGAAGAATCTGAACGAGTGGCGGAACGAAACGACCGATTCCCTGTAGTAAAAACCGGCCTTGCATGGGGCACAAAGCGATCTTCAGGACAATTCCCTGCTTGATCGGTGTCACGATCAGTTTTTCAGGTAAAATTAAACGTCAAAAAGGCACAATGGTCCCACCTCCTCCTTGACCATCTCTGGCCTCGTTATTATATTGAGCCCGTTGCCTCTCAATCATAAGGAATCATCATGGCCAAAGATTACTATGCCGCCCTCGGACTGGAAAAAACGGCCGGGGCAGACCAGATAAAAAAAGCCTATCGCAAGCTGGCGATGAAGTTCCATCCGGACAAAAACCCCGATGACAAGAAAGCCGAAGAGCGCTTTAAGGAGATTACCGAAGCCTACGCGGTGCTCTCTGATCCTGAGAAAAAGCAGCAATACGATCAGTACGGCGATGCCGCTTTCCATCAGCGTTTTTCCCAGGAAGACATCTTTCGCAATGCCGATCTTGGCAGCATTTTCCGCGAATTCGGTTTCGGCGGCGGCGATGATATTTTCAGCCAGATTTTCGGTGGCCGGAGCGGCCATCAAGGCTTCGGCGGGCAGCAACGCCCCCGCCCCAGGAAAGGTCCGGATTTCCTGATGCGCATCACCATCCCATTCCGTCAGGCTGTTCTCGGCGGCGAGCGCCGAATCGACCTCGATCGGAGTGGCCAGAACGAGCAACTGCAAGTGCGCATCCCGGCCGGTGTCGAACCCGGGCAGAAGTTGAGGATCTCTGGAAAAGGCGGGCCCAGCCCGAACGGCGGACCTGCCGGCGACCTGATGCTGGAGATCAACGTCACCAAGGATCCCCGCTTTCGCCGTGAGGGCAAAGACCTTTTTACCAGCGTCAGGATTCCCATGACCGGGGCCTGCCTCGGCACCACGGTGACAGTGGAGACTCTTGAGGAGAGCAAGCGGATCAAGGTAAAGCCCGGCACACAAGGAGGGAGTAAGATTCGGCTCAAGGGGTTTGGAGTCCCTGGCCGTTCCGGACAAGAACCTGGCGATCTCTACGCCGTCATCGACATTGAGGTCCCCGTGGAACTGACCGATGAGCAGAAAGGGTTATTGGATAAACTTCAGGAAACCGGCCTGTAAAAGACGAGAGTGTGGTGGACAGCGGGTCATTCAAAGCGGCCAGGTTCGGATAATTTGACTGTTTGACTGCCTGGCGTTGTTCGCCGTAAACGGGTGCAGACAGCATTCCCGAGCTGACCTCAATTGCAGAGCGACAACGGTCGTTATGACCTCTAAGCAAGAGGATAGCAAAGCGCGTTCTGCAAGTTCCCTGCTCAACTCAGCACTGGGAGAGACACCATGATTCACTTCACCAGGATGGTCGTTTACCTGACGATTGTCATCACATTGTTTGCTTGTACCGGGCTGGAGCCAGGCTTCGAAACGCCGACAGTGGGGGTCAATTCTTTTCGGGTTCTCCCCTCCGAGGGAGCAATGCCGCGATTCGAGATCGGCCTGCACATCATCAATCCGAACCGTACAGCACTCAAGCTTGAAGGACTTGTTTATTCTGTGACCCTCGGAGGGCACAAGGTGATCACCGGTGTTGCAAATGATCTTCCGACAATCGAAGCTTACGGAGAGGGAGACGTCCGTTTGGTTGCGACCGCCGACCTGTTGAACAGCATCGGTCTGTTTGCGACACTGTTGAAGTCACAGCAGGAGACGTTCGACTACGAACTTGACGCGAAACTGGATATTGGCAGATTCCAGCCGCGGATTCACGTTGTTGAAAAAGGAGAGATCTCTTTGCAGGGTGCAACAGGCAAAAATTCCGGCAAAGGGACCCGAGGAGAATGAACAACTCCGCCGCAAGCAGCGGGGTATCAACAACCTAAAACCTTTGCGTAACTATTCAGCGCATCAGAGAAATGTTGTCATTCCCGAGGGTTTAATCGGGAATCCAGCTTTAGAACCATGGATCCCCGATATAATCCTTCGGGGATGACAGATTTTTTCCATGGCATTAATTGTGTTACACCTTTGCTAATTCACGCCGCAAGCGGCGGGGTATTAGACCCGAGCTACGCAATAAAGAACGGCAATGATCGCTGCTCCTGATCTACTCCGCTCTCAATGGCTCAAGTTAAGATTTGGCCTTTATTTAGCGGAGTTGTCTTCGGGCCGCTTCTATGGCTTCCTGGGTTCCGGTAAACGCAAGAATATCCCCCCGTTGCAAAATTTCCTGAGCCGACGGCGCAACCACAGGCCCGTCCTCGCGGGTAATGGCCAGAACCGAGGCACCGGTCAAAGCCCTGAGATTGAGTTCGGCCAGGGTCTTGCCGATCACAGAAGAAGTGGAAGAGAGTCGTACTGCGGTAAGCGCACCGAGTCCGGGCAACAGCTCTTCGACCTGTCGGAGGTCTTCCTGTGCTGAGGAACTACCACGACTGTGAGACTGTTTTGCCAGCGCGGCGACGATCACTTCACTGCCAGCACGGACGTGTCCCTGGAGATTAGTCGCACTGCGCCAGAAGGCGATGCCCAGAACGACAATCATCACCAGCAGCATGACACTCGCCTGCCCGACGGGAAGAAATGGTCGGGTGAGCACAACCAGCGGCGCCCCGACGATCACGACGATGGCGATCTCGAGAGTCACTTCAAGCAGGCGTCGTGGGGCGTCAGCGAGATCGGTCCGGTTTGCGCCGCTTGCGGGGAGCACCAGTTCGGCGAGAGTCGCACCAAGCTTGCGGCCGAGCCGCACGACACCAAAGAAGAACGGTGCAAGTAAAAATATGGTCGTCAGGATGAGCACTGACCAGGCGAGCTGCGACGACAATCGGACGTGTTCCTGCGCCAGAGTGATCAACTGATCACTGAACGTGGAGACACCAATCAAAATCCCCGCGAAAATGGCCGCATCAATTAATAGAAGAACCGTCATTCTGCGTATTTTGGCGACTGTTCCCCGTGAACGCGGCGCGGTCAGTAATTTCTCGATCCAGCTGCCGTAAAGCACGCTGAAGGTTTGTAATGGTTTGGGAAGAATGCGGTCCACCCAGCTGGCCACGGGGTCCGAAGCACGGATCAACCATGGCGTCGTCAAAGTGGTCAGTGCCGAGACAACGATGGCAACCGGATAAAGGAAACTGCCAGTGGCATCGAGGGTCAACCCCAGCCCGGCGATGATAAACGAGAATTCGCCGATTTGCGCCAGGCTCATTCCCGACTGGATCGAAGTGCGCAACCGGCTCCCGGTGAGAAAGGATCCGACCGAGACACCGACCACCTTGCCCACCACCACGACCAGGGCCAGCACCAGGATTGCCGGCCAGAACTGGACAACCTGCCCCGGATCAATCAGCATCCCCACTGAAACGAAAAATACCGCGGCAAAGATATCGCGCACCGGCTCGACGAGTTTCTCGACCTTTTTCTCTTCCCCGGATTCGGCAATCAGAGATCCGGCAATAAATGCACCGAGAGCCACGGAATAACCGAAGGACTGGGCGAGCAAGGCTAAGGCGAAACAGAGGCCAACACTGGAGACAACGATCGTTTCAGGCCGGTTGAGCCGGATGATCAGCCGCATCGCCCGGGGGACGATCATCAGGCCGATCGAAATCAGTGCGACCAGGAAACCGGCCAGTTTGCCGACCATGATAGACAGCGGCCCGGCGCTCAGGCCGCTCCCCGATGCGATGGCGGTCAAGGTCGCAAGCAGCAGGATGGCAATCAGATCCTCGACAATCAGCACGCCCACCACTTTCTCTCGCAAGCGCCCGGAGATCTTCTGTTCCTGGAAAGCCTTGGCAACGATGGTCGTGCTGGAAATGGCGAGGACTGCGCCGGTGAACAGGCTTTCCAGAGTTGTCCAGCCAAACAGCTGGGCGGCATTGTATCCGAGCCACATCATCAGGCTGGTTTCGACCAGGGCAGTCAGGGTCGCAGAGGAGCCAACAGCCGCCAGCTTGCGCAGACTGAACTCAAGACCAAGTGAGAACATGACCAGGATCACGCCGATTTCCGAGAGGGTCTTTACAATGTTGCTGTCGGCGACCAGGGGAAACGGCACGTGTGGCCCGACAAGCAGGCCGGCCAGAATGTAGCCGAGGATAACCGGCTGGCGCAGTCGTTGAAAAACGACGGTGGTCACCGCCGCAACGCATAGTACCACAGCAAGTGCATTCAGGAATTGGTGGGTTTCGTGCATGACCTTCTGAACCTCTGCCCTCTTAATAACAACGTCAAGTACCGATAACAGTCTTATTGAGAATGATCAATCTGGCAAGAGTAATATTGCCCCCGATGGCAATATGCTGTCGGGGGCAATCTTCTTTTCATAAACACCCGCAATGAATATTTCTAAATATCACTTCCGGCAGCCTGCTAGATTGTATAACCAGAGCGTTTATTCCAGAGCCTTCACCGTGGTCGGGTCGATACCATAAACGCTGGCGAGATAGCGGAGATAATCAATATCTTCGCACATACTTTTACCCGGTTCGTCGGAAATTTTCGCGACTGGTTTGCCGTTGGCAGCAACCATCTTGATGACGATGTCCAGGGGCTGGTTCCCGACATCGTTCATCAGATTGGTGCCGATACCGAACGAAGTCTTCGCCCGCCCTTTAAAATACCGGTAAATTTCAATCATGCGCGGGAAAGTGAGACTGTCACTGAAAACCAGTGTCTTGCTCATCGGGTCGATTCCTAAATCCTGATACATCGAGAGGACCTTTTCTCCCCATTTGAAGGGACAGCCGCTGTCGTGACGGAGCCCGTCATAGAGCTTGCCGAAATAGGGATCTGAGAAATCGCGCACGAAAGCATCAATCGAATAGCAATCGGTCAGGGCGATCCCCAACCGGCCGCGGTATTCGCGGACCCAACCCTCCAGGGCCGCTTTCTGGGCATCGGCCAAACGGGTGACGGCCTGCCAGCTCTGCAGCCATTCGTGCGCCATGGTACCGATCGGCCGCAGCTTCAGGGTCCGGGCGAAATGCAGGTTGCTGGTTCCGGAAAAGTACTCCGGGATATCCGACTTCAGGGTCTGCAGCACCTGCTTTTGCCACTCTTTGCTCGCCCGCCTTCGGCTGCCGAAATCTGCAAAGGTGAAACCAGGCAGATCCTCCCGGGAAAGCAACGTGATCTTTTCAAGCAATCTCGACTCTGCCAGTTTCTGATCAAAACCACCGCAGTCAAGCATGGTGTGGAGCTCACTGATAATCGACAGGGCGTAAATCTCCAGCAGGGTCACATGGATCAGCGGGCCACGAAAACGGAGGTTGAGGTCCTCACCTTTGGGAAGCAGATGAACAAAGCGCATATCGAGGCGGAAGATACGTAAAAACTCGATGAAATCGGGCTTGATAAAATCGAACTTGGCCAGGTAGGCAAGTTCATCGTCAGTGAAGGAAAGGGTACAGACGTGTTGCAGCTGGCGGAGGATTTCGGGGATCAGCAGGGCCAGGTTAAAACCGTTGCGATTGCGGCAGGCGAAGCGCCATTCAACATCGACGGTTCTGAATTCCGGCGCGTGGTAGTAAGCCTGCAGCATGGTGATCTTGTACAGATCAGTGTCCATGAGGCTGTCGATCAGGTAGCGGTCCGGCAATCGTCGGCTCATACCGCGACCAACTCATGAAAGCCGGCAACACATTCCGCCCCTGCCGCCCTCATCTCGAGGATCGCGGCTTCACTCGTTACAGGGTCAACGCCGCGGCACCCCCCCAGGTTAACAACCACCCGGAACCCTGCCCGAAGCAACTGCAGAACGGTCATCTTCACGCAATAGTCGGTCGCCAGACCACCGACGACCAGATCCGTCACACCGCTTTCGCGCAACCATTCCAAGAGACCGGTGCTTTCGCTTTCGGCCTGGTCATGATAACAGGCGCCATAAGGGTGTTTAAAGGGATCATCACCTTTCCTGATCACCAGGTCGTATTGTTCGAGCGAAGGCAACCCGGGAATCAGCAGGTTCCCTTCGGTTCCGACCACGCAATGCGCAGGCCACTTCACATCGAGGTTGGGATAATCGCCCTTGACGGGGGTCATAATCTCTTCAGGAGAGGTTGCCACCCACGGCGCCTCGGCGGGGTGATCCTCTTGACTGACCACCCTGAACGCCGCGAAAGCGGCCTGACTGTTCAGCTCCCCGGCAATGTCGTCCCCCCCTGCCACCGGGAGCTCATCCGGGCAGAGTGGCGTGAAGCCCCGCTGGGGATCGATCTCTAAACTGGCCGTCTTGTTCCTCTTTATCCTGATCATCGGTACCTCCCTGATGAGGCTTGTCGCGCAAGCCGGACATCCACAAAAAGATTGCCGCCCGTCCAACTGCGCCTTTGCACGGACCAGGTAACGAAAACGATCATTCAGCCCCGTCATTGCGGCTGACCTGCTGTTTAGAACCGGAGTCTTTAACGATACCGCTATTTATCCATCTCTGCAATAAGGGCATTAACTCCGGTAGCAGAACGTCACTGAGGAACGAACAACGTGCCCGAAACTTGCATGCAGGGAGGGACAGATGAGAGGCTAATTAGTGGCCATCCGGAAACTCCGGATGGCCACGCTGCAGTTTTCGATCTGGAAACGAGCAATTTTTCGCAAGGTCAAGGAAATCAAGGATTTGAGCGGAGGCGTAGTGCTTTACGCCGCACAATCAAATTTGCCGATTGACGCAGAGATTGCGGAAAAGGGCCGTTTCCGGACGAAAACTAATTGTGGCAGGTGGGGTCGTACATCATCGCCAGGCGGCCGCGACTGGCGAGACAATTTGCGCAGACCTCACCGGCGTCGCCATAGCGTTCTGCAGCGAGGATCATTCCGGCCTGAACAGCCGCATCATTCGGAAGCTCGGCGGGGTCAAAAATCGCCCCGCAATGGCGACAGGGAACAGTCATGAATGCTCCAGGTGGTGGCGCACCAGCGCGGCCAGGGACTGCAGGAAATCCGGGTGATCGTTGAGCGAAGGGGTTCTCTCGAAACGTGGCAGGCCAATCCCTTCAGCGTGCATGCGGAATTCGAAATCAATCTCCTGCAAGGTTTCGATATGGTCGGAAACGAATGAGATGGGCACGATCAGAACGCCGGGAGCCTCTTCCTTACCGAGTTGATCGAGCACCTCCAGGGTATCCGGCTCCATCCACCGCACCGGGCCGCTCCGGCTCTGGAAGCCGAGCCTCCAGGGGTGATCGGGAAAGCGCTGCCATGACGCCCTTGACCGTGCTGGTGACATGATCCAGATAGGGGTCACCATCATCGATAAACTTCTGCGGCAAGGCATGCGCGGAGAAGAGGATTGGCACTTCGTCACGCACCAGCTCATGGAACTTTTCCAGCCCTTCGCGCACACGGTTGGCCAGGGCATCGAGATAAGCGGGCCAATCATACCATTCACGGATAACGGTGTAGGTGAGTTCCGGGTAAATCCTGGCAGCGGCCGCTTCAAAATCCTTGATGCTGCTGCCGGTGGTCGCACTGGTGTAGTGTGGGTACATGGAAAGAACGACGGCCTGGCGCGATGCCGTCCTGCTTCATGCGCTTTAAACACTCCTCGGCCCGTGGTCGCCAATAGCGCATGGCCACGAACGGCTTGACCTGTTCTCCCAGCTCACGGGCCACACCCTGCGCCTGTTTTTCGGTCCATTCCAGTAACGGCGACTTGCCACCGATCGAGGCGTAATTCACCCGGACTTTCGGCGCACGCAAGGCGCTGATCATAAACGCGAAGGGCTTTTGCAATAACGCCCCCGCTGGCAACTGGATCAGGTCGCGATCGGAGAAAAGGTTATAGAGAAACGGGCGGACCGCCCTCAATGAGTCAGGTCCGCCCATATTCAAAAGGACTAATCCGGTTGGTTGATCTAGATTCATAAAGATCTTTGACCGTAGCGTAGAGAGTGAGTCTTTAAGTACCATTTAAAGAGGACAGTCCCCGTGCGGGGACTGTCTCTTACTTTTTGCCGCTCAGCCTATGGACGCATTCAACCATGTGGATGGCATTCTCCGGCGGTACCGTAGGCAGGATGCCATGACCAAGGTTGAAGATGAAGCCCGGACGGCCGGCATTCTCATCAAGAATGCGCTGCACCTCGCGCTCGATGTGATCCTTCGGGCGCATAGAGCACGGTCGGATCGAGATTCCCCTGAACGGCAATATCGTTGCCGATGATATCGCGGGCCTTGCCGAGGTTGACGTGCCAGTCGAGGCCGAGCACATCGGCGCCGGCTTCTTTGACCAGTTCGAGCATGGTGCCGCCGTTCTTGACGAAATAAATGACCGGGATACCGTCGCGGTTGAGGCCGTTGATCAACTCCTTGACGTAAGGAAGGATATAACGCTCGTAATCGTGCGGTGCCAGCAGGCCACCCCAGGTATCGAAAATCTGGATCGCCTGGGCGCCGGCTTCAATCTGCATGTTGAGGTAGCGCCGATCCATCTCGGTGATCTTCTTCATCAGGGCGTCGTAGAGCGGGAAGTCGGAATACATCATCTGCTTGAGAGCGGCGAAGTCCTTGCTGCCTTTGCCTTCGACCATGTAGCAGGCCAGGGTAAACGGCGCGCCACCGAATCCGATCAGCGGCACGCGGCCCTCGAAGGCAATCCGTAGGCGCTTGATAATGGCCGGCACGTAGGAGACCGCCTCGGCCATATTGTCGGGAACCACCAGGGCATCGACATCAGCTGCGGTACGGATCGGCTTTTCGAACACCGGGCCAGGAACGAAATCGAGGGCCATGCCCATCGGCTCGATCGGTGTCAGGATATCGGAGAAGAGGATCGCCGCATCAGCGTTGAGGATATCGATCGGCTGGATCGTCACTTCCGCGGCGCGCTCCGGGTCTTTGCAGAGGTCGAGGAAGGTGCCGCCACCCTTGGCGCGGACATCCTTGTAGCACTGCAGGTAGCGACCGGCCTGGCGCATCAGCCAGACGGGAACATAGTCAGTCGGCTGGCCCCAGCAAGCCTTGATAAAGGTGTATTCTTGAGACATTAAAACTCCTCCTGGAAATATCGTGAAAAGTGAATCGGGAAACGTGAAAGGATCAAACCGATTCCTTTTCACGTTTTACGTTTAACCATTTACTTTGGTGCGTTCTCTGCCGCCTCTTTTTCCATGCGTTTGAGTGTGCGCTGCGGAACGTAGTTGCAGAAGGGTTCCTCTGCCATGTAGTCGCCATAAACAGCATCAGCACGGGCACGACAGCCGCCGCAAACGTTGATGAACTCGCACTCGCCACACTTGCCCTTGTATTTCTTGAAATCGCGCAGATCGTTAAAAGTCTTGTTATTGAACCAGAGATCCTTGAACGGGACCTGCTTGACGTTGCCCACCGAAGAGTGAAAGTAGGAGCAGGGCTTGAGGTTGCCGAAGCAGTCGATCAGGCAGATGGTCTGGGCGGCGATGCAACCTTTGCCGCCACCGGTGGAGAAGGTCAGGCTGCGCCGCTTGAAGTCGATGCCTTCGGCTTTGGCCATTTGGGGGACAACACGATAGTAGTGCGGCGCACAGGTCGGGCGCATGAGGATGTCGTCCTCCCCCTTCTCCTGCTCGTAGTGCCAGGCGAGGATTTCCTCGTAGTCTTCCTTGGAGACCAACTCATTCATGATCTCTTCGCCACGACCGGTCGGCACGATCATGAACATGTACCAGGCGGTTGCGCCGAGCTCTTTGGCGACCTTGAAGGTCGCACCAATATCTTTCTGGTTGCGCTTGGTGAACGAAGAGTTGATCAGAAATTTGATACCGTTGCGGTTAAGCGTTTCGGCCGCGCGCACGACACCTTCATAAGCCCCCGGACAGGAGCGGAAGTCATCATGAATCTCGGCGGTCGAACCATCGAGGGAGAGGGAGACCATCTTGATGTCAGCCTCGATCATCTGCTGGCAGACCTCGTCGGTGATCAGGGTACCGTTGGTGGCCATGCACATGCGCAGCCCCTTGCTGGTACCGTAACGGGCAATCTCGAAGATGTCTTTACGCAACAGTGGCTCACCACCGGAGAGAACCATGACCGGCTTGCTGACTTCGCAGATATCGTCGATTAATTTGAAGGCTTCCTCAGTATTAAAATCTCCAACGGCGGCGTCCATATCTGAGGAACAGCGGCAGTGCACGCAGTTCAGGTTGCAGCGTTGAGTCGACTCCCAGGCGATCCACTTGGGAATAAATTCTTCTTTTGGCGCCATACCGGCACCTCCTTATAAGACGGTAGAGTATTGAGAAAAGAATGCGGCTCGGGTTACCCCGAACCACAAGAGGTCATGTTACAACAGGGGAAGCCGCCCTGACAAGGATTAAGGAGGAAAACTCCCTCGTGACAGGCTGCTAGCGTGCCAGCATGTCCTTGAACGCCTTCTGGTCCTGGCAGTAGTGAGTCGCAGTCTCTTTGCTGATCTTACCTGTTCGGAAGAGTTGCGCCAGGTGCATGTCGAGAGAAGAAAAGTCTTCCGAGCCACTCTGCAGGATACTCCGGATCTGATGTTCCCTGCCTTCGCGTATCTGGTTCGCCACGCGGTAACTGTTCGCCAGCTTCTCGTATGTCAGAATCCGGCCGTTACCATCTTTACGTTCCACCAGACGCTGGTTGAGGACCAGTAACAGGTTGTCTGCCAATTGAACCCGGATTTGCTGCTGACTTTCTGCCTGAAACACATCAACGATGCGATTGATCGCCATAACCGAATTGTTGGCGTGCATGCTGCTCAGCACCAGGTGCCCTGTATCCGCTGCTTCGAGCGCTATGGCGATGCTGTCCCGGTCACGCATTTCACCGATCATGATGACATCTGGTGCTTCGCGGAACACATGCCGCAACCCCTCGTGAAAGGTCTTCGTATCAAGCCCGACCTCGCGCTGATTAACGTTACTTTTTTTATGGCGGTGCAGGTATTCGATCGGGTCTTCTATCGTGATAATATTGCGGGATCGCTTGCGATTAATCAGATCAACCATGGCCGCCAGAGTCGTCGTCTTGCCATGACCGGTTGGCCCTGTGACAAGTATCAAGCCCTGCGATTTAAGGACGAAGGGTTCCAGCCATTCAGGCAGGCCGAGGGCTGACATTTCAGGGATGTCTTCAATAATATGGCGCACAGCAATGGAAATCGAACTCCGTTGACGATAAACATTGATGCGGAAACGTCCGAATTCCGGGCGCGTCAGGGCGAAGTCGAGCGCCTTGTCCTGGGAGAACTGCGCCCACTGCTGATCAGTCATCAACTCCTGAGCGTATTTGGTCACCTGTTGCGGGGTCAGCAGGGGACTTTTCAAACGGACCACCTCGTTATGCTGCTTGATACTCGGTGGCGCGCCCGCCACCAGAAGCAGGTCTGAGGCACGGGTTTTTGCGAGAGTCCCACAGAGTTCCCATATCTCCGGGTACCCTGCGGCGACGTCGACGTCGATAGACGTTTCTCCCCAGAATGACGGAGACAACCCATCTTTGGGGAAGTGCCCCAACTCGTCGAGTTTTTTCAGGGCAGCAACCATCTGATACTCAGGAACAACCACCGGCTGGACACTCATACCGAGGGCAAAGGAGACCTTGTCAAGGGTGACACGATCATGGGGGTCTGCAGTGATCACCTGGGCCTTCTGCCCGCTGCTACCGGCCGGCAGCACACGGAACTCTTTGATCTTCGCTATCGACAGCTTTGCCAGAGCCGCGCCCGGAATTCGAACCGAGAAGAGGTCGCATCCGGGGCCCCCCGCCTGACGTGCCAGAACGCTGGCCAACGCACCAGCCTCCAGAAACCCGAGTTTAACCAGGGTCGAGCCAAGACGCTTTGCGGATTGTCCCTGGCGACGGAGTCCTTGCTCCAGCTGATCTTCCGTGACGAGACCTTGCTCAAGAAGAATGTCTCCCAAACGCCTGGTGTCTTTATTCGTCATATAAGTACCCTTCTCATTCGAAGCGCGGAAAGCGCTTCGACAATTGTTTCAAGTGAGAGTCAAGGTCATAACGGTGTGCAGAATGTTGCCGCTGTTCAAGTGAAACAAAATAGACCATATCTGTCAACAATTGGAAGTGAGATTCGGTCAAATAAAGATACGACAAAAAGACCACGTTTTGACAGGTATTAAATGTATCGATTCTACGACAAAATTGACAGCAGTTGTCCTCAACGAGAACGGGACCCCATTAATGAAGGGTCCCGTTCTCTGCAAACCAGAGGAGGTCTCTTAGACTCCACGATGAGGGTTGACCCCAACATGCGTTACCCGCCTACAGCAAGAGGGGCCTCGTCATGGAAAAGTTCGTCAAAAATTTCTGCGACAGTTTCAATGCGAGTCGCCTTCCATGCATTGGTGCCACAGAACACCAGCCCGGTTTCCGTGTCACCTCTCTGGGCCCTGTCAAGCGCGTGAACGATGCAAAAGCGCTCCCCCTCCGACTTGTAGGTACACTTGCGCAAACAGCCGGTCGGGCAAGTCGGGGTCATTTCCAGGTCACGTTCACGGATTGTTTCAACATTGCTGATCAGCCCTCTTCCCGGCAAACCTGCCGGGCTCATGAGCAAACCGATATCTTCCTTTTTGCAGTTCAGGTAAGCCTGCTTAAAGGCGTCATCGGCATCACACTCTTCAGTGCAAACAAAACGGGTTCCCATTTGTACGCCGTCAGCGCCCTGCTCCAGCGCATACTGGAAATCAGCTCGATCCCAGACACCGCCGGCGGCAATGATCGGGATATCCAGATTCCATGTTTCACGGAAATAAGCTTTAACACCACGAACGGTTGCATATTGATCATACTGACCAGTACCGATGTTCTCCAGCTTGTCGCCCAGATGACCTCCTGCGGTATCAGGATCTTCAACCACAACGGCATCGGGAAGACGGTCATAGGCTTTATGCCATTTGCGGGCGACCAGTTCGGCCGCCTTGACCGAGGAGACAATCGGCACCAGGGCCACATCCGGCCAGTCCGCGGTCAGCTCGGGAAGATTCAGCGGGAGTCCGGCGCCACTGACAATCAGTTTGGCACCGCCTTCACAGGAGGCTTTCACCAGCTCGGCATAATCAGTCACGGCGACCATGCAATTCGTTCCGATGACGCCATCGGGAGCGATTTCATACGCTTTCGCCAACTCATCTTTGAGCGCCTGAGGTTCGGCGCTGAAGTAATTGTCACCGGTAAAACGCGGCGAATTCAGCGCGATCCCCGCCGTCGCAACCAGACCGACACCACCACAGCGAGCCACATTGCCTGCGAGACGATATCCTGAGACACGGACGGCCATCCCTCCCTGGATCAGCGGGTAGGGGACCTCATGTTTACCGATGCGCATAATTGCTCCTTAAATTCGTTGTTGCCAAAAACGCGTGGTTCTCCCGTCAATTTATCAAATGCCCCGACACTGCTTTGTAATACTTCTGTAAAAACATTCATCTCTCCCCCTTGTCGTTCACCGAGTGGTAATGGTAAAAGTGAGGCCTATGAACTTGTTAAAACGCATCTTCAACCCGCTCATGGCCTTTATCGGCATCCAGATCGCCTGGGTGCTGGCAGTGATTGTCTGGCTGAACTGGTTTCTTGGCAGTCACCGCAAGCTGAGGGCGCTGGCAGAAAAATACAGCCCCGAGCTGCTGGTCGGCGGGCCGGACTGGCTGATTCTGACCGAGGGCTTGCTGCTGCTGGTTTCCATCCTGGTCGGCGTCTACGTCATCTTCCTTTACTGGACAAGACAATCGGCCCTGGTCCGTGAACAGCGCCAGTTCATCTCTCAGGTCACGCATGAGCTGAAGTCGCCTCTCGCTTCACTGCAGCTACACCTCGAGACCCTGCGCCGCCACCAGCCAACTCCTGAACGTCAGGCAGCGTTCCTTGAGACCATGCTGGGCGATGCCGCACGCCTTAACGGCCTGATCGACAATCTCCTGTCAGCCAACAGGGTCGGCCAGAAACATTGGCGGCTGGACCTTAAGACCATCGACTTCAGCGCCTTCGTTGAAAAGTACTTTCGCGCCCGCCAGTTTAACCTGCCCAAAGCGGGTAAATTGGAGCTGGCGATCGCCCCTGGCATCTACGCCGCCATCGACCAGGACGCGATGGAAACCGTGCTGCGCAATCTCCTGGAGAATGCGGTCCTCTATTCAGACGGCTCTCCCGTGCTTGCCGTCTCACTTAGCAGTGATGACGGTCAATGCTGCCTGGCTTTATCTGATCGTGGACGTGGCATCGAGTTCAAAGATCAGAAAAAGATTTTCAGTATGTTTTATCGCATTCGTCGCCAGGATGAGAACATCCGCGGCACCGGGCTCGGTTTGTTCATCGTTCACGCCACGATTCGTCGCCATCATGGCCAGGTCAAAGTCGAGAGCAGTGGTCGGGGACAAGGAACAACGTTCAAAATCATCCTGCCGGTCACAGCACCGGCTCAAACAGAGGAAGAATCATGAAAAAACCTCAGATCCTCCTCGTCGAAGATGAAACGCATATCGCTCAGGGTCTTATTTACAACCTTGAGCTCGAGGGATACCAGGTGACTCATGCAGAGACGGGAGCCGCGGCCATTGAGTCCTTCAATAAAAAGAGCTATGACCTGGTGGTTCTCGATCTGATGCTGCCCGACAGCCATGGCATTGAGCTTTGCCGCCAGATGCGCAAATCTGCAGCGCAGTTGCCGATCCTGATGTTGACGGCTTTAGGTGAGGAACAGGATCGCATCAAAGGGCTTGAAGAAGGCGCTGACGATTACATCACCAAGCCGTTCAGCCTGGACGAATTCCTGCTGCGGGTACGTGGCATTTTGCGACGTTCCGCATGGTACCAACACGCCTTCAGCAAGGATGAGGACTACTTTTTCAGCGGCAACCGCATCGACCTGAAAAACCTCACGGCAACCACTGCAAAGGGCAACATAAGACTCACCGAACTTGAAAGCCGTATGCTGGAAACTTTTTTTGCCAACGAAGGTCAGACCCTGACCCGGGCTGAACTTTTGAAATCAGCCTGGGGAATGGTGGAAGACACTGAGACCCGTACGCTCGACAACTTCATCGTCCGTCTGCGCAAATATTTCGAAGCCAATCCGGCCAAACCGAAACACTTTCTAACGGTGAGGGGACGAGGTTACTGCTTCGTGAGAGAGCCGTGACGGAGAGGATTTCACACAACCACGGCATCAGGTCAGAAAGCAGGATCGTCAGATTTCAGAAAAATCTTTTGATAAAATCTCACCATTCACTATACTTTGCGTCTTGAGTACTTTTGTTCCCCTGGATTGAAATCATCAAACCGCGAGTTTTGTAAGGAGAAACAACGATGAAAGCAGTCTTACTGGATGGCTTTGGCGGGCTGGACGTTCTGAAGGTCGGCGAAATCGACAGACCGGCACCGAAACAAGGAGAAGTGCTGGTCAAGGTGGTTGCCACATCGATCAACCGTCCCGACCTGGTACAACGAGCGGGCAACTACCCTCCCCCTCCCGGAGACTCTGAGATCCTTGGTCTCGAAGTGTCGGGGACCATCGCTGAGCTTGGAGCGGGCGTGGAGAACTGGAAGGTTGGCGACCGAGTCATCAGCCTGGTCGGTGGTGGTGGTTATGCTGAATACGCCGTGGCTTATGCCAGCCACCTGATGCGCATTCCTGACGGCGTGAGTTTTGAAGAAGCCGCCTGCATCTGCGAGTCCTACATCACAGCGTTCCTTAATGTCTTTATGATCGGTGAGTTTCAGGATGGCCAGACCGCGATCCTGCACGGTGGTGGCGGTGGCGTCAACACGGCGGCCATCCAGCTTAGCAAGGTCCTCACACCAAACAGTAAGCTGATCGTGACCGCCCATCCATCAAAAATGGATCGTGTCAGCGAACTCGGCGCGGACCTGGTGATCAACTATCTCGAAAACCCCGACTTCACAGAAATCGTCAAAGAGTTTACCGGCAAGAAGGGGGTTGACCTGATTCTTGACCACGTTGGTGCCAAATATTTGTCTCCAAACATGAAATCACTCGCCTACAAAGGCAAGCTGGTCAGTATTGGCGTGATCAGCGGTATCAAGGCGGAACTCAATCTGGCCCTGATGATGGTCAAACGACAGCAGATCATAGGCTCAGTTCTGCGTTCCAGACCGGTGACCGAGAAGGCCGATATCGTTGCCGAGTTCAATCGTCGCGCCCTGCCCAAATTTGCAGATCGCAGTATCGTGCCGATCATCGAGAAGGTGTTCACCATTGACGAGGTGGTCGAGGCACACCGGATGATGGAAGAAGATACGCATTTTGGCAAGATCGTGCTGAAAATCGCCTGATATGCGAACAGACTGCGCTCTGAATATCATCCTGATCGGCATGCCGGGAGCGGGCAAAAGCACCGTCGGGGTGCTGCTGGCGAAGCGACTCGGCTACCATTTCGTTGATACCGACCTGCTGCTGCAGACTCAGCAGGAGTGCCGGTTACAGCAGATCATCGGCCGCGAGGGGTTGGCCGGTTTCAAGGAGCTGGAAGCAAGCGTCCTGTGCAACCTTGAAGCGACGCGGAGTGTGATTGCCACGGGTGGCTCTGCGGTGTACAGTGAGCGGGCGATGACCCGGCTGAAAGCGCTGGGGCAGCTCGTCTTCATCGACATCCCCCTGGATGAGTTGCTCAACAGGGTCCATGATATGGACAGCCGTGGCCTGGTCATGGGAGCCAATGAAACCTACCAGGACCTGTACGAAGAGCGTCAACCGCTCTACAGGAAGTACGCAGAGGTGATCATTCCCGGTGGAAATCTCAGGGTGGAGGAGGTCGCAGCGGCGATTGAACAATCGGTATGTGGCACATTGACTGAATAAATGGATTGTAACTAGTTTTCGTCCGGAAACTGCAGCGTGTCCATCCGGAGTTTCCGGATGGACACTAACTAGGGCAAAATGTCTTACGGAAAATATTTCAATAAGGGCCAGAAAGTTTTCATCAAGCGGATTTTTGATGAAGAAGAGCTGGCGGCTTTAGACACCATCACCGGCTACGCCGTGCGCAGCCAGCAGATGCAACTCGACCTCGCGCTCCCTTATGGGTGTGACGCGGCAGACTCCTATCCCTTTGAACCGGGCATGAGGTTTGAGATTCTGACTGATCACCAGGGGATGGGCCTGCGGCTGACGGCATCGTTTGTCGAACGTATCAGCGGCAAGGATGTCCGCCTGCAGTTTGAAGGCAGCCTTGAGTTCATTTCGCGACGCATCTATCGCCGTGTGGACGTCAACGCATGGACCGGAATAGAGCGAGCCAAGGGCAACCTGGCTGATATGCGCGCGCTTTGGCGTGAGAACCTCAACAAGATCAAGTCAGGGATCTCTGCAGCAGAGCTGACCGAATTCAAAAAAAGCTTGATCAATCTTGCCGGCGGCGGCATGCGCTTGGCCTTGCAGCCTCCGGTCGAGATGGCCGAGCTGGTCCTGGTTTACCTCTCACTCGGTGACAAGAAGGGAATCATCTGCGCATTGGCCGAAGCGGTCTGGGTCGGTCAGGAAGACAATGGCAAGGGCCAACAGATCGGCCTGCGGTTTCTGAACATCCTGGAAGAAGACCAGGATCGCATTGACACGGTCGTCAAAATGCTCCTCGAACGCCTGGGGAAAACCGGCGAGGAGTAGCCAATTACTCGGCAGGGATCGTTTGACGCAAACGCTCCCAGAGTTGTACCCCTTCTGCAGAGAAAACAGTCTGTCCGTCCGCCGGCACCACCTGCCAGTCACCTCGTTGCATTTCAATATTCAGCTGCCCGGGAGCCCAGCCCGTATAACCGACAAACGCCCGGTAATCGATGACTTCCTCAGCAAAATCAGACCACTCGTTCAAGACGCCCACCCCCGTCACATAGAGGCCTTCAATCACTTCGTCTGCTGGCTCCGGCGGATGCTTTCGAACCGTCAACAGCGCAAGCAGGGTTTGCGGTTCAACCGGCCCGCCGTAAGAGAGGGTCCTTCCCTCGCCGATCAGCCTTGACCCTTGCGGAAGGACTTTTGCCAGGGGCAGGCGACTGGCCCGGTTGATCACCAGGCCGGCGCTGCCCTGGGCGTCATGCTGGATCAGGAGAATCACCCGATCGCGAAAACGGGGGTCGGTCAGGCGCTCGTTGGCAACCAGAAGCATGCCTTTGTCGGGAGTATACGCATACAGGTCATCTGCACCGGATGCACATGCGAGCATCAGTGCCAGGAGGAAGAGAGGTCTTATTCGCCAAGTCTTCATTATTGTGTCTTCTCCGAGTTAAGGGGCAGCAGCACCCAGAAGCTGGCCTTTTGTTTCATACGACCGGCCTGCACACCGGCCTGATCACCCAGGCCCCAGAAAAAATCGCCGCGGACTCGGCCCTTGATGGCACCGCCCGTGTCCTGTGCCACCATCAAGCGTTGTAATTCCTGTTCGCTGTCGGGCCAGGTGGTCTCGACAAAAACAGGCGCCCCGAGGGGAATGTAGCGACGGTCGACAGCCAGGCTGCGACCGGGAGTCAGAGGCACGCCCAGGGCACCAGGCGGACTCTGCACATCTCCTGGAAGTTCTCTGAAAAAGACGTAACTCGGATTCTGGTTGAGGACATGACTGAGCTCATCCGGGTGCTCCCTGACCCAGTCCCGGATATTCTGCATCGACATCTGATCACGGCTCATGGCGCCGCGATCAATCAGGTATTTGCCGATCGACCTATAAGGATGTCCGTTCTGATCGGCGTAATTGACCATAACCCGTTCACCGTTATCGAGCAGGATGCGGCCCGACCCCTGAATCTGCAGGAAAAAGAGTTCAACCGGATCAGCGACCCAGACAAGTTCGTGCCCCACCAGTGGTTGTGATTGACCGTCGATATCGCTCCGGCTCCAGTAGGGGACAACCCGCTGTCCCTCGACACGGCCACGCAGCCGATAGTTTCCAAGGTCAGGATAGACGTCACTCAGGTCAACCACCAGGAGATCATCAGGGCGCTGGTAGAGAGGGTAAGGATACTCTGACGAACGGACTCGACTTCCTTTCAGGTCAGGGACGTAATAACCTGTCAGCAAACCTTCGCTTGAGCCATCCGCCTGACGAACCTGGTGTGGCACAAAGTTGCTTTCAAAAAAAGCACGGACAGACGCTTCCGGGGCATGCTCCATAGCAACCGCCTCCTTGCAGGGCTCCTGCCATTGCGGTCGCCAACGCAGCGCTGTGCAGCTTTTCAGAAAAGCGCCCAGGGCCAGGGCCGGGTTGTCTCTTTGCCAACCGGAGACCTCTTCCCAGGAAACCGGTTGCAGAACCGGAGCCTCTCCCTCGACAGGCAATACGTCGGCGACAGGCTCCTGTAAAACAGGTGATGGCACGGGTGGTTTGGCACAGGCTGCGAGTAGCAGCAGGCCAAAAATCATCAGACCGGAAAGTCTCTTCATAAGTCCTTTTCTCTGCACAAGATTGGTGTTCTGCAAAACGTCCTGAACTCCCATCAGAACATATCAACCGGATCAACATCAACTGTGAGTGTCACACCTGCTGGCAACTGTGGCCGAAACCGGCTCAGCCTCTCGATCTGACGTCGCAGAGGACTCCGCTGCTGCGCTTTCAGCAGAATCTGCACGCGGTGCTTATTCCGTAAACGTGGCAGCAGGCACGGTGCCGGGCCGAGGATCTCCACGCCGTCAGCTCCGGTGGCGAGACAGACACAGGTTTGCTCTGCCGCGTTGTGAACCTTAGCTTCGTCGTTGCCACTCAAGACCAGGTGAACCAGGTGGCCGAACGGCGGATAAGCCAGGACCTGCCGCTGGGAAAGCTCAAGTTCGGCAAACCCTTTGTAGTCGTGACGGGTCACATAATCAAGCGCGGAGTTATCCACTGCATAGGTTTGAATCATGACGCGTCCGGGTCGGTCGCCCCGCCCTGCCCGACCTGCGACCTGACTGAGCAACGAGAACACCCTCTCGGCGCTGCGAAAATCAGGCATATTCAGAGCAGTGTCGGCGTTGAGTACACCGACCAGGGTCACAGCGGGAAAATCATGGCCTTTGGCAATCATCTGGGTGCCGATAAGCACGTCGATCTCACCGGCCATCATCTGCTCCACCAGGCGATGATGGGCGCCCTTGCGGCTGGTGGTATCCCGATCCATACGTGCCACCCGGGACGCCGGAAAATTCCGACGGATCTCTTCTTCGAGGCGCTCGGTTCCCATCCCTTCCGGCAGCAGCCGCAGGCCATTGCAGTGCTCGCAGGTGTTCGGCGGCCTCTGATGATAATCGCAGTAATGACAACGCAGGGAACGTTGCACCTGGGAATAGGTCAGGGTGATCTCGCAGTTCGGGCAGCGCAGTGAGGCACCGCAGTCATGACAGAGCAGGAATGGAGCATAGCCTCTGCGATTCAGGAGAAGCAGAGCCTGTTCTCCCGCCGCCAGAGCTTCGGCCAAGGCCGTCTGCAATGGCTCGCTCAACAGGCTCTCGCCCTGATGCTGCGACAGATCAATCAGCTGCACCTGGGGCATGTTTCGTTCTGAGGTCCTCTCAGGAAGCGGCAGGTAAGTCACGTGCCCTTCCAGAGCCCTCTGATAAGTCGTCAGGACCGGAGTCGCACTGCCCAACACGACCACGGCCTCATCCATCTGACCGCGCATCAGGGCCAGGTCACGGGCATTATAGCGAAAACCCTCCGACTGTTTGTAACTGCCGTCATGTTCCTCGTCGACAACAATCAGGCCCAGATCCGGAAGCGGGGCAAAGACCGCCGAGCGGGCACCGATCACGACATCGACATCGCCTCTGGCCACCTGACGCCAGGCATCGTAGCGTTCACCATCGGACAACCCGGAATGCAGCACCGCCAGGCGTACATCACGATCCTGGAACCAGCTGCGGAAACGAGTCACCAGCTGGGGCGTTAAAGCGATCTCCGGAACCAGCATCAGCGCCTGACGGCCGCGCTCGAGAGCCCTGGCAATCGCCTGCAGATAGACCTCGGTTTTGCCGCTGCCGGTCACTCCGTGCAGCAGAAAGGAAGTAAAATCTGCAGAACGCTGCAAAGCGGCTTCAATGTTATCGACAGCCTGCTGCTGGGCAGGGTTGAGTGAAACAGGCCGATGCTCTGCCACGGCAATTTCAGCGAAAGGGTCACGGCATCGTTCAACATCCTCGACCTGCAAGTAAGACAATTCCACCAGGCGTTGCAACACCACGTGAGGTGCTGCAAAATGCTGCCGCAGCAGACTCAGGCTGGCTTGTTTCGCCGCACGAATGAAGTCGAGGATTTCTCTCTGACGCGCACCCTGAGGCTGTTCTTCACCAGCCGTCGCTCGATAGAGCTTGTCACGCAAGACTGTCGGTTGACTGCCCAGGGCCGAGAGCCCGGCTGGCAGAGCCGTTCTGACAGCCTCTCCGGGGGGGTAAACATAATAGCGAGCCGCGCGCAGATAGAAATCAGCATGCCGGGCATGAAACAGGGGGTGGGGATCGATGACTTCGAGGACATCTTTCAGCGGAGCATCACCAGGCTCCACCCAGTTCATGACGTAACCGACAACCTGACGGCGACCGAGAGGGACCCGGACCCGGCTGCCGATATGCATTTCCGTCTTCAACGCTGCGGGAACTGCGTAACAGAGGACCTTATCGAGGGGCGCAACCACAGCAACGGCTGCCACCCTCTCCTGTTTGGTTATAGACGTCACTTTAAGACCCGTACCAAAACGACAATAGGCTTCACCCGGAGCAACGGCACGCAAAAGATAAGGCGCAAAGGGCGACCTTTCAGTCAGAAGAATCCTTTGCGCCTTGAAGTTTAGCGTTGTAAGGTTTATCTGCTGAGTTGACTCAGTGAGCACTCAACCACGTCGATCGCTCAGAACACTGGAATTCATTCACGCGGGGTCGGGGCCAGTCACGTGGGCCGCAACCTGGCCAGCGAATTCACGGCACTCACGCAGGTTGTCTTCAGTCGGCGTAAAGCGCAGGGTCAGCGCAGGTACCGGCAGTTTGAAGCGCAACCCCTTCAACCTTTCTTCAACCAGCTTGACCGCCTCGCCGCTCCATCCGAAAGAACCAAACGCCGCGGCGATCTTGGCCTTTGGCGTGACCAGGGAAAAGAGCGACAGAGCGTGCCAGGCCTGTGGCGGGGCATCCCGGTTGATCGTCGATGTCCCGATCATCACCAGGTCGGCCAGCTCCAGTTCATCACGCAGGTCGCTGTCGCGCATATCGCACAGACGCAGCTCGACAACATTGAAGTTCTTCGCGACGAGTTCCTCACGCATGGCCGCCGCCATACTGTGGGTGTTGCCATGGGCGGACATGGTCAGCATGAGAGCGCGGGGTTTGTCCTGTGCCGGGGGCAAAGCGGACCAGCGGCGATAAGAGTCGATCACGGAACGGGGATCAGTGCGGCGGATCGGACCGTGAGACGGGCAGATCAGCTTGAGTTCCAGGTCATCGACCTTGGCCACGGCTGACCGCACCTTGTCCTTGAACGGCCGCATGATGCAGTCGAAATAGAAATGGAAGTCATGAGAAAAATCAGGGATCTCGTCATCGAAAAGTTTTCTGGCGCAGTAGTGGGCGCCGAAAGCATCGCAGGGGAAGAGCACAGCGTCCTCGACCAGGTAAGTGAACATGGTGTCGGGCCAGTGCAGATAGGGAGCGAGGACAAACCGCAGGGTTCGCCCTCCCAGGTCAACTTCGTCACCATCGTTGACCACCCGGGCGTCGAACGGCTTGTTCAACAGCTGGGTCAAAAAATTCTGCGCGGGCCGCGAGCAGTAAACCGGCAGGTCGGGGCGTCTATCCAGCAGTCGGATCAGGGCCCCTGAATGGTCCGGTTCGGTGTGATTGACAACAACCAGGTCAATCTTGTCCAGACCGACCGCGTCCTCGACCTTGGCAAAGAATTCATCGCTGAAAGGGGTTTTGACCGTATCGATCAAAGCCGTCTTCTGCTCGCCACGAACCACGTACGAATTATAGGTTGTGCCGTTATGCGTGGGGAAAAGTTCATCGAAAATTTCCAGCTCTGGGTGCCTGACACCGACCCAAAAAACGTTGCTGATGATCTCCTGATATTGCTCCATCACCTGTACACCTTCCTTTTTAAGTATTGTTCGCCTTATAATCACAAAATGATGCAAGCTCTAAAGATAATACAACCGGCACATCCTGGCAACTGCTTCGCAAGAACTTTTGGCAGGTCCTCATGATCTTTTCCAGCCGCCGTCGGCGTGGAGTCAGCAGACGTCGTTTCCTGTGCCTCGGGATGACCGGAGTCGCTGGGGCCGTCCTGGCCGACAGTGCCTGGTATGAACCGCAGGCGCTGCAGGTCGAGAGGATGACCCTACAGACAGGAATGCCTGGTGGGAGGGTGCGTTTTCTGCAGATCAGCGACCTTCACTTGAGCAACTTCAACAGCTATTTCGGTAAAGTCGCGAGGCAGGTGGCCGAGTTGAATCCTGACCTGATTGTCCTGACCGGTGACTATCTTGAGCAGGAGCGGAACATCCAGGGAGTGCTGAGCTTTTTAAAAGGGCTGAAGGCAAAGCATGGTATTTATGCCGTTCAGGGTAACTGGGAATACTGGTCGCGGCTGGAAGGAGAGAACCTGCGCAGGCACTTTGCAGGGGTCGGAGTGAAGCTTCTGATTAATGAACGCGCAGACCTGGAAATCAACGGTCGCGCGCTCTCCATCTTCGGCCTTGACTACCCGTCATCAAACGACCATTTAAACCAACTGCAGAAAGAAGTTGATCCACAGCGTTTCAACCTGCTCCTGTCGCACGTTCCGGCATTTTCGCACGAGCATCTCAATGAGCATATCCACCTGATTCTGAGTGGCCACACCCACGGCGGCCAGGTACGCCTGCCGCTCCTCCCCCCCCTCTATCTGCCCCGCTATTCCGGCCGCTTTGTGGCCGGGTCCTATCAGGTCAGTCAACACCGGATTCCACTTTATGTCAGTCGCGGCGTTGGCACCAGCGTGCTGCCCCTGAGGTTTCTCTGCCGGCCGGAAATCAGTTTTTTTGAGCTGGGGACAGGGCCTGTTTAAACACATTCAAACCGATTCCAACAGACCCTGTAAACGCTTGAGTTCTGCAACCAGCGTGCTGAAATCATCCCCATTGAGGCTCTGGGCACCGTCACAGAGTGCCTGGTCCGGATTCGGATGGACTTCAACCATAATCCCGTGCGCACCTACCACAATCGCCGCCTTGGCCATCGGACCAACCAGGCTTCGACGTCCGGTCGCGTGGCTGGGATCAACCACAATCGGCAGATGACTCATCTCACGGATCAGCGGCACCACACTTAAATCAAGAGTGTTACGTGTCACTTTTTCAAAAGTTCTGATGCCCCTTTCACAGAGGATGACCCGGGGGTTGCCTTCCGAAAGGATATACTCCGCAGCCGAGAGAAACTCCTCAATTGTTGCGCTCATCCCCCGCTTGAGGAGGACAGGATGACCTGTCTTGCCCACTTCCTTGAGCAAGTCGAAGTTCTGCATGTTACGGGCTCCGATTTGCAGGACATCGGCATAACGGCAGACCGTTTCGATTTGTTCGATACGCATCACCTCCGTAATCACAGGTAAACCTTCGGCATCACCTGCGAGGCGCAAAAGCTTCAGCCCTTCAACCCCCATCCCCTGGAAACTATGAGGACCGGTGCGCGGTTTAAAAGCCCCACCACGCAGCATCTGTGCACCATTTTCCCTGACCAGTCGGGCAGAAGCCATCATTTGTGCTTCGCTTTCCACGGTACAAGGCCCGGCAATAATCACCGGCGGTTGGCCATCACCGAATTTGACACCACCCGCTTCAACAATTGAGGACTCGGGATGAAAATCCCGCGAGACCAGTTTATAAGGCTTACTGACGTGAATGACTTCTCGAACCCCCGGAAGTTCGCGAATGGTCGTATCATCGACGTAACCCTGGTTGCCAAGGACCCCGATAGCGGTCCTCAAGCTGCCGGGAATCGGCTCGGCGGTCAGTCCCATCATTTCTACGGCATCGGTCACAGCTTTCACCTGTTCATCTGTTGCCGAGTGGTGCATCACAATCAACATAAAAAGCTCCTCACACGCAATGTTCCGGATTCACACAATCGCAAGCACCGATGGTGCACGATGGAGCCAGACTACTTGGGCAAAGCGATGATTTCAAGTCCTTTCCCGTTTCCCTGCTTGGCGAACAGTGTAACTTTCGTTATGCTACGTACCTGAGAATAATTCGAGGGCTGTGGAGCAAGATGAAAATCTGCAGTTTGTGAGTAGAACCGGAGAGTGTTTTTGCACAGCTGGAGGGCATTTTACAGCGATTTCAAGGCTCGGGCCTGCCCTCAGGAGACACCAGGATGAATGCCACGCTTCGCACATCATTAATCGTCGGCGCAAGCTCCCTGTTTGCCCTGACCGTGCTGCTGGGCAACAGTGACGGCCGGGATGATGGCCCGGCACGCAAGCTGGTCAATTCCCAGGGGTGCAAAGCCTGTCATGCGTTGGAAGGGGACGGCGGCAACCTGGCCATCAGTTTTGAAAATATGCGTACAGACCTTAGCCGTGCTGAAATGCGGAGCCAACTGGTCAACCAGGAGCGAAAACACGGCAACGGGACCATCCCGGACTTCGGTCATCTCACAGAAACGGAACTGGAAGCGCTGGTCGACTTCATTCAGACTATTTCACATCACTCGCAACAGCAGCAATAGAGCACAGACTTATTACGGAACAGAAGATGACACAACGCATTATCCCGATAACCTCACCGAATTTCATCGCGGAGAGAACGCCTGAGAAACCACTGGACTGGGCAGCCATCTTCGGCAACACCAGACCGCTGGCATTGGAAATCGGCTGCGGCACGGGCCATTTCATTCTCGAACAGGCCAGCAAACAACCGGAAATCAATTTCCTGGGTATCGATATCTACAACAAGGGTTGCCTGAAGACCTGCGCCAAGATCGATCACGCCGGCCTGAGTAACGTGCGCGTCATGCGAGTCGAGGCCCGCTGGCTTCTGGACAAAGGACTGCAGCCGGAGAGCCTGGCAGCGGTCTACATTAACTGTCCGGATCCCTGGCCTAAGAAACGACACCGCAGCAGGCGCCTGGTGAACCGTGAATTCCTGTTGTTGCTGGCGCAATATCTGGTGCCTGATGGACACCTTTTCTTCAGTACTGATTTCGACAATTATGCTGAAGATGTCGCCGAGCAGATTCGTGACCTGGCCGGTTATCGCAATATGCTGCAGCAAGACTGGGTCAACGCGCTGCCGGGTTACCCCGTTTCGAAATACATGCAGCGCTTTCTGGACAAGGGGCAGAACATTTATTATATGCACCACAAGCGCGACGCAGCGGTGCCGCGTCATGGGCTGCCTATTCCCGTGGCGCAAAGCGGCTACCGCTTCGGTTGGCAGAGGGCTGAAAATGACTGAGTTCCTCACGGCGCAATTTCCGGGTACGGGAGGGAACATCCGTCAACGACCGGAAGATTTCCAGGTCGACGAGATCCCCCTGTACGAACCGTGCGGAGAAGGAGACCACCTTTACCTGGGTATCGAGAAATGCGGCCTGTCGACCTACGACCTGCTCAGAGAGCTGGCCAGCGCCCTCAACTGCAAGGAGCGAGATCTTGGTTACGCCGGTCTGAAGGACGCCCGCGCGATAACCCGCCAGACGGTTTCCGTGCCATTACGCAAGCCTGATGACGTCAAAGGACTGCAGATTCCCGGTGTCACGATTCTCTCCGCCTGCCTGCATCGCAACAAACTCCGCCCCGGCCACCTGGCAGGGAACCGCTTCAGGATCCGCATCCATCAGGTTGATTCGGGGTCCTTACAGCACGCAGAAGCCACCCTCGACCTCCTCGAGAGAGTTGGCGTCCCTAATCGCTTTGGTGAACAGCGCTATGGCGCGCTTGGCAATTCGCACCAGGTCGGCCGCGCAATCCTCGGCAATGACTACGAAAGTGCGGTCGACAAGATTATCGGCGACCCGGCAGAGATCGCTCATGCCGGATGGCAACAGGCGGCCGAAGCGTATCACCGCGGGGACCTGGAAACAGCCATCGAGAAGTTGCCACGTCACTGTCGACCGGAACAGCGTCTGCTGGAAATGATCAGAGACGGCAAAGATGCCCGTAAGGCTGTCCGTGCAATGCCCCGGAAACTGCTACGGCTCTATCTCTCTGCATACCAGTCACAGCTCTTTAACCGCCTGGTTGATACGCGCCTCGATACGCTGAATCGCGTCTGGTCTGGTGATCTGGCTTACAAGCACGCCAACGGCGCCTGCTTCCTGGTCACCGACCCGGCAGTGGAGCAGTTGCGTGCAGATCGTTTCGAGATCAGCCCGACCGCGCCACTTTTCGGCCATAAGACAAAACTCGCTGAAGGCCAGGCCGGCCAACTTGAGCAAAAGCTGCTCGATGAGGAGGAGATTACCCTGGAATCGTTTCGTCTCTCAGGAGGACTGGCCATGGAGGGTGAGCGGCGGCCATTGCGCGTACCGATACAGTCGCCTGAAGCGATTCCGGACGGCGGTGACTTAATCGTCTCCTTTTCATTGCCCAAGGGTAGTTTTGCAACAACCGTGCTGGCCGAAGTCATGAAAACCAGGCTGCCTGATTAAATTGGCAAAGCCTTTGCATTAACCGGAACTAAGCAAGTATTTCTATTACACTCCCAATGCCACGTATTTCAAGAGGAGCACGAGGCCATGTCGCAAACCAACAGGCAGGACTCTCCCAGCAGAGAGGATCTGCGCATCAATTTTTTTCGACCTCGCCCTGGTTTCATGCGCAAAGAGGTCACGATCATCTGGTTTACTCTGGCCGCCTGGGCAATCGTGACCTTCGGCATGCCGATCCATCTTGCCATCACCCACAATGACCCGACTCATTCGCTTGCAGATGTCCCTTATATTTTTGGTATTCCGGCCTATTTCTGGTTCAGCGGCCAGTTTCTGATTCTCTGGTTTATCTTTCTCTGTTTCATTTTCAACATCCTGATCGACTGGCTCAGTTCCAGTTACCGCAGGCGGCGCTAGGGGGCAGTCATGGTGGAATCTTCAGTAAAATACACACCGTTTTTCCTGCTCGGCTGTGTGCTCATAGTCTCTCTGATCGTCGGACTGCTGACGCGACGCCATGACAGAGGTGGCTACGGTATCCAGGTCCACTCGATCAGCCACGCCAAGATCGGCGCAGCCATCGCTTCGAACTGGATGAGTGCCGCCTCGTTCCTGGGCATTGCCGGAGTCTTTTTTTTGAATGGCTATTTCGCATTTGCCTATATCCTTGGCTGGACAGGCGGTTATGTCCTCCTGCTGGTTCTGATGGGCAGTCAAATCCGCCGGTTTGGAAAGTATACGGCTCCAGATTTTGTCGAAGCGCGCTACGATTCCTCGGTTGCCCGGGTTTTTTCAGCTGTTATTGCTGTTGTCATTTCCTTGATTTACTGCGTGGCTCAATACAAGGGCATCGGCCTGGTCTTTGCCTGGATGTTTGGCATTGATTATACCCAGGCCCTGGTTTTCGGTGTCGTCTTGACATTTGTCTTTCTCATGGTCGCAGGGGCGACAAAAGCATCAAGAAATCCGCAGATGCACTACTTGATTTTGATCTTTTTTTTCATTGTCCCACTAATGATGATTGCAAAAAAGCTCGGTTACAATTGGCTCGTACCTCAATTCAGTTACGGCAGCGCCCTTCGCGACCTGCCTGAGCAGGTTTCCAACGCCTACCTCTTCCCATGGACCTTCGGGACACCTTACGAATGGATCGCACTCTGCTTTACCCTGATGGTTGGCACTGCAGGGTTGCCACATGTGTTGTCACGTTTCTATACGGTTCCAAACAACCGCGACGCGCGCTGGGGAGTGGTTTGGGGACTCTTCTTTATCGGCCTGCTTTACTGGAGTGCCCCGGCTTTCGGAGCATTCGCACGCTCATGGCTGACAACATCAGGGACGGTTCTCAGTCCGGCAGAGGCCCAGGCACTGGCGGACATCATCGTGATCAAAACGGCTGAATGGGTCGGTCTCAATGAAATCCTGGTCAGTGTGCTCGCGATCGGTGGCATCCTCGCTGCCATCAGCACCATCACCGGCCTGCTGGTCACGGCTGCCGGAACCATCTCGTACGACATCTATTACCGTCTGATCAACCCGAATGCCAACGAGAAGCACCTGCTGGTCGTTGCCAAGGGGGCAACCCTGGTGCTGGCGCTCCTGGTCCTGGTGATCGCCGTTAATCCTCCCGGGTTGATCGCCCAGATTACGGCAATCGCCTTTGCCCTGGCCGGTAACACTCTTTTCCCGGTCTTTCTGCTTGGCATCTGGTGGGATCGGGCCAACAAGCACGGAGCCATCTCGGGAATGGCTGTAGGGACCATGATTACCTTTGCACCGATTATCTTCGGTCACATCTTTCCAACCCTGCGCGCCCTGTTACCGCCAACGTCATCGGCCCTCATTGGTGCGCCTGTTGTCATCCTGACGATGATTGTCGTGTCCCGTCTGACACCGCCTCCGTCAGAACGCCTGCGACGCTTCCTGGTCGAGAAAGTGCACAGCCCCTGAAAAAAATAATTGGAGACTGGACTGCATTGACCTTCGTGCTGGCCTTGCTGTAATGTGCCAAAAACTAAAATACCGTTTTATTGTAGCTCTGATGATAATATAAAATGAAGCTGATCTTATCCGCCGGAAGCCTTTATACACTCCCACCGACCCAGGTTTTTGAAATGGCCAGAGATGTCGGTTTCGACGGCATGGAAGTCATCATCAACCATGACTTTGCCGGCTCGAAACATCTCGACCATCTGCAGGAGCTGCAAAGTATTCTTCCGGTACTTTCCATCCATGCACCGTTTTTTGAAATCGATGGCTGGGGGAACAAGATAGACCAGCTGAAAATCTGCGCAGAATTGGCATTGAATGCCGGAGTGCCCCTGATCAACTTTCACCCGCCTAACTGGCTCTTTTTCGAATTTAAATTCTGGAGATGGCTTAAGAAAATTAAAGATTTTCAGACCGAGATCGGTCAGAGCGAGGTCTTGATTACCATTGAGAACATGCCCAGTCTACCGCAGTTCAAGATGAACCCCTACCTGCTGTCAAATATCAAAAGCATGGTTCGTTTCATGGAGGAACGAAACCTTTATCTTACTTTTGACACAGCCCATTGCGGCTCGATGCACACAGACTTTCTCGGTGACTTCCACGAGTTCTACGATTCCGGCCGGATGCGGAATATCCACTTTTCCGATTATGGCAACGGCCGCGAGCACCTCCTGCCTGGCCATGGAGCCCTGCCCTTGACCCGCTTTTTGAATCATCTGCGAGAGACCAGCTACGACCACGCACTGGTCCTTGAACTGTCGCCTCACGAATTCCCTAAAGAACCTGAGCTGATCAAGGAAGGTCTGGCGGAAGTTTTTGATTATTTATGCCAGGAAACCAGGTATTCTGCACCCGGAGCGAAAGGGTCGCCAGAACCTGGGCATTGTCTGTAGACTTGCAGATGAGATCAGATGAATTTAGCGGACGATATAAACGGAACAATGGGCATGCAGCGAAATTTTCGTGGAGACACTGCCTAAAAGGGTGCGCTTCACGCGGCCCTTACCTGAAGACCCGACCACGATGACATCACAATTTTTCTCCTCGGCCATCAGCATCAGCTCTTCAGCAGGATCACCATACACGACCAGTGACTCCAGCTGTACGCCGGCCTCCGCTGCGACTTTCTCGACGACGTAAAAAAGGCGGTCTCGTTTTTCCTGCCAACCGGGCATTTCAGTCGCAGGCTTGTCGGGAAAAAAATCTGTGAAAGATTGTGTCTTCACACTGGGAAGAACCATCACGGCATAGAGTTCGCTTTTAAACTTGAGCCCTGATGCCGCTGCGAGGCGCACAGCTTCTTCGGCAGCCTTATCAGATTGAGGTGAGCCATCAATTGCAACAATAATTCTTTTCCTGAGTGTCAACATGTTGCATCCTCCAGATTCATTAACCAGAATTTACCTGTCAGTTTCTGGTGTGTCAACTGTTCCGTAATCTGAGAAAAATCGACTAATCTGTTTGACTTCTATAAAACACTATTTTAAAATCAATAAAGATTGAGAAATAAAGAGCTTCTGGAATATTAAGGCTCAACCATTTCTCACAAAAATATCCATTCTATCTTGACAGTTTCCAACTGTTTCGATAGAAAATACAGCTTGCGTAAATATGAAGTGTCTTATCAATTACCCATAAGGATTTTCAGACAATGGCAAGGAAAGAAAAGTCCGAATATATCATCCAGGCAGTCTCTCACGCGTTGGACCTGCTTGAGCAATTTCATGACGATGTGGATGAGCTTGGCGTGACAGAGCTCAGCAAGCGTCTGAAACTGCACAAGAATAATGTCTTTCGACTGCTGGCCACACTTGAGTCACGAGGCTATATTGAACAAAACAAGGCCACTGAAAACTATCGACTAGGACTCAAGGCTCTGGAACTCGGTCAGACCTTCATCAAGCAAATGGGCCTGTTGCGTCAGGCAAAACCCATCCTCGAAAAGATGGTTGCCGAGTGCAATGAAACCTGCTACGTCGCAATTTTCAAAGAAGGCCACGTTGTTTACCTCGACATGGTCGAGACGGACATGACAGTGCGTGTCGTTTCCAGGGTTGGTTCACGGCTGCCAGCCTACTGCACTGCGGCCGGCAAAGTTTATCTGGCCCACATGTCTGAAGATGAAATCAACGAGATCCTGCCTGGTGAAGAATACCCGGCTCACACTGCCACGACCATAAAAACGCGGGCAGCCCTCAAAGCGGAACTGGAGCAGGTTGCAGAGCAGGGCTACGCCATTGACAATGAAGAGCTCGATCTTGGCGTCCACTGTGTCGCTGCGCCTATTCGCGACTACACCCGGCGGATCGTTGGCTCTATCAGTATCTCCGGTCCAAATATGCGCCTTGGCGAAGAGCGCATTCTCAAAGAGCTGGTCCCTTTGGTCTTAAGTTCCTCAGAGGAACTTTCAACTCGACTGGGCTACCACAAATAGCACCAATTTCATTCGATTTAAAAGCCTCTGCATTGGTGTGCAGGGGCTTTTCTGTGCTTTTGGCCCAAAACCAGACCTGAGAAAATCAGAGCACGTTCTGTCCCGCCCACGACAGATTCGCTCCTGCTTCAGATGTTGACACGAAATTTTGCAGTGTTATCCTTCACAGGAATCTTTCCCAATAAATCAAGTTACTTAAGAGACCAAATGAGCTCTCAAGACAGAACCAGCGACTGTTCAGCGACACATCCCGGCTGTCAGGCTCTGCGTCGCGAGGCGTGCAGTCAGGGCGTTACCGATCCCGAGAACCTGCCCTTCATATTTTGCCCGCCCGGTGCTGATACGGCCGTACTGCTGGTGCACGGGTTTACTGCAACCCCTTGGGAAATGCGCCCTCTCGCGGCAGCCCTGGCAGAAGCTGGCATTGCCAGCCTGGCGATACGTTTGCCAGGACATGGAACCTCGCCAGAAGACCTTGCAGACCGTTGCTGGGAAGAGTGGCTGGCCGCCCTCCATGAAGGTTATCAGATTCTCACCGAGGAGTTTCAAACAATATACGGGATGGGAATGAGCACCGGTTGCCTGCTCCTGCTGGCGATGGCTCCTGCCAAACCACTCGCCGGGCTGGTCCTGTTTTCGCCCTATTTGCGCGTGTTGCACAGGCTCGCGCCTTATGCCTGGTGGTTGAAGTGGTTTTGGCCATTCCATGAGAAACCCGCTGAGGCGGAATCGAGCCTGCGTTACTACAGCCGCCGGCCTCTGGCCGGAATTCATCAGATCAACCGGCTTCTTAAAACTGTGCGCCAGCAGTTGTCGCACGTCACCTGCCCGGTTCTGGCCTTTAATGGTGAGGGAGATCAGACAGTGGACGTTGACAGCGGACGTCGGCTCATGAACTTACTTGGAAGCTCTGTCAAGATTCACGAACTCTACGGCTTCGAGGTGCCGCATGTACTGACCCGCGAGGAGAACCCCTGCCGCAACGAGATGTTTAATCAAGCAATCCAATTTGTACTGGAGTTGAAGGTTCCCTGTTCTGCAACCCGGGTGAGATAATCGTAAAGCGCGGCAACCATCATGCGGGTCTCCGGCAGCGAACCGGAGTTATCGATCACGAAATCTGCTTTTTGAACTTTGTCTGCTTGAGCCCACTGGGCTGCGATGCGCTGCCTTGCCTCAACTTCGTTGAGGTTATCCCGCTGCAGAAGTCTTGCCAGTTGTACTTCGGGATCGACCACAACGACCAGCAACTGGTCAACCCTGCTTTCGGCGCCCGCCTCGAGAAGCAGCGGAGCCTCGTAAACAATCAGCTCATGCGACGAACGATTTAAATCATTCAACCTGCATTCGGCCAGATGGGCGATGGCCGGATGCGTGATTGACTCAAGCTGGCGCCTGGCAACCGGGTCGGCGAACACCATCTTCGCCAGGACCTCGCGGTTCAAGCTCCCACCCGGCGTCAGGATATCCACACCAAAAGCGTCAACCAGCCGGGACAGGGTCGGGCTGCCGGGGTTGACGACCTCCCTGGCAAGCAGATCGGCACTCACAAGGATTGCACCGCAGTCAACAAAACAGTCTGCAACAGTGCTTTTCCCCGCGGCGATGCCTCCGGTAAGACCAAGAATCATGTCAGGGACTTCTCCTGAAATCCGTATCTTGAAAACATGTTATCGGCATCCCCTGTTCCTTCCCCGGGATATCCGGGGGAACCGGCTCTGTTGGCCAGGGAAGTCACCACCGGTGGCCATCATACCACCTGACCAGACTTTGCAAAAGGATTGAGTGTGAACCCTTCTGCTTCGGTTGACAAAGCGGAGTCAGCACGATTTGACGAATGTAGAGAAAGTCGTTCGGGATGACGATGTCAGGACTGGTCAAAACATGGAAAATCATTTAGACTGTTGTAGATTTTATGCCTGCCACGAAAGTCGCCCCTGAAATGCAGGCAATGGAAGCCAGGATATGCAGAACGCCAACGACCTCCACAACCTGATTGCCACTGCTCTCACGGGAGTTGTCAAACAGATCAAGGCGATCAGGTATTACCCTCCCAAACACCCGGCCTTAAAGGCAACGGCGGAAGAGAGCCTGCGAAGTTTCTCTCCGATCCTGGCAGGTGGCAGCCATCTCGCCCTGACAGTACACAAGGAAGGGTTTCTCTTTGATGACACACCGGTTGCCAAGACCAATCAGGTGATCGTGCAACTGGCCACTTTCTGCTTTGCACGCCGCATAAAGCACCTGACCTTCCTGGCCGACCTCAACAGCAGCGATCTGCATCACTTCGTTCATTACCTGCTGCTCGACCCTCAGATCATTCAGAAGCAGGGTGGCATTCAGGCAATTCTGGAGAAAGCCAGACTGACGACAATCTGGACCAATGTTCGCGACCTTGATGAGATTCTCCAACGCAGAGAGGAAATTGAAGAGCTTCCCGAAGATCCGGATTTTGATCCAGCTGCGGTTCTCAACGAGGACGATGGCGCTGATCAGAACCAGCTTCAGGAAAATGCGTTGACCCTGGAAACATTGCTCACGAAAATGGAACATGAGCAGGATGACGATCGTTTCCAAAGATCGACCCAGGAACTGATTCCTCTATTGCGACTGCAGCTTATTGATGAAAACCGGTCCCAGGTGTTACGAGCCTTTCTGCTTCTGTGTCGCTGCGCTACAGGCAAACAGTACTCTGAAGCACGACAACAAACTGCGCACCTGGCCCTCGACCAGTTGGCAACGAAGGAGCTCTCCGATTACCTGGTTGCCTATATGTTTGACGCAGAGACCAGTCAAAAGAGCCGCAACACACTGGTACAAATCCTTGCTTTCCTCGGCAGCAAGATCACCAGCCATCTCATGGAAATTCTCTGCAAAGAGAATTCTGCACCGAAACGCAAACTACTGAACGAAATCATCATTCGCATCGGCGACCCCGCGCTGCCGATCATTTATGAATACCTCGGCGACGACCGCTGGTATGTGGTGCGCAACGCCATAGCGATCCTCGGGGACATTCGCTGTCAGGAGTCATTGGCGCAGCTGACTCCACTGCTACAACACGACGACATCCGCGTGCGCAGGGAAACAATTCGCGCACTGACCAAAATCGGAGGCAACCGTGCGATAAAAATCCTCTCGCAAACCGCGCTTTCGGGCGAGCAGGAGCTGCGTCGCCAGGCAATTCTCTCCCTGGGCGCCATTCGCGCCGCCAGCGCCGTGCCGACCCTGTTGTCACTTTTGAAAAAATCAGACTGGAGTCAACGTGCCGTGGATCTCAGAAAGGACGCGATCCGCGCTCTCGGAGAGATTCGGGATCCCGAAGCCATCCCTGAGCTGATAAAAATCGTCAAGAAAAAGCGCTGGATGCGACGTCAGTTGAACGATGAACTCCGTATAGCAGCAGCTTCGGCTCTGGGTGATATCGCAGCAGAGACCACACGGATCGTACTGGAAAGAGCCACCCACGACCGCAACGCAGCCGTTGCCAGGGCAGCGGCTCAGTCTCTCAAGCAACTGGACAAGGCAAACACATGAATGTTGATGAAATAAAACAAGTCGTACAAGTGCTGGCGGCGGCGATCAAGGGGCTACGTCTCTACTCTGTCGACCACCCGGCGACAACCAGGCAGGTTGAAACGCTGCAGAACGGCTTGTTTACCCTGCTCCAGCATAAAAAGCTGATCAAGATGGGCCTGCTGGAGGGGACTCTTTTTGTGGAAGACCACCTGTTCATGCAGGAGTTCCCGGCCGCAACAGAAATTGCCAAGTTGCTTGAATCTCGCGACCTGATTGGTTTTGAATTTATCGCAGGTCTCTCAGCAAACGAGATTCAGGTCCTTTTACACCTGCTGCACGCAGGTGGTGGCAAAGGCCAGGATTTTGCTGACGCACTGGTCTCGCAAGGAGTAAAAAAGATTCGGGCCGTCGCCGCAGAAGATGATGATGATGAGCAGAAACCGCGCAAGGTTTACCGTAAAGCCCTCAAGGTCGTTGATCAGATCTTCCAGGATGTTCGCATGGGTGAAATCCCCTCCTCGGCCGAGGCGATCAACGTCGTCAAAAGCATGGCTCAACTCACCATGACGGAACCGCACGCAATGATGGCCCTGTCGATGCTCAAGGATTACGACAACTATACCTTCACTCATTCAGTCAATGTCTCAGTCATCGCGCTCGCCATCGGTCGGGCCTGCAAGCTCTCCGAGGCACAACTGAAAACATTGGGTCTGGGCGGCCTGCTGCACGACTTGGGCAAGCTGCGCGTCGACGTCGGCATTATCACCAAACCCGGCCGACTGACCGACTCGGAGTTTGAAGCCATCAAGGAGCACCCCGGTTTCGGTGCCAACATTATCAAGGAAATGGAAGACGTCACCCCTGAAGTGATGGAAATCGTTCTTGGGCATCATCTGCGCTACGATCGCTCCGGCTACCCGGCAAACGAGGTCGGCAACATTGCCTCACCGCTGGTGGAGATGACGGCTATCGCTGATGCCTACGACGCCATGACCACCCTGCGCTCGTACCAGAGGCCCTTTACCCCGCGCAAGGCGATCGCAAGACTCAGGGAAATTTCGGGGACTTCACTGCATCCGGAATTTGTCATGCACTTTATTGATTCGCTCGGCGCCTACCCTGTAGGCAGCCTGGTCCGACTCGACAACAACGAAATCGGCCTGGTCATCAAGGTTGACACACAAGACACCAGCCTGGTCGATCTCAAAGTCATCTTCAACCCCGAGGGGGCTCTCCTCTCAGAACCATTCATTGTGCAACTCCGTCCGAATCAGGCACGCCGGATTGTTGCCGAAGTCGATCCGCAGACCAAGGGCATCGACGTGACCGATTTTTTCGATCTGGATTCGTAGTCAAAACATCTGGATCATAGACTGGAAAAGGCCGGGAGACATATCTCCCGGCCTTTTGATTATTTTTTCTGTCTGTTGACTGCGGCGGTTATCACCCGGCCAGCGGCAACTCACTCAAAGCTTCTACAGCAGCGACCCTGACCGTCGCACGGCTATCTTTCGTTAACTTCATCAAAGGTTCAAAACTGTCAGAGGAACCAAGATGGCCGAGCGACCTGGCAGAGCTCGCAACCAACTGTTCATCATCGTCCCCGAGGAGAGAGATCAGGTAAGGAGCCAGACGAACATCATCAAAATGGCCAAGAGCCTCAGCCGTATGCACCCGCACCGAGGGCGACGGATCTTTGAGATGCTTGACCAGGCTGTTCAGAGATTTCGGGTGGGCCTTCAGACCGAGTACCTGGATCGCCGCACCGCGGATATCGGCATCGGGATCCTTGAGCAGGTTGATCAGATGGGGAAAGACATCTGCAGATCTGACATTTTCCATGGCAAAAATCGCCTTGACCCTCTGGCCGCGTTTATCCGATGAGAGCTCCTGGATAATCTGCGGTAACTCCTGAAAAGACTCAAGGCCTTCGAGTGCAGCAGCCGCGGCCACACGGACCTTCTCCTCGGAATCACTCAACAACTCAATAAACAGATTGCGCCTTTGCTCAAGTGACATAAAAAATCCCCGGATCATTAAATCAGCAGTGTCAAAGTTACCAGAAAGCGACTCACTGCGCAAACAGGAAAAAAAGGAGTTCAATTCAACAAGAACGGGCAAGGCCGTTTAGCCTTGCCCGGGGAAAATCAGAGTTGATTGGAGCCTAGAACGGTATATCATCGTCAGGGTTAAAAGGAGGTTCTTCAGGACCACCTGCGGGCTCGTTCACCCGCGCAGTGGAACGCTGACCACCACCTTCTCCCTGCTCACCCGCACGACCAAGCATCTGCATCTCGCTGGCAACAATTTCTGTAATGTAGCGTTTATTGCCGTCACGGTCGTCATAAGAGCGATTCTGGATACGGCCTTCGATATAGATCTGTTTGCCTTTGACCAGATATTTCCCGCAGACCTCGGCAAGTCCGGACCATACAACAATATTGTGCCATTCGGTGCGATCCTGCTGCTCTCCCTGCTTGTTCTTGAATCGGTCAGTTGTCGCTAAAGAGAATGTACAAACGGCTGTTCCTGATGGCGTATAGCGCAGTTCGGGATCTTTCCCCAGGTTACCAACCAGAATGACCTTGTTGACTGACATAAAATCTCCTCCATTTTATTTGTGCCATTTGCTAAAAGTTATTGTCACTCAGGCATAAAAGCGTTCAGCGACAAATGTGAACGGTATCTGGTGCAGGAACATGCTTCTTCAATCATTTTCGTATAAAAGAAGCATACATGTTAGAGCCTTTGACTCAAAGTCAAAATTGATTCTCTTGAGAAAATTGGACTCAGGTGACTGCCACTCCAGACTTTCATTGATTGCCACTATCAAGTTTGACCATGAATGGCTTGCTGCAAAGTCCTGGAGTTTCTGTCAACATGGGACCAACAGGGCAATCGCGCAGAACAAATAGTACGCTTCATCTTTGACGCCAGCTTCAAACCGGATATAATCAGGGGGAAATATAAGAAATAAAAATCCAGGGAGATCTTTTGATGAAACGAATACTAAGGACGATACTGCTCGGGCTGTTCATGTTCACCTTCTGTTCTGCTGCGTTTGCTGAAGATTATGCAGACACGAAGAAGATGTTTGAAGATGCCGGCATCTCGAATATGTTTAGCGATGCCTATGGTTATGCAATCTTTCCAACAATCGGCAAGGCCGGTTTTTTGGTGGGCGGAGCCTATGGGCAAGGCCGCGTTTACGAACAGGGCAAGCACATCGGCAACACGACAATGGCCCAGGCGACCGTTGGCTTTCAACTTGGAGGGGCGGGATTCAGTGAGGTGATATTTTTTCAGGACAAACGCGCTCTGAATGAGTTCATCAACGGCAGCTTCGAGTTCGGCGCAGAAGCACAAGCTGTTGCAATAACGGCAGCAGCGGGCGCGGCAGCCAATACTGCGGGGAACTCCGTAGCGGCGAGCGGGGGGAAGAACAATGCCAACATAGGCAGTGGAGGCTACCACAAAGGCATGGCCACATACACGATCACCAAGGGAGGGTTGATGTACGAAGTCAGTGTCGGTGGTCAGAAATTCAGTTATTCGAACCTTTAGACAACCTCCTGTTCGTGAGGGAACCGGCCCCCTCACGGCAATATTGATGGTCTTGCGAGGCTGGAATTGGCCACCCTTTGACCGTAGCCTGGTCATCCCGGGGCCTGATCATCCCAGGGCCACGTCGAGAATCATCATGACCGAAAACCCGATCATGGTGAACATGGTGACCATATCAATATTGTCATGGACCCGCTGTGATTCGGGGATTAACTCTTCCACAACGACAAAAATCATCGCACCGGCAGCAAAGCAGAGCGCGTAAGGCAGCACAGGCTGCATCAGCAGCACGAAAAGGGCACCGATCACCCCCGCGACCGGTTCGACCATTCCCGAAGCCTGCCCCATAAGAAAGCTTTTACCCTGGCTCATTCCTTCTCTCCTGAGCGGCATCGACACCGCCGCGCCTTCAGGAAAGTTCTGGATGCCGATACCGATCGCCAGGGCGATTGCGCCGCCGATGGTGGCCGAAGGCAGCCCCGCAGCAACTGCGCCGAAGGCCACACCAACAGCCAGTCCCTCCGGAATATTATGCAGGGTGATGGCCAGGACCAGCAGAGTACTCCGTTGCCAGGAGGTTTTCACGCCCTCCCTTTGATTTGTTTTCAAACCGGGGTGCAGGTGCGGCAGGAACATATCGGTCAACCGCATAAAAATACCGCCGCCCATAAACCCGATCACGGCTGTCAACCAGGGGATCTGCCCCATTTGCTCAGCCATCTCTATGCCTGGTGCGAGAAGTGACCAGAAGCTGGCGGCAATCATCACGCCGGCGGCAAAACCGAGCATTGAGTCCAGGTGCTTCGGCTTGACCTCTCTTTTGCAAAAAACCAGCGCAGCACCCGCCGCCGTCACCCCCCAGGTAAAAAGAGTGGCAAAAAATGCCTGCGTAACAGGACTGAATTGTTGGATGAAATCAATCATAGATTCTACTCCGGAGAAGATTGACTAAAATGAGGGAAGACTCCAAAGGCTCTTACCGTGGTCAGTATAAACCTTCACGCAACTGAATCCAATCAGTCACCAACATTTTTACCATAACTATCATCTCTTTAATCACTGCTTCATCTGCAGCGTAAAGTTTTTATTAAAGAAAATGCGATACCTCTCTTTTCACTTGCGATTCAGCTGCTAAGATTAATACCTCTACCCGACTTCCTGCTTGAGAGGTGCTCATGCTCCAACTCCCCCCTTTGCCAATTGCCAAGACCGACAGCTTCCTCGGTCTTCTGCCACGCATGGCCAATCGCCATGGTCTCATTGCCGGAGCCACGGGCACTGGAAAAACCGTCACACTGCGCGTTCTCGCTGAGCACTTCAGTCGGATTGGCGTTCCAGTCTTCATGTCTGACATCAAAGGCGATCTCTCTGGGATGGCGATTGCCGGAGGTGACCATCCAAAGGTTATGGAGCGTGTCGAAACCCTTGGGCTCGAGGGCTTCACTCCACAGGGGTTTCCCGTGGTCTTCTGGGATCTGTTCGGTGAACAGGGACATCCGGTGCGAACCACCGTTTCCGAGATGGGCCCCCTGCTCCTCTCCCGCCTGCTGGATCTCAACCCGACCCAGTCCGGGATTCTTACTCTGGTGTTCAAGATCGCCGATGACCAGGGGATGTTGTTGCTCGACCTCAAGGATCTCCAGGCCATGGTCCGTTTCGTCGGCGACAATGCCAAAGACTTTCGCACAACTTACGGCAATGTCTCCCCGGCAAGTATCGGCGCTATCCAACGTTCATTACTTGCACTGGAGCAGCAGGGAGCGGAACATTTCTTTGGCGAGCCGGCATTGAACCTTGATGACCTGATGCAAACCGGAGCTGGTGGCCTCGGGGTGATTAACATCCTCGCGGCTGACCGCCTGATCCAGACACCCAAGATTTACGCGACCTTCCTGCTCTGGCTGATCTCCGAATTATTTGAACAATTGCCCGAGGTCGGCGACCCGGCCAAGCCGCGCATCGTCTTTTTCTTTGATGAAGCCCACCTCTTGTTCGACGACCCACCCGAAGCGCTGCTGGAAAAGATCGAGCAGGTGGTCCGCCTGATCCGCTCCAAAGGGGTTGGCATTTATTTTGTGACCCAGAATCCTCTCGATTTACCGGACACCATCCTCGGCCAACTTGGCAACCGGGTCCAGCATGCGCTCCGCGCTTTCACACCACGCGACCAGAAAGCGGTCAGAGCTGCGGCCCAGACCTTCCGTCCCAACCCTCCCCTGGATGTCGAACAGGTGATCACCGAGGTCGGTGTCGGCGAGGCCCTGGTGTCCTGCCTGGATGCCAAGGGTATCCCTGCGCCGGTGGAACGGGCGCTCATCTGCCCGCCGGCAAGTCGCCTGCGACCGCTTGATTTCAAGGAACGTGACCAGGTCAGGGCACAATCCATCGTTGGTGACTGCTACGACCACGAAATTGACCGGGAATCGGCCTATGAGACTTTAATGGCCCGTGCCAGGCAACGGGAGGAAGAAGCACCGCCACCCGCCAGCCGTGGGCGCTCCCGACAAACCAATTCGGCGGAAGACTTTTTCGGAGCTGCCGCCAAGAGCGCCGCCCGATCAATCGGCACGCAAATCGGCCGCCAGATTATGCGCGGTGTGTTGGGGTCGATCTTTGGGAAACGCCGTTAATACAATCAGCGCTGTCAGTATGAGCAACCGGGCGTGCCTGGATCAAGCTGTCCAGACCCCGTGAGCGAGTCGCCAGCAATTAAACCCGGTCAATATGGACCACCCTAAGAAAGGAGATCTTGTTATGGCAGGCAAATTCGAGTTGAAAAAGGCTAAAGACGGACAGTACATGTTCAATCTCAAAGCAGGCAACGGCCAGGTCATTCTCACCAGCGAGCTCTACAAACAGAAATCAAGTGCCGAGAACGGCATTGAATCTGTTCGTAAAAATGCCGTTCGTGAGGGAGCCTTTGAAACCAGGACCAATTCCAAGGGCGAGCCGTACTTTATCCTGAAGGCAACCAACGGCCAGGAGATCGGGCGGAGCGAGTATTACTCAGGCAACTCCGCCATGGAAAATGGTATTGCCTCTGTCAAAAAGAATGCGCCTGATGCCAAGGTTGACGACACAACCGTCTGATAGATTCAGTGGATTTGAACGTGTTATCGTCCTCGGGTCAGCCAGGCACTTCAGGACGTCATCCGTATCAGTCAGGGACGTCCGTGCGGTCGATCCTGATCTGAGGACATCATCAGGGAAAACCTTTAAAGTCCGGAGCCTCCGAATGGAACGCTCCGGACTTTTTTGTGCCTGTGCGCCACGCTGGAATTTGTATTTCTTTTCACCGGGCTTGCTGACAGTATATAATTATCAGGCAAAGACAAGCTCAAAGACCGAACCCAAGGGAAATCGTTCTGAATGCGCATACTCGTTATCGAAGACCAACCAGAGATACTGCAGAACATTGCTGACTACCTCGAGCTAAAAGGCTACCTGGTCGACTGCGCATACGACGGCCTTGGCGGGCTTCACCTTGCAGTGACCCAACCCTTTGACCTGATTATCCTCGACATCATGCTGCCGGGTATGGATGGCATCACACTCTGCAAAAAGCTGCGACAGGATGCGCGAATTTATACACCGATCATCATGCTCACGGCCAGAGACAGTGTTGATGACAAACTGACAGGCTTTCAGGCGGGAGCAGATGACTATCTCGTCAAACCATTTTCATTGCCGGAACTGCATGCTCGGGTGGAGGCAGTACTACGGCGCGGACAGGCCGGCCTGCAAAACAGGTTAGTGGTTGGAGACTTGTCCTACGATATGAACAGCCTGGAAGTCAGCAGGCAGGGAAAAACTCTTAAAATCGGTCCAATAGGGCTCAAGCTGCTGGAGAAGTTAATGAAAAGCAGCCCTCACGTGGTCAGACGTGAAGTCCTTGAGGAACTCCTGTGGGGAGAATGCCTGCCCGGCAGCGACAGCCTGCGCAGCCACATCCATACTCTGCGCCAGGCCATTGACAGACCGTTCGATTCCGCCCTGCTGCACACGGTACATGGCATTGGTTTCTGCCTGAAAGTTTCGACCAATGGAATTTAAATCCCCCCTCTCACAAAGGATACTCATTTCGTTCGTGGTACTGACGACCGTCGTGAGTGGTCTCTTCAGCTTCGGCATCATGGCCGCAATCGACATCGTCAAAGAAGACCTGATCACTGCTGAATTCAACAGGAATTTTCCGGAACTGCAGGTTGACTACAAGCAAGGCCAGAATTCGTCTCGTGATTTGGGGACCCAATTCTACAGCGGCACGGAGAACCTTCCATATTACCTGCATGACCTGGAACCCGGCTTCAGCGAAGTGAAATCTGAACACAGCTCTTTCCACGTGATGATGGGGCAGGACAAGGAGAACCCCTTCTATCTCGTCCAGGAGCAGACGACCCTTGAACGTCATGAAGACATCTTGGAAATAACCGTCGTTGCCGGTTTTTTCCTGTGTGTCATCTCCTCAATAATCCTTGGCATCATGATGTCCAGGAAAGTGATTGCCCCCGTAAGGAGGCTGACACAGCAGGTACACAACCGCGAGAGTTTACTGATCGATGCCCCGCCGTTGTCCTCTGGTTACGTGAACGACGAAGTGGGACGACTGGCACAAGCCTTCGACCGGACCATCAGCATGTTGCAGCAGTCCCTGCTGAGGGAGACCTTGTTTACCAGTGACGTCAGCCACGAACTTCGCACGCCGCTCATGGTTATTAAAAGCTCTTGTGATCTGCTTGTCGAAATGAAACAGCTCGACGACTTCACCCTGCAGCGGATCAACACCATCAGCAAAGCCGCCAGAGAGATCCAGGAGTTGGTGGACGCTTTTCTAACCCTGGCCCGTGGCAGTGAAACCGAGCAGGAAAGAGCGACGCTCTCAAGCGTTATCCAGGATGATCTTGATCAATGGCAGCAGCAGTCGGAAGCGAAAGGGATCTTTTTTGTCACGAAGGACGACGGGCAGGAGAATCTGGAAGAGTTATTTCCTGTGCCGATGCTGCGCACAGTATTGAACAACCTGGTCCGCAACGCAATTCAACATACCAAAAACGGCGGAATCACCCTGATTGTCAACGCCAACGGATTTGAACTCCGCGATACCGGGCCAGGAATACCAACGACGGAAAAACAGTCAATCTTCAAGCCCTTCTACCGGGGCGTGGCAGAAGAGAGAAACAGGTATGGCATGGGACTCGGCCTGTCTCTGGTCCAGCGCATTTGCGAACGGGAGCAATGGGAGATTAGCCTCAGTGACAATGTCCCTGTCGGTTGTTGTTTCAGCGTAACCCTCAAAAAATAACCCTTCACGTTTTTTTCACATTCTTTCGACATTCCCGTCACACCCCATGATGTAGTGTGTGAACCACAATACGCCGTCAAAGCGTACAAAACGATCCGAAAAAACTACCATCCGCCCCGGAGCCATTGAATTGATCCTGAACAGTTCACGTGGCACTACCACTCCGGGACGATGCAGAAGAGACAATGCCTACCGAAACAGAACCACCACTTCCTCATTGTCCACAATGAGTTGCCTCCGGGGTCTCGAAGTTACGAGGCCCCTATTTTTTCGCAGAAGAACTCCTGAGCCAATTTGCAGTCGGCCCGGCCCCCTGGCATTCCAGCCTTTCCTTAAAGTCGCCCCAAGAGATTCCCGCGGCCATGTTCAAACAGCCGATCGTGGCTCCGGCAAGAATCTCGTCCAGAAGGCTGCAAAACCAGTCAACAGCGCAGAGGCCAGGTAACTCCCGGAGAAAGTCCCGGTTGATTGCGCAAGGAGTCCGGCCACGGCCGGCCCCAGAGTCTGGCCAAGGGCAAAACAAAAAGTAATGATTGAGAAGGCAGCAGCCGCTCGCGCCTTGCCGAGATAATCCCCGACTGCAGCGGCCATAATGGCCGGGATGGCAAAGACAGCGACACCGTAAAAAACCACTGAGCCAAACAGCGCCATACTTCCTAAGCCAGAGCCAGCCAGCAAGTAAGCCAGGGTCTGCACGCCAAAGACGGTCATCAACCCCCTCCTGCGACCAAACCTGTCAGAAAACATCCCGAAGAGTGTTCCGGAAAAGAGGCTGAAGAAACCGACCCATGACCAGAAGCTGCCGGCACTGGCTTCAACAAACGAATATTCCTCAACCATGGTCGTAACGATAAACGTGCCGTAAATCACGTAGGTCGCACCAAACACAAAGTACAGGATTCCAAGGTGGGTTAAGACTCTGACAGCGGTGAACGGGCCCTTGCTTTCGGAGGGATCGTATGCATGGTTTTGCGACGAACCAACCGGCAGCAGACCTTTTTCAGAGGGGTCATTACGAATCAGCAGTGCAGCGATCACGGACACCAGCAGAACGATCACGCCGAGCAGCAGCCAGCCGATGCGCCAGCCATGAGGGCTAAAAGTGTCATTGAGAACGGGAACAATGAACCCCGAGAAGATAATAGCGAAACCACTGCCAGCAACAATCAATCCGGCGGCCTGACCCCGTTTCTCCCGTCGAAACCAATAAGAGACGAGCACCATAATCGGAATATTCGCAAAACCACTGCCAAATCCAACACAGGTGTAGAGGAAGAGAATCAGCAGATAACTTTCGCCAGCAGCAATACCCAGCATGCAGAGAGCGATCAGGAGGAGACCAGAAGCGATGAGTAACCGTGGGCTGAAACGTCGCAGCAAAAAGGGAGCCATGCCGACAGCGATCAGGTAGCCGGCAAAATTACCAGTGCCGAGGAACCCCATCTCATCATACGACATCGACAAGGCCTCGCTCATCGATGGCAGAAGCATGCCGAACGCAAAGCGTGCGAGCCCAAGGCACGCGAAGATTGTCAGCGTTCCGACAAGAACAATGACCCAGCCGTAATGGATCGACTTTGATGGCGAAGATGCGTTTGAAGGTTCTGGCTGATTCATTGGCGGTGATTTTAACCTGCCGCCAATGTTTCGCCAAGGGCGATTATTTTTTTAGTCGCATTTCGATTCGAACATTTTTTCAAGAAATCAAGCTCGCAGGCGTCTCCCAATAGCACCGTCATCATCCCCCTTCAACGAGGCCAACGGAGCCCAAGTCCATTAACCCCCCCCGTGCTAACATATTTATTCATTGGAGTTATTGCGAGACCCGCTCACAAAATTTGAGCCAGGAACCGTTGATACGATCGGTCTCAAAACATGAGATGGAGGAGCGGTCACCGGCATATCGCGTAATGATCGGGAGGTGGCGTCGTCACCACAACCAGTCACAACGATGGGAAAGGTTTTGCCCTAAAACCCCTACCTGCATTACTATCCCCACCATGATCACACTAATTGTCAATGCAGATGATCTCGGCAGCAATCAGATCGCGACCGGGGGATCCTGAAAGCTTTCAAGCAGGGAATCGACACCAGTACGTCCCTGCTCGCGAACGGCTCTCTCCTTTAACACCGCGGTCGCACAGGTCAAAGAGTCAGAGCTGCCCGTCGGCGTGCATCTAAACCTAGCTGACGGTCCGCCCCTGACGGGTCAATCAAGGGTTTAACCGACCCTGGCGGGCAATTCCCAGGTAAAGGAAGCTGCGTCGACGCCTGGCGACCGGAGCCTGCGACCACACCGCCGTCCGCAACGAGTTGCCGCCGAAATCGAGCGGCTTTTAACTAACGGCCTGCAACCCGACCACCTCGACGGTCACCAGCACTGCCAACTTTTCCCCTCCCTGACAACCATCGTGACCGAGCTGGCCCGGGAGTACAGCATTCCGGCGGTACGCACATCACGACCGCCGAGTCAGCCGCGCAGGACCCGGTCGGCCCTTTGGGCGAAGAGCTGGCACTTTATCGGCGACTCAGTCGGGAAGCGCACACAAGGGTTCTTGACACCGGACTCAGAACAACAGATGGACTTTGGGGAATGCCGCTTCTGAATCAGCTGGACACGAACAGCCTCTGTCAGCTGCTGGAAAACATACCTGAAGGTTGCTGGGAGCTGATGACTCATCCCGGAGAGCCATCTTTTTCTGGAAGACCTTTTGACGGCCCGCAGCGTCACGCAGAGCTACTTGCGCTGATCTCTGGAGCAGCAAAAGACGTGATCATGAGACGCAAGATTCAGCTGTGTTCTTTTGGAGAGTTATCATGCGCGTCCTGATTGTTGTGCCCGACCAGGACCGCGTCAGCGGCAACTGGATCACCGCCAGGCGATTTCAGAACGGCCTGGAGAAGCAGAATCACCAGGTCGCATTGCACGGTACTCAACTCCGGGCAGGCAAAACTTTCAGGCAGGAGTTATTCGACTTCGCCCCCGACGTGACGATGCTGCTGCACGCATACCGTTCGGGGAGACCCGTGGCCTGGAAGCGGAACCCGACGGCCGGGCTTTCCCTTCGTGGTTGTCCTGACCGGGATGATATCAATCACGGCCTGGAACGATCCTGAGCAGAGCGTGACGATACGGACAATTCTGCGACAAGCGGCCTTCGTTCTGCTTGCAGCAACCCACCTGCTTTCGAGCAACGGCTGCGGAAGTCACCCAGAGTTGACCAGAGAAGGTGCGCCAACTGCCCCCGGGTATCACGCTGGGAACGACCACATACGGGCTGCGGCAGAGTCATGGCCTGGACAAACAGCAAACACTCTTTCTCTGCCCTGCCGGGCTGCGCCCTGTCAAGGGGCTCATGGAACTGCTGGAGTTGTTTGACCGGATGGCTATGGAGAGCACAGACTTTCATCTCGCATTTTGTGGACCAGGTCTCGATGATGACTACGCAAAGCGTTTGCTCGCCGCCATCGAGGGCAGACCCTGGGCCAGCTATCTCGGCACCATCGCACCTGAGGCCATGGCCGATGCCATGCGCGGGGCAGATGTCGTTGTCAATAATTCACACACGGAAGGGCTTGCCAACGCCTTGCTGGAAGCAGCGACCATCGGCATCCCGATTCTGGCTCGTGACATCCCCGGCAATGCTGCGGTGGTCACGCACGGGATCAACGGTCTGCTGTATAATGACGAGACGGTCTTCTCCAGCATACCCTGCGACTACTCGGTCGGGAAAGACGCCAACAACTCACTCGACCTGACCCGGACCGTTACAAACCCGAGTTTGAGACTGACGAGCTGATCAGAATCCTACAGCAAGCGACGCTCGGGACAACTGAAAGAGACATGCCCGCTTGAACCCTCACCCGGATATCGCATAATATACACCGAAAAGTGGAAGCCCACATTCGCTCATGGAGCAGATCTTGCGAAAGCGCTTTAGCGACAACCTGTCACCGGCGGTCAAATACTGGATCTTTCTGGCTGGCATTATGACGGTCATCTTCGCCGTCATGTTCGGTAGCTTCGCGGCGTCTTACCTGAATATCACCCGCCGAAGAACGGCCGCGTTTGAAACCCTCTTCGATAAATTGATCCCCTTCCCCTTTATCGGCTCGATCATTTGGTCGCTTTTATCTGCACCATGGTCAGTCTGCTTTTCCGCTACTACATCATACCGGTCCTACGCATGGCCGAACAAACCCGCCTGATCACCTCCGCCAACCCGGACTATCGCATCACCACCGAAGGGGCCCGCGAGCTGGTCAAGTTGGCCGACGTCATCAATGAATCGGCAGACGCGTTCCAACAGCTGCAGAGGGAGGTTGACGGCAAGATCAACCACTCGAACCGGGCCCTCAAGGAAGAACGTAACCGACTCGCGGCCCTGATGTCAGAATCCTACCGGTGTAATCGTCTGCACCAGGGACGGCAGGATCCTGCTCTACAACCGTCAGGCTCAGGAGATGCTGCGAACCGCGAACGCCAAAGAAAGCCGTGCAATAGGCCTGGGCCGATCGATCTTCGGCGCCCTGGACCGTGACCCGTTGGTGCACGCGCTGGAAGTGATGAACCACGCCTTTGCGAAAGACCAGGTGAAACCGGCCCTTGGATTAATGACCAAGCTGTGCGGTAATCGTTTCATCCGTGTCAACATGGCACCAGTCACCAACGACTGAAGAGGATCGCGACCTCTCCGGCTTCGTCCTCACGCTGGAGGACATTACCGGTGAAATAGACGCTGACGGCGAGCGTGACGAGTTGTTCCAGGAGATGGTAGACGCGGTCCAGAATTCGCTAGGCAAACTGCACAAGGGGATCAACGCCATATGCGACATGCCGGCACGGAGATGACGCCGGCAATCATCATCGCCAGACGATCACACAGGTCACCACCGACCTGGAAGAGCACCTGGCAATGGCCAGAAAGCTTTACAGCGAACACCGTCGAGCCTATGGCAACCGAGAGAATGTGGTCGCAGACACCCTGATGGAACTGATTGCCAAAAGCCTCCATGAACGTTTTGCCATACAACGGTCATGCACGCCGAAACAACGATCTGGCTGAAGATCGATAGCTACGCCATCATGCAGACCTTAACCACCTCGGCAGGTATGCTGAGTGCCGGATATGGTATAGCCACCATCCGGCTGCAGATTGATCGACAAGACGGTCATCTGGCAACGCTCACATTAAAATGGACGGACCAGCCGGTTCCCGGTCAGGCGATCCCTGACTGGCAATCGGCCCGCTTTTCATGGACAGCGACGGTACGTCAGACTCGCCCGACGCGATAATCACCGACCACGGGGGGAACATGACCATAACGCGGGAGGATAAGATCTTTGCAAACGGCATCAGGATGACCCTGCCCACCGCACTGGCCGAGGAGCCGGCGGACTTGCAGTCATCGATCACCCCACGCCCGATCTCCTATGAATTCGACCTCTTTCACCAGCCCGGTCAAGAGGCACTTGGCAAAGAGCCGTTGCGTAAACTGGCTTTTGCGCATTCACACCGAGACCACCGGCCTGAACCCCTCCAACGGTGACGACATGATCCAGATCGGTGCCGTGCGCATTGTCAATGGTCGGCTACTACACCACGAGTGCATAGACCAACTGGTCAACCCGCAGCGACCGGTACCGAAGGCATCGGTAGAGATTCACGGTACATTGATCCGGATCTGCTCACCATCTCACCCGAGTCATCTTCCCGGTTTTACCAGCTTTCACGCCTTCGCCGTAGATGCCGTGCGGGTTGCTCACAATGCAGCGTTTGACATGCGTTTTCTGCAGCTGAAGGAGGAGGCCACGGCCTGCACTTCGACAGAGATCCGGCACTCCGACACCCTACTCCTGGTCATCGGTCGTGCACCCCAACCAGGAAGGGCACTCCCTGGACGCCATTGCCGAGCGCCTCAACCTGACGATTATCGTCGGGCGGCACACCGCCCTCGGCGATGCTCTGGGTCACAGCTGAGATGCTGCTGAAGTTCATCCTCCCTTGCTGGAGGCACAGGGGATTCGCACTTTGGACGATGCGCTTGCGGCCTCGAGTCAATCCCCCTTCGTCAAGATCAAATACTGACCACACAAGGCTTACTTTGCCGACAGCTACAACAGTAAAAAAAACGATATACCAACTTGACAAACACATCTTGTACTGGTGTACTTAAACGTCCGGTTTTACAGGGCAAATATTATTTTCTACCATCGATGTTCCACATCCCGTGGCACGAGAGACGCTGTTGTTCATTTTTACCTTTGGAGGAAACAGATGAAAAAGCTGAAAGTTCTCGTCGCATTGTCCCTGGTCGCCCTGCTTGCGACTCCCGCTCTGGCAGCCGATACGATCAAGATCGGCTACAACATCCCGATGACAGGAGATATTCCAAAGGTCGGCGAGATGTCCAAACAGTCGGCCGAAATGCTCAAGGAAGACATTAACGGCGCCGGCGGCCTTGAGGTCGGCGGCAAAAAGTACATGCTCGAGTTTATCTATGAGGACAACGAAGCCAAGGCTGAGTCCGCGGTCACAACCGCTCTCAAGCTGATCGAGAAAGACGAGATTCTCGCCATGATCGGCCCGAACTCCTCGAAGCAGGCCGTACCGGCCGGCCAGGTCGCCAACGACAACGAAACCGTCATGGTGACCCCCTGGTCAACCAACCCGGACACAACCTTTGACCGCCCTTGGGTCTTCCGTGCCGCTTTTTGGACCCCTTCCAGGGTCCGGTTGCCGTCAACTACGCAGTTGAAACCTTTAACGCCAAAACCTCTGCCGTCCTCTACGACCTCTCCAACGACTATTCCGAAGGTCGGCAGAAAATCTTCAAGAGCGAGTTTGAAAAGAAATGGGGGCGCCAACACCGTGCTGGCCTTCGAAAGTCACGGCACCAAGGACCAGGATTTCAGCTGCTCAACTGACCACGATCATCGCCACCAAGCCCGACTTCATCTTCTCGTTCCCGACAACTACAACCAGGTAGCGCTGATCGTGCCTCAGGCCCGCAAGCTCGGCTACAAGGGTGAGTTCATGGGCTCCGACTCCTGGGGGCTCCGCAGAGCTGATGACCGCCGTGCGGCGACGCCTGCAAAGGCCTCTCCTTCTCCACTCACTACGCAGCCGCTGGTGCAACTGGCGCCACCAAGGAATTCATCGATCGCTTCACCGCCAAGTACGGCGCCGCACCTGACGACGTCGCCGCACGACCTGGACGCAACCCGCGTCGTCCTACTGGCCATTCAGAATGCTGGCGAGCTGACCGGTAACGTAAAGAAGACCGCAAGGCCATTCGCGAAGGCATGGCTGCCATCACCGGCTTCGAGGGCATCACCGGCTCAATGAAGTTTGACGAGCAGGGCGACCCCGTCAAGTGCGCGGTTGTTGTCAAAATCAGCCAGACCGGCGAATTCGAGTTCACCAAATCGGTCTGCCCCTGACGTTCATTTCACCGGTTGATTAGAAAACCGGATTAAGGTACAACATGACAGGCTGGAACAAAGTTCCAGCCTGTCGTTTACGTAAACAACAGTTCACAGGATTTTCTCCAAGTGATCGAAACCATCATTCAAAACGTTATCAATGCCCTTCAATGGGGGAGTTTCTACGCCCTGATCGCCCTTGGCTACACCCTGGTCTATGGCGTGCTGACCCTGATCAACTTTGCCCACGGCGACATCTTTATGGTCGGCGCATATATCGCCTTCTTTGTCGCGACTTTCTTCCTCACGGCAGCAGGGCTGCCCGGCTGGGTCGCCCTGGCGCTGACGATTCCATTGACAATGATCCTCACCTCGATGGTCGGTGTCGCCCTCGAGCGTATCGCCTACCGGCCGTTGCGCCGCAAAGGGGCAAACCGGCTATACGTCGTCATTACCGCCCTGATGTGCGGCCTGATTCTTGAGAACGCCAACCTGGCCCTGCTCGGCGCCAGCCGTAAAGCATTCCCTCCGATGATTACCGAGCATGTCTACAATATCGGCGGTGTCATCTTCACCGATCTCAAGATCGCCGTGATCGTCACAACCATTCTGGCCTTTTTCGTACTGCAGAAAATCGTCACAAAAACCAGGGTTGGCATGGCCATGCGGGCCATCTCCTACGACAAGTTCGCCGTGCCCTTGATGGGCATCCCTATGGACAACATCATTGTCATCACCTTCGTGCTCGGCTCTGGAATGGCTGGCCTGGCAGGGATCCTCTTTGCCATGTCTTACCCGATTCTTGAACCCTACATGGGAGCCCTGATCGGCTGGAAAGCATTTATTGCCGCCGTGGTCGGGGGCATTGGAGACATTCGCGGGGCCTTTCTTGGCGGCTTCCTGCTCGGCGCCGTAGAGATTCTGGTGGTTGCCTTCTTCCCGTCAACCTTCCGCGACCTGATTGCATTCACTGTTCTACTGGTCATCCTCGCATTCCGTCCAACGGGACTCTTCGGAGTGGCCAAGACGACTAAGATCTGACAATTGACTTTATGTTGAGACGCTATTCCATACAATTGATCCTGGTCATCTGCGGCGGCCTGCTGACCTACGTCGCCTACGAGGAGCTCCTCAGCCTCTACGCTCTCTCGGTGCTGATGTTCATGGGGGTGATCTTCTCTCCAACCTGGTCAATGGCAACATGGGAGAATTTTCCTGTGGCCATGCCGGCTTCATGTGCGTCGGCGCCTATGTCTCCTCGATACGGTGTCTGGCTCTTTACCAAGGACAAGGTCTTTGGCGCACCACTGCTGGATCCGGAATGGGCCATCTATGCCTTCCCCTTTATCATTCTGATCGGTGGAGTTGCCGCAGCGCTGGCAGGACTGCTGGTGGCCATCCCGTCATACAAGACCCGTGGTGATTACCTGGCGATCATCACCATCGCCGCTAACTACATCGTTATCAGCTCCATTGAAAATCTCGGCGTCATCGGCGGTTCACGTGGTTTCATGGGGATGAAACAGGTCATTTCAGCGATGGAAGATTCTGTTGAACTGCCCTGGATGCCAATCTGGGTCTTTATCTTTACCGTTTTTTGCGTCTGGACGATTCGCCGTTATGTCTCTTCGACCTTCGGCAAGGGGGTCAACGCCATCTGCCAGGATGAAGTGGCGGCAGAGATCATGAGCGTCAACACCAACAAGATCAAGACCGTGACCTTCATGGTTTCCTCGGGTCTGGCCGGGATCGGCGGAGGTCTCTTTGCTTATATCATCGGCTATGTCAACCCCGGCTCCTTCAACATCCTGAAGTCAACCGAGGTTCTGGTCATGGTCTACCTGGGCGGGATGGCTTCGTTAAGCGGCTCGATCCTCTCGGCGATCCTTTTCACCATCCTGCTCGAAGCTCTGCGTCCGCTACAGATTATTAAATGGGTCGTTATCCCGCTGCTGCTGATCATCGTTATGCAGTTCCGTCCCGAGGGCATCATGGGCAACCGGGAGCTGTCAGATATTTTTCCGTGGCTGAAACGTTTTTACAAGTTCAAGTAAGGTCATTATTATCCGGTGGATGTTTCATGATTTACAACAGGCATTCTTTGAATTGACCGGAGTTTTGGCGCCATTGTGGCAAATCAGAATATGACTGAAGCAAGTATAAAAACTGAATCAGCACCGGTTCTCGAAATCAGAAACCTGACCCAGCAATTCGGTGGGTTAAGAGCTGTTTCCGATTTCAACGTCAGCCTGCAGCCGGGGGAACTGATCGGCCTGATTGGTCCCAACGGAGCCGGCAAGACCACGGTTTTCAACCTGACCAGCGGTTTCTACCAACCGACCAGCGGCGAGATCCTGGTGAACGGTGTCAACACGGCTGGAATGAAACCACACCAGGTGACCGGCCTGGGCGTGGCACGCACTTTTCAGAACATCCGGCTTTGGAATGACATGTCGGTGCTCGACAATATCCGCGTTGCGCAACATGGTAAACTGGAGTACGGCTTCTTTCACGCCATCGCTCGCAGCGGTCGATACTCAGGTGAGCGCGAACGTCAGATCGAAGAGGACGCTCGTGAGCTGCTGCAAGTCTTCGACCTGCAGGATTTCGCAGACGAGTTTCCCAAGAACCTCCCTTACGGAACCCAGCGCAAACTTGAGATCGCCCGTGCCCTCTCCAGCAAGCCTAGCCTGCTGCTGCTCGATGAGCCGGCTGCCGGTCTGAATTCATCAGACATCAAAGAGCTGATTCGCCTGGTCCGCTGGATTCATGAACACTTTGACGTCACCATCTGGATGATCGAGCATCATATGGATG
>CAVPPD010000022.1:0-102468 GCA_963707155.1 uncultured delta proteobacterium | reverse complement strand
TTTTCCAGTCCATCCGGTTTCCATTCCAGGCCAAAGTCTCTCGGCTTTAGCGGTTCAGGCATTCATGAGACATCGCAGTTTTGATGTCGATCAACTGTGTGCCGTTCACGCAGTCGAGTTCCCCACCGTAATAAATCCATTGATCATCATAACTTTGCTGTATTGTGGATGCAAGACAACAGAATCATGGTGAAGATTGAGCCGTTCTGAGGTTGAATACCAGCGGTTCACGGGGTTAAAAGGGAATTGTCAAGGACTGCCTGGGACAAGCCACGGGTGTTGTATAAAAACAACATGGCATTTGCTTAATCATCATCACTTGTTTACCATTGCAGATAAGTGGATTCTGGGAGGCACATGGGTAAAGCTTCTGATCACAGCAATCATCATTCTTCTCCTGTGGATTGCTCCGTCATCTGCCGGCCAGGTGTCTGATGTGGCTGCGCCGCTTGACCAGGAAACCGGTGCGCGCATTGAAACCCTTCTGCAAAGCCGGTCTGCTTCAACGCTGCCGTTAATAGGCGTTTCCCGTTTGTTCTCCCATGAACAGATTCTTGACCTCTACAACCAGAGAGATTTCCTGCCAATATGGATTGAAGGCTTGCAGTTGAAGGCCGAAGCGCAGCTCCTCCTGGAAGCCCTCCGTAATGCTGGAGCGCGCCGGACTTTGCGGAAATGATTACCTCCTGGCAGAGTTGGAGGGTCTGATCCTCATCCAGATGGACTTTGCAAAGCACAACCTGCCTCTGGCCCCTGATAATCGCGCTGTCCTCGATCTCTTCCTTTCACAGGCCTTTCTGACTTTCGCCACGCATATGGTGGAAGGACAGGTCGACCCTGCCTTGGCCCATGTCGACTGGCGGAGCCGACGACGTAAAGCTTCACCTGATCAAGCTCCTTGAATACGCCACCGAAAGCCATCGGATAGCCCAGGTTCTTGAAGACTGCGCCCCCCTCATAAGGTTATCGACTGTTGGTTGAGGCGCTCCCACGATACCGAGGATCTCCGCCCGGGGTGGCTGGCCACATATTCCTGCCCGGCCCGACAATCAGGCGGGGTGTCGCGATCAACGAGTGCCTCTGTTAAGGACTCTCCTGATGAAAACCGGCGATCTTAAGTCGAAAATGATGACGCCGAAGATTATTACGACTCAACATGAGGCGATCGCCTCATTCCAACTCCGCCATGGCTTCGTCGACGATGGCGTTGTCGGACCCAAGACGCTCGCGGCTCTGAACGTTCCCGTTGAAGAGAGAATTCGACAGATCGAATTGAACCTTGAGCGTTGGCGGTGGATGCCAAAAAACTTGGCGAACGGCACCTCCGGGTCAATGTCGCCGATTTCTCACTCGAACTCATCGACGATGGCGAGCTCGTGCTGCAGATGCCGGTCATCGTCGGCACCCAATACCGCAAAACGCCGGTCTTCTCCGCGCAAATGACGTACCTCGAGTTCGCTCCCTACTGGACTGTTCCACCAACCATCCTGCTAAGACAAACTGCCGAAAATAAAGAATCACCCGGACTACCTTGAAAAAAACCATTTTCGCATTATTCCCGCGAGGTGGCGGAGAAGAGGCGTTCGTCCCCGGCGAGATAAACTGGGCGGTCGTCAACGCGGACAACTTCCTGGCCTGCTGCGTATGGAGCCTGGTCCGTGGAATCCGTTGGGGCGTGTGAAGTTTATGTTCCCGAACAGGTTTAATGTCTATTTGCACGATACCAACGAAGCCTACCTTTTTGACAATAATGTCCGCTCTTTCAGCTCCGGCTGCATACGGGTCAAGAACCCAGGGAGCTGGCCTTATCTGCTCGGGGGGATGTCGGTGCCACGAGACTGCAGGAGCTGTTTGCGGCGACTGTGCCGGAAAAAGTGTCGATCCACCTCTAGCCGGTACATATTCAGTATTGGACAGCGTGGGTGGACCGGCGTGGTCGCGTGCAATTTCGACCGGATGTTTATTTCCGGGATCTCGATCTTGAAGTTGCGCTGACAGAGCCGGTTTATCGACTCATGAACCGGTTGAGAGTCAGCTCCGGGACACGTTTGGCCCGGAACTAGGCATGCGACAGTAAAGGCTCTTAGAAGAGGTCTTTGAGCCAGCCGAAGGCGACAAGGGTGCCGATGGCAGAACCAAGGGATGAGAAGAAAAAAACCAGCAGCACCCGGTCACGCGGTTTCGCCACCAGCCACTCAATTTGGCGATGTCCTCCGCGACGTATTCCATGTCCTTGACCTGGGGGGGGCGACAAAGGCCTGGACCAGGCCGGTGACAAAGCCGGCACCGATGGTTGGGTTGAGAGAAGTGATCGGCGCAGCGATAAAGGCCGCCAGAATTGTCAGAGGGTGTCCCAGGGCGATCAAGGTACCCAGTGCCGAGAGAGACGCCGTTGGCGAGAATCCAGGCCACGGCAGCGTCGGCCAGCTGCTGAGTGTTCCCCGACATGAATCCGGCAATAAACAGACCTACAACCACGGCCGGTATCAACCATGGCAGACATCTTCGAAAGAGCTGTCTTTCTCGGGAATAACCGAAAGCTCTTCAATCTCTTCTCTGGAAAAAGTATTCGACAGCTTTTTCAGGATCCCGGGCATGTGGGCTGCGCCGACAATAGCGACGACCTTCTCGCCGGATGATTGGCGAATATGGTGAGCCATGTAGGTGTCACGCTCATCAACCAGGATCGTTTTGACCGTTGGCAGGACCTGGGCCATTTCGTCGAGCATGGCCGACAGGGTGTCGGTCTGGCGTAGCTTGGCAAGCTCTTCCTCGTCGAGTTCCTGGGACTCGAACAGGCTGGCCAGCAACGTGGAAAAGAGGATCATCTTTTTCCAGAAACCTGCCTTGCGCCAGGCGCGCAGCAGGGTTGTGCGAATCTCACGGTCGACCAGTTCTACTCTCTTGCCAAGTTCCATCGGCCATCTCTGCCGCCGCGGCCAATTCAGCCCCGGGTTTGACACCCGTCTGCAGCCCCATGCGTTTCTGAAACGAGGAGAGGGCCAGATTTGCCAACAGAAAAGGGGCCTGACCCTGTTTGAGTACCTGGATCAGGTTCAGCGATTCCCAGTGGCGTGGATTACGCAACGCCCGGTGTCGTTGTTCATCCAGTTCAACGCAGACCGTATCCGGATTCTCCTCCCGAATAACGGCTTTGACCGTTTCAACGGATTCCTGGGAGATATGCGCAGTGCCAACCAGGACAAATTCCCGGTCGTCGATGGTCACGCGATGAATGTCGGCATTCTCAATAGTGTTCATAATAACCTTCCGAAAATCCGGGCAAACGATAGCACAAGTCAACGGTGTGCTGAAGCGTGATCCCTCTTCCACGGTTGGCACGAAAAATCATCCTCTTGAAATAGAAAAAGACGCCGGGGGTTCCCGACGTCTTCTCTTTTGCTCTCCACACCTGCCGTGGATCCGTGGCCTCACGACGACGACCAACTAAGTGGGTGGGACTATGAACGCTTCAGGCGTCCCGCTTCGATGACGGGCTTGCACACCACGTTCACAAGCAACCTTCCCGATGAAAAAATATTCCGCGTGGGCATAGCGACCTCACCTATCAGGGTAGAGAGCAGAACTCATTCATTCGCAGTGACTTCAGTATAGAAAAAACTGCTGGTTAACTCAAGAAGAAAGCCGAGAGCGAAACAGAATATGCTTAAAAAGCTGGCACGTGCTGCACTGATTAGAGCAATCTTTTTCAACCTCTTCTCTTTGGCTGTTTAAACACATATGATATTACTGAGTTTTTGTCGCATGGTTGCTGGCACGGCTTATGCGTTATAACCTTTCTGTAATGATTGCTACCAGCCTATCAAATATCTCAGAGCAGAAATCAGAGCGTCTGCTGAACGCCTTGATCGAAATTGGCCAGGAGCTCGCCTCAACGACCGACCTCGAGGAGCTGCTCGATTCAGTGCTGCGGGTCGCCCGTGATGTCTTTCGTTTTGAAAATGCGATTATCCGCCTTCTCGATGAGGACGGCATCCATCTGGTGACGGCTGCGGCCTTTGGCTACACCGAAGAGGCCATGGGGCCGATTCAGATTGGTCAGGGGGTGATGGGGCGCACCGCAGAAGTGCAAAAGCCCATCCTGATCGAGGATGTCCGTCAATTGCCCGACTATGTCCCGGGCATTCCCGATGCCAGGTGCGAGTTGGCTGTGCCGTTGATCAGCAAGAATAAACTGGTCGGCGTCCTCAACGTTGAGAGCCCACGGCTCGGCGCTTTCTCCGCCGGGATATCGAACCTTTGATGATACTGGGCCGCCAGGCAGCCATCGCGATTGAAAACGCCAAACTCTATGATCGTCTCCGCAAGATGACAGAGGGTTATCGGCATCTGCATGAATTCAACGACCGGATTCTCAAGAGTGTCAGTCTGGGAATTTATACTGTCGACAACGATCTGGTGATCACGTCGTGGAACAACAGAATGGTCGAGATGAGCGGGGTAATGGCAGAGCAGGCGATCGGCGCCCGGCTTGATGAGCTCTTCCCAAACCTGGCTAAAGAGGGGTTCTCGAACGAATCCACCAGGTTATGCAAAGCGGCGCCAAGGCCAAGCTGCGCTTGCTGCATCGTCAACTGGATGGCACAAACCGTTTTCAGAAGAGACGGATTGCTCCACTCCGGGTCGGCGAAAATGTGACCGGTGTGGTCGTCATCGTCGAAGATATTACCGAGTTCAAGCGCTTACTCGATCAGACGGTACAGAGCGAAAAACTTGCCGAAGTCGGACGACTTTCTGCGGGGATCGCTCACGAAATCAACAATCCTCTGGCCATGGTGGCTTATGCTACGGAATTGCTGAAACGCGAAAAGCCTCTCTCGGAGTTTCAGGAGGAAATGCTTGACAAGATAGAAATGGAAGTCGAACGGCTGAAGACCTTAACCGGTGGCCTGCTCTCTTTCTCCAGCAACCGCGAATCGCAGAGTCGCGTCGTCAACCTGAATGATCTGATTACCGAGGTGCTCAAGCTGCTGCGTTTTGAACTGCAGCGCAAGTCGATTCAACTGGAGACCCACTTTGGTGAGATTCCTGTTGTCTCCGCTGATCCGAACAAGATCAAGCAGGTGATCATCAACCTGGTCATGAATGCTGCTTACGCGATGAAGGGGCAGGGCCGAATCGTGCTGACAACCGGAATCAACCACGAAGGTATGCTCGAATTGCAAGTCATCGATGACGGTCCGGGGATGTCCGCGGAATTGCAGGAGCAAGTCTTTGCGCCATTCTTCACCACCAAGCCAGAGGGAGAGGGGACCGGCCTGGGGCTTTACATCTGTCAGAATATTATTCATGAACATGGTGGCAGCATTAGCCTGGAGAGCCAGCCCGGCAAGGGGACATCCTTCCGTATCTGCCTGCCTCTTGAATGAGCTTTTAATCTCATCAGTACTGTCTATTAATTGTGCATCTCGCTTTTTTTATGTGCCGTCATGATTTGTAAGTATCTGAATTAAAAGAAAAACGAATTTTGGCACGGCAGATGCTATATAGAGAACCGACTCCGGACACAGTAATCCACAGCAGGTGATTCCGGGACCATACATCGACACCAACGACGAGACAACGACGTCTCGATATAAGTTGCTAGGCAATGGCGCCTTAACTTCCGCATGCGGAGGGTTAAGGCGTTTTTTTGTTCACTCTGGATAAGGAGCTAAAAAGATGATGAAGAAAGTGGAATGTATCGTGAAGCCGTTCAAGCTGGATGATGTCAAGAACGCCATAACAGAACTGGGTATCAGTGGCATGACCGTCAGTGAAGTCCGTGGCTTTGGTCGTCAGAAAGGGCACACCGAGCTGTATCGTGGTGCCGAATACCAGGTTGATTTCCTGCCCAAGATCAAAATCGACCTGGTGGTCGCTGATGAGCAGGTCGCTTCCATTATTGAAGCCGTTCAGAAAGAAGCCAGTACCGGACGCATCGGTGACGGCAAAATTTTCGTCACCAACGTTGAGCAGTCGATACGAATTCGTACCGGCGAAACCGGCCCTGAATCACTCTAATTGAGAACGCAGAAAATCATAAAGGAGAACAATCATGAAGAAGTTTCGTATCGCACTGTTTGCCGGCTTGATGATGGCGCTGCCGGCCCTGGCCCTGGCCGAGGACGCTCCCGTCTCTGAAATGTCTTACATCCTGAACACCTTTTCCTTCCTGATCATGGGTGTCCTGGTCATGTGGATGGCGGCCGGTTTCGGCATGCTCGAGTCCGGTCTGGTCCGTTCCAAGAACGTTGCAACCATCTGTCTCAAGAATATCTCCCTGTTCGGTATCGCCGGGATTCTCTTTTACCTCAGTGGCTACAACCTGATGTACGCCGGTGTCGATGGTGGATATATCGGTTCTTTCGGCCTCTGGGCGGCAGATGACGCTGCTGCGCTCGCCGGCGATTATTCCGGTGGTTACGCTGCGGCGTCCGACTGGTTCTTCCAGATGGTCTTCTGTGGCGCAGCCTGCTCGATCGTTTCCGGTTGTGTTGCCGAGCGTATCAAGCTCTGGTCTTTCCTGCTCTTCTGCGCGATTCTCTGCGGCATCATCTACCCGATCCAGGGTTCCTGGGGCTGGGGTGGCGGTTGGCTCTCCGAAATGGGTTTCCTCGATTTCGCAGGTTCCACGATTGTTCACTCGGTTGGCGGCTGGGCAGCTCTGACAGGTGCCATCATCCTTGGTGCCCGTAAAGGCAAGTACGGCAAGGACGGTCGTGTCAACCCGATGCCTGGCTCCAATATCCCGCTGGCCACTCTCGGTACTTTTATCCTCTGGATGGGCTGGTACGGTTTTAACGGTGGTTCGGTCCTCGCTCTCGGTGATGCGGCCAGCGCCATTGCCATGTCCAATGTTATGGTCAACACCAATATGGCGGCCTGCGGCGGCATGATCGCTGCCATGATCATGGTTCAAATCCTCTACAAGAAGGTTGACGTCACCATGGGTCTCAACGGCGCCCTCGCCGGCCTGGTCTCGATCACGGCCGGTCCTGATACTCCTTCTCTCGGCGCAGCCGTTCTGATCGGTGCTGTTGGCGGTGCCCTGGTCGTCCTGGCCGTTCCCTTCTTTGACAAGCTCAAGATCGACGATGTGGTTGGTGCTCTCTCCGTTCACCTGGTCTGCGGGATCTGGGGCACCATGGCCGTACCGTTCACCAACGGCGAGGCCAGCTTCATGACCCAGTTCATCGGGATCGCAGCAACCGGCGCCTTTGTCGTCATCACCAGCGCGATCGTCTGGTTTGCCATCAAGATCACTATCGGTATCCGCTGCAGCGAAGAAGATGAGTACCGTGGCCTCGACCTCGCCGAGATCGGCATGGAAGCCTATCCTGACTTCCAGACCGTGCATCTCGGTGGTATGGGCAGCCCTTCCTCTTTTACCAATGCATCTGTCGCTGCACGGACTGCAACCAGTCCGGTTCGTCAGAACTGATTCGTCTTTTTCCCGCGGAGCAATGTGTTCCGCGGGATTTTTTTGCGCAAAACATAATTTACCCTAAGGAGAACAAAATGAAGAGAATGGTATCTGCGTTGATTGTATTGAGTCTTGCCGGCCTTGTGGCCAGCTCCTCTGCCCTGGCCGCCATTGAAGTTGAAGGTGACGCTTACATCGGTTTTTATGACAAATACCTGTGGCGCGGGTTTGACCTGAGTGGCAGCATGCCCGTCGCCCAGGGAGGCGTTGATCTGACGGCTGGAAATTTCAGCCTGAGCTACTGGACCAACGTGCAACTGAGCAGCGACAATGGCGCGGGCCTGAAGAGCGGCGAAGCGACAGAGAATGATTTTATCCTTGATTATTCACGTGATATCAACGACATGGTTTCTATCAGCGTCGGCAATATCTACTACATGCTTGATGGTCTGGATGATACCAACGAACTTTACCTCACGGTCGGCTTGTCGACCATTCTCGAGCCCTCTGTGTCTGTCTACTATGATTGGGATGAAGCTGACGAGACCGGCTTGTACTACACCGCCTCTATCGGGCACTCTTTGGATCTCATGGAGAAGCTGAGTGTGAGTGTGGGAGCCCTGGTTGGATACAACCAGGAGAGCGACTATGCCGTCGGCGATTACTCTGATTGGCACAACTACGAATTGAGTGTTGGCGCCGAGTACGCCATCACCGACCAGATCTCGGTCTCTCCGTCTTTCCTCTTTACTGAAGGGCTCAGCGATGATGCCAGGGATGCGATTGACAGCGAAATGGTCAGTGGCGTAGCGGTTACTTTTACTTTCTAACGTTGAAACTTTAAATGTCAGGTTGCCTCCTGACGTAAAGGCCGCCATATCTTTTGGATATGGCGGCCTTTTGCATTAAAAAAAACAGCGAGTCGGGTTGTTATCTGATGTTGTAAAAAACTTCCGCGCCGCCAAACAGTGCAACGTCGCCAAGCTCATCTTCAATACGAAGCAACTGGTTGTATTTACAGACGCGATCGGTGCGGCAGAGAGAGCCGGTTTTGATCTGTCCGGCGTTCGTGGCTACGGCGAGGTCGGCGATGAATGTATCTTCGGTTTCGCCGCTGCGGTGAGAAATGACAGCGGTATAGCCGGCGCGCTTGGCCATTTCGATGGCATCCAGGGTCTCGGTGAGAGTGCCGATCTGGTTGACCTTGATCAGGATCGAGTTGGCGATGCCCTTGTCGATGCCTTCTTTGAGGATGCTGGTGTTGGTGACGAAGAGGTCATCCCCGACGATCTGGATCCTGGAGCCAAGCTGCTCGGTGAGCAACTTCCAGCCGTCCCAGTCGTTCTCTGCCATACCGTCTTCGATTGAGATGATCGGGTAGCGCTCCACCAGGTCGGCATAGAATGCCACCATGTCGGCAGCCGTCTTTTCCTTTTGTGCCTCATTCTCAAGGATGTACTTGCCATCCTTGTAGAGCTCGCTGGCGGCGACATCAAGGGCGAGCAGGACGTCTTCACCAGGTTTGTAGCCCGCGGCTTTGATGGCGGCCATGATGACTTCAAGGGCCTCTTCGTTGCTTTTCAGGTCGGGTGCGAAGCCTCCTTCATCACCGACGGCGGTGTTGTAGCCTTTGTCTTTGAGAACTTTTTTCAGGGCGTGAAAGATCTCTGCGCCCATGCGCAGTGCCTCCTTGAAGGAGTCTGCTCCGGTGGGCATGATCATGAATTCCTGGATGTCGACGTTGTTGTCGGCGTGCTCACCACCGTTGATGATATTCATCATTGGCAACGGCAGCTCCTTGGCGTTGGTGCCGCCAAGATATTGGTAGAGCGGCAGGCCGGAGTCTTCGGCTGCCGCCTTGGCAACCGCCAGGGACACGCCGAGCAGGGCGTTGGCGCCGAGGTTGCTCTTGAAGTCGGTACCATCCATCTCCATGAGCTTGCGGTCGATTTCGGTCTGATCCGTGGCTTCCCAACCCAGCAGCGCGTCAGAGATCACTTCGTTGACGTGGGCAACCGCTTTCAGTACACCTTTGCCAAGATAACGGTCTTTGTCACCGTCACGGAGTTCCAAGGCTTCCCGTTCGCCGGTTGAAGCGCCACTCGGTACGGCAGCCCGTCCCATAACACCGCTTTCCAGGTAGACTTCGACTTCAACGGTCGGGTTGCCGCGCGAATCGAGAATTTCACGGGCATAAATGTCAACGATTTCACTCATGGTTTTTGTCCCCTTTATGCTAACGAATGGTTGGGTGGTTTATCTGGCCTTGACGAGGCCTTTTTTATAGCACATCAGAATAAAATTTAAACCCCTTTTTGCTGGTGTTCCTCTTGTCTTCAGCAGAGCCTGGCACGGGAATCGCTCTGGTCACTTCTCTTACATCCTGGACGGAAATTGAACACCAGAGAGACTCTGGACGATGAAGTTCCTTCGGAATCAGTGGGTGAACTCCTCATCTTCTCGCAAATTGTGATCGCAAAGATAATTCATATAATTGATTTGCATAACCCTATGGTGGTATTTTAGAAAACTTATTCAGACAAACGATACGAAAAGGTATATTTTTGGACGATTCCATACAACGACAAAGTTTTGAGCCGGACGACCCTGCCCTGGCTCATGCTCTTTTCGGTCAGCACAACCGACACCTTAAACAGATCGAGCGCCTCACCGGAGTCCATGCCAGCTCTAAGGGGACGACGGCCCTGCTGGAGGGCTCCAGTGAAAACCTGAAGCACTCGATCCGCTTGCTTGAAGAATTGGCCAGCCTGCTGAAAACCGGTTTTTCTCTCCGCCCCCCGGACATCGAGTCTGCTGACCGCATCCTGCGCACGGATGGCAAAGCAAAACTGACCGACATCTTCCTCGACACCGTGACCGTTTCGTCACGCAATAAAGCCATTGCTCCCAAATCTCTTGCTCAAAAAGCATATGTTGACGCCATGCGCAAGAACGACGTTGTCTTCGGTGTCGGTCCAGCAGGGACCGGCAAGACTTACCTGGCGATGGCGATGGCCGTGGCTCAACTGAAAAAGAAAGAAATCAGCCGGATCGTTCTGGTCCGTCCGGCGGTGGAAGCTGGTGAAAAACTTGGTTTCCTGCCGGGCGACATTGCCGAGAAGGTCAACCCCTATCTGCGTCCTCTTTATGATGCTCTCTATGACCTGATGGATTTCGATCGCGGCCAGGCCCTGATCGACCACGGTGTCATTGAAGTGGCTCCTTTGGCGTTTATGCGCGGCAGGACGCTCAATGATGCTTTCGTGATTCTCGATGAGGCTCAGAATACGACCACAGAGCAGATGAAGATGTTTCTGACCCGGCTCGGTTTTGGCAGCCGGGCAGTGATCACCGGAGACGTGACCCAGGTTGATCTGCCCAGTGGCCGTATCTCCGGTCTGGTGCAGGCGCGGGATGTGCTTGGCCAGGTCAATGGTATCAGTTTTGTCCGTTTCACTGATATCGATGTGGTCAGACACCCGATTGTTCAAGCGATTGTCAGGGCTTACGATAACTATAAGCCCTGCTCTGAGTAACAGGAAAGATATGACTAAAAGCGAGCGTAAAGCCGAAAAAGACTCCGCTCAGAAGACTTCGTTACGTTCGGCACAGCCCGTGCTCAAGAGAGGCGATGAGTCCCTGCAGAGAGCTCTGCTGCTGGTTCTGCTCGTGGTCTCGCTGACGTTTATCATCGTGCCGAAAGGGGCCCTGACACCGACCGAGTTTGCTCCCGGAGATATCATCCCCCGCGATATCAAGGCGCCGCGTGAGGTCCTGATCCAGGACGAAGAGCTGTCAGAGCAGAAGCGGCACGACGCCGAGAGAGCCGTTGCCGATCTCTATGATTACGACCCGGGAACCGGAATTGTGATCTCCGATCGGGTGAACCAGATTTTGGCGTCACTTGCTGTCAGCGCTGCTCCGGAAGTCACTGCTGAGCAGCAGCTTCTGGCTCTGGAAGAGAATTTTGGTGTCAAAATAACGCAAAACACTCTCGCGGCATTAAAAGAGTTTTCGGCTCGGGGTGATCTCAAGGCAAGAGTGACCCGGGTCATCACACCTCTCTACCGGCAGAAAATAGCCGGCAACCTCAAGCTGTTCGAGGCCGACCGTCCGAAGGGGGTTGTCTTCCGCAGTCTCGATACACAGGTGGAAACCGCTGACAGCGGCACCACCAGCGTGATCGGCCTGGGGCAGCTGCAGGACGACCTTAAAAAGGCGCTGAAAGACCCGGAGCTCTCTGCCCCTCAACAAAAAGCCTTGAACGAACTGATTGCGCCCTTGTTACGACCGAATATCTCTTTCAATCAGAATGAAACGGAAGCTCGCAGGCAAAAGGCTCGGGCAGAGGTTAAGCCTGTTCTGATTCAGGTCAAGAAGGGTGAAATGATTGCCCGTGAGGGCGACCGCATTACACCTGACCAGGTCAAGAGGCTGGCGGCGCTGCAAGATGCCAGCAGCACTGTCTCCTTGTGGAGAAATGCCACGGGAATGCTTCTCAGCTGCTGGATCATGATCTATTTTTCTCACCTGTTCGCTCTCCGCAATATTCGCAAGTATCGACCGGATAATCGTGACCTGCTTTTTTTGGCGACGATTTTTGTCTCTCATATTCTGATCCTGAAAATCTGCATCTTTGTCTCGGCAGCCCTGGGAAGTGCATTCCCTTACGTTGAGCAGAACGCTTATTACTACGTGTTTCCGTTCGCTGTCGGCACCATGCTGGTGCGCATTGTCCTGAATTCCGAGATCTCGCTGGTCTTTGCAATTATTTCGTCGATTGTGACCGGAGCTCTGTTCGGTAACAGCTTTGCGATCATGGTCTTTGTCTTTTTGACCAGCCTCGCAGGAGCGCATTGGGTTCGTCACGTGACGGAGCGTTCCTCCCTGTTCCGTGCCGGCCTGCAGTTGGGCGTGTTTAATTTCGCGCTGCTTTTCTCTCTCCACCTGATGACCAGCAGACCCCTGGACCTGCAGCTGATTTACAAGCTTGGCTTTGGTTTCACGGGTGGCCTGGTCGCGGCAGTCGTGGTGACAGGAGTGGTCCCCCTGGTCGAATCCCTCTTCCGCTACACGACCAACATCAAGCTGCTCGAACTGGCCAACATGAATAACCCGGTACTGCGCGACCTGATGGTGCAGGCTCCTGGCACCTACCACCATTCTGTGATCGTCGGTAACCTGGCGGAGGCGGCGGCTGAAAATATCGGCGTAAACCCTCTGATGGTCAGGGTGGCGGCCTATTATCACGATATCGGTAAAATCAAGAAGCCTCTCTACTATATTGAAAATATAGGCGGCCAGGAGAACCGGCACGATAAGCTCGCTCCATCCATGAGTGCCCTGATTCTGATGGCTCATGTCAAGGATGGCGCCGAGATGGCCCGTGACAACCGGCTCGGCATAACACTGGCCGATATCATCCGTCAGCATCATGGCACCAGCCTGATGAAGTTCTTCTACGACCGGGCGAAGAGCAAGGCCGATCCGGAGGTTGAGCAGATTGAAGAGCGGGATTATCGTTATCCCGGGCCCAAGCCACAGACACGTGAAGCCGCTCTGATCATGCTGGCTGATGCCATTGAAGCGGCCAGCAGAACCTTGACGGACCCGACCCCGGCCCGTATCCAGGGGATGGTGCAGAAAATCATCAATAATATCTTTATCGATGGGCAACTTGATGAATGCGAGCTGACTCTCAAGGATATTCACAACATTGCCAAGAGCTTCAACCTTGTGTTAGGCGGCATTTTCCACTACCGGGTCGACTATCCGGAACCGGTCAGCAAGGAAAGGACCACCGACAAAGAAACAAGGAGAGTGGATGAAGATCGAGATCGAAAATTGCCAGAGAAAACAGAAGATCCGAAAGATCCTCCTAAGAAAAGTAGCACGGAAGATCTTAAGCGCCTCGGGATGTCCTGATGCTCGGCTCTCTGTACTGATTGTTGACGATGCCCGGATCCAGGAGATTAACCGCGATTACCTGGGCAAGGATCGCCCCACCAACGTCATCTCCTTTGCGATGCAGGAAGGTGAGGGGGGAGGCGTTCAGCCAGACCTGCTTGGCGACGTGGTGATCTCTGCCGAGACGGCAGCGCGTGATGCCATTGAGGCGCAGACCTCTTTTGAAAGTGAACTGTATTTCCTGCTTTTGCATGGTATCCTTCACTTGCTTGGCTATGACCACGAGCGCGGAACTCAAGCAGAGGCGAAACTTATGGAAGTCAGGGAACAAGAGGTGTTCTCGCTGATTCGTGAGGAGTTTCTGAACTGATGCAAGGTGATCCGACCAGGCGAGGTGAGTTCACCCGGCCTGAGGGTTTCATCGGTAGCCTTAATTGTGCGATCGAGGGCATACTCTGGGCTGTCAAAACCCAGCGTCATATGCTGTTCCATCTGGTCGCGGCCATTCTGGTCCTGGTCGGCGCCCTGGTCCTGCGCCTTACGCTTCAGGAGTTCGCTCTGCTGGCTCTGGCGATTACCCTGGTTCTGTTTGCCGAACTTGTGAACACCGCAATCGAAGTGACTGTTGACCTGGTGACTCCTGATTTTCATCCCCTCGCACAGCGCGCCAAAGACGTTGCCGCTGGCGCAGTACTCCTCGCCAGTGTCGGTGGCGTGGTCCTTGGTTATCTCGCATTGTCGAGATTCCTGTTTGTCGCTGAGGCCGAGGTGACTCACGATTTCATGAGAACAACCGGGAACGTTGCGATTATCTCGGTTGTCATTGTTGTCCTTCTGGTCATTCTGATCAAAGCCAGGATCGGGCGCGGCACACCGCTGCATGGCGGCATGCCCAGTGGCCACGCCGGCGTTGCTTTCTCCATCGCCACTTCGGTCGCGTTTGCCGAAGTGGGGCTTCTGGTCGTGCTTTTGGCGTGGTTCCTGGCGGCCCTGCTGGCGCACAGTCGGGTTCTGCTTGGGGTTCATAACTTTACGGAAATTGTTGCCGGTAGCCTCCTCGGCATTGTGACGACTCTGGTCATGCAACTGGCATTTCACTAACTCAATTTTAAGGGAGCTCGTTCTGGTGGAAGATGGTAATACCCCCCCGCGCAATTCGTGGCGGTCGGCTTTGAGACGCATTGTTCACGGTCAGCCTCGTGCTCTGACTGAAAAAGAGCTGCAGGATGCGATCAACAGCTCAGAAGTGGAAGGCATTCTGAAAGAGTCAGAAGGCGATATGCTACAGTCGATCTTCGAGTTTGGTGACACCATTGTCCGCGAAGTCATGGTGCCGCGCACAGATATGGTGTGTGCTCCTGCCAATGCGCCGCTCAGCGTCTTTTTGGAGCTGATCATCAGTTCAGGACATTCCAGAGTTCCCCTGTTCGAGGGCTCGACAGACCGGATTGTTGGTGTTGTCTATGCGAAAGATCTGCTTCGCAACTGGGGGGCCAGCGATGAGACCCTGAGCCTGACCGAGGTGATGCGTACCCCGTATTTCATTCCGGAGACCAAAAGGATTGAAGACTTGCTCGTGGATTTTCGCACCCGACGGGTTCATATGGCGATTGCAGTCGATGAGTATGGCGGGACATCCGGTCTGATCACGATTGAGGACCTGCTGGAAGAAATTGTCGGTGACATTCAGGATGAGTACGACCTCGAGGTTGACTGGGCGCAGCCCCAGGAGGACGGCACTCTTCTGGTGGATGCTCGGCTCAGTGTCGAAGAATTGGAAGAATATTACGATATAGACATCCCACGGGAGAAATTCGACACGATTGGCGGGTATCTGTTTCACCTGTTGGGCAAGGTCCCGAAAGCCGGCGAAAAGATTACGGACAATGGCCTCATCTTCATGGTTGAGGAGTCGAACGAACGCAAAATCGGCAAGGTCCGTATCTGGCGTGACACAGAAAACGCCACCCCCTGATATGCGCCGTTTCCTCCCTGACAAGGTCACCTCTGCCAGCGTCCTGTCGGGACTTCTCATGGCCGCATCGTTTCCCCTCCCTGACTACGCTGCTTTGGCCTGGTTCGGCCTCGTTCCCCTGATTCTGGTAATGCAGTCGCGGCCTTTCAAGAGCGGTTTTGTCGCCGGTCTCACTTTCTTTGCCGCAACCCTGTACTGGGTTAATATCGTGATGACGACTTACGGTCGCCTTCCCCTGGCCGTTTCATTCCTGCTCTATCTCCTGCTGGCAGGATATCTGGCTCTGTTCTGGGGCGCCGCGACCTGGGCAGCCTGTCGTCTCAAGGAAATCAAAAATTATTCCTACCCTTTGACCCTGCCGGTCCTCTGGGTCGCCCTGGAATTCCTGCGTGAATTTTTTCTGACAGGCTTCCCCTGGGCGACGCTCGGTTATTCCCAGCATGGCTGGCTGACGATGATTCAATCTGCTGATCTCTTTGGTGTGTACGGCCTGAGCTACCTGCTCCTTATGAGTAACACTGCCCTTGGCCTGAGTGTGCAGACTGTACGCTGTCAGGGTGTGGAACGTGTCCCCGTTAAGGCACTCGTCGTCACGACCTGTCTGTTGCTGCTCAATTACGGTTATGGCCACTGGTCTCTGCAGCAGAATCCTGACGATCGCAGAGAGACATTGCAGACGGCGCTTGTGCAAGGCAATATTCCGCAAGACCTTAAATGGCGCCCGGAGAATCAACAGCACACGGTCACAACCTATCGTGACCTTTCGCTGCAGGCTGTGCAGGCCGGGGCAACTGATTTGATTGTCTGGCCTGAAGCAGCGATGCCATTCTATTATCAGGATGGTGGCCCATTGGCTGATTCGGTGAATCGGTTTCCCTCAGAGACAGGAACTTCTCTCCTTTTTGGCAGCCCGGCATACCACCGGGATCATGGCAAGTTACGTTACCTGAACAGCGCTTTTCTGCTTTCACCCACGGCTCGGATGCTGGGCCGCAGTGACAAGATCCATCTCGTCCCCTTTGGTGAATATGTTCCCCTCGGCCGCTTTCTGCCTTTCGTCAACAAGCTGGTGGCCGGAATCGGCGACTATTCTCCGGGGGATATCAACCCCCTGCCGATTCAGAAGCATCAGCTGGGAGTTCTGGTCTGCTATGAAGTCATTTTCCCCGAACTTGCCCGTGAGTACGTTCGTCAGGGCAGCGGTCTCCTGATTAATATTACCAATGACGCCTGGTTCGGTCAGTCTTCCGCACCCTGGCAACATCTGGCCATGGCGCGCTTTCGTGCGATTGAAAATCGTGTCTGGCTGGCCCGTGCCGCCAATACGGGCATCTCGGCGTTTATTGCACCGTCCGGAAGAATTGTTCAACAAACAGGTCTTTTCGAGACAGCTTTTCTGTCGGGAGTGGTCGGCTTAGGGGCCAGGCCCGGGCTTTATTCGCACATGGGTGATATGTTGCCCGGTGCTTTCCTCTTGATCAGCCTGCTCTGGCTGATCCAGACGCGCCGCCGATTTTTGTAAGCAGTTTTCGTCCGGAAACGTCCATTTTCAGTAATTTCGGCGTCAATCTGCACATTTGATTGTGCGGCGTAAAGTATTACGCCTCAGCTCTTGGCTGTTGATTGCCTACGCCAATTGAGAGAAAATTATCCTGCCCGCGAAGTTTCCTTGTTCATTTAACTCTCTGCAGTTATAATTCGCAGTTCGTTTTTACTATTTATGGGAGTTCATAATGTTTCGTGATGAGAGCGATCTACTGAAAAGCCTCCAGGAAAAGCTCACTGAGCTGAGGAGGTATCTTTGACATCGATAGCAAGCGTGAAAGAGTTGCGGAATTAGAAGCAGAGGTCGCCAGGCCGGACTTCTGGAATAATAACGAACAGGCGCAGGAAGTCCTGAAGGAGAGAACGGTCCTGCAGAAGCTGGTGACAGACTGGGAAACAGTCGATCATGAGCTGGAGGACGTCCAGGTCTTGATCGAACTCGGCGAAGAGAGCGAAGACGAGGAGACGTTGGCCGAAGTCCGCACTATCCTGCCTGGTCTGGAAAAGAAAGTCGGGAAAATGGAATTTGCCCGCATGCTCTCAGGTGAACACGATATCAGTGATGCCATCGTCAGCATCAACGCAGGGGCTGGTGGTACGGAAGCCCAGGATTGGGCCGAGATTCTTCTCCGCATGTATTTGCGCTGGTGTGAACGTAAAGGTTTCAAGGCTGAAATCACCGATTACCAGCCGGGTGATGAGGCCGGCGCCAAGGGTGTGACCTTCTCCGTTTCCGGTGACTATGCCTATGGTTATCTAAAGGCTGAGAAGGGGATTCACCGGCTGGTTCGTATTTCGCCCTTCGACTCCAATGCCCGGCGTCATACCTCGTTCTGCTCTGTCTTTGTCTTCCCTGAACTGGCGGACGATATTGATATCGAAGTCCTCGACAAGGATCTGAAGGTTGATACGTTCAGGGCCAGCGGAGCGGGTGGTCAGCATATCAATAAAACCGATTCAGCGATCCGGATCACCCACATCCCGACCGGAGTCATCGTGAGCTGCCAGAACCAGCGCTCACAGCACAAAAACCGTGCGATTGCCTTGAAACAGTTGAAAGCCAGGCTCTATGAGCTGGAGATGGAAAAGAAGGAGAGCGAAGCCGAGGCTCTTGGCGGCGAAAAGAAGGGGATCGCATGGGGCAGCCAGATCCGTTCCTACGTTCTTCACCCCTACCGCATGGTGAAAGACCATCGGACTGATTACGAGGTCGGCAATGCCGACGCCGTTCTTGATGGCGACCTCGACGGTTTCATCGAAGCCTATCTGCTGCAGTAGGATAGGGACTGTCCCCGGGGTTAAGGGGACTGTCCCCCACTGTTAATAAAGGTTAAGAGACTGTCCCCCGCTGTTGTTAAAGACTAAACACAAGTCAACGTAGACCGATTATTTAAAGTTAACTGAAGGAACCCGCTTATGTCCGAACAGAGTCACAACGAAATTGTCGATCAGCGACGTGCTAAACTGGGCGATCTGCGCTCGCAGGGCGTTAACCCGTTTGCCAACGGCTTCACCATTGATGCCACGGCAGCAGACGTACAGAGTGCTCATGCTGATCACGATAAAGAAGCGTTGGAGTCCATTACGACGGTTTATCGTGTCGCTGGCCGTATCATGGCAAAACGTGATTTCGGCAAGGCGGCCTTTGTTCAGATTCAGGACCGGACCGGTCGTCTGCAGATCTACGTCGCCAAAAATGACATCGGTGACGACAGCTTCGAGCTCTTCCGTAAATTCGACCTCGGTGACATTGTCGGCCTTTCAGGGCGCCCGTTCCGGACCAAAACCGACGAGCTCTCCCTGCGCGCCGAGTCGATTCAATTGCTGACCAAGTCCCTCCTGCCGCTGCCGGAGAAGTGGCATGGCCTGACCGATGTGGAAACCCGCTACCGTCAGCGTTACCTTGACCTGATGGTCAACCCGGATGTCCGTGATGTCTTCCGCAAGCGCAGCCAGATCGTCTCCCTGATCCGCGAATACATGGTGGCGCGTGATTATCTTGAAGTTGAAACGCCGATGATGCAGCCGATCGCAGGTGGAGCGACCGCCAAGCCGTTCATGACTCATCACAACACCTTGAAGATGGATCTCTTCCTGCGCATCGCCCCGGAACTGTATCTCAAGCGCCTGGTTGTCGGTGGTTTTGAGCGCGTATTCGAGATCAACCGCAACTTCCGCAACGAAGGCATCTCCATTCAGCACAACCCTGAATTTACGATGATGGAGTTCTACCAGGCCTATGCGACCTACGAAGACCTGATGGATCTCACCGAAGAGCTGATCTGCCACGTTGCAGAGCAGGTGGTCGGCAGCCTGCAATTCAAGTATGGTGAACGTGAGGTTGACCTGAGCCGACCCTGGCAGCGGCTGACCGTACGCGAATCGGTCCTGAAGTACGGTGATATCAGCGAGGCTGATATCAATGACCGTGACAAGCTTCTGGCGTATGCCGGCACACTTGGTCTGGAATTCGACAAGAAGATTGGTTATGGCAAGCTGCTGACTGAAGTCTTTGATGCGGTTGCAGAGCCTGAGCTATGGCAACCTACCTTTATTACCCAGTATCCGACTGAAGTCTCGCCGCTTGTCGCGCAAGAACGATCACGACCCGGGCGTTGTCGATCGTTTTGAGCTCTTTGTCGTTGGTCGTGAGCTGGCGAACGCTTTCTCCGAGTTGAACGACCCGGATGATCAGCGTGAACGTTTCGTCAAGCAACTGGTGGAGAAAGAGGCGGGTGATGAAGAGGCTCACGCCATGGACGAGGATTATATCCGCGCCCTGGAATACGGCCTGCCGCCGACAGCAGGAGAGGGTATTGGCATTGACCGCCTGGTGATGCTGCTGACCAACTCCCAGTCGATTCGAGATGTTATCCTCTTCCCGCAACTGCGCCCGGAGTCTAAATAGATGACGGGTCACGAAGAACGAGGTATCGGGTTCAGGCCCTTTTATCGCTGACGTTCTTTGCTGCGCTCCGCGTCTTGCGCTCCCTGGGTTTTTATGAACTACGAACTTTTTGTCAGCCTGCGCTACCTTCGGGCCAAGCGCAAACAGACGTTTATCTCGGTGATCTCGTTCATCTCGATCGCCGGTATCACGCTTGGCGTCGCTGCACTGATCGTCGTGCTTGCCGTCATGACCGGTTTCCATGACGGCGTCAGGCAGCAGATCCTGGGTAACGTCCCGCACGTTCTGGTCCAGAAACATGGCGAAGATCTGACCGATCCTGATGCGGTTGTCGCCACGGCGCTGGCTGCGTCTCCGCATGTCCTGAACGCTTCGCCATTTATCAGCAAGGAGGCGATGCTGCTCTCGCAGAAAAATGTTGCGGCTGTCAATGTCAAGGGTATCGAGCGGCAGAACAAGATCTTTCGTCAGAGCTTTTTGACCGAGGCCGGAGCCTCTGTCGAAGAGATCGTTGTACGACCAGGAGTCGGGCACGCCCGGGATCCTGATCGGCTTGGACACCGCGACGACTCTGGGGGTTGCGGTCGGCGACTCGATCAACGTCATCCCGCCGATGTTCACGATCACGCCCTTCGGTATGATCCCGAAGATGAAACCCTTCAAGATCGTTGGTATTTTCAAACAGCGTGGTGGCTTTGTCGATGCCTATTTTGCCTATATTGACCTCAACCAGGCACAACAGTTTTTCGACCTGGGTGAGGGAGTCAGCGGGGTCGAGGTCGAGGTTGACAACTTCGATCAGGCCGTCCCCGTCGCCGGTCTTTTACGTCAGCAGTACGACTTCCCGTATTCCGTTCGCTCATGGGAGGACATGTTCGGCTCCTTTCTGTCGGCGCTTAAGCTGGAGAAACTCGGTCTCTTTATCGTTCTCGGGATTATCGTCCTGGTCGCTGCCTTTAATATCGCGACGACACTGATCATGGTCGTTATGGAAAAGCATCGTGATATTGCTATCCTGCGTTCCATGGGAGCGACCTCTCGCAGCATCATGCAGATCTTTGTTTTTGAAGGATTGATTATCGGCACCCTCGGCACCCTGTTCGGCACCGGGCTCGGTCTGGTGCTGGCCAAGAATGCTGATCCGCTCATCAAGGGTCTGGAAAGTCTGCTGCAGGTCAAAATCTTTGATCAGAGCGTCTACGGTATGGATCACTTCCCTTCGGTGGTTAACTCCGGCGATGTGATCGCAGTCGTGATCGTCGCCATGTCCATCTCCCTGCTGGCGACGGTTTATCCCGCGTGGCGAGCCTCCAGAATGGATCCTGCTGAAGCCCTGCGTTATGAATAGGCTGAAATCATGATTGCTGTGCGTGCCTTATCAAAAAGTTTTATCACCGATCGCGGCAGAATTGAGGTCCTCAAGGACGTTGATCTTGATATCCGTGCCGGTGAACGGATTGCCGTTGTTGGTGCTTCCGGCGCCGGCAAGACGACCCTGATGCATCTGCTTGGCGGGCTGGATCGGCCGTCCAGCGGTTCTGTGCACTTTGCTGAAAAAAACATTTTTCACTACTCCGCTCAGGAGCTGGATGCCTTTCGCAATCGATCGATCGGGTTTGTCTTTCAGTTTCACCAGCTTCTGCCCGAGTTCAGCGCGCTGGAAAATGTCATGATGCCGGCCTTGATCGGCCGCTCTCCGGCAAAAGAGGCCGAGAGCAAGGCCAGAGAAATACTGTCCGCCGTTGGCCTGGAACACCGGCTCGACCATAAGCCGGGTCAGCTCTCGGGCGGAGAGCAGCAGCGCGTCGCCATTGCCCGTTCGCTGGTCATGTCGCCGAAGCTGCTTCTGGCCGATGAGCCTACCGGCAACCTGGACAGTGCAACCTCGGACGAGATCCTGGCCCTGCTTGACCGTTTGCATGCTGAGCGGGACCTGACCATCGTTGTTGTGACGCATAGCGAAAAAGTTGCCGGTCATATGGATCGAATCGTCCAGATGACAGATGGTTCTTTAAAAGGTTAAAGATGGACGCTCCCTGTTTTAAAACGGCCTTGAGTATGCTTTGGAATCATCCGCAAAACAGCCATTGTTACATGGTCTTGGCACCTGCTGTCTCTCTAGATTATGGTTTACCTTCTGCAGGCGATCCCCTATAATGACGCGATTTTCAATTGTTGAATTGACTTGGAGTGGTACTGATATGTTCAAGAGGGCGCTTTCATTACTGATTTGTTTGACTCTGGCTTTTCCGGCCTGGGCGGCTCAGGAATTCCTTCTTAACGATATCGTCATCAAAGGTAACAAACGTGTGCAGACGGTTGATATCCTGAATGCCATGAAGATCAAGCCTGGCCAGACTGTGACTCCTGCCGACATCGATGCTGCCATGGCCGATGTCTACAGTATGGAGCGTTTTTCCGACATCGCTGCCGAAATCTCAACGGACTCTGGTGTCACGGTTTTAACTCTGAATGTTGAAGAACGTCCCCTGGTGCGTAACATCCGTTTCGAGGGCAATGATGAACTGACCGAACGAAAAATTACGCGAAGTGGTCACCGTCAGGGTCCCGGATATCTATGACCCTTTCGAGGTTGCCAAGAGCGTTGAAATGATCAAGGCCGAATACATCAAGGAAGGCTATTACGCTGCAGAGATCACCGCAGACAGCCATGTCAATGCTGACAATGAAACCCTGGTGACCTTCCGTATCAAGGAAGGTGATATCGTTCGCATCAAGGATATCCGCTTTGAGGGCAACACGGTCTTTGATGACGATGACTTGCAAGAGCGCCATGGACACCCAGGAAAAATGGATCTTCTCCTGGATAACGGGTCGCGGCAACTACAATGAACCTTTGCTGATGCAGGACCTCGAAAGAATCGCCGACCTTTACTTTAACGTAGGGTCATGTGCGGGTGAAGGTCCGTGAACCGGTCATCTCACTGGTTGATGACGGCAAGTATATGCTGCTCCTGATCCAGATTGATGAGGGGCCCCAGTACAAGCATCGGCACTGTCGATGCCCAGGGTGACCTGATTCAGGACAAGGAAGAGCTTCTCGCCCTGCTGGGTCTCGCTCCGGCGATGTCTTCTCCCGTGAGCAATCTGCGCAAGGGCGTTGGTGTCGTGACTGATGTCTATGCAGACCAGGGCTATGCCTATGCCAACGTATCACCCCTGACCCGTGCAGATGATGAAACACGTCAGATTGACCTGATGCTCGATATCGAACAGGGGCCTCAGGTGTCGGTGGAGCGGATCAATATTACCGGTAATACCAAGACGCGTGACAAGGTCATCCGCCGTGAAATGAAACTGATGGAAGGTGACCTGTTTAATGCGACCAATCTGAAGAAAAGCAAGGCTCGCATCAACAACCTGGGTTTTTTTGAGGCTGTGGATATCAGCACCAGCGCGGGTTCCGATGAGAGCCTGATGAATGTTGATGTCAACGTCAAGGAGCGTTCCACCGGAACCTTCAGCGTTGGTGCCGGTTATTCTTCGGTTGATGGTGTTGTCGGCCAGGGCTCAATTACCCAGGAAAACTTCCTTGGCAGAGGCTTGGAGGCTGAACCTTGCCGCTTCTCTTGGTGGCTGCAAGTACGACCTATCAGCTTGGTCTTACCGACCCGTATTTCCTCGATACGCGCTGGACGGTGGGTGCTGAACGTTTATCAAACGGATCGTGAATGGACGGATTTCAGCAGTAAATCAAAAGGCTTTGCGCTCAAGGCCGGTCATCCGGTCGGAGAGTATTCAAGGATCCTGGTGACCTATCGTCTCGAGAATAAGGAAATCTACGATGTCGAGTCCGTTTGCTTCATCACGACATCAAGGACCAGGAAGGCAAATCAACGATCAGTTCCGTAACCACGACGTATACGTACAATACGACCGATAATCGTCTGGATCCATCCTCCGGATACGGACCTGAGTGCGACCTGGGAGTTTGCCGGTCTTGGCGGTACCGAAAAATTCAGCAAATATATTCTTGATGCCCGTCAATTCTGGCCCTGGAAGTGGGAAACTGTCTTCTCGCGTTCATGGGCAGCTTGGTTATGTCCATTCCTTGAACAGCGATGATGTCCCCATTGATGAAAGCTTCTTCCTCGGCGGTATTTACTCGATACGTGGTTTTGAATAACCGTGAAGTTGGTCCGCGCGATGAATTTGGTGATTTTATCGGCGGTGAGACTTCGAAGCCTACTTTAACTTCGAATATATCTTTCCGCTGGTTCGAAGAGCTTCAGATCAAGGGTGTCACCTTCTTTGACGTTGGTAATACCTGGAGTGACGAGGATGTCTGGGGAGAAGATGATGAGGCCTTCGGCTCCTGGCGTTACAGTGCTGGTGCAGGCATTCGTTGGCTGAGTCCTATGGGGCCGATGCGCTTCGAATATGGCTATAATCTTGACGCCAGAGATTATGAGGACAAGTGCCAAGTTTGATTTTATGATTGGTCGATTCTTTTAAAACCTGTAACATAGATATATTTCAAGGAGATTATGCATGAAGCAGTTTGTCGTTTTGATGTTGGTTTGTGTTGGTCTGGTTGCTTCGCCGGTGATGGCAGCAGGCCAGAAAATAGGTTATGTTGATCTGCAGAAGGCTTTGAATCTGTCTGCTGCCGGTAAGGAAGCCAAGGAGAAGATCAAAACCAAGGTGCAGAGCTATGATGCTGAAGTGAAAGCACGCCAGGAAGAGTTGAAAAAGCTCAAAGAAGACCTGGAAAAGCAGGCGATGCTGCTCTCTGAAGAGGCGCGCAACGCCAAAGAGCGTGATTACCAGCAGAAGGTTAAGGATTATCAGCGCTTCACCAAGGACATCCAGGAGACCCTGCAGCAGACCGATGCGGATTTAACCCGCAAAATTCTTGAGAGCCTGCTCAAGGTCGTTCAGGACGTACGGCAAGAAGCAGGGTTATACGATGATCCTCGAAAAAACCGAGAGCTCCATTGTCTATGCAGATGAAAGTATTGATATTTCCGACGAGGTTATCAAGGCTTTTGATAAACAAGGGAAGTAAATAACATGCATGCTGAGCGGAGGGGAACAGCCTCCCTGGCTGTTCTGGCAGATCTTGGTAGGGGGGTGCGTCTCTGGCGACCCCTCTACTGCTGTTTCCGGGGTTGCCCCTCTCGATCTTGCCGGGCCGGACCAGATCTCGTTTCTGGCAAATCCCAAGTATCAGACAAAACTGGCCGATTGTCAGGCCGCGGCGATCATTGTCCATCCATCACTGCAGGGGAGTTTGCAGACCCCGCTGCTGCTGGCCGAGAATCCCTATCTGGCCTTTGCCAAAATACTGACTTTTTTCGAGGTGCCGCCTCATGTCGGTCAGGGGAGTTATGGCGGGAGCTCATGTCCACCCGGAGGCCGTAGTCGGAGAAAATGTCACCATTGAACCTGGGTGCGTCGTCTGTGCCGGTGCAAGGATCGGCAACGGGACGCATCTGCATCCGAATGTGGTGATTGGTGCTGACGCCGTTATTGGTGACGATTGTTTGCTATATGCAAATGTGACCGTGCGAGAGAAGTCTGTGCTTGGCAACCGGGTGATCATCCAGCCCGGGGCCGTGATCGGCGCTGATGGTTTCGGTTTTGCTCCGGACGGCTCAGGCTACTACAAGATCCCCCAGGTCGGTCATGTTGTCATTGAAGACGATGTTGAGATCGGTGCCTGCAGTTGTATTGACCGCGGCACTCTGGGGGTCACTCGGATTGCGCGTGGCGTCAAGATCGATAACCTGGTTCAGGTTGGTCACAATGTACAGGTTGGCGAGGATACCCTCCTGGTTTCCCAGGTCGGCATCGCTGGCAGCACTGTGATTGGTAAACATTGTATCTTTCGGTGGCCAGTCCGCTGTTGCCGGGCATATTAAGATTGGCGATAACGTTACCCTGGCTGCACGTGGCGGCATCTCCAATGACGTGGATGATAACCAGAACCTCGCCGGTGCTCCGGCCATGCCGCATCGCGATTGGCTTAAGGCTGCCATGACCATCAGCATTTGCCGGAAATGCGTCGTGAGTTGAAACAACTTAAGAAGCAGGTGGATGAGCTGAAACGCAAGTTGTCGGAGGATGAAGGTTGATTATGGAACTGAACACTCTAGATATCATGAAGCTGCTGCCGCATCGTTATCCTTTTCTGCTTGTGGACAGGATTACCGAATTTGAAACGGGTAAACGAATCGTCGGCATCAAGAACGTCACAATTAATGAACCTTTCTTCCAGGGCCACTTCCCGGGCCATCCGATCATGCCGGGAGTTCTCATTCTGGAAGCCATGGCCCAGGTTGGCGGTGTTTATGCGATCCTTGGCAAAGAGGTCGGTGAAAACCAGGTGCCTTATTTTGTCGGTATTGACAAAGCCAAATTCCGCAAGCCGGTTCTGCCCGGCGATGTCCTGCATCTGGACCTGGAGCTGCTCAAGGTGAGACGTGGCATCTACTGTTTTCAAGGCAGAGCCACGGTTGATGGCAAGCTGGTCGCCGAAGCTGAACTGAAAGCAACTTTCGCGGATAAATAAGGTGAAATGTATGATTCATCCGACAGCAATTATTCATCCTGGCGCCAGACTCGCTGATAATGTCAGCGTCGGCCCCTATACAGTGATCGGCGAGCATGTTGTCATCGGTTCCGGAACCACCGTTGCCAGCCATGTTGTCATTGAAGGTTGGACCGAAATCGGCTGTGATAACCAGATTTTTCAGTTCTCTTCCATTGGTGCTGCGCCACAGGATCTCAAGTATGCCGGTCAGGAAACCTACCTGAAAATTGGCGATCGTAACCGCATTCAGGGAATTTACCACCTTAAATCGTGGCACCGCAGAAGGTGGTGGTTTGACAGCGTATCGGTCAATGACAACCTCTTCATGGCCTACTCGCATGTGGCCCACGATTGTATTGTCCATGACCATGCAATCCTGGCCAACGGTGCGACCCTTGCTGGTCATGTTGAAGTCGAGTCTGCGGCCATTCTCGGTGGCCTGTCGGCGGTTCACCAGTTCTGTCGTGTCGGCTGCCACTCGATGATCAGTGGTGGCTCCATGGTCTCCCAGGATATCCCTCCGTACACCGTTGCCCAGGGTGATCGTGCGAAAACAGTCGGTCTGAACCTGATTGGCCTCAAACGACGCGGGTTTTCTGAAGAGACAATCCGCGGCATCAAAAAGGCTTATCGCACTGATCTTCCGCTCAGGTCTGCGTTTGGAAGATGCCCTGCAAAAAATTGATGAGGAGATTGAAATGTCTCCTGAGCTGGAACATTTTGTCCGTTTCATCAAAGACAGCCAGCGTGGCATCGCCAGGTGAACAGCAGGATTTTTTGACAAATGAGTTATCAGGCGAGGGGCAGATGGCCTGACTCGCCTGAATTGTTTTGATAGGCCAGAATCGTTTGGATAAGCCTGACTGTTGCAGTGAGAATGTGCGTGGACAAAGCTGTCAAACGCATCATGATCGTGACCGGAGAGGCTTCCGGTGATCTGCATGGTGCCAACCTGATCAAGGCTGCCACCCGGGTATCATCCGGTCATCTGAGCTTCTTCGGTGTCGGTGGCCAGAAGATGGCAGCGGCCGGTTGCGATATCCTGATCCCCGGTGAAGAGCTTGCCGTGATGGGGATCGTTCGAAGTCCTCGGCCAGTTGCCCGTGATCTGGCGCTCTTTTCATCGTCTCAAGAGGGAACTGAGCGGACACCGGCAACCGGACGCGCTGGTGCTGATTGATTTTCCGGACTTCAATTTGCGGCTCGCGCGTCAGGCCAAAAAGGCCGGTGTGCCAGTCCTCTACTATATCAGTCCCCAGGTCTGGGCCTGGCGCCAGGGCCGGGTCAAAAAAATTGCTCAAAGTCGTCGACTCTCTGGCCGCCATTTTCCCTTTTGAGCCCGTGCTCTACGATGGTCTGGATATCCAGGTCAAATATGTTGGTCACCCGTTGCTGGATGAATTCGCTGCGGTTGGTGATTCTGTCGATCTTCGCAATCAGCTGCAGACTTTCTCCTGCAAAGAAAATTGTCGGGTTGTTTCCGGGGAGCAGGCGCAGTGAATTGCGTTACATGCTCGACACGCTCGTGGAAGCGGCAAGGCTTGTCTGTGCCCAGCGGACAGACGTTCATTTCCTGGTGCCGATTGCGAACTCCCTGAAGAGAGATGAGGTCGCTTCACATTTTGATGCGGCTTTGCCCGTGTCTTTCATTGAGCCCGCAGATGCCTCGATTTATGATGTTGCCAACTCGTGTGACACGATACTGACCGTTTCGGGAACGGTGACCTTACAGATTGCTCTGGCGGGTGTGCCAATGGCGATTTTCTACAAGCTGTCTCCTCTGACCTACGCGATAGGCAAGCGCCTGGTCAAGGTGCCCTTCGCCGGCCTGCCTAATATTGTTGCCGGTAAGGAAGTCGTTCCTGAATTCATTCAGGACGATGCGAATCCTCGGGCGCTGGCAGATGAAGTGCTGCGTGTGCTGAGTGATGTTGGCTATGCCGACAGCATGAAGACGGATTTACAAGCCGTGCAAAAACAGCTCGGTACCCCGGGTTGCTCGGCCAGAGTTGTGGAAATGCTGCTCGCACTCGTGGCATGAATGAAACTTCGTTACAGGTGAAGGTTTAAATGACCAAAAAGCAGATTTATCTCAGAGTCGTTCAGTATTCTCGTCCCTATTTGTGGCGTATTGTGCTGTCCGTCCTCTTTTCTCTGGTTGTCGCCGGTTCTGATGTCGCTTATATCAACCTGATTGAGCCACTGATCGACAACATCATTACCGCTGGCAACCATAGCCTCGTCTATCTCATCCCTGTCGTCATCATCGGCCTGTCGGCTTTGAAGGGTGTTGGACGCTATTACCAGGAATATTATATCAAGACGGCCGGTCAACTCGCCGTGCAGGACATTCGAAATGATCTCTTCAGCCAATCCATGCATTTGTCGATGGGGTTTCATGTGAGCCAACCCCCGGGAGTGATTACCTCCAGAGTCCTGAATGATGTCGGTGAGTTGCAAAGGTCGGCAGCGGATATCCTGGTGGATGGCATCCGGGAGAGTTTTACGCTGATCGGCTTGATTGTTCTGGCGTTCTATAAAGACTGGAGGCTGGCTGCCGTTGCCTTCTCGGTGATGCCTTTCTGTGTGATTCCGGCAACCCAACTCGGCAGGAGAATAAGGAACAATACGAAAAGCGGTCTTAAGCGGATGGGATTTCTGACAGGCACATTACAGGAGGCTTTCAGTGGTATAAAAGTCATCAAATCCTTCGGCCAGGAAGAGACCCAGATCGATGAATTCAAGGCGGAGAACAAGCAATATTATAAATACTTGCGCAAAGCGATCAAGTATAACTCTCTGACTGCGCCTGCGGTAGAAATTCTGGCTGCGCTTGGTGGCGCCGGCGTTGTCTGGTACGGGGTCCAGAGAGTTCTCTCCGGTGAAATGACCCAGGGCCAGCTCTTCTCTATTGTCGCCGCAATGATGATGATGTTTACCCCGGTTAAACGTCTGACCCGGGTCAGTAATATTATTCAGAAATCGGTTGGAGCTGCCGAAGGGGTTTTTACTCTGCTGGATGAGCCACGAGATATTGTGGACAAGCCAGAGGCCATAGAACTTCCGCGAGCCCGTGGAGAAGTCGTCTTTGAGGATGTCACCTTCAGTTACGGCGACGAGCCCGTGCTGACCGGCTTCAACCTTCATGCGCGCCCTGGCGAGGTGATCGCACTGGTTGGCCCAAGTGGTGCCGGGAAATCAACTGTGGCCGGTTTGATGGCACGTTTCTATGATCCGCAAAAAGGTTCTGTCAAGATCGATGGCTTCGATATTCGTGATGTTTCGCTGGGAAGCCTGAAGAAAAACCTTGCCTTTGTCGATCAGGAAACTTTTCTTTTCAGTGGTTCCGTTCGTGACAATATCCGTTACGGCAGGCAGGATGCTGATGAACAATCTGTTGCTGACGCGGCACAACAGGCCTATGCCACAGATTTTATCAGTAAGCTCCCGCAAGGCTATGAGACCCCGATAGGTGACCGCGGCGTGCGCCTTTCCGGAGGGCAGCGGCAACGTCTATGTATCGCGCGTGCCCTGCTGAAGGACGCTCCCATCCTGATCCTCGATGAAGCCACCAGTGCCCTGGATACGGAAAGCGAAGCCATGGTGCAAAAAGCGCTTGGGCAATTTAATGAAGAATCGTACGACCCTGGTGATTGCGCATCGCTTGTCGACGATTATGCACGCTGACAGAATTGTCGTTATGGATCAGGGCCGGGTGGTTCAGGTGGGTAACCATCAGGAGCTCCTTGCCCAGGGTGGCCTTTATCGCAACCTTTACGATATGCAGTTTGAGAATGCCTGATGTCGTCTTTTGGAGACAGAATCCTCTTAAATGTTGCGCCATGGCTGGCGGCCAAGCTGATTAAACTGGATATATCTTCTTCTTAGGCCCGAGTCTATTGGTGAAGAGGCCGCATATGTGCTCTCATCCGCAGGCCGTCATGTTATTTTTGCCACCTGGCATGATCAGCTTTTGTTAATCTCCCCCGGCTATCGTGGGGGGGCTGCAAAAGTATTGATCAGCCGGTCCAAGGATGGTGAACTGATTGCCCGGGTCGTCAGTTATTTTGGTATCGGGGCTGTTCGTGGCTCTTCCAATCGTGGCGCGCGAGCTGCTTTTCGAGAGCTGGTCCAACTCTCCAGGGAGCCCTGTACCCTGGGCATTACCCCGGACGGTCCGACCGGCCCGCGCCATCGTCTCAAGGAAGGCGTTGTGCAGTTGGCCCGTCTGTCTGGCCGACCGATTGTGCCGCTGGCTTTTGCCTGCAGCAGCGGCCATCGTTTTCAGTCGTGGGATCGCTTCCTGTTGCCGTACCCCTGGGGTAAGGCCGTGTATTCATTTGGGGAGCCGCTCTATTATACTGAGAATGAAACCATTGAACACTTTCAGTCCAGGGTACAAGAGGCCATGGATGACAACACCCGCCGCGCAGGAGAGCATTTGAAGCAATATGGTTTATCTGCTGTATGACGTAATGCTGTATGTTGCGGCGCTGTTTCTGGTGCCGTATTACCTGGTCCGTGGCTTTCGCTATGGCAAAACCCGCCGGGGGATTCGCGAACGGCTCGGTCATTACGAGCAGAGTTTCCGCCAGTTGTCTCATGGCCGTCAGGTTATCTGGGTGCACGCCGTCTCCGTTGGTGAAACCCGTGCGGCCATCCCGCTTCTGAAATCGTTACGCGAGCGCTACCCGGAGGCCTTCCTGATTCTGTCCAATGTCACCGAAACCGGTCGTGAAATAGCGACCGGCGTCTCTGAAATTGACCATTACATCTTTTTCCCTTTCGATTTGCGCTGGATTGTCCGTAAGGCTTTCAAAGCCATCCAGCCGAACGTTATTGTCCTGGTGGAAACCGAGATCTGGCCAAACTTTGTTCTCGAAGCGAAACGCCAGAAGATTCCGCTGGTGCTTGTCAACGGCCGGATTTCAGATCGTTCTTTCCCCCGTTACCGTATGGCAGGCAAGTTGCTCGTGCCGATTCTTGACAGCATCACCGCCTATTGCATGCAGTCAGAACAGGACTCCAGGCGAATTCGCTCTCTGGGAGCTCCTGCCGGTCGGGTGCAGGTGACCGGCAACATCAAGTTTGATATGCGGCCACCACAGATGGACTCGGCTGAACTTGAGACACTAAAAAATGAATTCAAAATTCCGGGGAATGCTCGTATCTGGGTGGCCGGAAGCACTCATGAAGGCGAAGAAACCCGGCTTGTCGCTGTCTATCAGCGTTTGAGAAAAGTCTGTCCCGAACTGTTCCTTGTGCTGGTGCCTCGACATCCCGAACGATGTCGTCACGTCCAGGAAGAGCTCACCAAGCTGGAGATGGTCGTTACATTGCGCAGTTACGTGGCCGAATTAGATAAGAGACTTCATCCTGGTGAAGTTCTCATCGTTGATACTCTTGGCGAAATGTTGAAGTTATATGCGTTGGCCGACCTGGTTTTCGTCGGTGGCAGCCTGGTCAATACTGGCGGCCACAATATCCTCGAAGCAGCTCTGCTTAAAAAGCCTGTCCTGTATGGTCCCCACATGCAAAATTTCAAGGAGATTGCCCGGTTGGTGCGCGTTGCGCATGCCGGACTCCAGGTCAAGGACGATGAAGATCTTTATCGGCAAATGCAGATATTGCTGGAAAATCCCAGTGAGGCGGGTCGGATTGGCGAGAATGGACATCATCTTTTACAAGCGAACCGGGGGGCCACGCAAAGAACCATCGAAGAGATCGCTCGTCGGATATCCCTGAAATGAGTCGATGGCGCACGGAATATTTACGCATGACCGCGAATGGGCCAGCGTCAATGTCGACAGGCCTCATGTTCTGGGGACTTAGACCCTTGAGCTGTTTGTACGGGCTGGTCATGTGCGTGCGTGGGCGTCTCTACAAAGCAGGGTTCATGAAGAGTTATCGGGCCTCGGTTCCGGTCGTTTGTGTTGGCAACCTGAGCACCGGCGGAACCGGGAAAACCCCGATGGTTGACTTCCTGCTCAGGGAGTTGAAAGCCCGTGGCCTCAAGTGCGCAGTGGTCAGCAGAGGGTATGGTGGGAATTATAGACAAGCGGTTGGTCGGTTAACTGACGCCGACGGACAATTATGCATGACCGCAGAGAATGCTGGCGATGAACCTTTTCTACTGGCGGTCAGAAACCCCGGAGTTCCGGTCTACGTCGCCAGGAAGAGAATGCTCGGTGTGCAGGCCGCTGAACGGGATGGTGCGCAACTGGTCTTGCTCGATGATGGGTTCCAGCACCTTGCGGTGCAAAGGGATATCGACCTTGTGCTGCTGGACGCAAACAATCCTTTCGGCAATGGCCAGCTGTTGCCAGCAGGGATCTTGCGCGAGCCAATAGCCGCTTTGCAGCGGGCCAGTCTGATCGTTATGACGCGCTCTGGTCAGGATGGGAGAACACTTCTCCCGGTCGATTGTCCGGTTCTCCGCAGCCGCCACCGGCTGAGTCCATCCATTATGACTCTTGATGGCAAAGAGGTCCCTGCCGCGGATTACGTCGGCAAAAGCTGCCTCGCTTTTGCCGGCATCTCCAAGCCGGAAGGCTTTTTCCGCGCTTTACGCGAGCTTGGCTTTCTCCAGATCGAGGAGATCCCCCTTCTCGACCATCAGGAATATCACCAGGGTCTCTTGAACCGACTGGCTAAATCGTGTGATAATCACGATTTTCTCATTACGACTGAAAAAGACGCGGTCAAATTGTCAGCGGCGAGTTTCCCGAAGCCTTGTTATCAAGTCGGTGTCGAATTAGATTTTGATGATATCAGCCCACTCACCGAGATCCTCGACACAGTGGCTGCCCGATGCAATTGAATGCGTTCTCTTCAGTCTGATGTTGCGAAGACCGCAAGAAATGCACGGAGGGCGCACTTGAAAGTACTCATAGTCAAAGTCAGTGCGCTTGGAGATATCGTGCATGCTCTTCCGGTGCTGGCCTATTTGCATGCCGCGACGCCGGGAGCGACAGTGGATTGGCTGGTGGAGAGCAGTTTTGCTCCGTTGCTCGAAGACCATCCGCTGGTGCGAAAAGTGGTCCGTCTGGACACGAAAGGGTGGCGAAAGACAGGTCCGCGGCAAGCGATCCTTGGTTCGCTGGGGGTGATTCGGCAGCTCCGCAGAGAGAGCTACGATGTTGTTCTCGACCTGCAGGGAAACAGTAAAAGCGGGCTCTTTACCCTGTTCAGCGGTGCCGCAAAGCGCTTTGGCTTTGACCGCAGCCAGGCCAGGGAGTGGCCGAACCTGCTTGCGACCAACCACAGGGTGACGATTTCCTCTGAACAGCACCACGTCACCCGCCGCTATCTGCAGATTGCGCGCGCCGCTTTTCCGAACGAAGCAGACGTGCCCTTGTGTGGGCCCTTGTCGATAAAAGCTGAAGCAGCGCAAGCGATTTCGGTGTTGCTGGCTGAGTCTGATTTGTCCCCTGGCGAGTTTCTGGTGGCGCATTATGGAACAACCTGGCAGACCAAGCTTTGGCCGCTTGAGAGTTGGGTTGAACTGAGCAAAAAGCTGACCCTTGAGGAAGGCCGGAAGGTCGTCTTGACCTGGGGAAATGAGGCTGAACGACGAGCCGCGGAACATATCGTGGAAGCGTGCCAGGGCAGGGCGATCCTGTGGCCGAGGGGAACCCTGCATGAGCTGGTCGCCCTGCTCGCGGCTGCGCGCCTGGTGATCGGTGCGGATACCGGGCCTGTGCATATTGCTGCCGCAGTCGGTACTCAGACCGTCTCGATCTACCGGGTGACAGACGGTCGTCGCAATGGCCCGCCGGGAGATGGTCACATTCGTTTGCAGGCTGCCATGGAATGCTCTCCCTGTTTGCGAAAATTCTGTGAGCTTGATCAAGAGTGTGGTCACAGCATCTCTGTCGACCAGGTTCTGGGCGCGGTTCATTCATTGCTCAATGGCAATGTAAACAAGTGACTCATCAATGAATTTTGTTTTTTGCCTTTATGAATATTTCCCCTACGGTGGCTTGCAGCGTGATTTCTTAAAGATTACAGCTCTGGCCATGGAGAGAGGACATAAGGTTAAAATACTGACGATGGGTTGGCACGGCGAACAGCCTGCCCAACTTGACGTCGTTGTTTTGCCGCACTCCGCTATCTCGAATCATCGGCGCTGTCTGAAGTTTGCCCGAACGATCAAGAGCCTCCTGCCCGGAATGTCGTACGATGCGGTTGTTGGTTTCAACAAAATGCCGGACCTCGATGTTTACTATGCCGCGGATTCCTGCTACCAGGCGAGAACCAGGAGCATGAACGCACTGGCTTCTTTTGTGATGGGGAGATACTCCACCTATGTCGGATTTGAAAAGGCGATCTTTTCTCCCGAGTCAAGAACCGAGATCCTCTCGATCTCCCCGCAGGAACAGCGCAAATTCATAGAGTGTTACGGCACGCCGGAGGAACGGTTTCATCTGCTGCCGCCCGGTATCTCCGAGGATCGCTTCCGTCCTGGCAATGGCGAGGAAATCCGCACCAGAATCAGGGCCGAGCTGGGCCTTTCCGACAACCATATCATGCTGCTGATGGTTGGCTCTGCGTTCCAGACCAAAGGTGTCGATCGCGCGATGAGTGCTGTCGCCAGTTTGCCTGATGAATTACGCAAGCGGGTCAAGTTGTTCGTGTTGGGTCGGGGGAAAATTGATGTTTTTACAAAATTTGCCGATAAGATGAGAATCTCTGACCAGGTCTGTTTCCTCGGTGGCAGAGACGATGTCCCCGATTTTTTGCTCGCTGCGGACCTGTTGGTGCATCCGGCTCGAACTGAGAATACAGGGACCGTCCTGATCGAGGCAATGGCCGCTGGACTGCCTCTCGTTGTGACGGAAAACTGTGGGTATGCTTTTCATGTGAAAGATGCGGATTCGGGACGGATCGTGCCGATGCCTTTTGAACAGAATGCTTTGAACAGGACCCTCGTGGAGATTCTCTCTTTACCCGATTTGGACCGTTTGGGAGAGAATGGTGTCCAGTATACCTCGCGGATTGATGTCACAGGGTTGCATGAGAAAGCGGTCGATATTATCGAAGACGTTGCCCGCAGGAGGAGTCACCCGTGATGACACTCTGCCCGGCACTAGAGAAAAAATTCACCGGAGAGCAGGCCTTTGACCAGGTCTTTTCCACAGAGGGCAAAATCTACCGCAATTTCAAGGGCCGCAAGACCTTGCGCTTTGAGCATGCCGGCAAGGGGTATTTCCTGAAAATTCATCCAGGTATCGGTTGGCAGGAAATTTTCAAGACACTCCTTCAGGGTAAAGTCCCGGTCCTCGGAGCGAAAGTTGAACACGATGCAATCCTTGCTCTGGAAAGGATCGGTGTTCAGACCATGACCATTGCCGGGTACGGTTCTCGCGGCAGCAGCCCTGCAACCATGCAGTCGTTTATTGTGACTGAAGAGATTGAGGGAGCCATCAGCCTCGAGGACCTGGTGCTGTACAGGGACAATTACCCGACTTCACCAAGGCAAAAGAGGGCCCTGATCCGGAAGGTCGCCGAGATTTCGCGAGCCATGCATCAGAGCGGTGTGAACCACTGCGATTTCTACCTCTGTCATTTCCTGTTGCCGGTCGCATGGCTGAAGCAGGAGAACGTCGATTGTGAACCTCCGTTGTATGTGATCGATCTGCACCGCACCCGGGTTCGACCTGCCGTGCCGTTGCGGTGGCTGGAAAAGGACCTGACCGGGTTGCTCTTTTCCAGCCTGGATGCCGGGTTGACGATCAGGGATCGTTTGCGCTTCATCTCGATCTACGAGGGTCAGTCGACCCGTTCAGTTATCAGGCATCCTTCCATGAGATGGTCCAGAATTGCCAGGAAGGCGTCGGCACTCTACAAAAAGTTTGAGCGGCATCAAGGCCGACAAGAGAACCCCAATGCCACTTCTGATTAACAAAACTTCGAAGGTGTTGCTTCGTCTCGAGGAAAACCCGTTACTGGCGTTGGCTGCTCTGCTCTGTGCCTCCTTGCTGATCAAGATTTTCCTGATTGCCCAGGCGGACATCATCAACACTGACGGCATTCGTTATGTCAACTCCGCACATCAGCTATTCCAGGGTGATGTCAGCGCGGCCTTCAGTCATGAAAAAATGCTTGGTTTTACGCTTTTACTCGGCTTGACTCATATACTCATTCCGGACTGGTTTCTTGCCGGGAAAATCCTGTCCTGTGTCGCGTTGCTTCTGACGACCATCCCCCTGTATCTGATTGCAAAGGAACTCTTTGGCCTGAGAGCTGCTTTTTTCACGGCGCTGGCATTCACCATTGCTCCGAGTATCAATGAAAAATGTACGGCTGTGATCAAGGATCCGCCATTTTTGTTCCTTGTTGTGCTGTCCCTCTGGCTGGTCATCTATGCTCTCAAGAAATCGCGCTGGAACTTTTGTCTGCCTGCTGGCTTGCTGGCGTGCCTGGCTCTCCTGTTCCGTCCTGAGGGCATCGTTTTCTTCTTCGCCATGACCTTGTCCATGACTCTTTTTATTGTCTTTGTGACGGCCAGTCGCAGGCTGCATCTGAAGTGCCTGGTGGCTTTCTGGACCATTCCGGTTGCGGGGTTAACCGCGGCCATGGTTTTGTTGGCAACCGGGGTGATGTCGTGGGACATCCTGCCGACCATTTATGATCGTTTTGCTTATTATTTCCAGGTGAACCCCCTGTCGGTTTATCTTGGGATATATCAGCACCTTAAAGACGTAGAGGGCAACTTTCCCGGCGGTCAATGGACCAATGATTTCTTTGAATATGCCCGCTATAACATGCCCCTGATTTACCTGCTGGGCATATTGCAGACTTTTGGTAAGGCGTTGTTCCCGGTTTTTGTCGTGCCGTTTGTTGTTGGTCTCAAACTGCGCAATCGCCTGCAGCCTCCAACGCTACTGCTGCTCATCGTCTGGCTCTGCTTTTTCCTGATGGATTATCTCTACCTGGTGTCGCATAATTTTCTCTCCGCCCGTTACCTGCTGGTTCTGGTTGTCCTGAGTTTTGTCCTGGTCGGGTATGGCCTGGATCGTATCATTGATTTCTTTGCCGACTTTCGCTACCGCCACCTGGCCCTCTCCATGACCGTTGTGCTCTGTGTCCTGTTGCCACTTGGAAAAATACTTGTGAACGATGAAGAGGAAAAAATCGAGCTCAGACAGGCGGGTCTCTGGCTGCGTCAACGTGGCGACATGGCAGCGAACCGAATGATCGTAAGCGAAGAGAGAATTGCCTTTTATGCAGGGCTTTTGCGAGGGGACTATGTTACCTTTCCTGATGGAGACCCGCGGCAGCTCGAACAAAAAGCGCTGCAAAATAATTGTCGACTCCTTGTTGTTTACAAGAACCTGGAAGAGCTTGAAACAAAACCTCATTTTGAGAATTACGGTCCCATTGAAGAGTTTCGCGGGCCTAAAAATGTCGCCATTGTCTATGAGAGGAAATCGTGATGGTCGATGAAATAAATCGTCAGCTGAAGGCTCATGTCGATGTTGTGAATATGGTCGCAGAGACTCTTGCGGGCCCGATCGCAGATTGTACCCGGATGCTGATTGATGCCCTGAGGTCCGGTCATAAACTTCTGATTATGGGCAACGGCGGCTCTGCTGCCGATGCCCAACATTTTGCCGCTGAGATGGTCGGCCGTTTTCTGTTGGAGCGTAAAGCGCTTGCGGCCATCGCCTTGACCACTGACACTTCGATTCTGACAGCTGTTGGAAACGATTACGGTTTTGATGAGGTTTTTAAAAGGCAGGTCGAAGCGCTCGCCAACCCCGGTGACCTCCTGATCGGAATCTCAACGAGTGGTCATTCCCTGAACGTCAAACAGGCCCTTGCAGCAGGCAAGGCTCTCGGGGCCAGAACGATTGGACTGCTCGGTCGTGATGGCGGCGAGATCGGCCCCATGGTGGACTTGGCCCTGACCGTCCCCTCGGTGGAGACACCAAGAATCCAGGAGGCGCATCTGGTCATCATCCATATCCTTTGTGATCTGGTCGAAAAAGGGTTGTTTGCATCGGAGCGTTCCGTTTAAATGTGTTTTTCTAACGGCGTGAGGTCGTACGGCCATTGAAGTCTTTCAGCCTTGATGAGTATGAAGCACTGGTGGCCAGGTCGGTGGTCCTGGAGCAGGATCGCCGTGGCCTCAAGGTCTTGCAAACGAGCGACGGGCTGATTGTCAAATTCTTCCGTCGTAAAAGGTTGTTTTCTTCGGCTCTGCTTAAATCCTACGCGCTGCGTTTTGTCGATAACTCCCGATCCCTGAAACAGCTTGGCATCAGAAGCGTTGACGTCGTCGACGTACGCTATTGCAAGTCCATCAAAAGAGGCATGGTTTTTTATCAGCCGATCCCGGGGCAGACCCTGAGATCGGTACTGCAGAGTCGCACCGGTCGCGACGAGGCCATGGCCAGGTTTATCTCCTTTTTCGCCGAACTGCACGACAAAGGTGTGCTGTTCCGATCCATTCACCTGAACAACGTGATCGTTGAAGAGGGTCTGGAGAGAATGGGGTTAATTGATATCGCTGACCTGAAAATCGCTGCGCGGAGCCTTTCCCGCAAGCTGCGAATGAGAAATTTCAAGCATCTCACCAGGTACAAGGCTGATCAGGAAGCGATAAAGACCTTTGGCGTGGAGAGATTCATCGACCTCTACCTTGCCGCCAGTCAGCTGCCCTCTTTCTGTAAAGCGGAGTTCCTTGCCAGTCTGCGGGACGCGGTCGCCGCAGAGGGCAGGGACGAATAAAGCGCCGTATTGACTCAATTCGTGTGCATGACGAGCATTGGTACAAGCCTTGACTGACATGTCATATTTCACCAGGACCCTCCCGTTTACGACCAGCCTGAGCCCGGCCGCTCAGAATGATCCACTGCGATGCGAACGCCTCTTGCGCTGTCTTCCCGGCAAACGTCTGGTCTTTCAAGGCACATGGCGGCAGAAGACGGTGCTGGTCAAGCTGTTTCTTGACCCCGTCAGTGCGCGGCGGCACTGGGCGAGAGAGAAAGCCGGCTGCGAGGCGATGATGGCGTCCGGTGCACCATGCCCGGAGCTTCTTCTTGCCGGCCAGCTGGATGATGGCGTGCCCGTTCTGCTGTTCGAATTTTTGCCTGAGGCGAAGACTGCTCTGGAACTCTGGAGCGAACTGGAAGACCGGCAGCAGCGAGCCAATTTCATGCAGCAGCTGGTGACAGTGGTTGGCATCCTGCATGACTCCGGCCTGGTGCAGCAAGATCTGCACCTGGGAAACTTCTTGTTTTCAGATCAAAGGCTCTACGCGATCGATGGCGACGCCATTGATGTTCGCAACCAGAATTCGCCTCTTGATCTTGAGGCCAGCAGCGGCAATCTGGCGCTCTTCTTTTCCCAGTTCACACCGGATTTCGATGAACTGATGGAGGAGGCGGTTTCGCTCTACGCACTGCAACGCAACCTGGCTGTTTCAGAGCTTTTGCATCGAGTGAGCATTGAACTGCCGCAAGTCCGTCGCAGGAGGCGGCACAAATACGTTGAAAAATGCTACCGGAGTTGCAGTGAATTTGTCCGGTTTATGCAGGCAGGATACGTCAGTATTTCGCGACGTGATCAGCAGGGTGAGACGCTGACGCGCTTCCTTGACGACCCGGACCGCTTCATGGCGAGCGGTGACCTGCTCAAGGATGGCAACAGCTCGACGGTTGTTCGGGTCCGATCAGATGACTGCGACTGGGTGATTAAACGTTACAACATCAAGAGCCTGCGTCATGCTTTGAGCCGCTGTCTTCGTCCAACCCGGGCCTGGGTCTCATGGGGCAATGCCCACCGCCTGAAAATTTCCGGGATCGAGACCCCCAGGCCTGTTGCCCTGCTGGAAAAACGTATTGGTCCTTTGCGCTCCACGGGGTATTATGTCTGCGATTTTGTTGCCGGAGTCGACGCAGAAGAGTACTTTCAGGACGCCACGCTGGATGATGTCGCTAAAAAACAGGTGGCAGAAGGTTTTGTCCGCTTGTTCGGTCTGTTCCGCAAACTCAATATTGTTCACGGTGACTGCAAGGCGACCAATTTCCTGTTGAACAAGGGTGAGCCCTGGGTCCTCGATCTCGATGCCATGCACGAGTGTTCTTCGCCCGCACAATTTGAGAAGCTTTTCCGGGCGGATATAGATCGTTTTTTGCGCAACTGGTCGTCACAGCCTGCATTGCAGCGCTGGTTTGAACGCCGTCTGCCATGACAGCAGACAACTTTTAAGAGAGCCTTTGTGGGCAGCGAGGATTATGAAGCGATACCATCCGATCGATACGTCAGCGATTAAGACCTACTCCATCAGAACGCGTGACAATAAGGTGAACGTGGCCGAGCACTTCGCGAAGCCTGTTACGCCAGCGATGACCTGCGCCAGCCTTCTCGATGCCATGCCGCGTCTGCTCGGTGCCGATTCCATCCGTGCGGTTGCCGACAAGGTCGTCCAGGCAAGGGCACAGGATCGCCCGGTTGTTCTGGCCATGGGGGGGCACGTCATCAAGTGTGGCCTGCAGCCGGTCCTGAAAACACTCATCGAAGCCGATGTCATCACGGCTGTGGCCATGAACGGCTCCGCAGCCATTCATGATTTTGAAGTGTCCCTGATCGGAGCCACCTCTGAAGAGGTTGGTGATGTTTTGCATTCAGGTGATTTCGGCTTTTCCGATGAGACCGGCGGTGGTATGAACCAGGCTCTCAAGGCAGGTCTAGGTAAAGATCTCGGATTTGCCCGGGCGGTCGGTGAATGGATTATTGCTCAAGAACATCCCTATCGTGAATACAGCCTGCTTGCCGCCTGCGTCGAGCATGGCCTGCCCGTTACGGCTCACGTCGCCATGGGTACGGATATTATCCACCAGCATCCTGCCATGGATGGAGCGGTGACCGGAGAAATGAGCTTTCGTGATTTCAAGTTGATCACGTCAGTGGTGGCCGACCTCGGCAACGGCGGCGTCTGGCTCAATGTCGGCTCGGCCGTCATCATGCCGGAGGTTTTTCTCAAAGCCCTGTCCATTGCCCAGAACCTTGGTCACAAGGTGGACAACTTCACCACCGCCAACTTCGATATGAATCAGCACTACCGTCCGATGCAGAATGTCATCAAGAGGCCCACCTCTGGCAGTGGCAACGGCTACTCGATTGTCGGTCATCACGAGATCAATATCCCGTTGCTGGGAGCAGCGATTCTTGACAGAATGGGCAGAGGAGCCTGAGAACATGCAGATGGATCGTGTTTTGCTGGGATCGTTTCTTGACAGTGTCTCAAAGACCAGGGCCCTGGTGGTCGGTGACCTGATGCTTGACGAGTATGTCTGGGGCGCTGTCGACCGGATCAGCCCCGAGGCCCCGGTGCAGGTCGTCGAGGTCAAACGCAAGGAGCTGCGCCTTGGCGGGGCTGGCAACGTGATCAACAACCTGCTGACCCTCAATTGTCAGGTCGATGTGGTGAGTGTTGTCGGTGATGACGATGATGGGCGGTTCCTGTTGCATCGGCTCGAAGAGCGTGGCGTGCAGAAGCACGGCGTCTTCAGCCAGCCCGGCCGTGTGACCAGCCGCAAGACCAGGGTCTTCGCCAGCAATCAGCAGATCGTCAGGATCGATCAGGAGACCCGGTCAAATATCTCTGCAGAGAGCGAAGAGATCATCCTCTCTTACGTCAAGAATGGGCTTGCCGATGTGGATGTCATTTTCCTTTCGGATTACCAAAAAGGCGTCTTGACCGATCGTGTCCTCAAAGAAGTCATCGATCTCGGTCGGTCCGCCAAAATCCCCGTTCTGGTTGACCCGAAAGGGGATGATTACCACAAGTATCGGGGAGCGACCCTGCTCACGCCCAATCGCAAAGAGGCTCAGCAGGCCACGGGCATTGCGATCACCGACGAGGAATCGTTGCTTGCGTCCGGACGCAAGCTGATGACAGAACTCGAACTGGAAGCACTGGTGCTGACCCGCAGCGAGCAGGGTATGACGGTTTTCTCGAAAGACGGTGAAATTCATCTGCCAACGGTGGCCAGGGAGGTCTACGATGTCTCCGGGGCAGGGGACACCGTCCTCTCTCTCTTCGGGCTGGGTATGGCCCACAAGTGGCCGCTGGCAACCTCGGCCGCTCTTGCCAACCTCGGCGCCGGTATTGTCGTCGGCAAGGTCGGGACGTCAACCGTGAGCGCGCAGGAGATACTGGCCGTTGCCGGCCTGCAGAACGCCGGAGCGGATCAGAAAATCACCACGGCACCATTACTCAAAAATGTCCTCGAGGCTGAACGCCGCAAAGGGCGGACCGTCGTTTTTACTAACGGTTGCTTTGATCTCCTTCATGTCGGTCATGTCAAATACCTGCAGGCAGCCAGACAACTCGGCGACCTGCTGGTGCTCGGACTCAACTCCGATGACTCAATTAAAAGGCTTAAAGGCCCGGGTCGACCCCTGATCGGTCAGGATGAGAGAGCACATATCCTGGCTGCGCTCAACTGTATCGACTATGTCGTTGTGTTCGACGAAGATACGCCGCTGGACCTGATCACCACCCTTCGCCCACACATCCTGGTCAAAGGGGGCGATTATACACCGGAGGGCGTCGTCGGACGTGAACTGGTGGAAAGCTACGGCGGCCGCGTCGAGCTGATTAATTTTGTCGATGGCAAATCGACCACCAATATCATCAACAAGATTCTCGAATCCTATCAGGACTGAGTCGCAACGTCTTCGGGCGGGGAATTAAACCGTTGGGCCTTTCGCATCAATTCAGGTTATGGAATAAAAAACGCAAGCTCGGTCGTGAGAAACCACAGCTTTATCTTTTTCCTGAACATAAGTTTGGTTATATCCAGATTCCCAAGGTCGCCAGCCGCTCCATCCGGGTCGCAGTCACCGCGTTTATGGCCGGTCATTCTCCTGATGAGGATTTTGACAGCGGCCTCGTCTCGGAGTTTGAAACCCGCTACGCGCAGCACCTGAGCCTCGCTAAAATAGCAATGCTGTGCGAGGATAACTTTATCTTTGCTTTTGTGCGGAACCCTTACGAGAGGATTTACTCCTGCTACAAAAACAAGATAGAGGATGTCAGGGTCCATGGCGGCCGGAATATTTTTGAAAAACACGGTATCGGCCTGGATGTGACTTTCGAAGAGTTTGTGCGCAGAGTGGCCGCCCTGCCTGACTCCGCTTCTGACCGTCATTTCAGGTCTCAAGCCTGGTTTTTGACCTGGAAAGGGGTCTTGTTGCCATCCTTTGTTGGTAAGCTGGAGCAGATGTCTGAAGACTGGGAAGAACTGCAAAAACGCTTTGGGATTGCGCCGCCGCCACAAATCAATGTGAGCAGCGCCAAGAGTCTTCCCGAGATGACCGATGAGACAAGGCGATTGATACGTGAACGCTATGCCGATGATTTCAGGCTGTTTGGATATCCTGAGTCCTGAAGTCCTGGCCTTTCAAATGTTGCCAGGTGACCGGAGTGATGACTCTTGTTGAAGCAAACGAAACGACCAGCGGTTTTCCTCGATCGTGACGGCACAATCAACGTCGAGAAGGACTATCTGCACAAGGTCGAAGATTTCGAGTTTATCCCCGGTGCACCGCAGGCCATCAAAAAGCTCAAGGACGCAGGCTTCCTCGTGATCGTCGTCAGCAACCAGTCCGGCATCGGACGCGGCTATTTTAATGAACGGGACGTCGATAATCTGCACGGTCATCTGCAGTCGGAGTTGGCTGCCCATGACACCGCCGTCGATGCCTTTTATTTTTGCCCCCATCATCCCGAGAAGGGGCAGGGGGCCTATAAGGTTGCCTGCGATTGTCGCAAAGGCGAACCAGGGATGTTGCTTCAGGCTGCAGCAGAGCATGACATCGATTTGCAGAACTCGTTCATGATCGGTGACAAGCTGGCTGATATCGAGGCGGGACGACGAGCGGGCTGCCAGACCCTTCTGGTCCTGACCGGATACGGCGAACTTGACGCGTCAGAGCCGACTCTTTCAACCGTGGAAAAATGTCTCGACCTGGGCCATGCCGTTCGTTCGATCCTTGCCCGAATCCGGAAAAAATAAATAGTGACGGTTGATTGACGGTCACCCCGCTATTATGTAGAATCCTGCCCTTCAACAAAGGGAGAAAGTGAATCAATGAATAATGTCCTTGTGACAGGTGGCTGCGGATTTATCGGCTCAAACTTTGTCCGTCTTGCCCTGGAACGTCTTCCCGAGTCCCGGATCATCAATCTGGACAAGCTCACCTATGCCGGCAATCTGGCCAATCTTGCCGATGTCGAGGGCAACCCCAATTACCGGTTTGTCCATGCTGACATCTGTGACCAGGCGCTTCTGGAAAAACTCTTTCTGGAGGAAAAGATCGACACGGTGGTTCATTTTGCCGCTGAATCACACGTTGATCGCAGTATCGAAGGACCGGCTGATTTTATCCAGACCAATATTTTGGGCACTTTCTCGCTACTTGAAACGGCACGCAAATCCTGGTTGTCCGACCCCCAGTCTCCAGCCCCCAACCCCCGGTTCTTACATGTGAGTACAGACGAGGTTTACGGCTCGCTCGGAGACACCGGCCTGTTTACTGAGACCACGGCTTACGACCCGCGCTCGCCTTACTCGGCCAGCAAGGCCTCTTCCGACCACCTGGTCAGCGCCTATCATCACACCTACGGCTTGCCGACCCTGATGACCAACTGCTCGAATAATTACGGGCCATATCATTTCCCCGAGAAATTGATTCCTTTGATCATCAACAATGCCCTGACTGGCAAAGATCTGCCGGTCTATGGTGACGGCAAGAATGTCCGCGACTGGCTCTATGTCGTCGACCACTGCACGGCGATTCTACAGGTTTTACAAGCGGGCCGTATCGGCGAGACCTATAATGTTGGCGGCAACAGCGAGAAGCAGAATATCGAGGTGGTGCAAACGATCTGCGATATCCTCGATGAAAAGGTTGCTCCCCTTGCAGATGGTCGGCCTCGACGGTCGCTGATCAAATTCGTCAAAGACCGCGCCGGTCATGACCGGCGTTACGCCATTGATGCATCGAAGCTCAAAAATGAACTCGGCTGGGAGCCTTCGGTCACTTTCGAAGCCGGTATTCGTATGACTGTTGATTGGTATCTGGATCAACCCGGAATGGATTGCACAGGTGATCGACGGCAGCTATCGCGAGTATTACTCGCGTATGTACGAGGAACGTTGATGGCCGAACGCGTGGGACAAAATAGCTCGGTTGCTCTGGTCGGCGCCAATGGCATGTTGGCCCGGATGTTACAGAAGAGAGCTCCGCAGGGGCTGGATGTCCACTGTTATGACCTGCCTGCTTTTGATCTCACCGACGAGGCTCAAGTTAAGGAAACTTTTTTAGAGCTAAGACCTCAAGTTATTATCAATGCTGCTGCTTTTACTGCCGTTGATAAGTGCGAGGAGCAGGAAGCAATGGCGACTCATGTGAACGCTGACGGGGTTGCTCACCTGGCGGATGCGGCTCATGAGATTGGCGCCACGCTGGTGCATATCTCGACCGATTATGTGTTTTCAGGGGAACAGGATCGTCCCTATCGTGAGGACGACCCCACCGGCCCGATCTCTGCTTACGGGCGTTCCAAGTTAAAGGGCGAACTGGCGATCCTTGAGAGTCCTCTCGAAGAGTACTACATCATTCGAACCAGTTGGCTCTATGGGCCCGATGGCCCCAATTTTGTCGAAACGATTTTACGCCTGGCGTCAGAAAGGGAAGAGCTCAGGATTGTGCACGACCAGATCGGCAGCCCGACTTTTGCCGGTGATCTCGCAGATGCAGTCTTTAACCTCCTCGGCTTTTCAGCCGACTCGCAGCCCGCGGCCCCTGCCCCTGTTCCCAGACCCTACGGAATCTATCATTTCGCCAATCAAGGGCAGTGCAGCTGGTATGAATTCGCACGTGAGATCGTGGTCGTAGCAAGGCAGTTCGGCATCATCCTGGAGGTCAAGAATATCCTGCCGATCAAGACAGCGGACTATCCGTTGCCCGCGTCCAGGCCGGCTAACTCTGTTCTTGATAAACAGAAATATGTGCAAGCGACCGGTGCGGATATCCCGGCATGGCAGAACAGTCTCGATCTTTATTTCGCTATCCGCAACAACGAGATGTTGTGCGGCAGGAGGACGTGAAAATGGCAGGTGTAACAAAAGGCATTGTTCTGGCTGGAGGCGCGGGCACGCGGCTGTATCCATTGACCCTGGTGGCAAGCAAGCAGCTGCAGCCGGTTTATGACAAGCCGATGATCTACTACCCGATCTCAACGCTGATGCGCGCCGGGGTGAACCAGATCCTGATTATTTCAACGCCGCAGGACACCCCCCGCTTCAGGGATCTTCTGGGTGATGGCAGCCGCTTTGGCGTGACCTTCACCTACGCTGTCCAGCCCGAGCCGAAAGGCATCGCCCAGGCCTTTCTGGTCGGCGAAAGCTTTATCGGCGACGACTCGATCAGCCTGATCCTTGGCGACAACATCTTTTACGGCAAGATGGAATTGCCCCGCATCTTCTCAGAGTTTAACAGTGGAGCGAAGATCTTCGGCTACCCGGTGACCGACCCTGAACGCTACGGTGTGGTCGAATTTGACCGAGAGGGCAAAGCGATCGGTATCGAAGAGAAACCGGCCAAGCCGAAATCAAATCATGCGGTTCCCGGACTCTACCTGTACGACAATAAAGTCGTGGAGATCACAAGGCAAATGAAGCCTTCGGCTCGAGGCGAGCTGGAAATCACCGATGTGAATGTTGAATACCTTCGCCGAGGCGAGCTGATGGTTGAGAAGCTCGAGCGTGGCATCGCCTGGCTCGATACCGGCACCCACATGAGCCTGCTGGAGGCCAGCCACTTTATCGGCACTCTCGAGGCCAGGCAGGGGCTCAAAATAGCGTGTCTCGAAGAGGTGGCCTACCGGAAGGGCTTTATCGACAAAGCGCAAATGCGCCAGCTGATTCAGGAGACACCAAACTCAAGTTATCGCGATTATCTCGAGATGATCCTGAAGGACACCCTTTAAGCCGTGAACATTATCAGATCAGAGATAGCCGACGTATTGATCGTGGAGCCCAAGGTCTTTGGCGATGAGCGCGGGTTCTTCTACGAGAGTTTCAACCAGAAGGTCTGGCGTGAGATGACCGGCCTTGATGTCTCCTTTGTCCAGGATAACCATTCGAAGTCTTCCCGTGGTGTCCTGCGCGGACTCCATTATCAGTTGCCTCCTGCGTCCCAGGGCAAACTGGTCCGCTGTATCTCTGGCGAAGTCTTTGATGTTGCTGTTGACATCAGGAGAAGCTCCCCCTCTTTTGGCCGCTGGGTCGGTATTCGCCTCTCTGCAGAGAATAAACGCCAGTTGTGGATTCCCGAGGGCTTTGCCCATGGTTTCATGGTCTTAAGCGAAAGCGCCGAGTTTCTCTACAAGACGACCTCCTACTATGCCCCTGAGCAGGAACGGGCGATTCGCTGGGATGACCCCGATCTGAAGATCGCCTGGCCTGATACGTCAAACCAGTCCTGTCGGGAAAAGACTCCGAAGCTCCCCCGTTCTGTTCTGCCGATTATTTCTTCTGAAAAGCTCGAAAATTCAAGATGTTCCAATGTTATTTGGGGGGCTCTTGACAACGCCGGTCCAGATAATTACCTTGACAACCATTGTCCTGTTTGCAATCATCGCAAATTGCGTTTTAGACGGCTATTCTGGAACTTAGAGGGTGTAAATGAAGAGATTTTTTAGTGAATGGCGGCCCTACCTTGTCTATGGGGCTTTTTTTAGTATGTTCATCAATATCCTGCAGTTGACCTTCCCGATCTACATGCTCCAGATCTACGATCGAGTCCTCTCCAGCTACAGCATGTCCACCCTTGCAGTGCTCACTATTGCAGCCAGTTGTCTCCCTGATCATCATGTCGGCTCTTGAGTTTATCCGTTCTCGCCTGCTGGTCCGCTGCGGTGTTGCTATTGACCAGGCACTCAGCCGTAACGTTCTGGATGAGGTCCTGAAACAGTCTGCATTGACGGGCTCGACACCAAGTCAGGCGACCTTGACCGATGTCAACACCTTGCGCAACTTCTTCGGTGGCAATGCAATTTTTACCTTGTTCGATATCCCCTGGACCCCTCTGTTCCTGGCGGTCATTTTTTTCCTTCACCCTTTGATGGGAGTCGTGGCGACCGCCGGCGCTGTGGTCCTGGTGATACTCGCCATCATTAATGAAAAAGTCAGTCGTAAACCTCTTGATGCCGCAAATATTGCAAACGCCTCTTCGATGAGATTTGTCGAAGCGGCCCGGAGGAATGGCCAGCTTGTGCGCAGCATGGGCATGATTGGCGGCGTGACAACCCGTTGGGAGGGGTTCAACGATTCAGTCATGAAATTGCAGACCCAGGCCAGCCGCAAAGGGGGATTACTGCAAGCAATGTCGGGTTGGCTACGGCAGTCAATGCAGGTCTTTATCTACGGTGTTGGTGCCTGGCTGACCCTGAGAGGTGAGGCGACTGCAGGTGTCATGATCGCGTCCTCGATTATCATGGGGCGAGCTCTTGCTCCGGTACAGATGGGGATTGGCTCATGGAGACACATGATCGATGCGCGTGGTGCCTGGGAGCGTCTCGATATCTTGTTCACAGAACGGTCTGATGAGGAAAAAATGGATCTGCCTGCACCCACAGGGCAGCTGGAAGCTGAACATGTCGGGTTCTCCATAAACCAGAAAGTCATCCTGGACGATATCAGCTTTTCCCTGCAACCGGGAGAGTCTGTTGGTATGATCGGCCCCTCCGGAGCGGGTAAATCGACGCTGTGCCGGCTATTGCTCGGCATCTGGCCCGCCAGCAGTGGAGCCGTGCGCCTCGATGGTTCAGACATCTTCAGCTGGGACCAGGAAAAGCTTGGCCCCTACATTGGTTATCTGCCACAGGATATTGAACTCTTCACTGGTACGGTTGCCGAGAATATTGCCCGCCTGAACACGGTGGAATCCGAAGCTGTCATTGCGGCCGCTCAGACGGCCGGGGTCCACGAGATGATCCTTAATTTCCCGGAAGGGTACGATACGAAAATTGGCGACGGCGGCATAGTCCTGTCCGGTGGTCAAAGACAACGGATCGGCTTGGCCCGCGCTCTTTATGGCAGTCCGAAGCTGGTTGTTCTTGATGAGCCTAACTCGAACCTGGATGAGGCCGGAGAGAATGCCCTGCTCGCTTCCTGGCCGAAGCTGAAAGCGGCCGGGACCACATTGGTTGTCGTCTCCCACAAACCGAGCCTGCTGGCCAGTGTGGACAAGGTCCTGATGATTGCCGAAGGCAAGGTCGTCATTTTTGGACCACGTGACGCAGTCTTTAAAAAACTGTCAGAGTTTAAAGCTCAACGGCAGGTGGCCGCAGGATAGCCCATACCTTCCCAGCCTTCTTCGCCCTTAACTGAGTACCCGTAACACGGAATTTTAACATGACTATGAATATGCTCTCTTCTTTATACCAGCGGTTGTTTCGAAAAAATCAAGTCAGTGAAGAAGAGTACCAACAGATCGGCAAAGAAAACACTCCGCAACCGGAACTGAATATTCATTTTGCGGATTCAAAGAGTATTATCCGCGCCGGCTTGATTGTGATTATTGTTTTTTTTGGTTTCGGTGGTCTCTGGATCACGTTTGCTGAAATTACCGGCGCAGTGATCGCCCAGGGCGAGGTGCGGGTCGATACCGAACGCAAGACTGTGCAGCATCTTGAAGGTGGCATCGTTCGTAAAATACTCGTTCGGAATGGCGATCAGGTCGTTTCCGGCCAGCCTTTGCTGCAGCTTGACGGTACGCGAGTCTCCGCAACAGCGGATCAAATCCTGCTGCAGATCGCCGCTTTTAGAATCGAGGAAGTTCTTCTCGTTGCCGAGAGGGATATGCTGGCTCAGCCAGCCTGGCCTGAAAATGATGCAACCATCCCTCCTGAGAAATTCCAAGATCTACTCCTCTCGGCTCAAAAGGTCTTCAGCTCAAATCGGCTCGCCCTGGAGAACCAGTCGACACTGCTGAGAAAACAGATCAGCCAGATGCTTGAGCAGATTCGCACCATGGACGACAGGGTGGTGGCAGCAACGGAAGTGATCGCTGCGCTTCAGGAGGAGCTGGACGCCAAGCAGGTTCTGTACGATGACCAATATATTGACAAAACCCAGATATTAGCGCTTCGTCGCTCTTTGTCGGAGCAGAAGGGGAACATGGCGCAGTTGCGTGGAAGCCAGGCCGAAATCCGTGAGCGTGTTGCTGAATTCGAACTTCGGATCGACGCGTTGAACTCTGAATATCGCCAGAAGGCGATCGCGCGCCTGTCAGAGCTGCAGCAGCAGCTCTTTTCCCTGCAACAACAGCTTCTGCCTTTTCAGGATGCCCGCGACCGCCAGCTGGTGACCGCGCCGGTCGCAGGAGAGGTTGTCGCCATGCAGGTCCACTCAGAGGGCGGAGTCCTGCAGCCAGGTCAGCCGATTCTTGACATTGTCCCTGTTGACAGTCCGCTGATCGTTGAATGCCGCATCAAGGTCTCAGATGTGACTCATCTGTTCAAGGGGCAGATAGCAGATGTCCAGCTGGTTGCGTTTCCAGCTCGCACGACCCCCAAAGTCAGCGGAGAAGTTGTCTACATTTCTGCGGACCGGATTATGCAGAGGACGCCCGCCGGTGAACAACCGGCCTATGTCGTTCATGTCGAGTTGAACAAGCAGGAGCTGCGTGATAATAATCTCTATCTGACGGCAGGCATGCCAGCGGCTGTGTTTATACGGACCAAGCCGCGCACCGTGCTTGATTATGCTCTTGAGCCACTCAAAGACAGCTTTGATCGAGCTCTGCGTGAGAGTTGAGAGAATTGACTGATATGTGCAAAGTTCTGGTGAGCATAATACTTCTCCTGGTGTCTCCGGCTCTCGCTTGTGCCGCTTCACTGACTCTCGATCAGTGTCTCGAACGTGGCGTGGAATTCAGCCCACTGATGGAATCCTATCGAATTGCCGTTGAAGAAGCTGATGAAGGTGTTAATGAAGCCTGGGGCGCTTTTTTGCCGACCCTGAGTGCCGACTACAATTATACCGAATTGGAGAATAACGGCTCAGCCAACCTGGACCGAGATTATCTCACCAGCAAGACGAATAATTTCCAGGCTCGCCTGTCACAACCTCTATTTTCCGGCATGGCTGGAATAGCCGGTTTGAAAAAAGCCCGTGAGTCCAAGGTCTATCGCGAATATGAGCTCCAGAGTGTGCAGCAGCAAGTGGTTCGAGAAATTCGCACCAGTTTCAGCGACATCCTGCTGGGGAAGCAGTTGGTCTCCAAATGGAGAGAGTCCGTTGATCGGCTGGAAAATCAGGAGAAGATTGCCAACGCCTGGGTGGCTCAGGAGTTGGCTCCACGTTTGCGCCTGTTGGAGATTGCCGTAGAGCTTTCCAGTGCCCGTCAGAATCTTGTACAAGCCGAAACCAGCCTTGCGATTGCAGAGACCAAGCTCAAAGAATGGCTTGATCTGCAGTCCGACGAGCAGTTTTCAATCGTGGGGAGTCTGCAGCATTCAGTGCCCGTGAGCTGCCGTGCGGCTGAATCCTGCCTTGAACAGGCTTTGCTGAAACGGCCCGAATTAAAGCTTTCAGAGTTGAATATCTCCATGGCCCGCGAAGAGGTCAAAATGATTCGTGCCCGTAACCTGCCCAAGGCCTCTTTTGATGCCGGCTGGGTTGACTATGAACGTGATTACGACACTGATCTCCTGGATAAGGAAGAGCGGGATTATTATACTCTGTCTCTTAACCTCAGCGTCCGCCCCTTCCAGGGCGGCAGAAATATTTTTGCTTATCGCAAACAGCTGCTGACAATAAAACGTTTCGAATCTGAACGGGACAGGCGCAAGAATGGCATTGTCACCGAGGTCAACACCGGTTTGCAGCAACTTCTGGAAGGGGAGAGTCGCGTCAGGGACGCAACCGGCAGAGTGGCAGAAGCCAGCGAAGCCTACAATGTTGCGACACGTTCCGCAAAACTAGGTGTTCTTTCCCTCGATGATCTGCTCAATGCGGAACTACGCCTCACCCAGGCCGAAATTAATAAAATCAATGCTGAGCACGCTCTGCTGTTTGCACAGATTCAGATGAATTTTGTCGTGGGTGAAGATTTATAGCGTGGAGCTTAAGGCCTGAGTCAGGGCTTATTTGCCCGGTGGTCTGCGTCACACTTTTACGGCACGCTGTTATCGCTATTGAATAGCTCAAGAACCAGAAGATTTTTAAATGCTGACTTTCTCAATTGCACCGAGCGTGATGGTGTCAAGCTTTTGGTCCTCACCGCCGACTCATCTTCAACCTGGTTCGGCAAGAAGTCGTCGGTCGCTATCGCGGCTCGATCCTCGGCCTGCTCTGGTCATTTTTTAACCCTGTTTTCATGCTCATCGTCTACACGTTTGTCTTCAGCTTTGTTTTTAAAGCGCGCTGGGGCACGGGCGATGGTTCTAAGGCTGAATTCGCCCTGATACTGTTTGCCGGGCTGCTTGATCTTCAACCTCTTTGCAGAATGTGTCACCCGGGCCCCCGCGCTCATCCTCAGCCATCCGAATTATGTTAAAAAAGTAATTTTCCCCCTGGAAATCCTCCCCTGGGTCGTGTTTGGTTCAGCGTTGTTTCATATGGGGATCAGCCTGGTCGTCTGGCTTTTTTTTTCGCTGGCCGTTTATGGCTTGCCGCCGCTGACGGCACTTCTGTTCCCCCTGGTGCTGCTCCCTTTGATGCTCGTAATTCTGGGGTTTTCCTGGTTTCTTTCGTCGCTCGGTGTCTATTTGCGTGATGTCTCCCAGATCGTAGGTATTGTTGTCACGGCCACGATGTTTCTGACCCCGATCTTTTATCCACTGTCAATTGTCCCGCCAGCTTTCCATAAATTTATCTACCTCAACCCGCTTGCCTTTATTGTCGACCAGGTTCGTTCCCTGCTGATCTTTGGAAGCGGCCTCGACTTGGACCGGCTATGCCTTGTTGACTCTGGTCTCTTTACTTCTGAGCTGGCTTGGTTTCGCCTGGTTCCAGATGACTCGCAAGGGGTTTGCAGATGTCATCTGAACCAGTCATCAGCCTGAAAAAACTCAGCAAATGTTATCACATCTATGATAAACCCCGTCATCGTTTGATGCAGATGCTGGCTCGAAGTCGCAAGCAATATTTTCGCGAATTCTGGGCTCTCAGGGACCTTGACCTCGAGGTGAACAGAGGTGAAGTCATCGGCGTGATCGGACGCAATGGCTCCGGAAAATCGACTCTGCTCCAGCTGGTCTGCGGGACCCTCAACCCGAGCCTTGGCGAAATGCATGTGAAAGGGCGCGTCGCGGCACTGCTGGAACTGGGCAGGTTTTAATCCGGAATTTACCGGTACGGGAAAATCTCTACTTGAGCGCATCGCTGAGCGGCTTGAGTGAAGATGAAATCAGGGCCAGTGAAGATGCTATTGATTGATTTCTCCGGGATCCGCGACTTTATCGACCAGCCTGTCAAAACCTACTCAAGCGGGATGTATGTGCGCCTGGCTTTCTCGGTTGCCACAAACGTGGATCCGGATATTTGTAGTGATTGACGAAGCCCTGTCGGTTGGCGATGGTGCATTTTCCCGCCGTTCCTTTGATCGCATCATGGGCCTCAAGGCTTCCGGGAAAACCATCCTGTTCTGCTCTCATGCCCTGTACCAGGTTGAGGCGCTTTGCGACTCGGTGATCTGGTTGGATCATGGGGTCGTAAAAATCGGCGGCGCCGGTGAAGTGACTACGGATTACAGTCTTTTCCTGAGCTCGATGTCAAATTCGAAAAACCAGAATGCCACGCAAGCTGGCACGCCGAATTCTCCTGGTACAGGGGGCACGGACGAACAGCTCGCCGACCCGGATCACTTCTGTTGAGCTCTCCGTGAACGATATGCCTCCTGGCAAACATATCCATGTGAACAGCAAGCAGGACAGGGTGAATGCCAGGGTCCGTTTCGTCTCGGAAATGACTCATGCGGTGCCCAACATCGGCTTCGTTTTTTCCGATGAAAATATGCGGCAGGTGACCAGTGCCGGCAGTCATATCGACAAGTTTGATATCGTCCGAAGCCCCGATGGCCGCAGTGAGGTCGAAAATAACCTTTCCGTCTTTCCCCTGCTTCAGGGCGGTTACCTGCTGGATGTTTATCTGCTTTGTGAAAATGGTATACATGTTTATGATTTTGTTCATGCCGCGGCGAAAGTCACCGTACGCCAGAGCACACTTGAACAGGGGGTCGTCTCCATCCCGCATGTCTGGGGGGACGAAGAGGTTTGAGCCGAATGATTAAATTTAAACTGGCCTGCAGGTGGTTGCGATACAATGTCGTTTTGCAGCTGCTCTCTTTTCTGCCTTCTCCTCTTGCCTATCAAGCGGTCAGAATGGTTGGCCTCTTCGACTCTTTAACCAATTCAAAAGGGCGGACAACCTACCTGCAGGGGGTTGCAAAAGCTTTCCCCGGATTCTCAGCCGCAGAACTTGACCGCTGTTGGAAAAACAATTGTGTGCTGATGGCTCGGGAACAATTGGATGTACTTTTTCTACCCAAAATATCCAAATCAAATTGTAAGCGTTTTATTGACTTGCAGGGATTGGACGTGCTCCTGGAGGCCTCAACAGGAAGGCAAGGGGGTCGTCCTGGCCATGGGGCATTATGGCCGTCCCATCATGCTGAGTACCCAGTTGGGTGTTTTGGGATGCAAAATCGGTATGCTGACTCAAACAATCGATGAACGCAACCCCAACCTGAATGCTGTCGAAAGATCCTACCTTGCCAGGAAAATGAGGATCGTTATGGATGCGGCCGGTGGCCGCTGGCTCATGCTCGACGACTCGATGCGTCTTCTTTATTCAGGCTTGAAGTCTGGAGAGACGATTATTATGATGTATGACTTGCACGAGGCGAATCCTTCGAGCATGCTGGAACTTCCCTTCTGCGGCGGGACGATGCGGCTCCCTCGAGGCGTCGAAAGGGTTGCCGAGAGGACAGGGGCGCGTGTCATCTACGGCATTGCCAGAGACAAGGGGAGGAGAGTCGAGGCTGAACTTCGCAAACTACCTCAAAACCCTCAGCAAGCCCTGATCGCAGCAGTTAAAGAGCTGGAAAAAGATGTCCAGGCAGCTCCCTGGCAGTGGTGGCAATGGCCGCTGTACGATCATGCATGGGCTCCGCCTCAAAAGGATGCCTGACGCATTATGACCTCCCGATCAGGATGGCGCGGTGCTCAAAATCCTCCGGTTCCGTCTGTTCATGAGGCTCATGGTTCGCTTGCATTGTTGCATGCGAATGACTTCTTTTCCTGTGTGGTGTCGTTATGCCGTAGAGCATCATGTCACCTGTATGCTATGAACCGTTTATGAACCCTTTAGCGCAGTAGACAATTTTACGATGTGGCGCTTGTTCGACCACAGCGTCTTTGCCCGCCAGGTTCCTGGGTCGGTCATATCCCCTTTGCATTCTGGCTGGTTGCTCAGAGTGAACCACGTCTGCTGGTCGAATTGGGGACTCATACCGGCAACTCGTATTTTGCCTTTTGCCAGGCTGTGCTCGCCAGTCGTCTCCCGACCCGCTGCTTTGCCGTGGATACCTGGGAAGGGGATACGCAGGCGGGCTATTACGGCGAAGAGATCTTTGCCGAGGTGTCGCAGCACAATGAACAGCACTATGCGGAGTTCTCTACGCTGGTTCGATCGACTTTTGCCTCTGCTGTCAACTCTTTCGCAGATGGCAGCATCGACCTGCTGCATATTGACGGTCTTCATACCTACGACGCAGTCAGAGAGGATTTTGAGACCTGGCAGCCAAAACTGTCGGATCGGGCCATTGTACTGTTCCATGATACCAGCGTGCGACTCGACGAAGGCTTCGGAGTCTGGAAATTCTGGGAAGAGTTGACAGAACAATATCCTCACGTTCATTTTGACCATTCCAACGGCCTGGGGGTGCTGCTCGTCGGCAAGTCCAGGACTGGTCGTTTGGAGCGTTTATTCGGAGAGGATGACAAGGGCGGCAGTCTGCACCGGATGAAGGGGCTCTTTACGTCTCTCGGCCGAAGTCTTGAACTCGAATTGAAGAACCAGGACCTGGACAGAATTATTCATGAATACAGTGAGGTGGTCCGAGAGAGACACAGATTGCTGATCTTCGCCAATCTCATGCCAGCAGAGAGACGCGGTTCAGACGATGGCAAGAGGGCAGCAGGAGGCTCTCTCGAGGGTCACTCGTGAGCTTGATACCCTGCTGGCGTCCCGTAGCTGGCGCGTGACCCGGCCCCTGCGATGGAGTGGTGAGCGGCTCCGGAGTCTGCTTGATCGTTTGAGGAGAGGGAGGGCACAGCTGGTTGTTTCGACGCGCCAGCCCCTGAAGAATATTTACCATCGCCTGCCATTGAATGTCAGCCAGAAGGCCGCACTGAAATCCTGGTACTATAAACAACGGGCCTCGAAGTTGTGGCCCCGCGGAAAAGCGTCCGGTCTGCCAGCCGCAGGGGAGGGCTACACCGGGTTGGCAATGCAGGCGGCCCGCGGCCAGATCCTGCTGATTGAGCGTTGGGTGCCGCGTACGGATCAGGATGCCGGCTCGGTCATGATCTTCAACTTCATCAAGATCTTCCGTAATCTCGGCTATGCGGTGACCTTCCTGCCGGTTGATTTAGCTTACGACCCGCATTATACCCCGCTACTTGAAAAGCTCGGTGTGACCTGTCTCCATTCGCCCGAGGTCAGCTCTCTCCACCACTATTTGGCCGTCTACGGTTCAAACTATGATCTTGTCCTGACCTGTCGGCCTGACTATACCGACCCGCTTCTCCTGCTGTTGAAAACCTTCTGTTCCCAAGCCAAAATCATCTACGAAACGATCGACCTGTATTTCATTCGTGAACAGCGCCAGGCCGAAATTGAAAAAAAACCTGAAATGCTGGTTCAGGCTGCTCAACGAAAGGTGCAGGAATTACGGATCGCCGCATCGGTCGACTGCACCCTGGTGGTCAGCGAGCAGGAGAGACAGGTGCTCCTGGGAGAAAACCCGGCGCTTTCCGTTGAGGTCATACCGGTCATCAGCGAAGTCTTTGGTTGCCGGACCGGATTCGCCGATCGCCGTGACCTGATCTTCATCGGTGGCTACGATCACCGTCCCAATGTTGATGCTGTCCTCTTCTTCGCCCGTGACATCCTGCCCCTGGTTGTCCGGAGAATCCCCGATATCCGTTTGCACGTGGTGGGCAGTCATCCTCCCGATGAAATCACCGCACTGGCTTCGGAGAATGTCATCATTCATGGTTTCGTACGGGACATCACGGAATTAATGGAAAGGGTGAAAATCTCGGTCAACCCTCTGCGTTTTGGAGCGGGTGTCAAGGGGAAGATTGTGACGAGCATGTCCTACGGTGTGCCCTGTGTCGGGACGGGGGTTGCCGTTGAGGGCATGGGGATCGTCGCCGGGCAGCAGGCCCTGGTGGCAGACGATCCGGGTGCATTCGCACAAGCTGTGATTGAGCTTTATACAAATCAGGACCAGTGGAATGAACTCTCCGCGGAGGGCCTGAATTTCGTACGTCGGAATTTCTCCCTCGACGTTGCGGAAGCGACCTTCGTCAAGATTTTCGACACCCTCATCCCCGGTCGTGAGCGCGAGTCCTTTGCGCCCGAGCGTGTTCTTTCCTATGAACAGTTCTGCGCTCTGCAGCGTGACAGCGAGATCGAACGTCGTCACGCGATTGAAGCCTCCCTGGCCGCCGGGACAGAGCCGATCTCTACCGGGGGCTTCTGTTTTGTCTGCAACCATCAGGTCCTCTTTCACACCGACCTTGAATACGGTTTTCCCCAGCCCGATGGCGGATGCTTACCCAACTGGCGCGAGAGGATGGTTTGCCCCGATTGTCAGCTCAACAATCGCATGCGAGCTTCAATCCACCTGTTTCACCTGCTGTGCAATCCAACGCCGCAGAGCCGTCTCTATCTGACCGAGCAGGTGACACCCCTCTATGCCTGGTTCCAGAGCAACTATCAGAACGTGACTGGCAGTGAATATCTCGGTAGTATGGTGGCGAGAGGTGTGACCAATCAAGCGGGGATCCGCAACGAAGATGTCACCCGGTTGACCTTTGCCGATGAGGAATTTGACGCCATCCTCTCTTTTGATGTCTTTGAGCATGTCCCCGACTATTTACTCGCCCTGGGTGAATGCCTGCGCTGCCTGAAGCCCGGAGGGACGCTTTTTTTCACTGTTCCCTTTAACCATCAGTCCAGGCAGCATCTGGTGCGCGCCGAGATTGATGCCGAGGGTGAAATCAATCACCTGCTGCCGCCCGAGTACCACGGCAACCCGATCGGTGAAGATGGCTGCCTCTGTTATTACCATTTTGGCTGGGAGCTTCTGGAGCAGTTGCGCAGGCTCGGTTTCAGCGATGTTGCGACCTATATTTACTGGTCGGATAAGTTCGGCTACCTGGGTGGCGACCAGCTCGTCTTCAAGGCGACGAAATAATGTGTCCCGCGATCCCGGCTTGACGATCGGGGCTCCCCGACAGAAGCTCCGGGCAATGACGAACGTTGTCCGTTCGGGCCGATCTGGCCGAAGAGTCACAACCTGCGACACCAGAGAGAGATTATGTCCGAACCGCAACAACCAGCAAACATCTCCGTCATCATCCCGCTGTTTAACCACGAGCGCTACATCGACGCCGCTCTTGACAGCGCTCTGGGGCAGAGTATTCAACCTGCCGAGATCGTTGTCATTGACGATGGCTCAAGGGACCGTTCCTGGGAAAAAGTGCAACGGCGTGCTGAACAGGATCAGAGAATCGTTGCCTGGACCCGTCCCAACCAGGGAGCCCACGTCACGATCAACGAAGCGATTACCCATTCAAGCGGGGACTTTGTTGCCATCCTCAACTCTGATGATGTTTATCACCCGGAGCGGTTTGCTTCCTGTCTCGACGCGTTGGCAAAGAACCCGGGGGCGGATGTCGTCTGCACGGCGCTGAGTTTTATCGATGGGGCAGGCAAGGCCCAGCGCAACAAATGGTATGAACAGGCGCTCAAGTTCTATCAGCAGGTCGACGATTTGTCTCTGGCACTGATCAACGGCAATTTCCTGATGACGACATCGAACCTGTTCCTCCGCCGCGAAGTTTTCGCCGATCTGGGCATGTTCGCCAACTTGCGTTACGCACATGACCTGGACTTCCTGCTGCGGCTCATTGCTCACGGGCGCGAAATCCTGCTGCTCGACCAGCCTCTTTTGCAATATCGCGTGCACGCCAGCAACACCATCAGCGAGAATGTGCTGAGAGTCAAGACGGAGTGGGCTGCCGTGGTGGCCTCCTTTCTCTATCACCACAGCGCCCAAAAGGACTGGTCGTATCTTGGCCGGCTGGCTGAAATCACCGATCGTCATAACCTGTCCCGGCTGCTGTTCTTCTTCTTTCTGCAGTTCAGACGGATGGAGCCGGGCCCGTTCAGCGCGGATGCATTCCTTGCGGATGACGCTTTTCTGGAATTCATGGCCGGGTCGATTCGATGAAGATTCTGGCCATCAGCAATCTCTACCCGCCTAACGCGGTCGGTGGCTACGAGGCTCTCTGCTTCGATGTGATGCAGGCTCTGGCCTCACGCGGCCATGAAATCACGGTGCTGACAAGTAATTATGGCAACAAGGAAGAGGACTTCCAGGGCCAGAGGGTGATCCGTGATCTGACCTTGCTGGCAACCCGGGGGAATATTTACGAACCCTTCGCCTGTCCCGAGCAGGAAAGGATCAGGATCAATCAGGAGAATGTTGCTGTTCTCAAAGCCACGCTCTCCTCGGAACAGCCGGATGTCGTCTTCATCTGGAACCTGCATTTTCTCGACAAGTCGTTTCTGACGGCGATTCAGGAGACCAAGCTGCGTAAAGTTTTCCTGCTGACCGATAACTGGCTGATCACTTTTTGCAATCCGAACTTTATCGCGGAGTACTTCGTCCGCAAGGTTTACGCTGACAACGACGGTGTACTGTCCCTGCTCTGGCAGCTGCTTCGCAAGACCAGCCCATCCAACGGCGGCCTGCCAAATCTGCTCCGGCGAATGCGGGGGTACCTGGGTGGCCATCGTCGTCCGGCATGTTCCTTTGCCGGCTCGGCGATCTTTGCCAGCCGATTCATGCAGCAGCTGTACAGCCAGGCCGGGGTCAGTTTCTCGGAACAGGTTGTGATCCACCATGGCACGGTCCCGTTGCCGGAACCTCCGGGTGCGAAGCCTGATCGCTCTCAACTGCTGGGAAAGGGTGAACTCCGCCTTCTCTTTGCCGGGCGAATCGTTAAGATCAAGGGAGTTCACACCATCATTGAGGCGCTGCCGCTGATTGCCCGGCAGCTGCCCGCAATGCGGATCTGCCTGACAATCCTCGGTGATGATCGCGATCAGCCCTATGTCGAAAGGCTGCAAAAAAGGATTCGCGACCTTGGCCTCGAGAAATTCGTCACTTTTTCTGCCCATGTTCCCGAACGTGATCTCCCCGGCTTGTTCCATCAACATGATGTTTACCTCTTCCCCTCTCTCTATGAGCCTTTTGCGCTGACCCTGATCCATGCGCTGCGGGCCGGTATCCCGACGGTGGCTTCCTCGGCCGGGGGGACGCCGGAAATTATTTTTCACCGAGAGACGGGAATGCGCTTTCAGGCGGGAGATCCCGCTGACCTGGCCAGGCAGGTTGTCGCTCTGGCCGGTTCCGGAGAACTGCGCCAAGCCATTTCGCAACGATCAGCAGCGCATGCCGCGGGCTTCACCTTCAACCGGATGGTCAATGACGTCGAGGCCCACCTGACTGCCGTGGCCCACTGCCCGACGACTACCGTGCACAGAGGGGGCTCCATGAATTGTTTGATCCTCGGCGGGAACGGTTTCATCGGCAGGAACTTGAGTGCAGCGCTGATCTCTGCCGGTCACTCGGTCAGCATCTTTGATCTTCACCCGGCTCCCGGGCAAGATGAATGGCCTGAGGTGAACGGCGTCACCTGGCATCAGGGAGATTTTTCCGACCCGAAAAGCCTGGAGAATTGCCTGCATGACGTCGATGTGGTCTTTCACCTGGTCAGCGCGACCAACCCCAAGAGCTCCAATGAGGCTCCCCTGAGGGATCTGCACTCCAATGTCGCAGCAACCCTGCAGCTGCTCGATCTGGTCGTCAGGCTTGTCCGCCGCCCGAGGCTGGTTTTTTTCTCTTCGGGGGGAACCGTTTACGGAGTGCCCCGCGAGATCCCTATTCCAGAGGACCATCCCAATCACCCGCTGTGTGCATACGGTGTCGGCAAGCTTGCCATCGAGAAGTACCTGGCCCTCTACCACCATTTACACGGCCTTGATTACCAGATTCTGCGCCTGGCCAACCCTTATGGCCAGCATCAGTCGTCACGTAGTGGGCAGGGCGTGATCCCTGCGTTCCTGTCCCGCGCACTGCGTGGCGAGCCCCTCGAAATCTGGGGGGACGGCACTGTCGTGCGCGATTATCTCCATATCGACGATGTCTGTGTCGCTGCGCTGAAGGTGATGACCTTTCCCGGGCCGGAGCGGGTTTTCAATATTGGCGGTGGCCGCGGTGCCAGCCTCAACGAGTTGATCGAGATGATCAGATCCCTGGTTGAACAGCCGGTCAGATGTCGTTATCTTCCCGGTCGGGCTTGCGATGTCCCTGTCAATATCCTGGATGTCAGCCGTGCCGAGGCCTGCCTGGGATGGCAGCCTCAGATCTGCCTGCGTGAGGGAATGAAACGACTTCTGCTGAGCTTGAAGCGGTGATGAATCTGACGGCAATCCAGGTTCGGCGTAATTTTTGCATCTAACCTTGCCCTGAATCTTCTGAAGCCGTACATCCACAGGTTGCTACAAGGTATGGGCCCACTGCTGCAATGATGTCTTTTTTAACCAGACCAATAACCTCCTCTGCGGTCTTTCTGGCGCTTGTCATGGTGCCGGTTGCGGTTTGGGGGGAGTCTGCCGTCGGCGTCCTCATCTCAAGGGAGATCGCTCCCTATGTCGACATGGTTGAAGGCCTGGAATCCACGCTCAACAATATCGAAGTCCAACGCTTTTTCCTTGATGAAAAGGGCAATCCCTACAGTCTTGGAGGGCGCAGCAATACCCCCGATGCAAAACAGTTCGCGGCCATGGTCGCCGTCGGGCCGGAAGCTTTCCTCTACCTGCAGCCGAAAGTTGACGCTGTGCCGCTGGTCTACGGGATGGTTCTCAACCCGGACAAGCTCTTGACCACGCCGGGTTCATCGACCTGCGGTGTGGCTCTCAATCTTTCGATTGCAGAACAGCTTGCCTCGATTCGGCACTATCTCCCGGGGTTGAGACAACTCGGGATTCTCTATGACCCGAAAAACAACCAGCAGTGGTACGATGAGGCCTCTGCTCTGGCTGTGGCGGCAGGCATAGAACTTGTGCCCCTGCAAGTCAGCAGGACGTCTGCCCAGCTTGAGATCCTCGGGAACCTGGCTCTCCCGGACGCGATTCTCTTTATCCCTGATAAAACCATCATCTCCAGATCCGTTGTTCAGCACGTGATCAAGGAGGCTTATCTGCGCAAGGCTCCCGTCATCGGTTACAACAGGTTCTTCCACGAATCCGGTGCTGCGCTGAGTTTTGTTGTCGATTACTTCGAGCTCGGCCAGCAGGTGGGCGGCCAGGTCAACGGGCTGTTGGCTGGCGAGGCTTGCCGGGGAATGATTTCGCCTGATTTTTCGGTTTTGGTGAACGATGATGCCTGGAGGGTCCTCAACCTTCCCCGTGTTGTCGGTAAAGCTGCTGAAGGCCTGGGACACTGAGATGTTGCTGCGAAGGATCATAAACAGGCTTGGGCTGAATTCGATTCAGGGACGCATGACGTCGATCGCCTTCTTTTTCATCCTGGCAACGGCCGTGGCCATCGGGGTTGCCGGCTACAGGTTGACCGTCAGCTTTGAAAGCCGCCGCTTCCATGAACACTTCGGCCTGCTGGCGACCTACCTGGCGAGCAATGCCGAAGTGGGAGTCCTGCTCGGCAGCGAGGGCGCCCTGAAGCTGCTCTCGGAAAACATGTTGCAGGTGAGCGAGGTGCAGGTCGTCGTGGTCGTCGATCAGACAGGGAAAGAGATCATCAGGCGGTCGAATCAGAACGTGCCCACTGAACTTGCGACCGTGTCGGCACCGGTCGTTGCGAGCTCCCTGGACATCAGCGACCCTCTTGTGTTCAGCCCTGGCCAAAAGCCCGAAGTGCTGGGCTCGGTGTTCCTCTCATACTCTCTGGCCGGTTTGAGTCAACTCCGGGGGCTGCTGGCCCAGCGTTTTGTCGTGCTCTCGCTGCTGCTGGCGTTGGCCCCGATCGTTATGTACTGGTTGCTTTCCCGGGCGATCAACGCGCCGTTGCTGAGCCTGTTGAATGTTGCCAGCCAGGTCTCCGGCGGGCAGGTGGATGTCCGGGCGCAAAGAAGCTCTCTCCGTGAGATCGATACCTTGTCCCGGTCGATCAACGAGATGCTTGATGCCCTGGCGACGCAGCGCAGGAAGCTGAACGAAGCCAACGAGGCTATGGCACGCCAGCACGCGCTGGCCGAAGTCGGCAAGTTCTCCATGACTGTTGCGCACGAGATCAAGAACCCCCTGGCCATCATCAAGGGTGGAATTGATATTCTCAGAAAGGATGGGCCTGTCGATCCGTTGATCAAAAAGCGGATGATGGGGTTTGTCGATGAGGAAATCGTGCGGATCAACAAGCTGATTGAAGATTTCCTGCTTTTTGCCAGGCCGCGACCTCCGGCGTTCCAGGCTCGGCCGGTTCATGAACTGGTGGATAACCTGGCGCATCGTGTCAAGCTGATTGATCCGACCATCAGGGTCGAGCTTGAAGTCACGGAAGAGCAGAAACAGATCGAGGTGCAGTGTGATCATGGCCTCCTGGAGAGGGCGCTGCTCAATGTTGTCAGGAACGCTGCCGAAGCGTCCGTCGGTCGAGAGTCGGTCTGTTTGGGGATTGCCTGCTCGCAAGGATGTCTGGTATTTAATGTTATTGATAACGGTCCTGGAATTAATCCTGACGAAATTTCAAGGATCTTCGAGCCATTTTTCACCCGTAAAGCAAAGGGCACGGGGCTTGGACTGGCGATTGCGTGGAACGTCATGAATGCTCATGGCGGGTCGATAACCGTTGCCAACCGCGAACAGGGTGGCGCCTCTTTCACCCTGTCTGTGCCGCTGCTGACGAATCAGGAGATAAACAGGCACATGATGCAGGAGATCTCCCCGGTGCGTTTTGTGACTTGAAGGACACTTTATAAATGGCACAAATACTCGTTGTCGATGACGAAGACAAGATCAGGGCGATCTTACAGATCATGCTGGAATCTGCCGGTCACCAGGTTTACGAGGCAGAGCATGGCAAGGCGGCTCTTGAGGTCCTGAAGAATGAGGCCATCGACCTTGTGGTTTCTGATGTCCGTATGGACGAAATGGATGGTTTCGGTCTGCTGGCGGCGATCCGCGAGCAGGATATGGGCTGCCCGGTCATCTTTGTCACGGCTTTTGCTACGCTGGAATCCGCCGTCGAGGCTTTGCGCCTGGGGGCCGCCGACTATCTGGTCAAGCCCTTCGAAGAAGATGCTGTCCTGCTTGCCGTCGAGAGGGCTCTGGGCGTCCGACGGCTTCTTGCCGAGAACATCCGGCTGAAACAGGCCTTTGCAGAAAACGCGAAGGACCGTCCGGCCGTTGCTGTCTCCTCGGCGATGAAGAAAGTCCGGGACCTGGCGCTCAAGGTCGCGTCCAGCGACGCAACGGTTTTGCTCGGTGGTGAATCGGGCACTGGGCAAAGAAGTGATGGCGCGGTTTATCCATCAGGCGAGCAAGCGAAGTCGTGAGCGGTATGTCGCTGTGAACTGCGCGGCGATCGCGCCAAGCCTGCTGGAGGCAGAATTGTTCGGCCACGAGAAAGGCGCATTTACCGGGGCGGACAAGGCCCGGCCTGGCAAGTTTGAGTTCGCAGGCAATGGCACCCTGTTCCTCGACGAGATCGGCGAAATGCCCCTTGAGGCTCAATCCAAGCTGTTGCGGGCCATCCAGGAGAAAAGCATTCAGCGCGTCGGGGGCAATCAGGAGATCCCGATTGCCTGTCGACTGGTTTGTGCGAGCAACCGGGACCTTGTCAAACTGGTGCGCAAGGGAGACTTCCGCGAAGACCTTTATTACCGTCTCGCCGTTTTCCCGATTCACATGCCGCCTTTGCGTGAGCGTAAGCAGGATATCCCGGCGCTGGTTAATTTCCATGTCCAGAAAGCGGGGATCGGGCCGACGGGGAGATTCTCACCCCCGCAGCACAGCGTCTGCTGCAAGGTTATCCCTGGCCCGGCAATGTCCGTGAGCTGTTTAACGTGGTGGAGCGGGCCATCATCATGAAGGGCGGCAAAATGCCTTTGTCTTCCGATGACTTCCCGCACCTTGCGGAGCAGAGCATCCCCATGGAGTCAGGTGACGACCTGTTCAGGCTGCCTGCCACGGGAATCGACTATGAAGAGTTGCAACGCAGCATCGTGCGACAATCGCTGGAAATGACCATGGGCAACCAGAGCGCTGCGGCTCGCCTGCTGAATGTCAGCCGGGCAAGATTCCGCACGCTCCTCAGTCTGATCGCGGACCAGAATGGTCAAGTCCGAATTCGTATTCGCGGTCACGGTGAACAGGGTTGAGATGAGCTCCCGGAACTTAACCGGGTGTCTGCTCCGATTTGGGAGCGGGCAGGAGAAATTGAGACACTCATGCAGATAGGTGCTTACAAAATATACCCGCTGGTTGGAATCATGCTGCTTCTGTTTGGCTGCTTCTCCAGCGCTATGGCTTCCGAGCAGCCCCAAACGGTTTCAGCTGACGATACCATGTTGATGTTCGTTGGCGAGGCTGAGCCCGTTGTGACTGTGGCGTCACTCTATCCGGAGGCTCCCACAATCGCACCGGCGATCGTGACCGTCGTCAGCCGCGAGGAGATTCTTCGCCGTGGTTACCGGACGCTGGCGGAGCTGCTGGCGGATCAACCCGGATTCTTCGTTGCCGCTGGCGGGCGCGGTTCAGTGCCCTACCTGCGAGGCTTGCGGGACTCAGTGCTCTTCCTTTATGACGGTGTTCCCATGACCACCGATGTCACCAAGAGCTTTGCCCCGCTGGATCGGGAGATCTCCCTGCTTTCCGTGGAGAGGGTCGAGATCGTGCGCGGACCGGGGTCTGTGCTCTGGGGCCCGGATGCCTTTGCCGGGGTTGTCAATGTCGTCCCCATGCGCGGGCGGCAGATGACCGGCGCCGTTGTTGGCGGTGGGGCGGGCAACGACGAGCTGTTCGAAGGACATGTCGGCCTGGGGATCGCCGAGGGCCAGTGGGAGGGTTTCCTCGGCTTCAGCGGCGTTCAGGAAGAATACCACTCCCCGGGGTACATGTCGTGGGATGAGCAGCAGGAGCTGATCGTCGACAAAGACGTTGATCCCTCGGAATTCCTTGAGCTCGTCGGCACCCTCGACTATGCAAACTGGCTGCATATCAGCGGCCGCTGGTCAGATTTTACCCGCCGCTACACCATGCGCAACGCCGACGAGACCCTTGTCTGGGATGGTGAAAAGAAGACCCCGGTCAATCTGCTCAAGATCTCCGCGAACAAGATCTATGGTCCGAGCCATTATTCGCTGACGGGTTATGTTCCAGGAGACCGAGTACGAGCTCCGGGATAGCGACATCAAGCGGGAGCAACGCAACCGCACCGGTCAGATCGAGCTGCTTTGGGATCGCCGTGTCCTGCGCCGTGGTCTTATTACTGCGGGTGCTTCATGGCGGCACAATGATGTTGACGACGCGCTGGTGAAGGACGGTTTCCAGCCAATCTTGCTACGCCGGACGGGATTTTGTTTGTTCCCCGCATCAGAAAACAGGATTTTACCAGTGACATTTATTCAACCTTCGGTCAGTTCCGCTATCGCCTGGACAAGGCGGAGATCTGGCTGGGCGGACGCTACGAAAGTCACAGCGATTATTCCGACGAGTTCAGTGGCAGCATGGGTGTACAGGCGCCCTTCGCCGAGTCAGGTCACGTCAAGGTCACCTACGGCAGCGCCTTTCGCACGCCCTACTCACGTCAGCTGTTTGAAGACTCATCGCTTGATCAGGAGAAGATCAGCACACTCAGTGCACAGCTGGCGTGGCATCCGGATTCACGCCAGAACTATGAACTCACCCTGTTTCACAGCCGCCTCAAAGATCATCGCAGCGAAGACCCTTACGGAGGTCTCTCCCTCGGGTCCGATCTGGAAATGTACGGGGCAGAACTCTCTCTGCATTTCCCTCTGACCGAAACTCTCACCGCGCACGCCGGATTGTCCTGGGTCGATGGTGGCAATGGCAAAGACGACTTCAGCGTTCTTGCGTTTACAGTGATGCCCCCAAATGGCCCTCCCGAGGATTTCTACTATAACTGGAGCCAGGATTATGACCAGGGGCCCGGAATGGTTGGCGCGTTTCAGTCTCGACTGGGCCATCGCCACCGATCACAATCTACGCGTGACAGTCTCTGCCGGTGGAGACAGGGACGATAGTTATCTCAGAGGGACCATCGATCAGAATTACGACACCCCTGTTCTCGTCGATCTGGCTTACAATCATCCCGGCATCCTCCCCTCGGGACGTGACCGGCTCTCTTTGCGAGTGACCAATCTCTTCGATCATCATTACAAGCAGCCCGATACCTACGGTCCGGTTGACGGCGACCCCCTGCGTTTCAGCCTGACCTGGGAATTTAAATTTTAGCTGGTCTAGGGAATTCCATTTCCTGAAGGTTCTTATGGACTTACTTCGCTTTTTGAGAAATAGGCGCAATAGAACCACGCTTGGTCGATATCGACCAACGACGCGCTGGCTAGGCAAGGTGCCGTTATCCTTAAACAACGATCGGGACAGACCTCTGCCGACTGTCAAATTAAATTGGTTGTGCCCATCTCCTGGTCCCGGATCCCGGTCAATTCTTGTCCAATAACTGCGGGCAGACCCCACTCATGAGCTAAAGTCCGGCATCGAGCCGCCAGGTGTTCGCTGCAACCCCGACGGCAGAAGCATGGCAGAAAAAGTTTTTGTGACTCTTGACCTCTACGGTTTCCTTTTTGGCTCGATCCTTGCTTCGTGACTTCTCTGTGAATTTGTACCGCATTAATGACTAAAGCCAGAACTTAGAGAGATAGAAGACACGTCATGGCCGCACCGGGAATCAAAAATACATTTAAAATGATCTGCCTGTGCTTAGTGCTGGCATCGGTTGTCGGCGTTGTGTCTCTGCCTGTTCAAGCTGTCGCCGCTGAGGAGGGGATTGCTCTTCGCTTCTGACTCAGAGAAGCTTGAGGCCCTTTCCCAGCAGTTCTGGCTGCGCGTCAATGAAGCCCGCCGCGACCCTCTCGCCACTGTTGCCCGACTCGGTCTCAACGAAGAGCAGGTTCGAAATGTCTTCGCCGATCAGCAATGGATTCTGGACGAGGGACTTGCTCCTTTGGCCTGGCAACAGCAACTGGTGGATTCATCCCAGGGGCACGGTCGCGACATGTTCACCCGCCTGTTTTACAGTTACGTAACACCAGACAACATTTCCATTGATCAGCGCATCGCCGCCACCGGATACCAGGCAGGTCCTGTCGGTGAGACGATGAATGCGCTTTTCTTCGAAAACTACATCTCCATCGATTTTTCCTTCGACTGGCTGGTTGACACCATGCTCCGTGATGAGCTGCTGGGCAACCCGTCTGTACCGAGGAATATCTTTTCGCCAGACATCAGCGAAATGGGTGCATCCTTTTTTGCCGAGAGCATCGAGTCTCTGGACGGACAGCCTTTCGTTTACCTGCTGATCGCCGATTTCGCCGCGCCGCTGACTCCCCGTCGTTACGTGATCGGCGAGTGCGACGCCAGCAGCATTCCGCTGATGAAGCCCTTGGTCGAAGGCCTGTGGAACTACGTGCCCATGCTGCGTCCCGGTTTGTTCCAGATCCCGTATCCGGAAGGCGGGGCCGAATTTGTGGTGATCATCAACTATGAATTAAGGCAAATCGGCGCGCCGATGAGTCTTTATGATGAGAACGTGCATGCAAAACGCGTTTGTCGATTTGCGTGTCACGAAATAGTGTCTAATAAGATTTTTACCGTGATTGTCCATAGGGGATGCTCACACCCATAGAATGCATAGTAGGTGTCCGTAATTGTCCATAGGGGGCGGTCACACACATACCATGCCTTAATCATCAACAGTAAATCAGGAGGTACAAACAATGGCGGATTTTAAAACAATCCAGGAACAGAACATTGAACAGGCCCAACAGTTCGCGAACGCGCTGTACAATGTACAGCTCGGAACCGACACGCTGGACCAGGTCCTTCTGGAAGCTAACCAGCTTGCCAGCATGAGGGCCGCTTTCGACCGTTATTACTTCTACAGCTACGGAAGCACCCCGGTTGCTGATGTCGCCAGCATGATGGTTGAAAACTTCGGTATCGTTGAAGGTGATTTCGGCCTGACCGCTGCTGACGTGCTGCTGCTGAAGCTTATGTTGCTGCAGCTCTCAATGCTGCGACTGTTGAGACTCGTGGTGCTGCTGCCCAGGACGTCATCAACGCATTCTCCGCTTTGACAGGTGGCGACCTACGGCGCCGCTGCTGCTGCCTGGAACGCTGAAGTTGCCGTTGCCATTGCTTACACTGGCGAAGCCAATGTCGAGCCAGGCACCGAGAACGAAGTTCAGGTTGACTTCTACCTCACCGCTAATCAGGACATTCTCGTAGGCTCCAGCTCAGACGATATGTTCTACGCCGACGTGGTCCAGGCAAACGGTCCTCAGGTCAACAGCCTCGGTACCGGCGATGCAATCAACGGCGGCGCTGGCGACGACACCCTCGCAGCAATGATCACCGAAGGCGTCTTCATGGGTGGCGGCAATATGCCCATCCAGCCCCGTCTTGCAGATGTCGAGAACGTTGAGCTGCAAGCTCATCAACTCCAACATCGGCCTCGAGACCAACGACCTGAACCTGACCCAGGTTCTCGATCTGGTCAACGTCCACGCTGACCTCCTCGGCGACTGTTGATAACATCTCCCTCGAGACAGACGTTTACTTCAACGCCAAGAACGTCACCGGCCTCGACATGATCTCTTCCGATCACTCTGATGCCAACCTGACGATTCAGGACGTCACCACTCTGGATGACGACGGTGTTGCCCGTAACACTGAAGCGATCACCGTCGGCATGAAGTACACTGCCAACGCAGACAGCCGCTGGGCTGAGTCTGACCTGCATGTCTACTTTGACCAGGACTACCTGCTCGCCGGTCAGGATGTGCAGCCTCCTCTCAAGCCAATTACTGGCTGCTCGATCAGGACGGTGAGCAATTCACTCCGTTCCCACTGCTGAACATTGACCGTAACGGCATCCTCTTCACCTTGGATGGCGTCGCCTACGATGTTATCCCGGCGGATAATGCTGCTCTCGACGCAAACACCTGGCAAGAGTATGCAGACGAACTGACTGCTGAAATCGCTGCTATGGTTGCTGCTGGAGACGATCGTCTGGCCTCGGTTATCGTCTATGTCGACGACACACTCATCAGACAAACCTACAACGACGCTGGCGATCTGGTTGACGTTCCTGCGATCGTTGTGGAAGACCTTGCTGGTGGCGAGTTCACCGAGCTTGGCTTCAACATCCCCGATGACATCTCCGGTGAGTTCAACGTCTTCGGTCGTTTCAACACCGATCCTTCCGGTATTGTTGACCTGCTGATCACTGTCAACGTCGAGCTTGAGAAAGCTGGTCGTGGCGGCGACGGCGGCGAGCTGGTTATCGGTGGTATGAACAAAGACGGCGACAACGAGTGGGGCGACGGTTCCGACACGACTCCTGCTGGTGTTGAGCAATTCGACGTTGTTGTCAACGGTGGTGCTGATCTGCCTAACTCCATCTCGAGCCTGCGTTCGACCAACAACGCTCTGAGGGTTGTTAACATTGACAGCGCTGCTGGTGTAACGGTTGACGATGCTAGCCTCTCTGCAGATCGGTAACTCCAACACCGCTCACCTGACCGACATCTTCTTGGCAACCTTCCAGAATGCTCTGAAAGACGTCCAGGTTCTTAATGCGACTGCTTTCAAAGGCGACCTGACCGTTTTCGCCGGAATCACCGACGAGACAATTGACAAGTACCTGGATCTCGAAGACATCGCTGCTGACACCTCCGCTGACGACGTTCCGTTCATCTACACTGGCGGCGCTGGCAACGACGACATCAACGTACAGGTCGACACCGATGTGGTTGCTCACGAAGATTTCACTTTGGATATCGTCACGGCGAAGGTAACGACAGCGTCACCCTCGCCGTCATGAATTACTTAGAGCTCCCCACTCTGGCGTTTACTCCCTTCGGCGAAGACACCAACTGGTATGCTGATCAGGTTATCCTCGACAACCTGTCAATCAACACCGGTGCCGGCAACGACGTTGTCTGGGTTCCGGGTTCCGGCAACGTCAACATCATGACCGGTTCCGGTGATGACGTCGTCTACGCTGACAACACTGCTCTCCCTCGTGATATCAACACCTACAGCCAGTTCTCCGCATGGCTGTACAACACGGTTGACTTTCAGGATATTAACAACATCATCAACGAGTCTGAGTCTGACGTAAACAACGTCTACGACATCATGTTCACCAACCTGACCGTGTCCTTCATGGGTCATGAAGTCACCGTTGCCCTGAATGGCAGCGCAGACGGTTCCGTAACCGACCTGCAGATCAACAACGCCATCAAGGCCGCCGTTAACAACGGTCCTAATGGTGGTGCTCTCAATAGCGACAACCCGGGCCTCAGCGCGGTTCTGTTCGCTTACGATGGCGAAGCCAATGACCTCGTGATCGAGTCCAAGATCGACGGCAACATGGATGCACCGTTCATTACCCTGACTGGCCCGACCACTCTGACCGCTTCTCAGCTGGCACAGTTGAACGCTGCCTGGGGTACCAACTTGACTGCAGCGAATGCAATTGCTGCGATCAACGCTGAAATCACCGCTTTCAATAACAGGGGTGATTACGATGCACGCGTTGCAAATGATCTCCTTCTCAACGACATCGTTGGTAACGATCTTTCTATCCACACCAGCGACAACATGATCGAAGGCGGCACAGGCGACGACGTGTTCGTACTCGGTTTGGGTGAGCTCAGCAACGACACCCTGGTCTACGAAGGTTACAGCAACGGTTTCGACTGTGTTTACAACTTCGACTCAATGTGGATGGAAGATGCAGGAAGTTCTGGTCAAGATCCAGCTGTACGTGAGACCTTTCACTATTAGCTTTGCTGACTTTACTGGTGGTTCCGCTACCATTCACTATCGATGGTATTGTTGTTGACCTCAATGGTCTGGCAGAACGCCCAAGGTGTTATCCCTGCTCAGGACGTTGCCAATGCCGTAGCAGTGACTAACTTGTTGCCAGCAACTACTCAATCACTGGTTATACCCCAGGTGACACCTCGGTAACCTTCCTTCACGATACTCTTTCTGGTGACCAGGTTGACGTTGTTGTCACCGTTCCTGTACCTGCTGACGCTGCCGCTACGACTGTTGTCATTGCTGATGGTACTGACGCGTTTGTTGCTGGTACCGCTGCGAGCTTTAATGTTGTTCTCGCAGGTCAGGTTGCAGACGTTGATGGTACAGTGGACCTGTTCGGTGACACGATTGCTTTCACCGCAGGCGACGGTCCTGTTACTCTTGCTGCAGCCATTGCTGCTGGTACCTACACCGGCTGGACTGCATCCCTTGACGCTAACGGTACTACCGTAAGCTTCACCGCAGACACCACTGGCCTGCTTGGCTCCTGGTGTGCCGACAGCAATTCTGACCCAGATTGCTACTGACAACCCGACAATCGATACTGATTTCGGCTGGGCTGATCAGGCTCCTGCAGCTCTGCCTGGCTTCATTGACGTCACCTTCGGTGTTGCTGCATCTTGGGTAAATGGTACTGATCGACACCGGTTCGCAGTCCATCCAGATCATCCCTGCGGGTCCGAGTCCAGGCCTCGACATGATCGACTACACCGCTTACGACGTCGACGCAGTCGTTGTCGAAGGCTATGGTGTGGTTGAAGGTGCTCTCTTCGCAGGTGCTGACTACGTCTACCTCGATCAGGACGCCACCAACCCAGGTGAGTACAATGTCACTGAGTGGCACACTGTTGACGGTCTGGCCGAGCCATTCGCCGGTTCTGACGATCCCTGCTCGGTACGATCGGTGTGATCGACTTCGGTTACGACCAAATGGGCTTTACTCCTGACACCTTCGTCATCTAATTCTAACCTGAAGCAGCACCCTCCTTTTGGGAGGGTGTTGTCTTCCCCTTCGGGCAGGGCCTGTACTTGGCCTGCCAAACTATGCTTTAATACGCCCTGCTCCGGTTTCGGAGCAGGGCGGTTTTTTGAATATGCAGCGTTGAAACAAGCCGCTGACTGCTTCAACCTCTGCAGCGGTTACGCTTGGTTCCCTTGAAAGGATGTTTCACATGTCAGATTTTGTTCCCTTGAGTAAAGACAAGCATAAGGGCTTTGGCTGGCTAAAAGCCCAAAATTACAACTTCGCCGCTCAAGACACCACTGTGCCGCTAGTCGTGGACGAAATCGGTAAAGCCATGCTGACCCTGCCAGTGGTTTTCCGCCGCAAACCCGTATCCTCAACCAACGCCGGCTACGAGCTTGTGGCGCTGCTGTCGCCGGTGGCAAAGCGCAACCTGCATGTGAAACCCGATGGCAGCTGGCTTTCGGACTTACATCCCCGCCTACCTGCAGGCTTACCCTTTCCGTTTGCTGCCCTCGGCTGAAACGGGACAGCACATTCTCTGTTTTGACAAGGCCAGCGGCCTGATGACAGAGGCCGATGCTGCCAACAGTCAACCTTTCTTCGCCAAGAACGGTCAACCAAGCCCGGCCTTTGCCGGTGTTGTTGAGCTTTTGCAAAGATACGAGCAACGCCGTGTCCAGACGCAGACCGCCGTCGACACCCTCGCAGAGCTCGGCCTGATAACCCCCTGGAAAATTATGCTGACAAACAGACGACGGTAAAAAAATACCGGTAGAAGGTGTCTTCAAGGTCAATGCTGCGGCGTTGCAAAAACTTGCCGCAGATTCTTTGCACAAGCTGCATCAGAGCGGGGCCCTGCCGATCGTCTACGCACAACTCTTCAGTGAGCAGCATGTGCAGAATTTCGGCGAACTGCTGCGTGTCTACGGAGAACTCAATAAAAAAAGTAAAGAGAGTGTCACGCTGGGTCACATTGAGGCACTCTTCGGCAGCAAATCTGATATCCTCAACCTCGATCATTTCTGAGCAAAAAGCTCAGTCTGAATAAATTTTCCTGCCAATGCCGCTACAGGCTGGCCATGGCAGGGCTGTTTCGTGCATAATGTCGCACCTGGTCGGGTCAATCTCGGCAACCTGCATTCACTTTAATCACAGAACAAGGAGTTACAAGACGATGCCAAAAGCAAAAGAACAAACCATCACCATTAACGATGTCGCATACAAGGAATCCGAGCTCAGTGAGAACGCCAAGAACCAGGTCCTGAACCTGCGTGTCACCGATCAGGAGATCAGCCGTTTGAATCAGCAGCTCGCAATTGCCCAGACCGCACGCGCGGCCTACGCCAGGGCTTTGGCGGAGGAATTGCCGAAGAAGAAGGCCTCCAAGTCTGTTCAATAAGCTATAGTCTGCTGGTTCTATCGACGCAAAGGCGCGAAGGCTGCGTAAACGTTTTGTGAGAGTCCCCTTCGTTGATCAAGGTTCTCTTGCGGTTTCTATGGCTTTCTCAGCGTCTTTGCGTTGTTGTTTCTCTGTAAAGCGTCGCTGTTTCCGCTTTCCGCGACTCCGCGTTGAACATCCTGGCGTTGAATGCCTTTTGTTGTCACGGATGCGATTTCAACAGTAAAGCCCCTGCAGGTCATTATGACTCCTGTCCGATACGGTTTGATAGTGCCGACCTTGAACGCCGGGTCAAGGTGGAAAACGTTTCTGGCGTCACTTGAAGGGCAGTCGCTGCAGCCGTACCGCAAGTTGATTATCGACTCCGGTTCTGATGATCAGACCGTTGCATCTGCCCGTCAATCCGGTTTCGAGGTCCTGAGCATCGCTCGCCAGGACTTCGACCATGGCGGCACCCGGCAGCAGGCTGTCGATGCCCTGCCTGATTGTGAAGTGATCCTGCTTTTGACCCAGGACTCCGTGCTTGCGGAACGCGATTCCATCGAGCACCTGCTGCGGGCCTTTGAACAAACGGACGTCGGTGCCGCTTACGGTCGCCAGCTGCCGTTTCAAAACGCAACCTTAAGCGAACGGCATGCGCGCTCCTATAACTACCCGGAACAGAGCCAGGTCAAATCGTTGCAGGACCGGGCGCGCCTGGGGATCAAGACCGCATTCATCTCCAACACCTTCGCCGCTTACCGGCGTGATGCGCTGCTGGCGGTTGGCGGTTTCCCCTCTCAGCTGATTTTTGGCGAAGACACCTATATCGCCGGGAAATTACTGCTGGCGCAGTGGAAAGTCGCCTATTGCAGTGACGCGCCGGTTTTCCACTCTCACAATCAATCTTTGCCCCGAGTACTCTCCCGCAGCTTTGATATCGGCGTGCTGCACAGCAGCCAGAGCTGGTTGCTTAAAGAGTTCCGCTCGCCGGAAGGCGAAGGCCTGAACTTTGTCGTGTCGGAATTGAAACTGTTCTGGTCTGAAAAGCCCACACATATTCTCAGTCCCATTTTCAGGAACTCACTCAGATTCCTGGCCTACCGTTCAGGTCGCTTGCATCGTCTCTTGCCAATGTGGTTTAATCGTTTTTTTTCAATGAATCGAACCTATTGGAAAGACGAATAGCTTCATGACCTTTGTCAGAAACAAAGCCATAAATCTCTGCCGCAGCTGTCTGCTTGGCTCAGATATCGTTGCTTTTCTTCTCTCGTATCTGGCGGGCGGGCTGGTGTTTTATCTCATTCGCAAGGATCTGCTTGCCAGGATGGGGTTGAACTTCTTCGATCTTTTTACAGAGTGGTCGATTTATTACCTGCTGATCATCCCCTTTGCCCTGGTCCGATTCTGGTATGCAGGTCATTACACCCGCCGCAAGCCCTTCTGGGATGAACTGAAAGATCTGATCCAGGTCCTTGTGATTCTCTTTATTGCCGAGGGTGCCATCCTGTTCCTGGTCAAATCCTCTTTTTCACGTTTGTGGCTCGCCGCGTCTTTTGCACACGCGCTCATTTTCCTGCCATTGCTACGCACTGTTGTCAAAAAAGCTCTCGATTCAGCAGGGAAATGGCAGATTACCACGGTTGTGATCGGCACCGGGCAGAACGCGATTGATGCGATTGCCGCGCTGCAAAGTGAAAAGTTGCTCGGATTCTCCGTCGAATGCGTCTTCAGTGTCGATGGGAAGATTCCGCAGGAAGGGCAAACGCTCCTGGTTGGCAACCGTGAGATACCGGTTAAACCTCTCGGCAAAAAACCGGTTGACACGATTCAGGAGCTGGGTGAGCCAAACGTCGTCTTTGCCATGGAGTCCGGCGGTATTCGCAATCACATCGACCTGCTCGAGAGATTGCAGCGAAATTTTAACGACATCTATGTTGTCCCTGCGCTGCGCGGCTTGCCGTTGTACGGTATGGAAATCAACACGTTTTTCCGCCACGAGGTGCTTTTGCTGCGCGTGCGCAATATCCTCTCGCGGCGGATGCCTCGCTTGCTGAAACGCACCTTTGATATTGCCGGATCCATCGCTCTGCTCGCTGTCCTCTCGCCTTTGCTGGCCGTGCTGTACTGGAAGGTGCGCAGTGACGGCGGCAACGTGTTCTATGCACACAAACGAATTGGCCGTAATGGTCAGGAGTTCGATTGCCTGAAATTCAGGTCAATGGTGGTTGACGCTGAACAGGTCCTCAGTGATTTGCTTGAGAAGGATGCCCAGTTACGAAAAGAGTGGAATGATGATTTCAAACTCAAGGATGACCCGCGCGTCACGTCCATCGGTGCAACCCTGAGACGATCGAGCCTCGACGAGCTCCCTCAGCTATGGAATGTCCTGCGCGGAGACATGAGCCTGGTCGGCCCGCGGCCGATTGTTGCGGATGAAGTCTCAAGATACGGCACCGGTATCCACCTCTATCGCTCGGTGCGTCCGGGGATGACAGGGCTCTGGCAGATTTCAGGGCGGAACAACACCGACTATTCCAATCGGGTTTATCTTGATGCCTGGTACGTAAAAAACTGGTCGCTTTGGTCTGATATTGTTATCCTGTTTAAAACCATCGACGTGGTGCTGAAGAAAAAGGGTGCCTACTAGTACCCTGTAACCCCTAATCTTTCGAAATCATAAGGGATACAGGATACTGGATTTTAATATCATCCTGATATCCAGAGAATGACGATTTTACGGCTGCTCTGCGGACAGCCTATGGAGAAACCATGCTAAGTATGACCGGTTACGGTAAAGGTGAAACCCAGCGTGACGGGCTGTGTGTGACGGTGGAGATCAAGTCGGTCAATCATCGCTATGCCGACATCACCGTGAAGCTGCCGCGCTGTCTGCTCACCCATGAGCGGGAGGTCCGCAAGCAGATCGGCCAGTTTTTGAAACGTGGCAAGATCGATGTTTACGTGAATTACGAAATGACCGGAGAGGCCCTGGCGACCCCTCAACTGAATCGCGAGCTTGCCAAGGCTTATCGTAACCTGTTTGTCAGTATGCAGGAGGAGTTGGGGCTCTCGGGTGACATCTCGACAGAATTGGTGGCCAGTCAGAAGGATGTGGTGCTGGTCACCGAAGCGACCCTTGATGAGGCTTTGCTTGGTGAATGTCTGCTTGAATCGCTGACGATCGCGATAGAGCAATTGCTCGTCATGCGCGGGATCGAAGGGGAGGAGACCAGCAAGGATATGGAGGACCGCCTCGCCGTTGCCGAGCAGCTGCTCGGCGAGATCGTGGAGCGCGCACCACAGGTGCCGTTTGAGTGGCAGGATAAGCTGAAAGAGCGTCTCAACCGGCTTGATAAAGGCATCGAGTGGGATCCGCAGCGGGTTGCCCAGGAGATTGCAATTTTCACTGATCGTTGCGATATCAGTGAGGAGATCGCTCGTTTCAAGAGTCACCTGGTGCAGTTCAGGGCTCTTTTCAACGATCCGGAGCCGGTGGGCCGGAAGATGGATTTCCTGGTCCAGGAGCTGAACCGCGAGGTGAACACCATGGGCTCGAAATCCAATGATGCTGCTTTGACCATGGCGGTGGTGGCGCTGAAATCCGAGTTCGAAAAGGTGCGTGAACAGGTTCAGAATATTGAGTAGCGAGGAATGTGCCGTGTGTGGTGAAATCAATATGCAGAGAAAAGGAATCCTTTACGTTGTTTCGGCACCGTCCGGGGCTGGCAAGACGTCGATTTGCAGGGCGATCCTGTCCCTGTTCCCTAATCTGAGGCAATCGATTTCCTACACAACCCGTGAGCTGCGGCCCGGCGAAGTCGATGGAAGAGACTATCGTTTTGTCTCACGTCATGTCTTCGACAAGATGATCACTGAGGGTAAGTTTGCTGAATGGGCCGAAGTTCATGGCAACTGCTACGGCACAGCGTGCTCTACTCTGCAGCAGGCTTCTGAAGAAGGCGCCGATATCCTTCTTGAGATCGATTTCCAGGGTGCGGAGCAATTACGGAAAAAAGGTGTGAACGGGGTTTATATTTTTATCCTGCCTCCTGGCATGAGTGAGCTTCGTAAACGTCTTGAGTCTCGCAACACTGATGATGCACTGGTCATTTCCCGGCGCATGAACAATGCCGCCGGTGAGATTGTTCAGGCGGTCAACTTTGATTACCTGGTGGTTAACGACATTCTCGATCAGGCGGTTGAAAAGGTCCGGGCAATCATGATTGCTGAAACTGTGCGCACCAAACGGGTCATCAGGACCCTTCCCGAAGAATTCGGCTTGAAATAGAACGCAGAGACGTATATGTTAAGAAACCGTTGAATTGCGCTGACGCGCGTTGAATCGTTGAATTGGGCTGCGCCCGTTGAATCGTTGGATTGGGCTGCGCCCGTTGAATTGTTGAATTGGGCTGCGCCCGTTGAATCGTTGAATTGGGCTGCGCCTGTTGAATCGTTGAATTGGGCTGCGAATATCAACCGAATCGTTGAATCGGACTGCAACTGATTTGCAATCGTTGAATTGGGCTACGACTGTCGAATCAGAATCAACGAATCAACAAATCAACGAATCAACGAATCAACAAATCAACGAATCAACAAATCAACAAATCAACGAATCAACGAATCAACGAATCAACAGATCAACGAATCAACGAATCAACGAATCAACGAATCAGCAGGAGTATTCTTAATGGCACGTATTACCGTAGAAGATTGTCTGAAAGCTGTTCCTAATCGCTTTCTTCTGACCATGGTTGCGACGAAGAGGGCCAAGCAACTGTTTAAAGGGGCCCAGCCCCTGATAGAAAACAAATCGAACAATCGCAAGGTCGTTCTGGCGTTACGGGAAATCGCCGCCGGCAAGGTTGAGTTTGAAATCCCTGCCCGCAAACAACCCTGATCTTTTTTTGCAAAAGGTGCGCTGATCGCATCCCCTGCGAAGTCTACTGTGCCGGCCTGAGATGGCCGGCATCCCTGTTCTCAACTGAGCGTCGGTTATGATTCACATCGACGATATTCTGGAAGAAATCCGTTCTTATCACGCCGAAGCTGACCTTGATGCCGTGCGCAAGGCCTACGTGTATGCAGTCAAGGTACACAAGGGCCAGACCCGGCTCTCCGGTGAACCGTACCTGACCCATCTCATGGAAGTTGCTGTCATCCTGACGCGTCTGCGTGTGGATGTGCCCACGGTTATGACCGGCCTGTTGCACGACACTCTCGAGGAGACTCTCGCCACAGAGCAGGAGCTGCGCGAGCAGTTTGGTGATGAAGTGGCTGAAATGGTTGACGGTGTCAGCAAAATCAGCAAGATCACCTTTAAAACCAGTGAGGAGCGACAGGCAGAGAACTTCCGCAAGATGCTGCTGGCCATGGCCAGGGACATTCGCGTCATCCTGGTGAAGCTGGCCGACCGTCTGCACAACATGCGGACTCTCGAATTTCAGCCGGAGGAAATCCGCCGGAAAATTGCCCAGGAAACTGCTGATATTTACGCCCCCCTGGCGAATCGTCTCGGTATCAGTTGGGTTAAAAGTGAACTGGAAGATCTTTCTTTCTGCTACCTCGACCCGGACAACTACAAAAAGTTGGCCAAGCAGGTTGAACAGCAGCGCCGTAAAAGTGATACCTACGTCACAGATGTCAAGAGGCGTTTAGAGACGATCCTGCGGGAGCACGAGATTGATGGCCAGATTCAGGGCCGCTTCAAGCACATCAGTTCAATTCATAAAAAAATCATCAAACAGAAGATAGATTTTGATCAGATCCATGATCATATCGCATTCCGTATCATCGTGCCGAGCGTGCGTGACTGTTATGCGATGCTTGGAGTGATTCACTCTCTATGGAAGCCGGTGCCGGGGCGTTTCAAGGATTTTATCGCCATGCCCAAGGCGAACATGTACCAGTCGCTCCATACCACGGTGTTCGGCCCGGCCGGGCAGCGCATGGAGGTGCAGATTCGCACTGAGGAAATGCACCGGGTCGCTGAGCAGGGGATCGCCGCACATTGGAAGTACAAGGAGGGCAAGTCCGCCAATCGTGCTGAAGAAGGTCGCTTCGGTTGGCTGCGCCAGATGCTTGAGTGGCAGAAAGAACTCAAGGACTCCAGTGAGTTCATGACTTCTGTCAAGGTCGATTTGTTTCCCGATGAAGTTTACGTGTTTACTCCGAATGGTGATGTCAAGGAGCTTCCCAAGCAGAGCACACCGATTGATTTCGCTTACAGCGTCCATTCTGATGTTGGCCATCGTTGTTCAGGCGCCAAGGTGAATGGTCGCCTGGTCCCTTTGAAAACCGAACTGAAAAATGGTGATGTTGTTGAAATCACGACCGCTGCGAACCAGACACCGAGTAAGGACTGGCTGAAGTTTGTCAAGACGTCCAAGGCGAAGAACCGGATTCGGAACTGGGTCAAGGAGCAGGAGCGTCAGCAGAGTCTCGAGCTGGGCAGGGATCTGCTCGAGAAGGAGCTGCGCAAGTATGGTTTCAGTTTTAATCGTGCGGTGAATCTGAGCACGATGAAGGCAACCGTCACTGAGCTTGGTTTCCGCAGCCTTGAAGACCTGCAGGCAGCTGTGGGTTACGGCAAGATAACCTGCAACCAGGTCATCTCACGGCTCCTCCCCGAACAGTTTAAGGCTGAAGCACCCAAGCCGAGCCGTATCAGCCAGGTCCTTGGTAAAATCCGTAAAAAACCGGTCGACGCCATCAGTGTTCAGGGTCTGGATGATATCCTTGTGCGTTTTTCCAAGTGCTGTAACCCTCTTCCTGGTGATGAAATTATCGGTTTTATCTCTCAGGGCATGGGGGTGACTGTTCACTCTGCGGATTGTCCGCGCATTCTTGAGACTGATCCTGAACGCCGCATCGATGTCTCATGGAATCGCCAGAAGGGTGCGACGCGACCTGTAAAAATACGGATACAAAGTCTGGACCAGCAGGGAGTTCTTGCTGCCGTGACCAAGGTGATTACCAAATGTGAAGCGAATATCTTGCGAGCCAGTGTGTTTTCAACCAACGAAGGGCGGGGTATCCTGAACTTCGAAGTTGATGTCCAGGACGTCCATCATTTGCAACGGGTCATGGATGCTGTGCAGAAAGTCAAAGGGGTTATCCAGGTTGAGAGGGTGAGAGCGGGCATTAAGAAATAAATTCAGTCACGTCCATACGAGGAGATGATTATGTTGAAAAAACAGATTCAGACGAGTGAGGCACCTGCTGCAATCGGGCCATACTCACAAGCCGTTCAGGCCGGTGGCTTTATTTTCTATTCCGGCCAGATCCCTTTGAGCCCAGAGAGTGGTGCTCTTGTCGCAGGGGGAATCGTTGAACAGACGCGCCAGGTCATGGCGAATATGCGTGCAGTGTTACATGCTTCGGGGCGTGATTTTTCTGATATTGTCAAAACCACGATATATCTGACCGACCTGGCCGATTTTGCGACGGTCAATGAAATTTACGGTGAATTTTTCACCGATGTCCCGCCGGCGCGCGCGTGTGTTCAGGTTGCAGCTCTGCCGAAGGGAGCAGATGTTGAAATCGAGTGGATTGCTGTTGCATAGGTTTTGGGAGTGGTCGGAGCGCTGACGTTATGATTGAAGTGTTACGTTATTCTGCGTGCACACTGTGACATTTTTGTGACAGATGTCGCTATTTTTCTGCAGGTGAAGTATCCAAATGGCACTCATCCGATGACGGCTTCCGTCCGCAATCGCGTAGTTGAAACCCTCGGGCGATTTAACGATCTTGTCGGCGCTGTAAGTATCTAAAATCATACACTTTGTGTGAAGCCTTGCAGCCTTATCCTTAGAATGATGATATTTTCAGGGATCCTTGCCTGTTGGTATGTCTTTTGCTTTTGTACAGGTTGCGGGTTTCGGGTGAAGAGACTTCAGCGCGTTCGCGACATTGGATGTTAAAACTTGAATCCGCCAGACTGATTCTCAGGTGTAATATCCCAAAAATCAAAGGGAAAGTCATAGTTATCGATGAGGATTCCATAATATGAACGAGTACGGATTGACAGCAGCGACTCCGCTGTTTTCATTTCTGGCTCAAGGAGTAAAAGATGAACTGTTTAACCTCGCTTTACCGTAAAACCATTGCGAAACTTGATTGTCATGTTATTGGTCTCCACGTCTGTGTATGCAGGCGATTTTCTTGGCGTGTCATGTGTAGATATAACGACCACTCAGGGAACTCAGCGCGTCCTGGAGTTGGCTGTTTCATCGGTCAACGAAAAGTACTACTCTCTCAACGGAACCCATCTTGATGCGAATGGCAATGGCGTCGGTTTGGCGGTTGGCAGCGCGTTTGTCGCTTGGTAACCAGTTGGTTGTGACGGTCAATGCAACCACCGCCGTCGGCACTGTCATGCAGACCACTGTCTACCAGTTCAATTTCGATGTGATGACCGGGACCGGAACCTTCACTAGCTCTACTCAGAAGGGTGCTCAGTGGTTCTTTCTTTACCATCGATTCAGTCTCCGGAACCGCTGCTCTGCCTTCTTCATGTGATGCCCTGCCAGTCGTTGTCGATCCGGTTGAAACTCTGACCCCTGTATGCGTTCCTTCCGGGGCTGAAATTTGTGGCAATAATATTGATGATGATTGCAATAACCAGGTTGATGATTTTCTTCTCTGTTACGTCTCCCCTGATCCTGGTCCGGAGCCGGAACCAGAGCCGGAGCCGGAACCGGAACCGGAGCCAGTTGTTTACCCATCTTTTACAGACAATCGAAATGGAACTCTCACCCAGTCGGGCACCAATTTGATGTGGCAGCAGGTGGACCTTGACCCGACGACGATCGGTCGTGACCACGATCAACTGGTACAGCGGTGCTGATTATTGTGCTGATCTCCAATTAGCTGGACACTCGAACTGGCGTTTACCAACTCTGAGCGAACTGCAGGGTATCGTCGACAGCAGATACTCTCCGACCATCAATCCTCTTTTTCGCGGTGCCGAGGCTCTCAACTATTGGACCAGCACCGAGACTTCAGAGTATTCCGCCAATGACGTTCACTTTGGAACCGGAGCAACTGGAAAATAGACCCAAGCAGAATACATATGACATCGTGCGTTGTGTCCGTTCGTTCTGATGATGCTCTTTTTGATGTCATTTCTAAAATTTTGACATCGCGTTCAATACAAGCTTTATCTTCACTGTCTTTTCGTCTAATAAAAAGGGGCGGCCTGTTTCAGGCCACCCCTTTTAAACTTTTGCTGCGTGCATTCGAAATAATCTGATCAGCTTGCCTTCTGAACAGCTCCTGACCGGATGCAGCGCGTGCAGACCTTCATGTTGCTGACAGAACCATTCTTGACAGCACGAACCTTTTGCAGGTTAGGCTGAAAGGTCCTCTTGGTTTTGTTATGTGCATGGCTGACATTACAGCCAGACATTGACTTCTTCCCACAGACATCACATTGCTTTGACATTTTTTACTCCTCCTAAAACGTTTTGAACGGAACTTTCTAGCATGGATGTGTCCTCTTTGCAAGAGGTTTTCTTATTTTGACCCCGGTTTGGTTTTGTCCGCAAGATTCTCCGCCAGAGTCCAGCCAAGCAGGGCGGCACCGGACGCGCCCATCTCAGGCAACAAAACGCTACTGTCCGCACAAAAGAGGTTTTTGCCGAGCTGAAGCGGCAGTTTAGCGAGCTTATTTCGATGGGTGCTTGCGGCGACCGGTGTCTCCGACGATGAAAAATCTTCCTCGATGATTGACAGTTCATATTTTGCAAAGGGCAGCACTGGCTCGAGTTGTTCCCGCAGCTGTTCTTCTGTTCTGTCAACAGAGCTGACAACAAGTCCACAAAGCATTTTCTCTGACTCTTTTCTTGTCTGATGGTCCAGCTGGTCACGCAGTTGTTCGTCTGAAATTTTATCTTCATTAAGAAGAGAACTGTTGAGATAAGCCTCGTACTCCTCGATCGCCAGGCGCAGAGGTGCTTCTCCTCCGCAGATGAGCCGTGAGGCCAGCAGCGGTGACAGCTGCCCGGTCAGAGGGCTGGTTGTCATTTTAGACACGCCCTGTGGTCGTGCCAGCTCCGCGACCCTGCCGGGTTTGAATCGATCAACCCAGCGCGTATCTCCCAGCAGAAAGTGCCTTGCAGTAAACTGGCCTCCGCACCTGGTTCTGCCGCCGGTCCAGCGTGAGCCGTCGTAATTGATGACTTCGAGATCATCAAGGTCAGCCTTTGCACCATGGAACTGGGTAAAACGTTTCGCCAGTAATTGACTGAAATCCGGCTCCACCAGGTTCTCCGGGCGCGTGGCCTGGGACCATAGCAGCGCAGCCTGAGCGCGAGACAGCCTGTCTGCTTTTTCCAGTGCGAGCCCCTGAAGAAGGTCCGTCACAAATTCGATCGCAGATGGTGGTATCTCGCGTAACGAGTCTGCCAGGGGGGCATCAAGATCTGCCCAGCTCACCTTGCGCCGAAGGCTGAGAAGTTTGAAGCTGGCCGTCGTCTTTAAAGATGGCCAGGGCAAACCGCCGTTGTCCCAGAAAAGGTTCTCGAGCTGTACTCCCTGAACGCGGAGCTCCTCCAACCATCGCGCAACAGCCGGACCGTCTTTACCAAACTCCCGGCCGAGCTCCATGTCGAGCGAAATGTCATTGTTCAGGGTGACACGGGCTTTTCGCGAGATGACCTGGATTGGTTTTTGTGCCACGAAACAGGAGCGACCGCCGAGGGTGCCGAGGAGCTTTTCGAGAAACAGCGAGGAGTGGAACCACTCTGACGCCGTGGCTTCACGATAGCGCAGGAAGAGAACGCTGCTCCCCTGCTTGGCGAGCAGGGCCGCTGCAATGCGGGCCGAAAGGGAGCCTCCAATGATCGCTATGTCGTAGTGTTTGTTGCTCATGGATTTATGATTAGTCACTTTGACGTAACGTGTCAATCCTCTCGGATTACGGATGAACATATCTGCACTTCAATCAGGATTCAACATCGGCGGGTCTCGTCCCGCCAGACGACTTACTCTTGCATGGCAACAAAGAGTAAGCAGAAAATGCCGTGGTCCTGCGGTGGGCACTTCTTGCGCGAAGAGGTCTATGACTTTAAAAACTACAGCTAAAGACTTGAGTCGCTTCCGTTTGCGTAACGAGAACGGGGCCCTTATAAGGCCCCGTCCTTGTGATCGACAAGCAGTGTACAAATCCTTAGGCTCGGAGCTGTTAACGTCCATAGAAGCCTGGCAAGAAGTGCCCACCAGTGACCAGGCATTTCTGCTTACTCTTTTGCCGCATACAAGAGTAAGTCGTCTGGCGGGACGAGACCCGCCGGTTTTCAGATTGAATTGTACCTGTACACTGCAACTCAATATTCAACATTGACCGGAGAACGACCTAAAGGTCCTCTTCGGAGAAGACCTCAAATCCCTCTTTGAGCAACAAGGCGGTCGTCACACCTGCACCCTGAACAAGTTCATTTCCCAGGTAAATCTGATGGACCCCACATGAGGGGCTACGCTCCTTAAAGAGCGCCTTCTTGCAATGGCTCAGATGGGCGATGTGTAAGACCATCTTCGCTCCGCGACAGAAGACCTCGTTCATGCTCTGACCGGACTCCGAGATCACCTCGCCACTTTTTGCGAGCACATCGTGTCCATCGCCCTGGAGGAAAAAAGTTTTATCGCGGGGAGTCGGCATCCCTGCCAGCTGCTCGGGACAAACCGGAATCGGCAGCAGGTTCTCGCGCTGCAGATAATCGATCACAGCCTGTGACCGTTTGGTTTTGCCATCATAGCGGGTTGGCAGGCCAAGCAGGCAGGCACTGACAAGGATTGGGGTGCGGTCTCTGTTCTCAGGGTGTCGTTTATCCATGAAAAATTCAGCCGTCGGTTGACGGGTTGACCAGGGCCGTCAGATCCGCAGGGCAGGGTGGTACGATCGTGACTCTGCGGCCTTCAACCTGAACGCGACCTTCGGCAATCAGCTGAATGGCCCTGGGATAGGTCCTGTGCTCCTGTTCGAGGATGCGGGCGGCCAGGGAGTCAGCCGTGTCGTCGGGCAGAATCGGAACAACCGCCTGAATAATGATTGGCCCGGTGTCAACCCCGCCATCAACAAAGTGCACGGTACAGCCGGAGAAGCGTGCGCCGTAGTCAATCGCCTGTTGTTGCACATGCAGGCCGGGAAAAGCCGGCAGCAGCGCGGGGTGAATATTGATCACCCGCTCAGGGAACGCATTGATAAAGGTCTGGGTGATGATGCGCATAAAGCCTGCGAGTACGACCAGGTCGACTCCGGCATCCTGTAAGGCTTTGACAACCGCGTTGTCAAAATCCTCTCGTTGCGAAAATTCCCGATGGTTGATGCAAAGAGTCGCGATACCGGCTTTTGCAGCTCGATCCAGGGCCCCGGCACCTGGGTTGTTGGTGATGACTACGGCGATCTCTGCCGCCAGGGTGCCATCCTGACAGCGGTCGATGATCGCCTGCAGGTTGGTGCCTCCGCCTGAGGCCAGAACGCCGATGCGCAACAATTTGGACATGGGAGACTCCGGGGAAATCGGTAACGAGTAACGAGTAACGTAGGTCACGGGTGACGGTCACTTGTCACTCGTCACTCGTCACTTAGAAAAGACTAAACCAGCTCTACCTGCTCGCTCTGGTCATCACGGGCGGCAATTTCTCCGATCACGTAGGCTTTCTCATTCAATCCTTGAAGCCGCGACAGGATATCCTCTACTGAATCTTTCGGTACAACAAGGACCATGCCGATGCCGTAATTGAAGGTGCGATAGAGTTCTTTCTCCTCAAGATTGCCGGCTTCACGCAGGAGTTCGAAGAGTGGCAGCTTGGGCCATGAGTCTTTATGGATCACCGCTTTGCAGTGACGCGGCAAAACGCGCGGCACGTTCTCCAGCAGCCCTCCACCGGTGATATGGGCCATGCCCCGGATATCAAAGTTGCGCAGCAGGTTGAGGATGGACTTGACGTAAATCCTGGTGGGCCGCAGCATTGCCTCGCCAAGCGTTTCATTGAGTTCCGGACGGACAGTGTCAAGAGCTCCCTGCAAACGTTCATCGACGATGCGACGGGCCAGGGAATAGCCGTTGGAGTGCAATCCGTTTGAAGCGATGCCGATGATTGTCTCACCGACCTGAATGGCCGATCCATCAATGATCGAGTCGCGATCGACGACGCCGACGGTGAAGCCGGCCAGATCGTATTCACCGTCACTATAGAAGCCTGGCATCTCGGCGGTCTCGCCACCGATCAGGGCGCAGCCAGCCTGACGGCAACCTTCGGCAATGCCTTTGACAACCTCGGCCCCCTTCTCCGGGGACAGCATGCCGGTGCCGAAGTAATCGAGGAAGAAGAGCGGCTCAGCGCCCTGCACGATGATGTCGTTGACACACATGGCGACCAGGTCAATCCCCACCGTATCGTGTCGATCGAGTTGGAACGCCAGCTTCAGCTTGGTGCCGACACCATCTGTTGAGGACACCAGAACCGGTGACTTGTACTTGTCTTTATTGAGGGAGAAAAGACCGCCGAATCCCCCGATATCAGTGAGGACTTCCGGACGGTTGGTCGATTTGACCAGGGGTTTGATCATGTCGACAAAACGGTTGCCGGCAGCGATATCAACGCCGGCACCTTTGTAGGTCATACTGGAACGATCTGACAAGGGTATTTCTCCTTAAGCAATAACTCGCATTCGCCGTGAGCCGACGGCTCATTCTCGTGGTTATTTTTCCGCGAATTCAAGTTTATGAGGTAGCCCTATTAAATAAATCACCCTCTTGCAGGTTGTCAATTGCAAACCTTGAAACCAGCCAGTATTCTCTCCCTTTACAGGTTGGCCGGGGTAGCCTATTATAAGCGGCTGTAAGGCTCAAGCCGGGAGACTCCAGACCTTTTGAAATTTGATCAAGCGATTCCTTTGCCTGACGGCGACCAGGTCCTGCCAATGCAGCAAGATGATCTTGCTGCGGTACTCCGGCTTGAGTGCGCCAGTCAGAGTGAGCCCTGGGGGTTGCAACATTTTATTGACGAATTGAACAACCCTGTGGCCTCGGTGGACCTTTATCGCTGCGGGGGGGAGCTCGCCGGCTTCCTCTGCTCATGGCTGGTTGCGGGAGAGCTGCAGATTCAGAACCTGGCGACCCTGCCAGCTATGCGACGCCGGGGAATTGCCGCCAGACTGCTGGCGCATGTCATCGCACGTGGCCGGTTGTCTGGACTGACCTCGGCCTGGCTTGAAGTTCGCGCCAGCAACAGCCCTGCGATTACCTTGTACGAACGTTTTGGTTTCTCCATCTGCGGTAGACGTGATGCGTATTACCACGATGGCGAAGACGCATTGATTATGATGATATCCTGTGAAGATGAGTAAGGAGCCATGCCCTTGCTCGGGAGAGTAGAAAATTTATGAAGAATTACCGTACCAAGATCATCTCCAACCAGGAGATCTCGCCCGGCTATTTCCGGATGAAGCTCCTGGCCCCCGGTTTCGGCGAGAGGGCCCATCCCGGCCAGTTTGTCATGTTCCGGGTGCAGCGTTCACTGCCACCGTTGCTGCGACGTCCTTTCGGTATCTTCCGAACCGGTTTCTTACCTGCCGATTGCGAGGGCCTGCCGCCAAAGGAGTTTGTCGAGATCGTCTACAAGGTGGTTGGCAGTGGTACCAGCATCATGGCAGAGCTCCACGAAGGAGATGGTGTTGAGCTTCTGGGTCCTCTCGGCAATGGTTTTGACTGCACATCGCGTCAGGGCGAAAAAATTCTTGTCGGCGGTGGCATCGGACTGGTTCCCCTGTACATGCTGGCCGGTGAGCTGATCGCCAACGGTTGCAAGGTCAGACTCCTGATGGGCGGCCGCACGCGTGATGACATCTTCGCCGTCACGGAGTTTGAGCGTCTCGGTGTAGAAACCTATATCTCCACCGATGACGGCAGCCTTGGAGAAGAAGGTTTTGTGACCCAGGTGCTGGAACGAAAATTAAAGAAGTATCCGGACTCCGAAGTTTACTCATGCGGCCCCCTGCCGATGCTCGGCGCTGTTCATCGCATCTGTGTCGCCTGCAAGGTGCCGTTGCAGGTTTCCCTGGAAGAGTCGATGGCCTGTGGCGTCGGCGCCTGTCTTGGTTGTGTCGTCAAGGGGGCAGGGCATACGGAGGAAAATCCGAGTTATCTCTGTACCTGCAAGGTTGGACCGGTTTTTAAATCACAATACCTGGACTGGAGTGCCCTGGGGCAAAACGATCACAGCTGCGGGGGGTGCGCCTGATGAGCCAACTGAATCAAAAAATTGTCAAGCGCCCCAACCTGGGTGTTGAAATCGCCGGAATCAAGCTGCGAAACCCGGTGATGCCTGCTTCCGGGACCTTCGGCTACGGTGAAGAATACGCGCCTTTTATGGATATGGAAAAAATCGGCGCGATCGTGACCAAGGGCCTCTCTCTGAAGCCCAAGGCGGGCAACCCGACTCCGAGAATCGCCGAAACCACCAGCGGTATGCTCAACGCCATCGGTCTGCAGAATGTTGGCATCGATGCATTTATAAAGTACAAGATGCCTTTTCTGCGCACCGTCAACACCCCGGTGATTGCCAATTTCTTTGGCAACACGCTTGAGGAATACGGCGAAGTGGCCAGGCTCCTTAATGATATCCCCGAGATTGCTGCCGTCGAGCTGAATATTTCCTGTCCCAACGTCAAGCAGGGCGGTATCGTCTTTGGTACCGATCCTAAGGCGGCGAGCGAAGTCGTCGGCCTGGTGCGCAAGCAGCTCCAGAAACCGCTGATCGTCAAGCTGACGCCTAATGTCACCGATATTACCGTCGTCGCCCGGGCCGTCGAAGAAGCCGGCGCGGACGCCATTGCCTGCATCAATACGATTACCGGCATGTCGGTGGATGTTCACACTCGCAAACCACGTATCGCCAATACCACCGGTGGCCTCTCCGGGCCGGCGATCCGACCGGTTGCCGTGCGCATGGTGCACCAGGTCGTACAGACCGTCTCAGTTCCGGTGATTGGTATTGGCGGTATTATGCGCCCCATGGATGCGCTTGAATTCCTGATTGTCGGCGCCAGGGCGGTTCAGGTCGGCACGGCTAATTTTGTCGATCCGACTGCGATGCTGACCATCATCGATGGGATAGAAGAGTTCTGTATTAATGAAGGCATTGATGATATCCATGAGTTGATCGGCAGTTTGAAAATTTAGTAACTACTCGACATAATCTGAATTGTTTACAAAAAAAGTCTGTCATCCCCGAATGCTTCTATCGGGGATCCATGGTTTGAAAGCCTGGATTCCCGATTAAACCCTCGGGAATGACAGTATTTTATGTGACTGAATCACAAATTGTAAAAAGTACGGGCGCTGCTTGCTGCGCCCTGATTTTAACTTTTTTTCTCTCCCGGTGTCCTATGGAAGTCATCACAACCCACATCAATGCCGATTTCGATTGTCTTGGGTCGATGATTGCCGCCCGGCGACTTTACCCGGACGCAGTGATGGTCTTCCCTGGCGGCCAGGAGCGCGGCCTGCGCGAGTTCTTTCTGCAGAGTGCGCAATACGCTTTTGGTTTCAAACGTGCTCGTGACATCGATCTGAAAACAATCACCCGCCTGATTCTTGTCGATGTTCGGCAAGCTTCGCGTATCGGGCCTTTCGCCAGTGTCGCCAAACGGCCCGAAGTCGATATCCATATCTACGATCATCATGCCGGTAAGGCCGGCAGCTTGAAGGGCTCGTTCGAACGTGTCGAAGCGGTGGGTTCGACCGTCACCGTGATCAGCCACATCCTCATGCAGAAGCAGATAAAGCTGACCGCTGATGAAGCGACCATGATGATGCTCGGCCTCTATGAAGACACCGGCAGCCTGACCTTCCAGTCGACCACCGTTAAGGATTACCAGGCGGCCGCTTATCTCCTGTCCAACGACGCCAACCTCAACACGGTCGCTGACCTGGTGAACCGCGAATTGACTCCCGATCAGGTCCGCTTGCTGAACGATCTGATCTCCAACAAAACCATTCTCAATGTTCATGGCATTAACGTCGCTCTTGCTCACGCAACGGTCGATTATTTCGTCAGCGATATCGCAGCCCTCGCGCATAAACTCAAAGACATGGAGAACCTGGACGTCCTCTTTGTTGTCGTTCGTATGGAGCGACGGGTTTTCATCGTCGCTCGTTCGCGCCTGAAGGAAATCCATGTTGGCGATATCATGGAGGAGTTTGGCGGCGGTGGGCATGCCTCTGCAGCGTCCTGTGCCGTACGTGACCTGACCTTGCTGCAGGTGCTCGATCGCTTGCAGGTACTGCTGCAACAACACACCCAGCCGCAATGGCAGGCTCGCCACCTGATGTCGACGCCGGTCAAGACCGTGGCGGTGGATGCTTCTGTCGCCGATGCGCACCAGACCCTGTCCCGTTACAATATCAACGCGGTTCCCGTGGTCAGGAATGATGAGGTTGTCGGAACCATTTCACGTCAGCTTGTGGACAAGGCGGTCTATCACGGGCTGCAAAAACAACCGGTCAGCGAGATCATGAGCAGCGATTTTCACCAGGTCACTCCGCAGACGACCGTCGCCACGTTAAAAGCCCTGATTGTCGAGAGTAACCAGCGATTCGTTCCGGTCATCGAGGCTGGCCGGCTCGCCGGAGCCGTCACCCGAACCGACCTGCTGCGTCATCTGGCCAGTGTTGCCGGCACCCCGCCTCTCTCCGGGGAACGCAGCCTGGTCAGTCGTGGCGGGAGACGCTACAGCGCCGGCCAGGTCCAGCGTCTGATTCGTAATCGACTGCCGAAACGGATTCAGGAACTTCTCTCAGCGCTTGGGCAGGTTGGCGACGAGATGGGCGTCAGCGTGTTTGCCGTTGGCGGTTTTGTGCGTGACCTGCTGCTCAGTAAGGGCAACCTGGATGTCGATGTCGTCGTTGAAGGTGACGGGATCGCCTTTGCAGAAAGATTTGCCCGGGAGAATAGCTGCCGGGTGCGCTGCCATAAGAAATTCGGTACCGCCGTCCTGATCTTCCCGGATGACTTCAAACTGGATATTGCTTCGGCACGGATGGAGTACTATCTCAAGCCGGGCGCCTTGCCGGACGTTGAACATGCTTCGGTGAAAATGGACCTCAGTCGTCGAGACTTTACCATCAATACCCTGGCGATCAGCCTGAATCACAATGTTTTCGGGGCAATGCTTGACTATTATGGCGGTCAACGTGACATTGATGACAAGGCCATCCGCGTGCTGCACAATTTGAGCTTTGTCGAGGACCCGACCCGGGTCTTCCGCGCTGTGCGTTTCGAGCAGCGCCTCGGTTTTCAGATCGGCAAGCAGACGGAGCACCTGTTGACCAGTGCCGTCCGCCTCGGCCTGATGGAAAAGGTCAGCGGCCGACGCATCTTCAATGAGCTCCTGCTGATATTGAACGAGCATCAGCCGTTACCGGACATCCTGCGACTGGCGCGATTGGATGTGCTCAAATACCTCCATCCGGCGCTGACCAGCAAAGTCGACTATTCAAAATCTTTCGACGAGGCGAGACGCGCCATAGACTGGTATGAGCTGCTCTATACCGGTCACCCGTGTGAACGTTGGCTCTGTTACTTCCTGGTCTTCACCGCCGTTTTGGATCGCGCCGGAATCAAGGCTCTTTGTGACCGTCTGCAGGTCATGCCGCGTTATCGGGACATCTTGAACCATCAGCGCGCTGCCGCGATGGCTCTGCTGCAGAAACTGGAAAGGCGCGACCACGGACTGCGTCGGCCCAGATCAAGCAGCCTGTACCGATGGTTCCAACCTTTCTCGGCTGAGATCCTTCTCTTTATGATGGCCAGAACCTCCAAAGAACATGTTCGTCAATGGATCTCGTTGTATATAACGCACTTGCGCGACGTCCAGTCTATACTCACCGGTCACGATCTCGAAAAACTCGGCCTTGTTTCCGGACCGATCTTTAAAACCATCCTCGATGACCTTCTCTACGCGCGTCTCGATGAACGCGTGGTCACCGCAGAGGATGAGATCGCTTTGGTAAAACGTAAATATCTGGAATAGTATGAAAAGCCACCACTGGGACTGTCCCCGCATGGGGACTGTCCCAATTTTCCAGGACCAACTAAGCCCTAATGGTCGTGGATTACCCCGAATGACTGCATACTGCATGCCAAATACGATCCTGCTCTCATGTGAACGTAATAAATATCCGTTAAGTACTGTTAAATCAGATACTTAGCTAATTGCGCCAGACTCTGAATCATTGACTTGTTCAGATGCATCTGCTAGAAATATTCATCGTATAATTATTGGTTGCAGAGCTCTTCATTATGGAACATATCCTGCTCAAAATATCGATCATGCTGGTTCCGGCATTGCTGGCGGTGACCTTGCACGAAGTCGCCCATGGTTTCATCGCAGAACGCTTCGGCGATCCGACCGCGCGGCTGCTCGGACGCCTGACACTGAACCCGGTCAAGCATCTTGATCCCATCGGCACCATTGCCCTTCTGGTCTTTGGTTTCGGTTGGGCCCGTCCGGTTCCGGTCAACCCGAACAATTTGCGTCGTGCGCAAAAAGATATGATCTGGGTCTCTCTGGCCGGTCCCTCGGCCAACCTGTTGTTGGCTCTTCTCTCTGCCCTGTTGCTTCGTGTTGTTGTTTACACTGCGGCCATGCTCCCTGAAGAAAGCCAGCTGTTGACACTGATTAATCCGGTTGGCCTGATGGCCGCATTCGGACTCTATATCAACGTGATCCTCTGCCTGTTCAACCTCCTGCCGATTCCGCCACTTGATGGTGGCCGGGTGCTCATGGGGGTTCTGCCGGAGCGTCAGTCGCAAATGCTTCGTCGCGTTGAACCGTTTGGAATGTTACTGATTGTTTTTATCATCTTTGGAACTTCAGCCTGGAAGATGGTCTTTGGTCCGGCCGTCAACTATGTCGTGAGCCTGATGGCAGGTCCGCATATGGGTGTGGTAGAGCAGACCATGCGCCTGCTGTTTTATCGTTGAGTACAGAAATGGACAGTTACGCGATTCAACTGGAAAACTTCGAGGGGCCTCTCGATCTGCTGTTGCATCTCATTAAGAAGAATGAGATGGACATCTACGATATCCCCATGGCCGCAATCACTGCCCAATACCTGTCTATTCTGGATGCAATGAAGACCCTCAACCTGGATCTGGCCGGCGAGTTTCTTCTGATGGCGGCAACCTTGCTGCATATTAAATCGAAGATGCTGCTGCCAAAGATTGTTGAGGATGAGATCGAGGAGGAGGAAGAGGACCCCCGCGCGGAACTGGTTCGACGTTTGCTCGAGTATCAGAAATATAAAGAAGTCTCCATGACTCTTGATCTCAAACCCCAACTCGGCCGGGATGTCTTTGCACGGGCTGCCCCGCAGCCAGAGGTTCTGGAGGAGGCTGAGTCCGGTTTTGTCAGTGTCGGTCTGTTTGATCTGCTGGAGGCCCTGAAAGAGGTCCTCAAGGAGAAACCGGAGCAGTTCATGCACGAGGTGAACCTGGAGCAACTTTCTGTCACCGATCGCATCAATTCAATTCTTTCCAGGCTTCAGGGACAGGAGAGCATTGCTTTTTTTGACCTTTTTGAAGGCGGTTACAAACGCAACGAAGTCATTGTCACTTTTCTGGCACTACTCGAACTGGTCAAATTGCGCCTGGTCCGTTTTATGCAAAATGTCCATCATGGAGCGATCTGGCTCTTTCCCGCGGTGACGATTGAAGAGAACGAAGAACTGGATCTTGGAGAAGACAGCCTTGGATATTCTTGAACTCACACCCCTGGTCGAAGCTCTGATCTTTGCTGCCGACGGGCCGATCAAGCTGGAACGCATGGCCGAGGTCCTGGATTTGCCTGTGGAGAAGATCCTCTCCGCGATCGAGGCTTTGGAAGCAGATTACGCCGAGCATCCGCGCGGCTTTTTCCTGCAGGAAGTCTCTGGCGGCTATCAATTGAGGACCCGGCCGGAATACGCCGATGACTTGAGAAAGCTGGGAAGTAGCCGACCCTTTAAATTTTCTCGTCCTGCCCTGGAAAGCCTTGCGATCATTGCCTATAGACAGCCGGTAACACGATCAGAAGTTGAGTACCTGCGCGGTGTCGATTCAGGCAGTGTCCTGAAAACATTGCTTGAGAAGCGCCTGGTCAGGATCCTTGGCAAGAAAGATGTTCCGGGCAAGCCGATGATTTATGGGACGACCCGCGAATTTCTGGAGTTGTTTGGCCTGGCGGACCTCTCCGCTTTACCGACCTTGCGCGAGTTCAGCGAACTGGTGCCTGACGGAGAGGAGGAAGGTGCTTTGACAAACCTGCCTTTGCTGGTGGATGAGGGTGTTGTTGAGGATCCCGATCAACTGCAGCTGTAATCAGGCAGGAGACATCGGGAGTCACAAAAAAAACAGGCCGGCAACCATGAGGTTGCCGGCCTGAATAATTTGGCAAGATGTAATTTGTCGTTAACGACCCGCACGCTTGGAAGCTTTGAGCGGGTTGACCTTGATGTCTTCGATCTTGACTTCAACTTTACGGTGCGTAGCAACGTTACAGAGGCCGGCGGACCATTTTTTGAGTGGTGAAGGAGCCTTGACACAGACCGGACCGATGGTGCCTTCCGCTATATTCGCGCAGCCTACGCACATCTCGATCACGTTCTCACAGCTGCCGCCTTCACAAATACAACCTTTTTTGCCCCAGAAGATACATTCTGTACCGGGGAGAACTGTTTGACACTGCATGAGGGTACTCCTTTAATGTGACGCGTATTCTGGTTTTCGAATTGGAACTTCTACCTTCTTTTGCCTGCGCGTGTCAACCCTAAAAGAGACGTGCGGATTGATCGTTGACCGGATTCACTCGATTGGGTAATTTGCTGGTATGAAGAAGCCGGAAGATGACAATCAGGTTGACTGGGACTCTATCTGTGCCAGGTGCGGCCGTTGCTGCTATGAAAAGATAGATTTTGAAGGGAAAATCTACTACACGGACTTGCCATGCGAATTCCTCGATACGGCTAAAAAACTGTGCATGGTCTATGGGGAGCGTGATCGCAGACGTCCTGGTTGCGTCAGGTTGACCCGGGACAATATCAAGAAAGGGTTTCTCCCCGAAGATTGCCCTTACGTTCGTGATATTGACAACTACCCGGCACCGAAGATGTCTGATGATCCCGATCCCTGATGCCCCCGATCCCATATGCCAGTGACACGTGCCGCGAATTTATATGGTAGACTTCTGCCATTACATCTAACAAATGACAACACACAACTTCTGGAGCAAACGGCATGAATCAGATCAAGTTTGGAACCTCAGGCTGGCGGGGCATCCTCGCTGAAGACTTTACGCTGGATAATGTCCGCATCGTCACCCAGGCCATTGCCGATTTTTTACGTGCAGAAAAAAGTGCTGCGCAGGGGCTGGTGGTTGGCCACGACAGCCGCTTTATGGGGGAGCGCTTCGCTCGTGAGACCGCCCGTGTCCTTGCCGGTTCAGGGGTGCCGGTCTTCATCTGTAAACGCGACACACCAACGCCGGTCATTGCCTACGAAATTATGCGACGCGGAACGGCCGGGGCGATCAACTTTACAGCCAGTCACAACCCCTGCGAATATAATGGCATCAAGTTTTCGACTGCCTGGGGTGGCCCGGCGTTACCTGAAGTCACTGCCGAGATCGAGCGGCTGGCCAATGCCATGCTCGGCGAAGTCTGCTACCGTGACATGCCTCTTGATCAGGCCGTGCGCGCCGGCCTGGTGGAAGAGATTGATCCCATGCCGGCCTACCTGGAGGTCCTGCGTCAAAAAGTCGATCTTGAAGCCATCGGCAGATCAGGCATGACGGTGGTTTTCGATCCGATGTACGGCGCGGGGCGTGATTACGTCGATAACCTGCTGGTCGAAGCTGGCCTGCTGGTACAGACGATCAACGGCTCGCGCGACCCCTACTTTGGCGGGCTGCCTCCCGACCCCTCGCCGGCCCACCTCAATGACCTGATCTCCCGCGTCAAGAGCGATAACCGGATCGTGCTCGGCCTGGCCACAGATGGAGATGCCGACCGTTACGGTATTGTTGATGCCGACGGCTCTTTTATCGAGCCGAATTATATTCTTGCGCTGCTCTACGATTACCTGATCAGAAGAAAAGGCGAGTCCGGTGACGCGGCACGGTCGGTTGCCACCTCCCATTTCATCGATGCCGTCGCTGCCCACCACGGATATGCTGTGCGCGAGACGCCGGTCGGTTTCAAGTACATTGGTGAGTTCATCCGCGATAATGAAATCGTGATCGGCGGCGAAGAGAGTGCCGGCCTGAGTCTGCGAGGTCATGTGCCGGATAAGGATGGCGTGCTCGCATGCCTGCTGGTCGCGGAAATGGTGGCCGTCGAAGGTAAAACCATCAGCCAGCTGCTCGCGGATCTGTACCGCCGCGTCGGCGAATTTCACACCGCCCGTAAAAACCTGCGTCTCTCCATGGAGCTGGCGGATAAAATCGATTCCAAGCTTGCTTCGCCACCCGGGCTGCTTGCAGGTAAACAGGTGAAGGAGCTGGTCACAACTGATGGTGTGAAGATGATTCTCGATGATGGCTCCTGGGCGCTTTTCCGCAAATCTGGAACAGAGCCCGTGGTGAGAGTCTATACTGAGGCCGGAAGTCATGCGGAGCTGACAAGTCTGACCGATGCCGCGGTACGGTTTGTGGAGAGTTGATGGGAGCGTGACTCCTGAATTTTTTGGATAAATGTTATTTTTCTCCTATTTAACAGACACTTGTGCTGCTTCTGTCGCGCTTGTGTAATAATTGCAGTATCTTGGATTGACTTTTATCTTGACAAAAACGTTTGTGAACCTTAATCTCTCAAACGTTAGGCTCTGCTTAATCGATTTAGAAGTGAGAAATGCCAAACCATTCTGAGAAGATGGGGCGGAAAGCCACGGGTCTTACTGAACAAAGAAGACAGCCGGGTTGCAGAAGGATGATTTCATCCTCAGCAGCCCGGTTTTTTTATTTTGATTTTCAAAGGAGGGGGTTTTCGGATTAAGAAGACGACAAGTCTTGTACCGCTTGGAGTGTCCTTCACTTTAGAGCAATCCGCAAACATCTGTAGCGTCCCTGCTTTGGGGCACCGGTTCCCTTGCTTAAATCGTCTCACTGCTGATTTTGCTATCTCAAAGCTTGTTCAAGGGCGATGTCTCTTGTCCTTATAGTTGTCATGTCTTTGCTCTGTAGATAATCAGGAGTAGAAAAAAACAAAATCTACGCGAGTTCAGATTTTTTGATTTGCGGTCAAAGATTGTGCATGACCGCTATTTATGGGAGGTGGACCTTTACCGATAAGAAAGATTCCCGCAGAAATCATGTGATGGCCGTTTTAAACGGCAATGTCGCGCCCCGATGTTTGTGGAGGGGGTCGGTGGCGATGGAGGGGATGTGATGTTATGCAAGTGTCATAAGTGAGGGGATGCGGGGTCTTTCTAGCCCATTTTTGATGTCTCATTGATTTGAGATCTGTGTCATGGCCCGTCAGTAATGGCGGGCCGATTTTTTATGTTTTGTCCCTCAAAGAGATTCTCATGGCTTTGGAATTTGACTCAATGTGATCAAAGCCGATTGATGATCGTGTTCTTTTGCTTTTTTAAATGATCCGTTTCTGGTATAAGCGTCTGAATGATTTTGACTAATAGTTGGGGGCTATTAAATGGTTTCATTTGCGGAGATAGAACAGGGACAGGCGAAAATCGCCGTTGTCGGGCTTGGCTATGTTGGCTTGCCTCTGGCCGCTGCTTTCGGGCGTCAGGTTGCGGTGCTCGGGTTCGACATCAGCGAATCCAAGGTCGCCGAACTGAAAAACGGGATCGACAGTACCTGTGAGTTGTCCAGTGAAGATCTCGCATCCACCCGGATAGAATACACCACTGATGCCTCGCTTCTCAAAGACGCCTCTTTCATCATCGTCACCGTTCCCACGCCACTCTGTGAAAACAAGCGTCCGGACCTTTCCCCTCTGCGGGCTTCTTCCACAACCATAGGACGCAATCTCAAGCCCGGCAGCATCATCGTTTATGAATCAACCGTCTATCCCGGTGTGACTGAAGAGTTCTGCGTACCAATTCTGGAGGCCGAGTCCGGCCTGCGCTGTGGTCGCGATTTCACCGTCGGTTATTCTCCTGAACGCATCAATCCGGGAGACAAGGTGCATACGGTCGACAAGATCATCAAGGTGGTCAGCGGCCAGGACGCCCAGACGCTCGAGACGGTCGCCAAGGTTTACGAAATGATTGTCACGGCCGGGGTACACCGGGCGTCTTCAATCAAGGTCGCAGAGGCCGCCAAGGTCATCGAAAATACCCAGCGTGATCTTAATATCGCCCTGATGAACGAGCTGGCCCTGATCTTTGATCGCCTCGAGATCCCGACCAGGGAAGTTCTCGAAGCGGCCGGTACCAAGTGGAACTTCCTTAAATTCACTCCTGGTCTGGTCGGCGGGCACTGCATTGGTATTGACCCCTATTATCTGACCTACAAGGCGGAAAGCATCGGTTACCATCCACAGGTGATTCTTTCCGGACGTCGGATCAACGATGGCATGGGCAAGTACATCGCCGAAATCACGGTCAAGAAGCTGATCCAGGCCGACAAGGCCGTCAAAGGCAGCCGCGTTCTGATCCTCGGTTTGACCTTCAAGGAAAATGTTCCCGATATTCGCAATACCCGGGTGGTTGATATCATTGATGAGCTGCGAAGCTACGGGGTCAACCCCGTGGTTCACGACCCGATGGCCGATCCCGACGAAGCGCGGCATGAATATGACCTGGAGCTGATCGAACTGGCAGGGCAGGAGCCCTTCGACGCGGTGATATATGCTGTCTCCCATCAAGCTTTTACCGAATTGACCACTGCTGATTATAAACGGCTCTGTTGCAACGGTAACGGCTGCGGTGTGATCGTCGACGTCAAAGCGCAACTCAACGGTTCTGAGCTTGAAGAGGCGGGGCTGATTTATTGGGCTTTGTAGCTCTTCTGATGCGAAGTCTGCGGATGACTCTTGGAGTCCTGTCGTGAAAAAATGTACCGCGCACTGATGTAAACTCTGCCGGGTTTGAGAAGATTTTGAGATGTCTCTGCTATAGTGCGGCAATTTTGAACACCCAATGATTATTTAATTAGACAACTTTTTTTTTAATTTGACATAATAAACCTTAATTTAGTATAAATATCTTCGTTAAGTGCTGAAAATTTAGACTTTATTCGCATGCTTTAAATGATTTATTGTACTCAAGGCTCAGGGGCACCCCTTCCTCATGAGACCTGCTTTCCGGGAGGATTCCAATGAATAGAAGCATTCTTGTTCTGGTTGTATCAATTGGTCTTTTTATGTTGTCGGGCTGTGCCCGTTACGAAGACTACCCTGCTGGCACCAAATTTGATATTGATGACCCCAGTGCCGGTGTGGTTGAAATTGAGAATGTTTCCGTAACGACTGCGATCGAGAATGAACCGGACATTACCGAGTACATTATTGGTCCTGGCGATGTCCTCTCTGTCTACGTGCCCGGTATGGTTGAACGTTCCGCCCGGGTCAGTCTGGGCAATGATATCGGTGGCTTCCGTGTCAACTCCGATGGCAGCATCTTTCTTCCCCATGTTGGCCGGGTTGTTGTTTCGGGGCTCACTTTAACTCAGTTGCAGGGGAAACTGGTCGATATCTTCAAAGCCTATATCAAGACCCCCGTTCTGACCGTTGAAATTATTGAATTCAAATCCCAGCCCGTCTATCTGCTCGGCCAGTTTAACCAGCCGGGTGTTTTCTTCCTGGACCGTCCCACCGAGCTGTTGCACGGGCTTGCCCTCGGTGGTGGTCTTAATTCTGGTGCAAATATGCGCGGTGCACGCCTGGTGCGTAACGACCGTGTCCAGCCGGTTGATATCTACGAACTGTTGCACAGGAATGACCTGGAGCAAAATGTCCAGTTGCGCTCCGGTGACACCATTTATGTGCCAGGCAACGAGGATGAGCGCGTCTTCGTCTTTGGGGCTGTAGGTCAATCCGGCATGGTGCCAATGATCAACGGACGCCTCAACCTGGTGCAGGCCCTGAGTCAGGCGAGTATCGATTCGAAACCCTATAACCACCAGCAGATCCGAATCATCCGTTCTCTCTCGCCGACCAAGGGACAGCTGATGGTCGTCGATCTCGGCAAAGTCATGAACGGCCTGGCGATGCCGATGTCGCTGATGGATGGCGATATCATCTACGTGCCGAAAACACCTATGGGTGGTTGGAACGAGGCTATCGAGGAGATTCTGCCTAGCCTGCAACTCATTAGCGGACTTTTGCAGCCCTTCGTCCAAATTGAATATCTGAAAAAT